>JAYVNP010000068.1:0-96324 GCA_043758385.1 Saprospiraceae bacterium
AAATGTCCCCACGAAACGCGCAACACGCCTAAACCATAAATGGTGCTGCGTTTTAAATTAATAGAGGAGGCTTCTTTAAAATATTTTGTCGGACAAGTGACTTCGGCAATATCGAAACCGGCATAAATAATTTGCGAGAGCATTTCGTTATCGAACACAAAATCGTCAGAGTTTTGGTTAAAGTTGATGCCGCGCAAAACATCTGCCGAAAAAGAGCGATAACCTGTGTGATACTCGGAAAGTTTATAGTTAACTAGTAAATTTTGTGTCATCGTCAGTGCGCGATTTGCGATGTATTTCCAAATCGGCATACCACCTTTTAATGCGCCCTTACCGAGAATGCGCGAACCCAAAACGACAGGATATAAATCGTCGCCGATGAGATTGACCATGGCAGGAATTAATTTTGGCGTATATTGATAATCGGGATGCAGCATTATAATGATGTCCGCATTAATTTCAAGTGCTTTATTATACAACGATTTCTGATTACCACCGTAACCTTTATTTTTTTCGTGCACCAAAACGTGTTGAATACCGAGCGCACGCGCTTTAGCGGAAGTATCGTCGCGACTCGCATCGTCACAAAGTATAACCTCATCCACTATATCGAAAGGAATCTCTTTATACGTTTTTTCTAACGTGAGCGATGCGTTATAAGCTGGCATCACAACAACAATTTTTTTTCCGGCGTACATAATTTAGTTGACAGATTTAAGTTCTAAAGTTCAAAAACGAACCCTTACTTTTGTTTATTGAACGTGCAGCACTCAATCGCTTTCAAAACATTTATTTTATTTTCTGTAAAATAGCCTCTAAAGTTTTTTTTCTTCAATGGCTTCTTTAATCAAGGTGTTAGTGGGTTCAATAAGGCTTTCTTTTTCAATAACTTCTACTACTTCTGTGACAACTGGTTCAGTGATTGCTTCGTCTTTTGCTTCTGTTTGAGTTTCCGTTTCTGCCACTTTTTCTTTCAATAAATCGTTTGTTTTCATAAAATTAAACCACTTGATTATTTTTTTTATATCGGAAATATGTACCTTATCAGTATCGTGTTCAGGTAAAATTTCATAGAAGTAAGCGCGCAATGTTTTATTGTCCGATTTTTCGGACGGAATGGTTGTAGCTTCCTGTTTATCTAACATCAAAGCAAAAACTTCCGCCAAGGATACTGTTTCAGTGGTTGTGTAAACCGAAATAGCTTCAAAAGGCGAAAAAGTATGCGAACGCTGCGGATAATAATTTTTTGATCCATTTGTGACGTCTTCTGCTATGACGCCATCTTTTCGAGCGACAACAATTTTCAGAACGCCACCTACACCACTCACGGCAATCAGGTTTTTAACTTCAATCATAAAAACTTAAAATTTAATAAAATTAATACGCACAAATTTGCAGTAATGCTTTATTGAGGCGTTCTATTGGTAAAAATAATTTTTCTAAATTAGTCGAAAACGGAATCGGCGTATCGAGCGAAGCCACGCGTAAAACGGGTGCGTCTAAGTGTTCGAATAAGTTTTCGTTTATCCAAGCCGATATTTCGCCACCGATGCCACCGAAAAGCGTGTCTTCGTGCAAAATTAATGCGCGATTTGTTTTTTTTACACTTTCTGTAATGGTTTCGTAGTCAAGTGGTACCAAAGTGCGCAAATCTATAACATCCGCCGAGATATTTAATGCTGTTACGGCATTTTTTGCCCAATGCACACCCATTCCATACGTTATAATACTTACTTGCGTTCCATTTTCAACAATGCGGGCTCTGCCAAACGGAATAGTGTAATAATTATCAGGGATATTTTCTGATATTGAACGATACAAAGCTTTGTGTTCAAAAAACAAAACAGGATTACCGTCTTCAAAACTTTGAAGTAATAGTCCTTTGGCATCAAACGGATTGGAAGGATAAACAATTTTTAAACCTGGTACGTGCGTAAACCATGCCTCATTACTTTGCGAATGAAACGGACCGGCAGCAATGCCACCACCGGTCGGCATCCGGATAACGACGTTTGCATTTTTTGCCCAACGGTAATTCAATTTCGCTAAATTATTAACTATTTGATTAAAACCGCACGTTACAAAATCTGCGAATTGCATTTCAACCATCGCACGCATATTGCCGATACTTAAACCGAGCGCAGCACCAACAATTGCACTTTCGCAAAGTGGTGTGTTGCGTACGCGTTCTTTACCAAATTTTTTTACAAATCCTTCAGTTACTTTAAAAACACCGCCGTATTCTGCGATATCTTGACCCATTAAAATAAGTTCCGGAAAACGTTGCATCGCTAAATCTAATCCATTTTGAATGGCATCAATAAATCGTTTTTCAGAGGTGTTTTGAAAATCAGGTTCATTAATAGTTTGTGAGGTTTGAAAATAAACGTCATTCAATTCATTCGCTTCATTCGCTTCAACACTAGGCAATGCAAAAGCGCGATGCGTGTCTCGCTCAATTTCTTTTTTATATTGTTCGCGAATTTCAGAAACCTCAGCCAGCGTAATAATATTTTTTTCAAGAAGATAGTTTTCAAAATTTTCGACGGGATCTTTTTCCGACCATGCTTTTTGTAAATCGCTCGGAACATATTTTGTACCCGATGCTTCTTCGTGTCCGCGCACACGAAAAGTTTTACACTCAATGAGAATAGGTTCAGGATTTTCGCGAATTTCTCCCGCGAATTTTTTAATTGTTTCATAGACTTCTAAAATATTATTTCCATCTAATTTATAACCACGCATTCCGTAACCCTGTGCGCGGTCAATTAAATCATTACACGCATATTGTTCGTTCAGCGGCGTTGATAACCCATATCTGTTGTTCTCAATGACAAAAATAACGGGAAGTTTCCAAACCGCAGCAACGTTTAACGCTTCGTGAAATTCGCCTTGCGATGTTGCACCTTCGCCCGTGAATGCTAACGAAACTTTTTTTTCATTTTTTAATACGTGCGCCAAAGCCACGCCATTAGCTAAAGAAAGTTGCGGACCGAGATGAGAAATCATACCGACAATATGATGCTCTAAACTTCCGAAATGAAATGAACGATCTCTTCCTTTGGTGAAACCTTCAGCTTTACCTTGCCATTGTGCAAATAAATTAAAAAGTGGTACTTCGCGTGTTGTGAAAACGCCTAAATTGCGGTGCATCGTAAAAATAAATTCATCGGGATGTAAAGCTGCTGCGCAACCTACAGAAATTCCTTCTTGACCAATGCCAGAAAACCATTTGCTCACTTTGCCTTGACGAATTAACAGAAGCATTTTTTCTTCAATCAATCTCGGATAAAGAATTTTATAGTATAAATCTCTGAGTTCATCTTTTTTTAACTCAGTTTTGTAATCGAGTTTAGGCAGTTCAATCACCATTTGAAAAAAATTTGAAAAAAATTACGATGAAATATTCCCATAATTGAGTTTAGTTCGATGCTCAAAATAAAAAAACCTTCTAAAAAACTTTTTTCAGTTTTAAATAGAAGGTCTTTTATACTCTAGCGTAAAAAATTAAGCTGGAGTGCCAGCATCGTGATTACCAGTTAAATTTTCAACTTTATGCTGAATAGTATTTTCAGCATCAGCAAGTTTGCTTTTAGCTTCATCCACTAAATGCCCCGGATGAGCGATAGCGTCTGTTGCTGCGTGTTGTACTTCTGCAAATTTTTCTTTAGCAGCATCCACAACACCACTTGGGTTATTGATTGCACCACTGACTGCGTGTTGCGCATCCGCAAATTTATCCGCAACGGCGTGTTTAGCGTCATCTAATTTGTGCATAGCATTTTCTTGCATCGCATCTAAATCAACGCCAGTTTTTTCTTCGATGGTATGTTTCAAATCGTGAACCATATCACCAGCTTTTTTTAATAAATCACCTAATCCCATTTTTCTGCATTTAATTGTTAAAAAAATAAAAATCTAAAACACTAAATTACTTAACCAACTATAGTGGAGCTGGGGAGAATCGAACTCCCGTCCGAACAAAGCACCACAAAGCTTTCTACATGCTTATACAATTATTAAATTTTCGAGTAACAGGTAGGAAATCATCAAACCCAAACTATTACCTTATCTCTGAATTTCGCTGTATTGCCGAGAACTTATACAACTATCCTGATTTTTTTGTGAAACACCGTTACCAACAAGTTCAGGCGACTTGTAAGCCCATTTCTGAGCGGCACTTAGTGTTAAAGCAAACTAATTCTTTGAATTAGGCTGCAATGGCATAATTGAAGTTGCCAGCTATAGTTTGAATCAAATTTTTTGCGTGAATATGACTCATTACACGGCATGCTTACTAAATAGTTCACTTTCCCGTCAATTCCGGTCAGCCCCATTATTATAAAGCACAAATTTAATACAATGTGGCATAGTTTAATGTATTTTAATAAATAATTAACGATTACGCTTGCATGAATTTTTATTTACTAACTTTTATTGCGCTTACAAAAACTTTTTTTCATACATTTCGTATCATAATTCAAATGTTTTGTGACTTTATTCAAAGCAAATTGTCTTAAAGTTTAGATTTTCAAAAAAAAACATTACTTTTCATTAAATTCAAAAAAAAAACATTACTTTTCATTAAATTCAAAAAAAATTGTGCACTCTGAATTTTTTTTTATTAATTTTGCTCAACATTAAAATATTATCGGAAATTTAAAAAATTTTCGATTTAAAATCAACTTATTTAATTACTATTTCATCAAAGTTTCAACCTATGTTCCGGAAATTTTATTTCTCTGCCTTGGTTTCATTTGTTGTGTTTGGTACAGTTACTGCCCAAAACAAGGATATGAAAGCCACAGATTCGAAAATGCAGGATGTATCGACTACATCTGCTCCTACTTATGGATTATTTTCACCTAATGACCAATTTGAATTTGGCGTTGATTTAGGTGTTGTCAATCTTGTTAGTAATTTAAATACCCAATTTGCACCAGGTATTGGTATTCATGTACGCAAAGCGTTAGATCACACTTTTTCATTGCGATTAGGCGTTCAAGGTTTATTTCCAGGTGCCGTAACACCTGATGGAACTACATTTCCTTATGCTGGCGATGTTACTAAAAATGGGCAGTTGAATGACGCGCGCAACTTTAACAAGTCTAATTCAACTTTAGTAAATGGTTTAGTTGACGTTGTCATTGCTTTAAACAACGGTCGTTGGGATGCAGGCGTCCGTAAAATTTCGCCTTATGTGTTTGGTGGAGTTGGTTTTGGTTATGTAAATACTACTGTTAATGTAACAAGTATTACTCCTGGTAACAATGTTGTGCACAACACCGGAGAAACAATTGGCAGCCAAGATTTAACTATTCAAGGTAGAAACATTGGCAACTACGCTGCACAAGCACAAGGTGGTGCTGGTGTTGCATTCAGAGTAAGCGATAAATTTAATATCGCTTTAGAAGAGCAAATTTCAACAGTATTTGGAAAACGCGCTTTTAATCTGGATGGTTACGAGTATAGAATCAGAAATTTTTTATCTTTTGCTAATGTGCGTTTAAACTTTAACGTGGGTGGTGGCGCGGCTGCAACTGGTGCTAAAGTGGCTGGTGCTGCTGCAATGGGTTCAAAAACTTTACCTTTATGGTGGACTGGACCAGCTGATGAAATGAATGCACGCGTTGCTGAATTAGAAAAACGCCCTAAGTTTGACCCAACTGATACAGATGGCGATGGTGTTATAGATATGTTCGACCAAGAACCTAATACGCCTGCTGGTGCGCGCGTTGATACACGTGGTGTTGCCTTAGATAGCGATGGTGACGGCATTCCTGATTACAAAGACAAAGAGCCTTTTTCGCCTCCAGGATATAAAGTTGATGCTAACGGTGTTGCTTTAGTTCCTAAACCAGCATATTTAACTGAGCCTGACGTTAACAGAATTGTTGACGAAAAATTAGCTAAGTTTAAATCTGCTTTTGAACCTAATGTAAAATCTGGACCGAGTTTAGCGGATTGGTTTTTACCTATGATTCACTTCGACTTGAACAGTTCAAAAGTAAAAGATTCTGAACTCGGAAATATCTCTGCTGTAGCGGGTGTTATCAAAAACAATCCATCAATCAAAATTTTGGTAAATGGTTTCACTGATAGACTTGCAACGGATGGTTATAACCAAGGTTTATCTTATCGTCGCGCTTTGGCTGCTGTTGATATTTTGGTTAAACGTTTTGGTGTTGACCGCAACAGTTTAGTGTTGAACTACGAAGGTGAAAATAATGCGCTTGTTCCAACTAATTCAGGTAGTTACATGAACCGCCGTGTAGAGTTTCATGTTGCTAAAACTGAAACAGAAATGGCTGCGCCTGCTCGTGAGTTAAAATCTAAATCTTATAAAGGTAACAAAAAAGCAGGTTACTAAATAAGGAATAGGGAATAAGTAACAAAGTATTATTTGTTGCTTCACAAAAAGATGCCTCGATAAACGAAAGTTAATCGAGGCATCTTTATTTTAATAAATTCCTAAAGAAAGTTTTACAAGTGTGCATTCTCTTTCAGAATATATACCGTTTTCTTTTAGGTATAATTCTAAGTCCGCATTTTCTGAACCCGGATTAAAAATAACGCGCTCAGGTTTTAAACTGACGATATATTGCGCGTATTCAGTTTGGTGTTTTTCAGAAATATACATCGTTACTGTGTGTACGTTTTCAATTTCAGGAAATCCTATTTGAATTTCTATGCCATCAATAAAGCCTTTTTTATTTCCAATGAGAACAATTTCTTCATTATGCGCTTTTAATTTTTTAAAAGCCGTAAAAGATTTTCTTTCTTGATTTTCGGTAGCACCAATAATTACTGTTTTTTTCATAATTTTGTTATCTTTAGCTTTTATTTTACTATAACTTATAGATTTTTAATTTACACAAATATGGGACAGTTTTTTAAATTCATGTTCGCTTCTTGTTTGGGGGTAACCTTAGCCATTTTTGCTCTAATTTTTATTTTCAGCATTGGAATCGGTACTTTAGCAAGTAAAGGCGATTCCGAAACTGTAGAAGTGAAAGATAATACAATTCTACGCATCACTTTAGATAAAACATTGCCTGAACTCACAAACAATGTCGAATCTTCCGTTGCCGAATTATTCAACAAAGATAAACTTCCTTCCATTCATAATGCAATTAGTAGCATCGAACGCGCAGGTAATGATGCTAAAATAAAAGGAATATTTATTCAGTTGTCTGGCATATCGCAAGGTTTAACACAAATTGAAGCATTACACAACGCGCTCATGAGTTTTAGAAAACGCGGGAAATTTATTTACGCTTATGCCGATAGTTATTCGCAAGGTGCGTATTATATCGCTTCAACAGCAGATAGTATTTTTTTAAATCCTAACGGTGCGATTGATTGGAAAGGTTTTGCTTCACAAATTCCTTTCTTCAAAGATTTATCCGATCGCATTGGCATAAAATGGCAAATTTATTACGCAGGTCAGTTTAAAAGTGCGACTGAATCGTTAAGGTTAGACAAAATGAGCGACCAGAATAAATTGCAAACGCGGGCTTACATCAGCACCATTTACAATAATTTTTTGACGGATGTATCAAATGCGCGTTCAATTCCCGTTAGTACGCTGCAAAATTACGCAAATACTTATGCTTGCAGAACTGCGCTCGATGCACTTAATACTAAAATGGTTGATAAACTTGCTTATTATGATGAAGTGCTTCAAACTTTGCGTGCAAAAACTGGATTAAAAGCAACAGATAAGGTGAGAGTTGTTTCTTTAGAAGATTATACAAATTCTTTTTCGCCGAGTTCATCCGACTCGAAAGATAAAATTGCCGTAATTTACGCGGAAGGTAGCATTGTTGAAGGCGATGCCGAATCAGTAAAAAATGGCGAAATTGAAGGTAATCGGTATGCAAAAATTATTCGCAAATTACGCACCGATGCAACAGTTAAAGCTATTGTCTTGCGTATAAATTCGGGTGGAGGTTCAGCTTTTGCGAGTGATGTTATTTGGCACGAACTTACGCTTGCACGTCAAGAAGGTAAAGTAATTGTTTCATCTTTTGGTGATGTTGCTGCTTCTGGTGGTTACTATATCGCGATGGCTTCCGATTCAATTTTTGCTGAACCCAATACTATTACAGGTTCTATTGGTGTTTTCAGTGTCATTCCAGGTTTACAAAATGCTTTGAAAACTAAACTCGGCGTAAGTTTCGATACGGTTAAAACGGGTAAATATGCCGCAGGAATTAATCTTTGGTACAATATTAATGATGATGAAGGAAAACTTTTGCAGCAAAGCACCGATTCTGTTTACGAAAAGTTTTTAAATAGGGTAGCGGTGTGCAGAAAAAAATCGCGCGATCAAATTCATGCCGTGGCGCAAGGTCGTGTTTGGTCAATGCCGCAAGCCATTGAAATGGGTTTGGTGGATAGAACGGGTAATTTAGAAACTGCTATCAATGCTGCAGCTACAAAAGCGGGATTAAAATCTTTTAAACGCGCTGAATACCCAAAACTTAAAGATCCTCTCAATCAAATTATTGAAAAATACACTAAAAATAAATCGTCTGACGACGGTTTAGCTGCTATAAAAGCATTTGATAAAAGCACTCATTCAGAGTTTGCAACTTCATTTTATGAAATGCTAACGCTCAATAAAATGAATAATCCCCAGATGCGCTTGGTAAACACAATTAATTGGTAGGTTTTATGATTGGTGAGTTATGAGAACAAATTACTCATAACTCACCAATCATTCTTCATCGCTCAATTCTTTTTTCCATCGTAACTCAACTTAAATTCACCCAAATTAGGTTGAAGTTTACGTTTTCGCGCGCACTCGTAATCGTAAATAGTTTTGCCGAGTTCGGTTAAAAAAGGTAATCCGATTGTTTCAGTTTCGTATTTGTCGTCGTTGAAAATTTCATCTTCGTTGCAATAAATAGTTGCACTGAGCATAAACTCTACTCCCTTTTCAAAATCAACGATGTACGCATTGTCGGTTAAAAATCCATACGCCTCGCCAATTTTATTAAAAATGCGAATATTACTCGGTATCGGATTTTTATCTGCGCCAAACATTAAGAATTTGCAAAAATTATCGTGCATACTCGTATCATTTTGATACGGCGGCGATGTTGATTCTGTCGGCAATTGCGACATATACTTCAACATAAATTTTCTGTCATCGGCTGTTAAGTTGAATTGTTCTGGTAGCGGCGTAGCTTCAGGAAAAATTAGTCTTCGCAACATTTTTTGCTGCGCTTCTAACGGAAAATTATTTTTTTGCGTAAAATCTTTAGGTTTATCAGTCACTTTACCATCAATTATTTCGCCTTTACCTAAAAGTACTGGTTTTATTTGCGGAAAAATATATTTTGAAACGCGTTTAGGCTCAGTAAAAACGGTATCTAAAATTAGTTTATCGTTTGTTTTCGTAAGCGATAAAAATTTATCTATATTCGGCGCATCATCTGACGATATTTTAATGAATTTTTTGTAAGCATTTTGCCAACTACTTTCACCGATAAAAGTAATAGGGTTGCTTATTTTATTTTTTTCTTGCGAAACGGGCAGCGATAAACGATGCACAATACGCGTTGAAGGAAATCCCGATTTTTGTAGCGTTGCATTAAATTCTTCTTGACCAATAAATTCAAACAAGCGATTGAAGGCATCATTATCACTCACCAAAAGTATTTTTTTGATGTAACTTGCTACGCTCGGAAATCCGTTTTGAACTAAATTAGTGCTATCCGTATATTGCCGCGTTAATTCAGAATCAATACCGTCTGTCAGCATGATGCTGTTGCGCGTAAATTTTTTATCTTTTTGCCGATTAATTTTTTCCAACGCTTGAATACACGCTGGAAATTTTACCGTCGAAGCAGGATAAAAATATTCGTTTGGGTTTAATCTGAAACTATGAGACGTAAACTTCGGGAAATTTTTTTCATCCCTATTGATTTGCGTATATAAAATTTGTAAGCGATATTTTTCAGGATTCGCCATGACCGTCGCAAATTTTTCAGCATTTTTATTCATTAGGTGCACTAAAAACGTATCAACTGTTTGCGCGTAGCTGATGTGAAATGTTGTAACTGCAAATAAAAAAAACAAAATAATTTTCTTCATAAAAATAATTTTCTAAACTAAATCAAAATTTGAGAGCATTCGAGTTTTCAAAAATAAATCATTTTATAATGATACTCATTCCTTCCGAGTGCGCCGAAAATTCTGGCGCATACATACTTTGAATTTTTGCGTAACCGTTCGACATCGTTCCAGATAAATTCACTACCAAAGGATATTCAAAAACGAATTTACCGGGCATAACTCGACTAAAAAAGAAATCCGTCGCCACGTCGCGCGTACTTTCGTAATAACCCAAACCTCCAGAATATTTGTAACCGCTCAAAGTATTAATAGGTTCTAAACCCGATGCTCGATAATCTTTCAGATGCAAAAATTCCATTTCTCTATCCACTTCCAATTCAATTCTTACAATAATTTTATCTCCGGCTACTAATGTTTGCGATGCGATGGGTTCCAAAACTGTTCCTTTATCTGTTATATTTTGTTTAAAAATATTGCGTTTAAGTTTGAGCGGTGTGGCATTAAAATCTTTAATATTTTCTAAATTTTCAAAATACTGCCAGTACATAGCACCCCACGCGATATTTTTATTCGGGTTGGTTATTTTAATTTGCGTCGGTTGCTTGGCAATATCAGTTACAGCAATCTCTTTTTTAAAATAACCTGTTCCTGTTTCCATTTTAGTAGTGCTTAAATCAAGTGGTGTGTCACCAATAGTTATCGTAGGATTTGGCGAATCAACGTCTAAATTTGTTCCACCTGTTTTTAAAAGCACATAAATGGCTTCACTCGTCGCTTTTGTTGTGCGCCAAGCATTGGTTTGCTTATTTTTTATCAACCAAATTTTCATTTCATCCACGTCGCTTTTTTGATTCATCGCATCAAAAAATTCAATCAAAAGACTTTGCGTTTCAACGGGTTGTTCGTACCAAAAATAGCTCCATTGATTTTTCCAATACATTCCGAGTTCCGGATTCTGTATCGCGCGTTCTTTCAAAGATTTTAAAATGGCTTGCGCCGTAACGTTATCAGCGCGCCGCAACGAAATGAGACCCATCATCGTTTGTTCGTAAATGCTGCGCTTAGTCCAATATTTTTTTATCTGACCTAAAAAATAATCGGCAACTACGGGTTTGAGCTGCGATTTTTTTTCAAAGAAACTTTCTGCATAAAAATATTGCAATACGCTTGCACTCAAATGATCATCCTCCCATTTTGTATATTTTTTGGCGACATCTTTTTCTATTTCAGCATAATATTTTTCGACTTGCACACGGCAAAATTCAAAACCTTTATCTCTAAAGTTTTTCATTTCAGCATCGTGCGCAGCATCCGTTACGCCCAAATTTTTGAGATGACCGAGACCCGATAAAATATGCTGCGTGATAAACCAATTACTGTAATCGCCACCGAACCAAGAAATACCGCCATCTGCGTTTTGGCGTTCGCGTAATTTTTTGAGTGCCGTCGCTTGTTCGTCTGCCATTTTATTTAAATCGAACAGCAACGCGATATTTTTTTTCTGCAATTCTTCGCTTTGCGCCGTCAATACCCAAGGTGTTTCTTCCAGTAAAGCTGATTTTAACGCTGCATTTTTATTTAAATTCGATTTTAACGCGTCGGGTTCGTAGGTGTTCCATTGTTTAAAAACAGCACTGATTTGTGGCATCGTTTTTACCACATTGTTCGCAATGGAATTCGCATAGTAGCGACTAAAAATTTGCTCTGCGCATTCGTGCGGATATTCCATGATGTACGGCAACGCTTGCACCGCATACCAAACGGGATTTTTTGTAAACTCCAATGTGAGTGATTGATGCGTGAGCGTTTTCGATGTTTTCGCTTTTTCCAGTGCTTCGAATATAAACGTTTTTGTTTGCTCACTGCGCAAAGCCATCGGCATAGTTTCTGTAACCAATTCGCGATTGGTTAAAACGGACACCACGTTTTCTTCGCCATCACTAAAATTTCCTGCTGTTACGGAATATTGCAAAGTAACGGGCAATGTGTAATTACTCGGCATTGTTACTAACCATTTTGCTACACCACTTGCGCCATTGTTTAAATCTAAAGATTTAGTTTGCGGTTCAATGAGAAATTTAGAAGAAACTTCTTCGCCATTCAATGGATTTTTAATTATTAATTTCGGTGTTGCACTCAATACTCTACCAGATAAATTATTAATTTTCGCCGTTAAAACTATTTTATCGCCTTCGCGCAAAAAGCGTGGAACGTTTGGCACAATCATTACATCTTTTTGCGTGATTACGATTTTTTCACTCAACACGTTTTGTAATTCGGGTGTGTGAGCAAAAGCTAAAAATTTCCAACGCGTTAATGCTTCACCCATTGTGAATTTAATGACAATATTGCCACTCGAATCAGTTTGCAAATTAGGATAAAAAAATACAGTCTCGTTGAGGTTGGTGCGGAGTTTGACGGGTTGAGGCTCTGTTTTTTTCTCAGAAACCAATTCATCCTGTTCTATGACACGAGGAGGAACGAACTTAACTAGCTGTTTCTCACTTACACTAAAGGAAGCACTGACATCATTTACCTTTGACTTCATTGCTGCCCTTCCTGTCGCTCCTTGAGCCATCATCGGCACAGCCATATCATATATTACGCCACGGCTTCTGGCTTGTTCAGAAGAATACAAACCAAAATTATTGATACTTGGTGCATTACGCGGTTCATCGCTTAGTACACCAACCAAATTATTTTCATCGTAAAAAACTTGCCCTGTTTCAGAACTAAATTGCTGATTTTGAAAACCATTGCGCAAACTGCGTTGATTGAATAAAAACAACGACCAATCGTGTTTGTAAATAGCATCGAGTGAAGCATCGTACAGAGTAGCCACCATTTCAGCGGCAACAGTTTCTTTTTTATTTCCTAAAACTGTTATCCGCCATTCTTCTTTCACGCCAGGTTCTAATTTATCTCTAAACGTTTCGTATTTAATTTGCAAGTCTTTATTCGTAAATGGCACAATCACATTCTGATTGAATGAGAATGGACGATTATTTCTCACGCCAATAATATTCAAACTAAATCCGCCACGATGTTTTTCTTCTATCAGTCGCATATAATTTTGCGAAGCAGAAATCTTTTTCCAAACACTTTGCTGCACTTTGCCGTCGTAATCTTCCTGAATGAGTGCATGAAAAATGCCACTGCGCGTATTCAAATTGACAGAAAGTGTATCGAGCGGTTCAAATTTTTGTTTGTTAACATTTATGGAAAGCACCTCCGATGTTTTCGCGGAAACACCTGTTTCAAAAACGGTAACGTGTTGAATTTGCGTAATGGTATCACCGCTTTTATCAATGGCAAAATATGTAAATCGGTAAGTGCCTGTTTGAATAATGCGTTTTTTTAATTCTATTGTAGAACTTTCTGGATTATCGTTAATCTTCACATCGCCCTCAGAGATTATTTTATTAATCATCCAATGCGCTATTTGATCTTCATTTTTGTATGGATATTGCGGAAAAAACTTTTTAAATTCTAATTCCCGCATCAAATTTGTATCGGGTAATTCCCAATAACGATTAATAAATTCTTTAGCAGGTGGCGTGAGTAATTCAATTTTGTAATGCACCGAAGTTTCTATGGCTTCACCGTTCAAATTAGTTACTCTAATGTTTGTACTATCCAACTTTTTTAGTTCAACAGAAGCAGGCATCGTTTCAGAAAACATTAAACTCGTGTAACCCATTCGCACTGAATTTTGCGCGCTATGTGTTTCGCCGTTTATATCCGTTACATCAGCGTAAATGGTGTAAGTAAACGTCGGTTTAACGGATTTAGGATATTGTAAATCAGGTAATGCCGTGAAAGGAATTTCAAAATTACCGCCGGCATCTGTCATAATTTCGCCATTGGCAATTTCGGCAGGCGCATTGCGTCGGAAACCCCAAAACCAATCATATTCGTAAGGCAAAGCAACGCTGCGTTGTACGCGATATTTAACTTTAGCGCCATCTAAATTCGCACCCGAGTAAGCAAAAGCTTTTCCTAAAACTTTTATTTTTTCATTTAAAACAGACGCACCTTTTAACGGTTGCACCGTTACTTCAAATTTTGGGCGTTTATATTCTTCTACTTTAAAATTTTGGTATCCATTTTCGGTGCTTTGCAAGTGCATATCGCCGAGTAAACCCGATGTTGGCAAAACAAAACTGCCATTGACGGTGCCAAACCTATTCGTTGTAGCGGTTTGCTCCGAAACTTTTTGTCCGTTCGCATCAATCAGGGTTATCGTTACATTTTTGTTCGGAATAATTTTAGGATTGGCTTGTAATGCCGTATTGTTAGTTCTATTAAAAACCAAAGCCTTGTAATAAAGCGTTTGCCCTGGTCTGTACAAACTTCTATCTAAAAAAAAAAGCGTATTAGTTGAGCGATTTGTGGCATCATTACTCTGAGCATAATTATTTCCGTACCGATAATAATTGCCTTCGCCGACCAAACTATCAGCACCTTTTGAAAAAATGACACTGAAGTTGACGTTTTGTTTGATATTTGGAATAATAAACCCATTCTCATCACTTGCGCGATTGCCAATTTTAATATTTCTGCTTTTATTATCGCGGTATTCATTTTGGTAAAATTCAGCAGCAACGTTTAGCAAGGGTTCTCCCGTTTTACGATGAACAATCGCAAATTGTGTTTGTTCCGTTTCATTTTTTATAAAGTAAGCGATGTTTGAAACTTGAAAACGCGCAGCGCAAGTAGTAAATGACTTCGTTTTTTCAGTCACTTTGCTAAAAACTGAATTTGTGCTCGCTAAAATAAAATACTGACCGAGTGGTAATTTGTCTATTTTCAATTCAACGCTGTGCTCGTTTAAATCTGTTTCTTCTGGCAGTGTTACACTCCATTGTTTTAAAAAAGGCGATTTGCGCAGCGCATCAGGATAATTATCGTTTGAATCGAAATTAAATTTGGTACTGACTTTTATGATTCGGAAAAAAACTTCTTTCACATTCGTGAAATTGCAGCGCATTAGTAAGTTTTCATTCGGCAAATAAACTTTTTCAGTGTTTACGTTGAGTGTTTCTGCTTCTAATGTTTTTAATGTTTGACGCGCCGTAGCTGCGCCGTAGGCTGTTGGAAATTTTTTGAGCGCGTCTGAGAGAATCTCCTGCGCCGCAACTTTTTCGTAACGATTTAAATTTAAAGGATTCGGCTTCCAACTATTTCCGCGTTCGATGCGATATTCAGCCAAAGTATTGGCTACTAAAATACAGTTTGAATCGCGCTCAATTGTTTTATAAAAATTTTCTAATCGCGACTGATACAACGCATCTTTATTTTCAAGCACGGCTTGATCGTGTACAAATCTTAATCTTGCGAGTTCAATTTGCGTCAGCGCAGTTTTTTCAGAATCATTTAAATGAAATTCGATGAGTTGTTGGTATAATCGCAAAACCCACAATTTATGCTCCGAATTTTCTGTCGCGTTTAACGGTATCTTTATAAATGTTTCAGCGTCAGAGAAATAGTCTTCTTTATCGAGCATAAAATTATTGGTGCTGTGCGGCAAATAATTTTTATCGTCATTAAAAAAATTCAAAGCAGTATTTGCTAAAACATCGAAAAGTGTTGGGCGCAATTTAAATTCAGCACCTTCTTCTATAATATCTTTAAAAGCTTCGGTTCTAATTATTTTTAAACGAGCATCCGTTAAAGAAGCACGATATAAACTTGCTGAAGTATCAATAAATCTTTCAGCCGACCACGTTTCAAAATCATTATTTTTATCGTTGGCAATTGTTGTGCGTTGTAAGATTTTCCATTGGCTGCGCGCAAAATACCTGTAATACATATTCGCTAAAAGCGATTGCATGATAGGCTTAATTGGGAAATCTTCGGCGCGCGTTTGTTCTTCCCAAAGTTTGAGAGATGCTGCAAACCCTTCTTTTTCTTCGAGTTGCATCACAAACTTTGCGCGATACATCAACGTTTTGATAACTTGCGGTGCGTTATTTTCTGATTTTGCTTTGGTATAAAGCATCAACGTTTTTTCATTCGCCGATTTCGGCAATCCGTTTTCTGTTAACGAATCAATTTCGCGCCATTCAGAAATATAATCAGTAGCCATCGTTTTTGTTTTGGGAATAGGTTTAGGTATTGGTTTACGTTTTTGCGCTTCGGCACCCGTTGAAAATAAAAAAGGTAACGCTATAAGAAATATGATTTTTCTCATGTTGAATCTATCAGTTGATTAATTTATAAATGCACTCATTAAAAAAGTAATTCCTCTCGCACTTAAACGCTCAAAATTAACTATTATTAAACAACGTTGTTTAGTTTAAGCCGTTATTTCTATTTTCGATGATGCAAACTAAAGTAATTTTTCTGTATGACATAAAAATTCAAATAAAACGCATTTTACAATGCGTTGTGCAAGTGAAAACTGTTTGGATGAAATTTTTATTTCAATAACATAACGGGATTAAATTTTCTTTTCTTACGGCAATGCTTTAATTTCGCACTTCAAGGGTTGGAAGTAAAGAAAAAAAGTTTACAATGAATAATATTTTGATTATTGGTGCGGGTCGTTCATCGAATGCGCTTATTCAATACATTTTAGAAGAATCAAAAAAACATAATTGGTTTGTTACAGTAGCTGATGCAGATCATGAAGTAGCAGCAAAAAAAGTGGGCGGACATCCAAACGGTCGCGCAACGTGGCTCGATGCGCTTAAAGTAAATGATAGACGCGAATTAATTGGTCGTTCCGATATGGTAATTTCTTTACTGCCGGCACATTTACATCTGGAGGTGGCACAAGATTGTTTGAAACTTAAAAAGCATTTGATTACAGCATCGTATATTTCTAAACAGATGTACGCGCTCGGCGATGAAGCACGCGATAGAGCTTTGATTTTTATGGGTGAAATGGGTTTAGATCCAGGTATTGACCACATGAGCGGTAAGCAAAAAATTGATAACGTTAAAGCGAAAGGTGGCAGGTTAAAATCGTTTAAATCTTTCACTGGCGGATTGGTTGCGCCTGAAAGCGATACAAATCCTTGGAATTATAAATTTTCTTGGAATCCGCGGAATGTTGTATTAGCAGGACAAGGAACTGCGCAATTTGTTGAAGACGATAAATTGCGTTACGTACCCTATAATCGCATTTTTGCACAAACAATGCCTGTTCATATTCCTGGAGTGGGTGAATATGAAGCTTATGTTAATCGCGATTCGCTTTTATATCGCGATTTATACGATCTCGGACCAATTTCTCAACTCTTGCGTGGCACGTTGCGTGCTAAAGGTTTTTGCCGCGCTTGGAATGCGCTTGTTCAAATTGGTTTAACGGACGGTTCGTTTCCGATTCTCGATTCAGAAGAAATAACGTACCATGAACTCATTGATGCGTACGTTGGTAATGTTGTAGGTAGTAGTGTAAAAGAAAAAGTTTCGACGCTCATCGGCGAATCGCTTGATTCGGATGTGATGAAAAAATTAGAATGGCTGGGCTTATTTAGTAAACGAAAAATTCGTTTAAAAAATGCTACACCTGCACTGATTCTCGAAAATTTGCTGCTCGAAAAATGGCATCTCGAACCAACAGATAAAGATATGGTTATCATGCAGCACGAATTAGAATACGAATTGGCACGTAAAAATTATCGCCTTACTTCTACGCTTGTTATGAAAGGCGAAAACAGCGAAGTAACTGCAATGGCAAAATTAGTGGGATTACCACTTGGCATATTCGCTAAGCTCGTCATGCTCGGTAAAATAAATTCTATCGGTGTTAATATTCCAATCATGAAAGAAGTTTATGAACCCGTTTTAGACGAACTGAAAGATTATGGCGTTATATTCAAAGAAAAGGAAGAAATTATTAAATAGTTGATTGCTATTTTTTTATTTTTTGTGTTAACTTTTGGTTTATGTGAGTTCAATTTATAAAAATAAAAATTACTTGAATTTCATCTAAAAATTGCGCACAATAAAAAAAAACCTGTAATTTTGAATCTCCGTTAATCAATAATTATGGTTACTTTATCTGGTAATTACGAAGATGGTATAATAAAATTCAATGAAGGAGTTGAAGCGCCTGTTAATGCTAAAAAAGTAATCGTTATTTTTTTAGACGATGTAGAGGTAAAACAACCCTATAAGTTGGTTGATGACGTAGATTCAAACACATTTCTGATGGAAGAGCCTGTTGCAGCATTGGCTAACCCTACAGTGACGAAGTCAACAAAAAAACTTAATTTAATTGATTTTAATTGGGCTAAAGCACGTGAATTAACAAAAAACGTTGAAACATCATTTTTGGATGATTTGATGAAAGAAAGGTATGGTGAAGATTGGGAAACTGAAAATTTGGAGGTAAATGTTTCAAAAAAACCTGAACTAAAATTTTCTGAAATATTAGGAAAAGGAATTTACGTTGTTTCAATACCAAAAACTCACTCTGATTATACTCCATCAGAATCTGAAAAAGTGTTAGATTTTTCAAAATTTAATTTCACTAAAGCACGTGAACTGACAAAAAGTTACAAAAGTTCTTTCTCAGAAGCAGTTATAGAAGAACGACGTGAATACTTATGAGAATTTTCTTGGACACATCTTCTTTGTTTAAATTATATCATGAAGAGGTGGACTCTTACGAAGTAATAAAATTTTTAGAAGATAACAAGGTAACTAAAATATTCATCTCTGAAATCTCAATTCTAGAATTTGACTCAATTGTTTGGAAAAAAGTAAGGAAACATGAGTTTGATAAAACAATTGCACTGGAACTTATTAAACTATTTGAGAAAGATTTAAACAACAACGATGATGATAAATTTAGCGTTATTTTATTAAATAAAGAGCTCATAAATTTAGCTAAAAAACTCTTTGAAAAATATGGTAATTATGGATTAAGATCGTTAGATGCTATTCAATTTGCTTCCGCTCTTTCAGTAAAAAGTGAAGCATCTAAATCACTTTCACCAGATAAATTATTACAGACTTTTTTTAATGAAGAACTTCAGTAATTTTTTAAAAATTTTTGATGAAGAACTTACTTTTATTATTTACTTTTCACTTTTTACTTTTCATTTTTTCGTCTTGCACCTACGAAATTAAAATTCACGACGGCAAAACAGCTTTTGAGCGTAAGCAATATGCCGTAGCGAGTAAGTTCTTTGAAAAAGAATACGTTGCTTCAAAATCGCGTGTAGAAAAAAATAAAATTGCGCTCCAACTTTCCGAAAGTTATAACCAGTTGCACGATTACCCGAAAGCGGAAACGTGGTTAAAAAAATCATACGACGGTGGAGCAGGTATTGAAGCATTGAAACAATACGCGCAAACGCTCAAGAAATCGGAGCATTACAAAGAAGCGATAGAAACTTTTAAAACGCTTGGGGCAGAAATCGGTTCGCCCTATGAGTTTAAAAAAGATATTGCTGCTTGCCAAATAGCGCAAACTTGGTTGAACGATACTGCCTATTCGGGTTTTCGCGTTTTAAATGCACCTTTTAATTCGCCACAAAATGATTATGCGCCCGCTATTTTTGAAAAAAATAAGATAGTTTTTACTTCCGATAGACCCACCTCGAAAGGCGATAAGAATTACAATTGGACTGGAAAAAAATTTACTGATTTGTATGTCTATGAGCTATCAGCTTCGAGAAATGAACAGCTAAATGAGAATAACTCTAAGATCAAAGGTAATAGCCCACAGTTCATTTCTGAACTCAATTCTGATTTTAATGATGCTTCAGCTACGTTTACGGAATCGGGTGATAAAGTGCTTTTTGTTCGATCGGGTGGAGAGAAAGATGTTGATATTCAATACACAAAAATATTTTATTGCAATCGAATTAATGGCACTTGGACAACACCCGAAATTTTGAGTTTCTGTAAAGACAAAGTAAACTACCTATCGCCGCACATTACACTTGATGGTAAAATGCTGTATTTTTCGGCGAACGATGCAGAAGGTTGGGGTGGTTACGATTTATATTATTGCCCATTGAGTAATGACGGTTTTACCGAACCTAAACTTATGCCACGTAGTGTAAACACAATTGGCAATGAAAGTTACCCGTTTACTGATGGAGACACACTTTATTTTGCTTCCGATTATTGGCAAGGTATGGGTGGTTTCGATATTTTTAAATCAGTACATCAAAAAAATGGCGACTGGTCAACGCCCGAAAATCTAAAAGCACCAATAAATAGTGGTGCAGATGATTTTGGATTTATTATAGTTGACAGTTGTCAGTTGTCAGTTGATAAAAAAAACAAAGGAATATCAACTGTCAACTGTCAACCGTTAACTATTCGAGGATATTTTACTTCCAATCGTTTAGGTGGCAAAGGCAACGACGACATTTATTCTTTCGAGCGTTTTACGCCGCCTCCGCGACCAGTAGTCATTAAACTCGATACACCAAAAATAATCGCGCCGAGTAAATTAATTTATAAAAACACTTTGGATGTGTATGTTTTAGAAAAAATTTACGCTAATCCCGATAACCCTAATTCTAAAGTTTTAGGAAGAAAACCTTTGTTGGGTTCAACGGTCAAGCTATCAGCTATCAGCTATCTTCCATCCACTAAAAATCCGAAAGAATTACTTAAAACTGAAAGCTCGAAGCAGTTCACTGTTAATCAAGAGGGGTTTATAAGTATAAATTTAGACGATAACACAGATTATAGCTTCATTGCTAATAAAACTGATTACTTGAATAATACAGCAACTTTCACATCCAAAGGTTTATCGCGCGATGCTGCTAATCCTGAAAAAACGTATGAGGTTGAAATTCTGCTTGAGCATATTTTTAAAAATAAAGAAATTACTTTAGAAAATATTTATTACGATTACGACAAGTGGGATATTCGCGACGATGCTAAACCGAAGCTGAATGAATTAGGTAATTTACTTCAAAATAATCCGTCCATAAAAATTCAACTATCAAGCCATACGGATTGTCGCGGCAAAGACTCTTATAATTTAACACTCAGTCAAAAACGCGCTGAGTCAGCAGTAGAATATCTAATTTCGCGTGGGATTGAAACAGTTCGTTTACGCCCGCAAGGTTACGGCGAAACACAACCTGCTGTGAGTTGTATTTGCGAAAAATGTACGGAGGAGCAGCATCAAAGTAATCGTAGAACGACGTTTAAAATATTGGAGTAGGTGGTTTTTGAACGTTGCTTGATGGTAAAGTTTCATTTTTGAACTCTATTGCGAAATGAAAGGTTCAAAAATGAAAATATAAGGTATGCGAACAACGAATAACAAATATTACCGCATTAATACAAAATCGCCTTTAATGCGTTCAATTCTGCCGTCAATATATTTCACTTGTGCAGTGAACATATAATCGCCCGTTGGAGCATCTTTATTATTAAATCGTCCATCCCAACCTTCATAAACATCGCTCGGATAAATGCGTGGCGATTGATACATAAATTCGCCCCAACGATTAAAAATCATAAAATTATCAATACTCACCACAGTGCTACCGCCGTATATTTTATAAATATCGTTTATTAAATCGCCATTTGGTGAAAAAACATTGGGCGGAAAATATAAATTATCGCGACGAACAACAACTTGCATCGAAATAGTGCGCGAACAACCGAGTGTATCAACACCAGTAAATGAATACGTTTGTGAATCGAAAGGTTTTAATATGGTATCGAGGGTATGAATAGTTTTATCGCTCCAAAAATAGCGCGCCAAAACACTACTCGCCGAGGCTTGCAATCTAAAACTATCGCCGAAGGGTAAATTGAAAGAAGGCGTTATAAAAACATTAAACACAGGTGGATTCGGAACGACAACTCTGGAATTATACAAACAGCCTTTTTTATCTACTAAAGATACGGTGTAATCGCCCGCTTTGAGCTTATCAATAAAAATTTGTCGGGCGAAGGTATCTTTATTTAAGACTAAAAAATACGGTGGTGTTCCGCCATGCGCATAATCGAGTGCGATAACGGCGTTGTTATCGTCGCGACAACTGGGAGGCTTTACAATATACGTCGCAGAATCTGGCGAGGGAATAAGCACTAAATTTATATCTTTTCGAAAAATACACGCATCGGAAGACGTGATGGTGATATTAATTTTTTGTGTTTGCGCAGGTGTCACGGTTATGCGCGGTGTAGCTTCGCCCGTACTCCAGCTATACAAACAGTTTTTACAATTATTAACGGTGGCATCAAAAGTTACAGGGCGCGCACTGCACACCAAAGTATCGTTTCCGAGTGTCACATCAAAAAAACAGCGAATTTTGGCAATCCAGTAATCTTGTTCGCCCCTACAATTTTCAGTTTTGTCGAAACTTTTATTGCTGCTTGAAATACCACAAATTAAATAACTGCCATCGCCTGAAGCGACAATGTCTTTTGGCACATCGTTACTTGCGCCACCATAATTTCTATCCCAAATTTGTTTGCCTTCTTCATCCAAATATAAGAGCCAAAAATCTTGTAATCCATGCTGAACGGAATCCGTTTTGTTGCCACTTGCCGGCGAAGACGAATTTCCACCAATAAGAATGTAACCTGTTTTGTTTTGGTCTATAAAAACTAAATTATCTTGCGCTTTACCGCCGTAAGTTTTATCCCAAATTTTCTTGTAGTTCTTATCTAATTTTATAAGCCAATAATCCGAATCGCCATAATTTGGTGTTGTCTTATCGCCGTTAGCTTCCGATTTTGAACTTCCCGCCAAAAAAATAGATCCATCGCTGACCTGTTGAATACCGAACAGATCATCCGATGCGTTTCCACCAAAACCTTTATCCATTATTTTATTGCCGTTTCCATCAAATTCAACAATCCAAAAATCGCGCGAACCGCGTGAAGGTGCTGTATGTTCATTCGATATACCGGAGGAACTACCGCAACCGACCAAATAATTACCATTTTTTAATTTTATCAGTGCCGTCGGAAAATCATCTTTACCACTGCCACCAAATGTTTTATCCCAAATTTTGTTGCCAAGTTTATCAATTTTTACAATCCATAAATCATAATCACCGCGACTATCTTCCGATTTATCGCCAGAAGTGTTTGAATTAGATTGTGCCGCAATAATATATCCGCCGTCCGATGTTTTAATCGCACTCTTAGGTAAATCTTCGCCACTGCCCCCTAAAGTTTTATCCCAAACAAATGTCCCATCGGGTCTAATCTGAATTAACCAAATATCGTTTCCACCTTTAGAGTTTTCTGTTTTATCGCCACCCTTATTAGAATCACTTTCGCCGACGAGTAAAAATCCTTCTTCATTTTGGATAACTTTCTGGCACACATCGTGCCCAGAACCACCATAGCGTTTATCAATTATTTTATTTCCGAGGCTATCTGTTTTGACAATCCAATAGTCTGAATCGCCACCACGACTTTTTTCTGTAACATCAAAACTGTTAGGCGAACCGCTGAAACCGCATAAAAGATACCCACCGTCCAGCGTTCGCGAGGCAGTTGTCAGATCATCGAAACCTAAACCGCCAAACGTTTTATCCCACTGAACAGTAGGTTGACTAATAATCTTGACTGAAAGCGTAAGTAAGATTATTGAAGTTTGCCACCATTTTTTTGTTAGAAGTATGCTCAAAGTGTATGTTTGTATAGAATAAACGCATAAATGGAAAGTTAATTTTTGGGAGGGTAAAAATAACTTTTATGGGGGCTAAAGTTAATAAAAATTAATGTTTCATATTGAGGTGCACTGCACCTCAATATAGTTTTTTTTGTTAAAATGCGCCGCACTTAATTTTATTTTCTTTCGACTACAACTATTAAGGCGCGCTACGCGCTACTAAAATTCATTAAAAATTAAGAATTACGACATTTCAAAAGTCGTAATTCTTAATTGCTATTTAATTTGCTAAACGTGCCTTGCGTGCAGCAATAAAACTTTGTATGAAAACAACCATGGCTATTATAGAAGTTAGTAACATCACGACGGCTCTAAAAATTCCAGCCGTATCGCCCAATGCTGCTTCGTGTCGCAACGGTACAATCAGACCTAAAATCATGATGAAAGTTATTATAACAGCAATATGCGCCGTATTTTTATTTCCATCTTTAATTTTAGTTGTCATAGAAAGCAAAGCTGCGCCTGCAAATACAGGAATGAGAGAAGTTGGTGCAGCAGTTCCTTTTTCTAAAAAAGCCCAACCGCCCATAAGCAGCAAAGCCATAGCATTTAATAAATTCGCTTGATAAGGTTTCAACATTTTATAAGTATTAAAGTGATTTATTTTAGTGCAAAGTAATAGCTTATTGCTTAATTTTTTATATTTTATACTACATTCGTAGAAAAATTTTACATTTTTAGCCTATGACGACGCACCACAAACTACCGGAACAACCTAAAAAAGCAAGTAACTTGCAGCAATTAATTTTTTTAGCAGCACTCTGCGCAACCGCTTACATGGTTTATGCCGTTTTTTTCGATACGGGTGGGCAAACAACATCTATTCCGCGCGCAATGCAACTAACGTATAAAGAAGCCAATTTTCAATTTAATGTTGATGATAATCGCGCACTCGAAATTTTAAGTGCGCCTAATAAGTATCCAAAAGATTTTGATAATCTTATTTATCAGTTCAACGGCGCATTGCTGACGCACGTTTGTAACCGCATGGGTTTAGATGAACCGACAAAAGCACTGTGTTTAAAAGAGTACGATAAAATTCATCCGACGATTAAAACGCTATACCATAATGATTTTATGAGTTTGCAAGATACTTCTTCGCGACTTTACGAAGCGTGGTACGAAAACCAATCGGCTAATGCGAGCGATATTTTAAACGAAGTTGCCTCGAAATACACTTGTTTTTTTATTACACAAATACTTTCTACGGTATTAAAAACGCAAGATGGTAAACTTTCTGTTAAAGGAAACACGGTTGAAACACCCTGCGGCATTGCACTTGCCGAAGGTTTGCGTCCAACTATAAAACGTTTGCAATCGGCAGGTGCTATTCGCGATTTTTCTAAAGCGCGCGGGTTGATGCAAGAAAAAATTGAAAAAGCGATTGTCGAATTAGCTGTCACTGAAGTTCGAGATAAAAAAGGTATTAAAGTGAGTAACTCTACTAAAATGATGGGTTACAATGTGTCGGCAACATCGGTTGAAATTACGGCTATCAGTATCATCAAAATCGGATTTAATCTCAATCAGTATTTCGATGTCAGTGTTGACAATGCCAATCAATCTGTTGTTATTACATTACCGCAACCTCAAATTCTTTCGCACGAAGTTTTTCCGAAAGTAGAAAATTTAGACGTCGGTTGGATGCGCGAACTGAATCCGCAGGATTTTAACGACAACGTTAATAAATTACGACAGGCTTTTCGCGACGATGTGTATTCGCCGCAAAATAATTCGTTTGAAGCTGCACGCAAGCGCGCCGTAACTGTTATGCAAATGATTGCTTCGCCGATGGTCCGTAGTATTAATCGTAACTATAAAATTAATGTGCGTTTTAAAAATTCAGAAGGAGATGTACCACAAACACCTCTGAAGTAAAAAAACTTTAAAAATTTACATTATTTTCTGAAGAATTAATCCACAACTCTTAATTTTTAGTTAAAATTTATTTTTTTTGAAAAATAATTCAATGTTATTCACTTTGAATTTGGTTAATACAATTTCATGTTTCATATTTGCAATGTATTCAGTTCTGAAGTACACCGCAAAGTGACAAAGAATTGTTTTTATACAGACGAGGGGAGAGAAAAGGCTCAATGAACCTCGGGCAACCTGCTAAGCAAGGTGCCTCAACCTTCCAGAAATATTTCTGGAATTATAAAAACTAAAGTCATGCTAAACTCTAATTGCGTCCTTGCGCGCAAAACTATTCCCGAAATCATTTTATCTTTCAACAATAATTGTTGTTGCTACTGCTCAAGCGATACCGTTTAAGTTAATGCACTATTTTTATTTTTAATTTTTCTGCAGAGGGTTAAAAAATTCAATAGTTCGTTTCATTAAACTTTGTCGCAGTATCAGTGCGTCAACTTGTGTTAAATTCATTTTTAAATTAAAATAAAATTATTCTTATGTCGAATCAACGTTTTGAAACTTTACAATTACACGCAGGTCAAGTAGTTGACCCAACTACCACCAGTCGCGCGGTGCCATTATACCAAACTACGAGTTATGTTTTTAACAGCTCTGAGCATGGTGCCAATCTGTTCGGTTTAAAAGAGTTCGGTAATATTTACACGCGCTTAATGAACCCAACGACGGATGTTTTTGAAAAACGCATTGCTGCTTTAGAAGGTGGTGTTGCAGCATTAGCGGTTGCATCAGGTCAGGCAGCGCAATTTATTGCTATCAATAATATTACAGTTGTTGGCGATAATATTGTTTCAACCAAAAATTTATACGGCGGTACATACAACCAGTTTAAAGTTCAATTCAAAAGTTTAGGTGTTGAAGCGCGTTTTGCAGCTACCGATTCACCGAGTGATTTTGAGCGTCTGTTCGATACTAAAACCAAAGCCGTTTACTTAGAAACTATTGGCAATCCTGCTTTTAATATTCCGGATTTTGAAGCCATTGCTGCTGTTGCACACGCGCACGGTATTCCTGTAATTGTTGATAACACGTTTGGTGCGGGTGGTTTTTTATTTCGTCCGTTAGAGCATGGTGCTGATATCGTTGTTGAATCGGCTACAAAATGGATTGGCGGTCATGGCACAAGTATCGGTGGTGTAATTGTTGATGGCGGTAAATTCGATTGGGGTTCAGGTAAATTTCCACAATTCACTGAGCCAAGTGCAGGTTATCATGGTTTAGTTTTTAACGATGTGTTTGGTGTTAAGGGGCCGTTTGGCAATATTAATTTTATCATTCGTGCACGCGTAGAAGGTCTCCGCGATTGGGGTCCAGCAATTTCACCATTCAATTCTTGGCAATTAATACAAGGTGTTGAAACACTTTCGCTTCGCGTTGAACGCATAGTTGATAATGCACTCAAATTAGCGCATTGGTTAGAGGCGCATCCACAAGTGGCAAAAGTTAATTACCCAGGTTTAAAAAGTTCGCCGTATCACGATTTAGCAACCAAATATTTAAAACGCGGTTTCGGTGGTGTTCTAAGTTTTGAATTAAAAGGCGCAAAAGAGAATGCTATTAAGTTTGTTGATTCTTTAAAGCTCATCAGTCATTTGGCAAACGTGGGTGATTCTAAAACTTTAATTATTCAACCTGCAGCCACAACGCATCAGCAGTTGAGCGAAGCAGAACAATTACAAGCTGGAGTTACGCCTACATTACTTCGCATCAGCGTAGGTATTGAGCACATAGACGATATTAAAGCTGATATTGTTCAAGCATTACAGAGTGTTTACGATTCGCAATTGGTACTTAATTAATAAAAGAAAGCCGCGCTGCGCAAGCGGCGCGGTAACTTTTTTAATGAAACATAAATAAAGGTTAGTGGTTTATATGTATTTGCCACTAACTTTTAACATTATACAAAGATTTAAATTTTACAAATGCTGATTGAACGACCACAATTTGAAAGTTCTTTATTAGTAGAAAATACAATAGAAAATAAAAAAGATTTTTTAAAGATAACTCCACATACTGTTGATGGTGTTCGTTATGTTCTATTCAATCAACCTTTTGAATTAGAGTGTGGTGTAATTTTGCCTGAATTACAAATTGCTTACAACACTTATGGCACTTTAAACGCTGCCAATGATAACGCTGTTTGGGTTTGTCATGCGCTTTCTGCAAATTCGAACGTAGCCGATTGGTGGAGTGGTTTGATTGGTGCGGGTAAATTTTTTGATCCAAAAAAATATTTTATTGTCTGCGCCAACATTATCGGTTCGCATTATGGCTCAACGAGTGCATTGAGTATAAATCCTGACACGAATGAATTTTATGGAAAATCTTTTCCAGTCATTACTATCAGAGATATTACGCGCGCTCACCAAATGCTGGCAGACTTTCTTAAAATAGAAAAGATAAAAATTGCCATTGGTGGTTCAATGGGTGGGCAACAAGTTTTAGAATGGGCAATCCAAAATCCGAATTTTTTTACGCAAATAGCTGTAATTGCTTGCGGTGCCAACATGACAGCATGGAGTATTGGTCTAAACGAAACGCAGCGCATGGCAATTGAAGCCGACGAAAGTTTTTCGGACGCAAACGTACTGAAATTAAAAACGCGAGAAGAATTAATTCAAGCAGGTGCTAAAGGTTTAGAAGCTGCGCGGGCTATCGGAATGATGACATACAGAAGTTATTCTGGGTATAACTTAGCGCAAAGCGATAACCGAAATAATATTGACATTTTTAAAGTGCAGACATACCAACGCTATCAAGGCGAAAAATTGAGAAAACGATTTAGCGCATTATGCTATTACAGCATTACTAAAACGATGGATTCGCACAACGTTGGTCGCAACCGAGAGAGTATTCACGCAGCACTTTCAAAAATTTCTGCGCGAACTTTAGTGGTTGGTATAGAAACCGATATATTATTCCCATTAGAAGAGCAAGTTACTTTGGCATCGCACATTCCGAATAAAGAATTTCGCGTTATTAAATCTAAATTTGGACATGATGGTTTTTTAATAGAGTTCGACCAAATGGAACGACACTTAGCAAATTTTTTTAAAGAATAAATAATTGGATTCAATTTAATTTTTTTGATTAGTTTTGTAAGTCTTAATTTTCAAAATTATTAAAAATTTAAGAATGAAGTCTATCACATACCTTCCAATACTATTTTTATTTTTTCAAACCAATAAAACATTATCTCAAGCAGTTGTAAACAGTGCGAGTTTAAAAAACTTTGAAGACCTCTACAATTCGCATCTAACCTCAGGTTTTGAATCGGATGACATGAAAAAAGGTACGCCCTATTTTTTAGATAAATGGCTATCGGCGCGCATCAGTTTCCCCGATAGTTCCGTGTATGAAAAAAATGTTCTCGCCAAATTAGATATAAATAGAGGCATTGTTTTTATAAATAATGGGAAAGGTGAGCCAATTGCGATTCAGCCTTTTAAAATTTTAGGTATCGAACTTAAAGAAGATAATGGTGAGCGACATTTATTTCGAGTCTATCAAATTAGCCCAAATCAACCCGTTGATTACTGCGAAGCATTATTTGAAAGCAAAAAACTCAAAGTTGTTTGTTTACACAGTAAATATTTTAAACACGCCGAAGTGGAGCAACATGGTATGGATTCTGAAACAGTACCCGAACATTATGAATCTAAAAAAGATGCGTACTACATAAAAATCGGCTCGAATGTATTTAATAAATTTAGTTTTAATCGTAACGATTTTATCGAACAGTTTAACAATGGTTTACAAATAAAAATAAAAGATTTTTGCCAAAAAAATAATATTAGTAAACAATTAGACATCGCAAGTGTGGGTAAAATGTGCAACTATATTCAGCAGTTTATGTGAGAACGGCTGAGAACTGAAATTTAATTGTCGTTAAAAAAAACCGAGTATCTGTTTAAAACATAAAAAGCATATTTACGTAATAAATAATTCATTCTTAAACCAATTTTAAATAAATTTTTTAGTAAATTTTAAAATGAAAAAAATAATACAACAAGTTCACCCTCAAAAATGGACAGACATTAAAGCCGAAGATGCTTGGACAATGTTCAAAGTCATGGCAGAATTTGTGGAAGGTTTTGAGCGTTTAAGCGATATTGGTCCTTGCATTTCTATTTTTGGTTCTGCGCGAACAAAGCCCGATAATAAATATTACATACTCACGGTAGCAGTTGCAAATCGTTTAACCCAAGAAGGTTTCGGAATTATAACCGGTGGCGGACCTGGCATAATGGAAGCGGGCAATAAAGGTGCGCAAGAAGGTGGTGGTGCATCGGTGGGTTTAAATATTCATTTGCCTTTCGAGAAATTTCATAATAAATTTATTGATGAAGACAAAAACATTAATCACCGTTACTTTTTTGTGCGCAAAGTGATGTTTGTTAAATACGCACAAGCATTTGTTGCTATGCCTGGCGGATTCGGAACGTTGGACGAACTTTTTGAAGTGCTCACTCTCATTCAAACAAAAAAAATAAAACCGATACCTGTTATTTTAGTCGGTGTTGAATTTTGGACTGGTCTGATTGATTGGATTCGCGAAGTGATGCTCGAACGCGAACACAACGTCAACCCAGAAGATATGTACATGATACCGCTGACGGACGACCCCGAAGAAGTTGTTCGACTTATTTATGCCGGTAGAACGAAAATTGAAACGAACTACGAATTGTAGAGAAGCGATTTATCGCTTCTTTTCAATGCACATCACCCAATATTATTTTTCTCGCATGAAAAACGTGTGGAAGAATAGCATTTAATCCATCGCGAACGCCGCCCACACTTCCTGGAAGTGTAATTATTAAAGTTTTTTGTGCAACGCCTGCAACGGCTCGGCTCAACATTGCCGTTGGTAATCGCTGCTGACCAAAGTTTCGCATCGCTTCACTAATTCCAGCTACTTTGTAATCTAAAACTTTTTCAACTACTTCTACTGTATTATCTCTTGGGCTTAAACCCGTACCACCTGTTGTAAAAATATATTCTACGCCATTCTCTATCCAATTTTTAAGTATTTTTTCAATGCCTTCCGCATCGTCAGAACAAATTTTAAAATCAATAACACTTGCGCCCGATTGTTCGAGCATTTTTTTTAAAATCTCACCGCTTTTATCCATATTAATTCCAGCAAACACACTATCGGAGCAAACCAAAACAGCACATTGCGGCGTTGGTTCAAGCAAGTTTTTCATCACATCGGTTTTGCCACCTTTTTTTTCTAAAAGTTTGATGTTTGTTATTTCCATCTCTTTATCAATCGGTTTGAGCGTATCGTAAATAGTTAAAGCGGCAATAGCGACAGCAGTTAAAATTTCCATCTCAATACCTGTTTTTCCAATAGATTGCGCAGTGCCGAGAATTTTTACACAAGGTTTTTCTGATTCTGAACCGTGAAACGTTTCAAAAGTAATTTCTAAACTATCTATACTCACCGGATGACAATGTGGAATGAGATCGGCTGTTTTTTTTGCACCCAAAAATGCCGCTGCACGTGCATATTCTAAAATATTTCCTTTCGGGACAGTGTTATTTTCAATACGTTGAACGGTTTCTAAACTGCAATTGACGTGTGCTTGCGCTGTGGCAATGCGAAGAGTTGAGATTTTATGTGTGATGTTGCGCAAAGTTTCTTTTTTAAAATTATTAAACCTGATGGTTTTAAAGTGATTTCAATTTTTTCTTATTTCACATACTAAGTACTTTCAAAACAAATTCGAAGTTTAACCAGGCTAACGCCCTTTACACGAATTTTGTACAAAATTATAGACTATTCAATAAATTCCCCTCTTTTTTGATTTTTATGCGTTCAAAACTTCGATAACATTTCCTACTGAAATCACACCCGTTTTATTATGCAATAAATTTTGACCAAAACAAATCCGCCGATTAAAATTTCTGAAAGTCACGAGTGTACGCAATGGTTCAGTTAGTTCATTTTTTTCGGCTGTATCCTGATTAATTGTTGTTATTACACAACGTGCACAAAGTTTTACACCAAAAAAATTAATATCGTTAATAAAAAATGATTTCATGGTGTCTTCAAAATAAGGTTCGCAACCCTCAATAACGATGTTTGGTCGGAAACGATTCATCGGAAGCTTTTCGGTTAATCGCGTATTTAAATCTTCGAGCGATGCTTTACTAATCACTAAAAATGGATAACCATCCGAAAGGCTCGTGATTTCAGAATTATGCGCATATTTTGAATCAACCAGACGATGCGAAGTATCGGTCATAAATACTAATCGGCATTTACGCGCAAGAATATCAGAAAACCAAGCGTCTGCTTCAGTATCTATAGTATTTGCAATAACTGTATCGTCCCAAATTCTGACAGAGGATGTTATCTCGGTATACAGATTAATTGGAATAGAAAGTCTGGATGGAGAATTACTTTTATGAGAAACGATCAGATTATCGCGCTCAATTTTTGCACTCAGTAAAGCTAAAGGTGGAAATTCGCGCTGAGAAATAAACCGATTGTCTTCATCAACTAACATCCATCGGCGGTCAAATTCTAACCCACGATCAGTAACATTGCTACTCGCACATTCGTAACCGCCGAGCGACTTAATAGGATAGACAAAAAGATTAGAGACTTTTACCATTGCTTTTAAAATTAGTGTTCTTTTAAAAATTTATTCAACCCACCAGCTATTTCATACACTAAAAATCCATGAGATTGTAGGTCTTTTTGCGCAAAGTTACTGCGCGCGCCACTTTGGCAATATACAATTACAGGCGTTAGTAAATTTATTTTAGAAAAAAAAGCGGTGTAGGTTTCGAAATAATTTTCGGAATAGGGTAAATTTTCACCACCAATATTTTTTTGGGTATGCTCGCCGTTTGTACGAACATCAATCAGGATAGCATTTTTTTCAAGTAAATCGTTTAATTCTTCTTCCGAAGAAATACTATTTTTTGCAATAGCATGTGCGTTGAAGTGCACTAAATTATTTTTTCTGTTTTCTGAATTTTCCGAGTAACCAAAAACGTGCGTCGAATACATTAAGGCATTGAATGTAAGAAGTTTTTCGGTTAAAACATTCTCATTTTCTAAAATTATTTTTACGGCTTCATTTGCCATAAATGTACCAATGGTTTGCGTTACTACATTGTACGCACCCAAAATATTACAATCTTGAATGGCATTTTGCGCGTCGTTTTCCGGAAATAAACAGCGCAATGTGGCACCTTTATTTTTAAAATTAAAAACCGTTACATGACCTTCGGTTTGATGAATAGCACCATACACTAAAGTTTTTTTTGCAAAAATGCAAGCGTCGTTTATAATGTATCGTGTTTCAAAATTATCGGTTGCATCAATTACTACATCGGCAATAGTTATAAAATCTAATATATTTTGTGCAGTTACGCGCGCACAAAAACAAGTAATTTTTAAATTCGGATTGAGCAGTTCGAGTCGAGTTTGTGCCACTTGAGATTTTTTTTTGCCAATATCTTCATAACTGAATAACGTTTGCCGATGTAAATTCGTCTCACTCACAATATCAAAATCTATGCAAATTAATTCACCGACACCACTACCTGCTAAACTTATGACACATGGCGAACCCAAACCGCCAAGACCAATTATTACAATCTTTGATTTTTGTAATTTTTTTAAACCTTCTTTTCCGATAAAAGAAATTAATGCGTGATTTTTATTGTACATCTAATGCTTTTTATTTTAACTTGTAAAATAATTTTTGAAAATTTTATTTAAAAAACCGAAAATAATGCGCTCAAAAACTAAATTTTTTTTCAGATTTTAAAAATATTTACAAAAAAAACAGAGAAAAGTGAAATAAAATATTTTTACGTATCTAATTTCATTTTTGCTTAAATTTTTAGAATTTAAAAGAGGTTTTATTGAAGACGTCAAATAATATTCTGAAATTAGTTTTATTAGATATTCATTAGTTACAAATTTACATTGAAATAAACGCTTTTCAATCGTTAAAATCTTAACACAGTTTTGGTGGACGAACTAATATTTTAAACCTTTTGTTAAGTCAAATGTCAAAAGACAAACTACTAATAATTTATATTCAATTAACAAATAGAAATTTTTTTTACCTTAACTTTGTTTTGTAATTAATAATTTATAGCAAGTACTTTTAAACTTCTAAACCATGGGACCATCATCTGACTTTCTTCTTCTTTCTCTGCTTGCTATTTGTGCCGCGTTGATGAGCATTGCAAAACGAGAAAAAGTAAAAGATTAAACGCAAAATTATTTCTATTTAGGCAATTAAATGTGCTACGTAATTAAATTTGTGCGAACAATTTTGGTGATTCACTTTTTATGTCCAAAAATATTAAAATTCGAGTAGCTACACTTGCCGACTTACCTTCTATTCATGCGTTAGTGAATGAACTCGCAGTGTTTGAAAAGTCGCCTGAATCGCATACTGCGACGATAGAAGATTACGAAGCAGATTTTTCAGAAAAGATTTTTGAATCGCACGTAGCTATTGATAATGATACTGATAAAATTATTGGAATGATTCTTTATCACATGGCGTATTCAACGTGGCGCGGAAAAATGTTGTATCTCGAAGATTTTGTTGTTACCGAATCATATCGGCAGTTTGGCGTTGGTCAATTGCTATTCGATACTTTTTTGCAAGTCGCGCGTGACAAAAATTGTGTTTTAACCAAATGGCAAGTGCTCGATTGGAACACGCCGGCTATTAATTTCTATAAAAAAAATAAAGCCATTATTGAAGATGAGTGGTACAACGGTAAAATTTTTTTGAACGAAATTAATTAATGGAAAAAAAATATTACCGTGCTTACTACGCGCTCGAGAGAAATCATTGGTGGTTTAAAGCACGTCAAAAAATATTAGAAACCCAAATAAAAAACACTTTCCCCAACCATAGTAACCTTAAAATTTTAAACGCCGGTTGTGCAACAGGTTTTAGTTCGGAGTGGTTGATGCAGTTTGGTGAAGTCATATCCTTAGAATATGATCCAGAATGTTTTGTTTTTACGCGCGATGTTGTTAAAATTCCTATCGTTCAAGGTTCTATTTTAGAGCTTCCTTTTAAAGACAAACAATTCGATTTAGTGGTTGCTTTCGATGTTATTGAACACGTTGATAATGCTGTTTTGGCCGTACAAGAAATGACGCGCGTTGCTAAGGCAAATGGTTATGTTTTTATTTCTGTACCGGCGTATATGTTTTTATGGTCTCAACACGATGAAATTAATCATCATTTTATGCGATACACAAAAAATACATTGCGCAAAGTTTTTAAAAAATCTGACTTAACGCCCGTTTTTGAATCATATTTCAATACTTTTTTATTTTTACCGATTGTTTTCGTTCGAGTTGCACTCAATTTTTTCCGAAAATTTAAAATACAGGATGCTGCTAAAATTAATGAAAACACTTCCTCCGATTTAGAGCTCGGCTCAAACAAAATATTGAGCGAGCTTCTCTATCATATTTTTGTGGCTGAAAATTTTTTATTAAAACGAAGATTACACTTACCATTTGGTGTTTCAATTATGGCTATGTACAAAAAATAAATCGAAGTGAAACCTACTGAGTTTAGTTGGTTAAAAATTGAACAATGCGTTTAACCACATCCGGATTTTTTGCCAATCTATAATGCCCATAACCTTCCGAAATTATGAGATGCACTTTTTCCCAATGCGCAATAATATTTTTTGCTACTGAAACAGGCGTTACATCATCCGTTGAATCTTGAACAATCAGTAATTTTTCAATAGGAACAAACGCTTCAGAAAGCGCAGGGTCGAATTTTTCGAGATCGGGATGTTGTGATAAAATTTTTGAAATTACTGACTGTTTTAATCGGTCAGAAATTTTAATTCTGTTTAAAAAACCTTCTAAAATAGTTTGTGGTTTTGGTGGAACCGCCATAAACGCCAGACGAATGGAATTATATTTTTGTTCATAAAATTGCAAGGCGTACATACTACACGCACAACCAAACGAATGCGCAATGATGCCAACAACATTGTTTTGTTTTAGTAATTCAGAGATGACAAAAGCATTTTGAGGCAGTGAGCACGTTTTTCCACTCGATTCGCCGTGTGCAGGTGCATCAAACGCTAAAACCGAAAAATTTAGAGCATTCAAAGGTTTAACAAACATTCTCAGTGCTGTCCCGCGCGATTCCCATCCGTGCGCTAACAAAATCGTTTTCTCAAAATTTCCCCACTTGTAAGTCATTATCGCATTGTTTTCAATGGTAACAATTTTTTTTTCAGCGCTTTCAATAATTGCATCTGTTCGAGTGTGAACAGCGCGAATACGTGGCGTTGTGAAAAGTGCTAAAGCAAAATTGACGGCTTTTTTTGGCGCAATTAAACCGACCGTAGAAAAGTAAAACTTTAAAAAACGCATTAACGATGGTGAAATCGGTTTAGCGGTTTCAATTTTAGAATCCTTGTACTGCGAGTTCAGGTATTCTATTTTTGGGTCGTCCATAGTAAAATTTAAAAAGAAGCTGCAATTTAAGCATGACTTTACTAACTAAACTGCTATTTTTGGCGCAAATAAATAATAACTGAAAATGTCCTCACAAAATGCCGCCTATTTACTACTTGGAACCAATTTAGGCGATAGAAAAGCAAACCTAACAAATGCGCTGAATAAAATTAAAAATGGGGTAGGAGCAATTACCGAAATCTCAAAAATTTATGAAACCAATGCTTGGGGAAAAACAGATCAACCCGATTTTTTTAATCAGGCAATTTTGGTGCAAACAGAATTAACACCGCATGATTTGCTAAAAGTAGTTCTCGAGATTGAAACCGAAATGGGACGCATACGCCATGAAAAGTGGGAAGCGCGCACCATTGATATTGATATTTTACTTTACAACAACGCGATAATTAATTCGCCCGATTTAATTATTCCGCACCCGCATTTACAGGAGCGTAATTTTGTACTCATTCCACTGATGGAAATTGCCGGTGAGGTTATTCATCCTGTTTTAAATTTAGCAATCGAAGAACTTTACTTTGATTGCACAGATACACTCGACGTTTTTTTATTAGAAGATTAAATTTTGAATTTTGTATAAACACATAGCCATTGAAGGAAATATCGGTTCGGGTAAAACAACTTTAGCTATCATGCTCAGCGAAGCATTGTCTTCAATTTGCATTTTAGAAAATTTTGAGGAAAATCCTTTCCTTATTAAATATTATAATGATTTTGAAAAATACGCGCTGCACGTTGAATTATTTTTTCTGATTACAAGATTGAAACAACTAAAAATGTTCTTTTCAGAGATTAAATTTCATGGACAGACGTTTTTTTCAGATTTTATTTTTGAGAAAACAAAAATTTTTGCCCACACACATTTAAAGGGTGACTTGCTCACGCTTTTTAATAACATTTTTTCTGAATTAGAACAAAATTGTTTTTTGCCAGATTTGGTTTTATATCTGCATCGCCCGGCAACAGAATTAAAAAGTAATATCAAAAAACGCGGACGCGCCATGGAAAGTGAAATTCCGAACACGTATTTGCAAAATTTAGAATCAAGCTATCGTCTCTCATTTGAAAATGAAAAACGTTTTCCAATTATTTGGCTAAATTGTAACGACATTTATTACCAACCCAATGATATAATTTTTTATAAAATTAAAGACTTGTTAAATCAAAAATGGGAAAACGGTTTGAATGAATGTAACTTGATTTAAAAACTCCACCCCCATTTGAATGGTTTGAGTTTCGCGCGAATGAGTGTTAAATGTTGTCGCGTTAAAATATCGGTGTTAAAAAAAACGATGCCGCACCAAAATAAATCTATTGAACACGTTACTGAAGGTTGATTTTTAATCTCATTCCAAGCATTTGTCATGTCTTTACTCCAATAAATATCGTCAAAAATTAAGATTGAATTTGCGTGTGTAAATGGTAATATTTGTTTAAAATACTTTAACGTTGCATCGTAGCGATGATTACCGTCAATAAAAGCTAAATCAATGCGTTTTAAAACATTAAGCGTAGTGGTTAAAGTCTTTTCAAAATCACCTTCTATCAATCTAATTTCTGGGGATGACTTCAAAATATCATTCTCGATGTGTTTTTCTAAATCATTTGTAACACCATCATAATTTGCCAATGTGTATTGCATTAATAAATGATTGGCGTTTTGCCAATTCATACGCGCCACGTGCGCAATTTTTGGATCACCCTCCAAAGTAAAAATTTTTGTCTCGATATCGGATGCAGTGCTTAAATATAAAGTTGAAATTCCGAGAGAAGTGCCGAGTTCTAAAATGTTTTTAGGCTTGTATTCATTGACAATGTTAAAAAGCCAACGACATTGAAAATCGGAGGACAGTGCAGAAAATGCAATTTCCTTAATTTTGCGCGATTTAGTTTTAGTGGTTTGGCTTCCTGCGCCAAAATCAACTATCTCAATTCTTTTATTTTCTTTTAAAAGGCTGTGTCTGATGGCTTCAATGATAGAAAATCCATAAAAATTTCTATCATTTTCTAAAATGTTTTCTATAAAATTAAAAGCAAACGGTGTTTGAATATTGTAACGCGTTTTAGCGCGTCTGTAATATTTTGCGAATTGTTGCGCTTGATAAAGTTTAGATTTTAGAAACATCTGCAAAACTAAATAATTGTCGCGAGTTATTTAATACAGAAGATGGGTTTATTTTGATGACGCGAATCTGTCAAAGGTTTTTACGAAAGTTAAAATTTTTATAAAAAGTAATAGTAAAAACTTTTTTAGTTCTTCCAACTTAATATTTCCACCTTAATGACTAAATTTGTGCATTAATACTAAAATAAAAGTAATTTTTATGAAAGCTCTTGCGCTTACGCCCGGTACAACCGATTTAAAATTGATTGATCGCGATGTGCCACAAATTTCAACTCCCACTCAAATTATCGTCAGAATGATAGAAGTTGGTATTTGTGGAACAGATCGCGAAGAAGCAGCAGGTGGTCGAGCAGATGCGCCAACAGGTAGAACAGAATTAATTATTGGTCACGAAATGTTTGGTCAGGTAACAGCAGTAGGAGCAAGTGTTAAATCTGTAAAAATTGGTGATTACGGCGTGTTTATGGTGCGTCGCCCATGTGGCAAATGTTCAGCTTGCGCGGCACGCAGAAGCGATATGTGTTTAACAGGGGAATATACTGAGCGCGGCATTAAAATGGCTGACGGATTTCAACAAGAATTTGTCATTGACGATGAAGCATATTTTGTAAAAGTGCCGCAAAATATAAAACATCTTGGCGTTTTAACTGAGCCAACATCCGTCGGTGCAAAAGCAATTGATGAAGCGATACGTATTCAAGCGGCGCGTATTCCAGGCTCTGAAATTAAAAATTATTTGCAAAATAAAAAAGCGTTGGTTGTTGGTCTTGGTCCGATTGGTTTACTGGGTGTACTTATTTTGCGTTTGAAAGGCGCAACTGTTTACGGAATGGATATTCAAGATGAGACTACTATTCGCCCAACGGTTTTAAAAAGCATGGGCGGAACATATATTGATGGACGAACCGTTAAAGCAACGGATATAGATGATAAATTTGGTGAGTTTGATTTTATTTTTGAAGCAACTGGCGTAGCGCAACTCGAATTTGATCTCATAGATGCCCTTGGAATTAATGGTGTTTACGTACTTACTGGAATACCAGCTGGAAACAGACCTATTACAATGGATGCGGGCGGATTGATGCAGCAAATTGTTTTAAAAAATCAAGTACTTGTAGGCAGTGTTAATGCCAGCTATCAACACTATGAAGAATCTGTGACATATTTAGCAGATGGTTTTAAAAAATATCCTGACGTGATGGATAAAATTATAACCGACAGACACGATTACACAGCGTTTGCCGATGCGCTTGCTAATCATACTTCAAATGAAATAAAAAGCGTTCTTACATGGAGTAAGTAATTGAAAAATGAAAAATGAAGTGTTTTTAATTTCATTTTAATTTTTGTTATCGTTTTGATTTTCGTTTTCAGGGTTTAATAATGAACCCTTGCTATTTTTCATTTTAATTTTTCATTCAACATAATTTATGTTAAAATATTTTTCGATCTTAGTTTTTTGCGTAACCCTTACTTTAGCTTGTTCAAAAACAACAACGGAAGTACAAAGCATTGTTCCAACTGCGTTGGCAGGTAGTTGGACAGCAGTAAGTTTTGATTTAACGTATACCGTTGGCGGCGGACAAACAACTACTAAAACTGGTGTTGCTGTTACGCAACCGCTTGTCGTTACATTTAATGCGGATACAACTTATACAGACTTAGGTGTTTTCGATGTAACTACTAATGGTGTGAATAATAAATATTCCGCCGGTCGCGGTTCTTTTCTTATCAGAAATGATACAATTAAGATAATTCCAAACGTAAAAGTGAGCACGCAATCCATTTATGGTAAATTTAATGCGACTGCAACGAGCCTTACGCTCACTGTTGATAAAGGGTTAATTAATATTTTAGGTCAAGATCCTTCTTTACAAAGTTCTGTTTCGAGTTTCGATAAGTATTCGATTATATATACTTACAAAAAGAGTTGATAGTTGTTCGTTGTTTATCGCTCTTAAACTAACAACCATTAACGAACAACTAATTTTGCATTGCCTCCGCTAAAAACAAATTCATAGTTTGTGCAGCGCGCAAATATTGCGCAATACGCTCAGCAAAATTATCTTTTAGTGCTTCTTCAGATTTAAATGTATGGCTCCAATAAAATTGTGTATTGGCAATCAGTGGTTGTATGTCAATCATTTCTTGTAGTTCAAGGGTGAATCGTTTATTTTTTTCGCCTTGAATTATATCCCAGTATTTTTTAAAATCAGTTGAGTTTATGTGCTTTTCAAATTCAGCGTTGTGTTCAAAAATGTAATGACGCACTTTAGCAAGCATTTCTTTTTGTTCAAAAAAATATGCGCCGCCCGCAATAAAAATTTCATCAATACCAATATGAATATAGTGGCTCGGATACTGCTTATCTTTGGTGCCAAACTTTCCAACTGACGCTGCTAAGTGTTCTTTGTATGGTCGTTTATCTTTTGAAAAACGAATATCGCGATTAATGCGAAACAACATTTTTTTCGGCTCCACATTTTGCAAATCGGGTTCAGTATCTTTTAATAATTGAACAAGTGTTTCTAAAAAACTTAGAAATGGCGTTTTTACTTCTTTTTCGTAGCGCGGCTTGTTGGCGTTAAACCATTCGCTGCTATTATTATTGGCGAGTTCTTTAAAAAAAGAAAAGTAGGCAGGCGTGAGATGAGTCATGCCGTAAAAATACAAACTTGCCATTAATTTTCAACTTTTGTGCGTAATTTGGGAGCATGTTTAACAATTTTTTGCGAAAGATTGCACTAAGAACATTTAAAAGAGTATTTGCGAGTTTGTTAGTTTAATCACTTTTATCTAAATTTGTAAAAAATTATTTATGAATAATGCTGCTCAAATTCCTGCGATATTTAAACATAAAGTCGAGAAGAAATATACTATAGAGGAGTACTATCGCCGAGAGGGAAAATCTATTCACAAACACGAATACCACGCAGGTAAAATCATACGTATGTCTGGAGGAACTACAAAACATTCAAGGTTAAAAGTTAAAGCTATTTTCTTAATTGAAAGCTTTATCGAAAATCAAAAATTAGATTTTACAGTTTTTGATAGTGATTCAAAAATTAGAATTGACTCTTTAAATAAAATAGTCTATCCAGATGCGACTGTAGTTTGTGAAAGAGTTTTGCACTTTGATGATGGTAAAACTACGATTGTTAATCCAATTTTAGTGGTAGAAGTTTTATCTCCAAGCACTCAAGATTACGATAAAACCGATAAATTTGGAATGTATCGAACTATTCCAAGTTTCAAAGAATATGTTTTAGTGGGACAAGACACCGAAAAAATTACGGTTTACACCAAACAAACAAACGGTGATTGGCTATTGAAAGATTATATCGGCAGAGATGCAACAGCCGTTTTAATGGCAATTCATAATTGTCCGATTTCGTTGGCAGCGTTGTATAAAGGAACAGAAGATTTGTAAATTATTCTAATTTTACACGCTTATTTTACTTTGTGATGGTTGAAGAAAAATTCATCAATTCTTTTACGGATTTCGGTTCTAAAAAATTATTTGAAGATCTATCAACGCTCTTTTATGCTTTATTCATCATGTTCCAACATCTGCGTAAAAAAATAATGTCTGTAGTTATCATTTAAAACTTTTCTGATAATTAATTCCGAAACTTTATTCGGCTAACAAGTTAAAAAGTCGCTATACAAATCAAGTAACTTCGAAGATTTCATACTTTTTTTTGTAAAAATGTAAATATTTTAAAAATATTCTGCTATTTTAAAAATTTTTTGACTAATCAATGTCAGTTAAAATGTTTTAGTATTGTATATTTACATAAAGTATTCTTTCATGGGATACTGTATAAATAATTTCATTTTTTAACAATTTTAATTTTAACGTTATGAAGAAAGTATCGATCGTCTTATTTTTTTTTACTTTAATTGTTTCTGCGGGATGTAATAAAACTGTTGGTGTTGAAGACAAAACTAGTACTCTTGATGCAAATTCAATTGCGAAATGGCATAATAAAGTTTTGGAAAATTTTTATCCGAATGGTCAACAACCAAAGCAAAATATAGAAGTTGATTATAAGCAGATTAGGAATAAAGTCATAAACTTCTTAAATAAAGAAAGCCCAAATTTATTCAACTTAGAACAAATGGAATTGAATGCTTTAGAATCAGATAATAAAATTTCTGAGATAGGTCTTTCTTTAAATACCCCTAAAGAATTTCTTTCTCAACTTACTAAACCATTAGATTACATGAAAACTAAAGGGTTCATTTCTCAAATGCTTCATGATAAATTGGTAGAAATATGTTTGATACAAGACAAGGAAATAGGTTTACAAAAAGTAACCGAACTGTCACAATATACATGGAGTCCGCAAGATAAAGTATCAGTTGAAACAGTTGTAAGTGTTTATAAAGCATCTTATGATTTTTGGTCAAGTCGACAAGCTGATGTCAAAACTGTTTCTTTTCGTATGAATTGTAATAGTGCATGTATATGCGCAGATACAGTAGGAGGGCTTTATGGACTGTTGTGCGGACCAGTTTGTAGTATTGTTGAAGCTGGACTTTTTTCTCTTGTAGCTGCAAATGGACCTGCGTGTAATTGATTTAAACATTGAATAATTACTTATTATCTATTTTTTGTTTTAATCAAGTTGTATATATGGAAAATTATTTTAAGTTAAACTTTCTACCAACATACGGACACAGAACGTATTATATATCACTTGGTCTCATATTTTGTTCTCTAATGGTTCTATTAAGTAGAAATGTATTATCTTTAAATCAATTTAGCATTGAGATTATTAAATGGGTAATAGGTTGTAGTTTTTATGTGCTCACCTTTAGTCGTGAAAAAATTGAGAAAGCTGGTTTTACGTTATTGAAATATTATTCAGGTAAAATAACCACAATGTTTATCGTTGGGACTTTATTAGGTCTTAGATTAACTGAACTTCTGACTAAGCGTGATTTGGGTGTTCAAGCCACAAATTTTGTAATTTTAGGTTTGGTATTTTACCACATAACCTATCAGTTTTTAAAATTCAAGGCAATGAATAAAGAAATCGAATTGGTAGATACTAGATTTCCAGACAATATTAAAAATAATCCTACTTTATCTTGGATTGTATTATTCTTATCGGTATTTACATTTATTTTGATTTTTATTCTATAAATTGTTTTGTTTGACCGAAAGAATCTAGTGTCAAATTTTAAATTCTTAAGGTCAATTGTTTAAACTAAATTAAAAAGCACACAAAGAAAACTAGTCTGGTGTGCTTTTTTAATTTAACACTACAATAAATTAATTTTCGAAATGATAAAAAATTATTTTGCGATCAATTGGTTGTGAAATTGATATAAATATGATTTACCGACTTGTCAATTTCAATGCAGAAACGAAATAATTTTATAGTTTGCAAGGTTTAAAAATTTGAAATTCTTACTTTTGTAAAAATTAAAATTTTATGCCTTTCCAATACACTGTCGCCGAACGTTTTTTGCGCTATTTTTAAATAACTATGCAACTCTTAAAAAGCAACCAATTTTAATTTCTCAATTAATTGGCTTATTTTTGTAATCAAATAAGAATCGTTATGTCATCGAATGTATCAATTGCAACATTTCCGTTAGCGGTTCTGAAGCCAAAGAAAGAGCCACGAAAATACACGCTGCAAGAATATCTTGATCGCGAGGAGCAATCTCTTGTAAAACATGAATACTATGACGGAGTTATAAAAAAATTACCAATGGCACGAGGACCGCACGCAACTTTATCAGCAAATATTATTGGAGAACTCATTTTTATGGTAAGAAATTTAGAAATTTCTTATTACGTCATGGATGGTTCAGCTCAAATTTATTTACCAAGACTCAATTTTAGTTTATACCCAGATGCAGTAGTCATTTCTGAAAATCCAGAATATTTCGATAATAATAAAGTTTTACTGACCAATCCATTACTAATCGTCGAGGTATTGTCAAAAAGTACGAATAGATTCGATCATCTCAAAAAGTTTGAAAATTATTCTACATTAGATTCGTTTCGAGAGTATATCTTGATTGACCAAAACAAATGTTCGATTGAAACCCGCTTTAGAGAAGAGCCCGATTTATGGCGGAAAAATACTTATTCTGACTTAAATGGAAAACTGGTTTTGCGTTCCATTGGTTGTGAAATTGATATAAATATGATTTACCGACTTGTCAATTTCAATGCAGAAACGAAATAATTTTACAGTTTGCAAGGTTTAAAATTTGAAATTCTTACTTTTGTAAAAATTAAAATTTTATGCCTTTTCAATACACCGTCGCTGAACGTTTTTTACGCTACGTTCAAATAGATACACAAGCAGATCCGAACTCGACAACTGCACCGAGTACAGAAAAACAAAAAAATTTAAGTCGAATGTTAGCAGAAGAACTCAATGCGATGGGCGCTTCATCGGTTGAAATGAGTGAACAAGGCGTGGTGTATGCTACTATTTCGAGCAATTCAGCCAAAAAAAATATTCCAACGGTATGTTTTTGTGCGCATGTTGATACAGCACCCGATGCATCAGGCACAAACGTAAAACCGATTATTCATAAAAAATATTTGGGTGCCGATATTGTTTTACCCGATGACCCCACGCAAATTATTCGCCTCGCCGATTATCCGTACTTGAATGAATTGATTGGCGAAGATATAATTACAGCAAGTGGTTTAACGCTTTTAGGCTCTGATGATAAATCGGGTGTAGCAGAAATTATGGATGCAGCGTATCAACTCATCAATAATAAAAATATGAAGCACGGAACTATTAAATTACTTTTTACGACCGATGAAGAAGTTGGTAGAGGTGCGGATAATATTGATTACAAAAAACTCGCCGCAGATGTGGCTTACACTTTGGACGGTGGCGAAGCGGGAACCTTAGAAAACGAAACATTCAGTGCAGATGCAGCGATTTTAAAAATTCGCGGCGTAGCTTCTCATCCGGGTTATGCAAAAGGCAAAATGGAAAATGCAGCCAAAATTTTAGGGCATATTATTGCAGGTTTGCCGCGAAACAGATTAGCACCTGAAGTGACAGACAAGAAAAATGGATTTATTCATACAGTGCATATTGAAGGCGGATTGGAAGAGGCAAGCGCAAATTTTATTTTGCGCAGTTTTAAAACAGCTGAGTTAAAAGAGATTGCACAAATTTTAGAGGATGTTATTAAAAAAGTGATGAAAAAGTTTCCAAACTCGACATACACTTTAGAGACTAAAGAACAGTACCGCAACATGAAAGAAATTTTGGATAAACAACCTGACATTGTTGAAAATGCTATGGAGGCGATTCGTCGTGCAGGATTAAAACCAAAACTCGGTTCTATTCGCGGCGGAACGGATGGTTCGCGCATGAGTTTTATGGGTTTGCCGTGCCCAAATTTATTTGCGGGTGAACAAGCGATTCACTCGCGACACGAATTTGTTTCTATTCAAGATATGCAACGCGCGGTAGATACTATCGTACATTTGTGCCAAATTTGGGAGGAACGTGCGTAGGGTAATGTAAACTCTGAGTGAACGTTTGACGCAATCTATGTTGGTTTCTTTCAAAAATATTTTTTTAAAATCCGTGTTTATCAGCGTCATTCGTTTCATCCGCGTTTCCGTTGATGAACAATTTACAATATGAATAATTTCAAAGTAGAAGCCTATCAAGTTGCGGAATCGTTCAATATAAAAAAATTGCGCGCAGAGTTCAAAGCTGAACTCAATGAAGGTAACACATCGGAGTTATTTTATTTTTTTGAAGATGCTGAAAGGTATTTATATATTTTTGATTACGGCGTAGTCGTTTTTGCGCATTATGAAGAGGTGGCAAAAAGCGAATTTCTACGGTTTTTGAAAAATTTTGCAGAAGGTTGGTTAGAGAAAAACGATATTGACGAATCGTATGAAGTTAAGATTGACCAGAAGGTAAATCGCAGTATTGTTAAAAACGACAACGTCTCGGTCGGTGAAATCACCCCGCTGAATATGCGTATCATAATGTTGAATATTGGTCAGTCGGTTGCTTTGGAGTTTTACGAAAACCAAACGGAAGAAATGCTCAACTCGACAAAAAAAATTACGCAAGAGCTGGCATTGAATGGAAAATTAACGGTACCGAAAAAAAAACTACTCAAATTTATTGGTGGCGTTTTGAACGTAAAAAATAGTATAGTTGATAATTTATACATTCTCGACGATCCGAATTTAGTTTGGGAAGACGAAGCGTTGAATCAATTGAATAGAAATTTAAAACTTAATTTCGATACGTATGCACGTTTTAAAGATTTAGATTATCGGCTACAAATAGTTGAAAATAATTTGCGTTTGTTTACCGATTTACTCAATCAGCGCGAAGGTAAATTCTTAGAATGGATTGTCATTATTCTCATTTTCATAGAAATTGTGAACACTATTTTCTTTAGGCATTATTAAAAATAAATTATTTTCGATTAACTTTGTAGAAGGTTAAATTTATTTTATGCTTGGTAATTTAGACAACGAAGTAATTTTCAAAAAAGCGTTTATGAACATTACCGTTTTTAAAGCTTTTGTTCGCGATATATTAGGCATCGAAGTTGAAGTTGACCAAATAAAAAAACTTCGCTTCGAAACAAAATTATAATGCCATTTTTTAAATTAGGATTGACATATTTATTCGCAGTCATCATGATATTAGCTGGTATCATGCACTTTTGGAAACCCTATATCTACAATGGTTTCTTGTTCGATTTCTTACCCAAAAAAATTATAAATTACTTTGGTGGTGCTTTAGAAATAGCCATTGGCATCGGTTTATTTTTTCCACAATACCGATCAGTTGCGGCTGGAGCTTTATTTTTACTGATGCTCGCGTTTTTACCACTGCATTTAATGGATGTTTTTAAAGATAAACCAGCGATTGGAAGTATTAGAGTGGCACAGATTAGACTACCAATTCAATTTGTGTTAATACTTTGGGCGTGGTTTATTTACAAAAAATGATTCATTCGCTTGTTTAACTCAAAAACGTTCGTATTTTTAGGTTTAAATTAAACATCCTTCAAAACCTAAAAAAATTATTTACAAAATTAAAAATCATGCAAACTATTAAATTTGGAACAGATGGCTGGCGCGCCATAATTGCCGACGATTATACGGTCGAGAACGTACAACGCGTTGCAGAAGCAACGGCATTATGGATGAAAAATAGCGGTCTTAAAAAAGTTGTTATCGGTCATGATTGCCGTTTTGGTGGCGAACTTTTTGCTGAAACTACTGCGCGCGTTTTTGGAATGCAAGGTATTAAAGTGATGTTGGCAAAAGGATTTGTTTCTACGCCGATGGTTTCGTTAGGTGTTTTAAAAACACAATCCGATTTAGGAATTGTTATTACAGCAAGCCATAATCCACCGAGTTATAATGGTTATAAATTAAAATCGCATTTTGGTGGACCTTCTGCACCTGAAACAATAGATGCAGTTGAAGCGCTCATACCTGAAAAACCTTCAGTTATGACCGTGTCAATTGGCGATTTAGTAGAACAAGGTTTATTGACGTACATCAAATTGGAACAAATGTATGTTGAGCAAGTTCAGCAGGGATTTAATTTAAAAACAATTAATGAATCGGGTATAAAGGTAGCGTACGATGCCATGTATGGCGCAGGTCAACGCGCCATGAAACAAATTTTACCAGAGGCATTGTTTTTGCAATGCGAAGAAAACCCCGGTATGCACGGACGCGCACCCGAACCAATTGATAGAAATTTGCAACTTCTTTCGGGCACCATCAGACATCATCCTGAAATTAAACTCGGTATAGCTACTGATGGCGATGCGGATAGAATCGGACTTTATGATGCCGAGGGTAATTTCGTTGATTCGCACCATATTTTATTGCTTCTTCTTTTATATTTACACAAATACAAAGGTTTAAACGGCGAAGTTGTCATAACATTTTCGGTGACTGACAAAATGAAACGCATGGCTGAAATTTTTGGGTTGCCTTGCACCGTTACTAAAATCGGTTTTAAATATATTGCTGACATAATGACCAAATCTGATGTATTGGTAGGCGGTGAAGAATCGGGTGGATTAGCAGTGAAAGGACATATTCCGGAGCGCGATGGCATTTGGATTGGCTTAATGATTTTGGAATTTATGGCTTCAACGGGTAAATCGTTGAAACAACTCATTCAAGAAGTGTATGACATTGTAGGTGTTTTTGCTAACGATAGAATAGATTTACACCTCACAGAAGAAAAGAAACAAGCTATTGTCGCGGCGTGTAAAAATAATTCTTACGGTGCTTTTGGTAAGTACAATGTGAAATCGGTTGAAACAACAGATGGTTTCAAGTTTAATTTTGGAAATGATGAATGGGTAATGATGCGCGCATCGGGAACAGAACCCGTTTTACGTGTTTATTCTCAGTCTGATTCTTTACTGAATGCGCGTGCTATTTTAGCAGCAACGAAAGAAACGATTATGGCTTCGTAAAAAATTGCTTAGGTTTTTAAAATCTTCGCACCTTAAAAACCCAAAAAATGAGTAAATTAGAAAAGCCTCAGGGTAAATTTATTGAAACTAAATCTAAAACGCCTATCATATTATTTAGCGTTTTAGGTTTCGTTTCGTTTTTATTTTTGCTACAATTTTTTGGCATTTTTAAAACGATTGACACACAACGCGCCACCTCAGAAGTAGATATTCATAGTCCTGAATATCAAAATCAGAAAATGGCGACACGACGCGCAGAAAAACCGAATGCAGAAGTTGAATCAACTATAAATGATATCGCTCAAGAAATGAATGGTCCAGTTTTTTCGGATATTAGAACTGCTAATACACAACGCGGTTGGGGATTAACAAATGATCAAGCCCGATACTACGATATTCTAAAAACACGTATCGGTACAAAAAATACGAATTGGTTGAGCGAAACGCGATCTGCTTTTCAATTGTACAGCGCAGTAAAATCTGTTATTAGTCCTGATGGTGCGCCGGTATCACAAATTTTAAATGATCCGAAACAATTACAAACAATGTTAGAATCGGTCAATCAAAATTTTAAGATTCCTATAAATGAAACTTCGTCATTTGCCACTGTAAGTAAACCACAAAACATATCAGATTGGGCATTATTTGTGCACGATCATAACACAAATAGAAAATAAAAAAGTAAGTTCTTGATTTTTTCTAATAAAAAATCAAAAAAAATATTCATAATAATATCCAATTAAAATATTTTAGCGAAATTTCGCCAAAATTAAAAAAGTTACCAATCTTTCAAATAAAAATAAGATTTATGATGCTTAGAATTAGGAAAATTGCCGTGCTTGGATCAGGTTTGATGGGTTCAGGTATTGCGTGTCAGTTTGCGAATTGTGGGTTTGATGTTTTGATGCTTGATATTGTACCGTTCGATTTAACGGACGACCAAAAAAAAGACAAGAAACAGCGCAACCGCATTGTGCAAGCTGCTTTCGACAATGCTTTGAAATCGAAACCTGCTGCGCTGTATGAAAAAAATTTTGCTTCGCGTATCACGCTCGGTAATTTTGATGACGATTTGCCAAAAATTGCCGATTGCGATTGGGTGATTGAAGTTGTAGTTGAACGCCTTGATATTAAGCAACAACTTTTTGAAAAAGTAGAAAAATTTAGAAAACCAAATACGCTCATTACGTCAAATACATCTGGCATTCCAATTAATTTGATGGCTGCTGGCAGAAGCGAAGATTTTAGAAAAAACTTTTGCGGCACACATTTTTTTAATCCGCCGCGCTATATGCGCTTGTTAGAAATCATTCCGACAAAAGATACTAATCCAGAGATTATATCTTTCTTGATGCACTTTGGCGATGTTTTTTTAGGAAAGAAAACTGTTTTATGTAAAGATACACCGGCGTTTATCGCCAATCGCGTGGGTATTTATGCAATGAGCAAAGTTACGCAACTTTGTAATGAAATGGATTTAACGCCCGAAGATATTGATGCACTCACTGGCTCTGCACTCGGCAGACCCAATACTGGAACTTTTCGTCTTGGCGATTTAGTTGGTCATGATACAACTTATAATGTTCTAAAAGGTATTGCAGCAAATTGCCCGAACGACGAGCAACGACACATTTTCGATATTCCGCCGCATTTGCAGTGGTTGATTGATAATAAATTTCTCGGAAATAAAACAGGTCAAGGTATTTACAAAAAAACAAATCAGAAGGACGCTTCAGGAAGAACGATTGCGCTAACACTCGATTTCAAAACTTTGGAGTACCGCGATCCGATTAAATCGAAATTACCGGCTATCGGAATTGCAAAGCAAATTGAAGAATTACCAAATCGTATTCGCGCATTATTTAACGGCACTGATAAAGGCAGTGAGTTTGTTCGTCGTTCACTCGGCGGATTGTTTGCGTATGTCTCGCACCGCATTCCTGAAATATCCGACACAATTTATGCGATTGATGATGCCATTGAAACAGGTTTTGCTTGGGAACTCGGACCATTTAAAAATTGGGATGCCGTTGGTTTGGAAGCTGGAATAAAAGCTGCCGAAGCAGAAAACCTAACTATTGCAGATTGGATTAAAACGATGCAAGCCCACGGAAATACAAAGTTTTATAAAGTTGAAAACGGCATAAAAAAATGTTATGATGTTGCTACGGGTACGTATTTACCAATTGCTGGCGCTTCGGAAATAATTGTTTTGGATAATTTGCGCGAAAAAGTACCCGTCTTTCAGAATGGCGACACTGTTTTACACGATATTGGGGATGGCGTTTTGTGTTTAGAGTTTCGTTCAAAAGCTAATTCAATTGGTGAAGGCGTGTTAAAAGGTATTCACGAAGCCATTGATATTGCAGAGCGCGATGGTTGGAAAGGATTAGTTATCGGGAACAATGCCACCAATTTTTCTGTCGGTGCAAATTTAATGAGCATGGCAATGTTGGCGTATGAACAAGAGTGGGATATGCTTAATTTTGGCGTAAAAACTTTTCAAGATACGTCAATGCGTTTGCGTTACTCCGCAATTCCGGTTGTAATTGCTACGCAAGGTTACGTTTTCGGTGGTGCTTGCGAGTTTTCGATGCATGCTGATGCTGTTTGCGCAGCAGCAGAAAGTTATGTGGGTTTGGTTGAAGTCGGCGTTGGTATTTTGCCGGGTGGTGCTGGTACAAAAGAGTTTGCACTTCGCGCTGGCGATGCTTTTGTTGAAGGCGATATTAATATTCCTGTTTTAGTAGAAAAATTTACAGCAATAGCTTTGGGTAAAGTTTCAACGAGTGCTGATGAAGCATTTACAAATGGCACACTTTTACGTTCAAAAGATTCTGTAGTGTATAATAAAGAACGCAATATTCAAGTGGCGAAACAAAAAGCATTGCAATTGGCGCAAAATTATGTACAAAAACAACCGCGTAAAGATGTTTTGGTTTTTGGCCGTCAAGGATTGTCAGTTTTGAATGTCGCCGTTCATAGTCTCATGCTCGGTAAACAAGCGAGCGAACACGATGCTAAAATTGCTAAAAAAATTGCGTATGTTATGTCGGGTGGCGATTTAACTGCACCTCAGAAAGTCAGCGAACAATATTTATTAGATTTAGAACGCGAAGCTTTTATGTCACTCATTTCTGAGCAAAAAACATTGGAGCGTATTCAGTATATGCTGACGAATAATAAACCTTTAAGGAATTAATAATTTAGAATTAATAATTAAAAATGGGGATTCCATAAGTTTAATTTTTAGTTCTTTGTTGATTTATTCATTTCTAATTCTTAATTTTTAGTTGTTAATTTTTAATTGAAAAATAATGGAAGATGCCTATATAGTCGCCGGATTTAGAACCGCAGTTGGTAAAGCGGGTCGTGGCGGATTTAAAAATTATCGCTCTGATGATATGGCTTCACAAGTCATTAAACATTTAGTAGCGAGCGTACCAGGTTTCGATGCGTCACTCGTTGACGATGTAATTGTGGGTTGCGCCAACCCCGAAGGTGAACAAGGTTTGCAAATGGGAAGACAAATTTCACTCATGGCACTTGGCATTGATGTGCCAGGTTTCGTCATTAATCGGTATTGCGCTTCGGGTTTAGAAGCTATATCGATTGCTGTGGCTAAAATTAAAGCCAATCTCGGAGAATGTTATATTGCGGGTGGTACAGAAAGTATGTCTATGATTCCGATGACGGGTTATAAGCTCGCGCCGAATTACGATGTATCCGAACAACATCCTGATTATGTAGTTGGTATGGGATTAACAGCAGAAGCGGTAGCTAAAAAATTTAATATCAGTAAAGAAGCTGCCGATCAATTTTCGGTTAATTCACACAAAAAAGCTGCAGCTGCACAAGCAGCAGGTTTGTTTAAAGATGAGATTGTACCGATTTCAGTGGAAGAAGTTTCTGTCGTGAATGATAAACGCGTTTCAAAAACACACATCGTTGATACCGATGAGTGCGTTCGCGCCGATACGAATTTAGAAGGTTTAGCAAAATTACGTCCAGCTTTTGCCGTTGACGGAAAAGTTACCGCAGGTAATTCTTCGCCAACATCCGATGGTGCCGCATTCGTTTTAGTAATGAGTAATACGCTCGCCAAAAAACTCGGCATTAAACCCATTGCACGTATGTTGAGTTGTTCTGTTGCAGGCGTTGAACCGATAATTATGGGAATGGGACCCTGTAGCGCAATTCCAAAAGCTTTGAAAAAAGCAAACTTAAAACTCAGCGATATTGACCTCATTGAATTGAACGAAGCCTTTTCTGCTCAAGCACTGGCTGTTATACAAGAAGCTGGTCTTGATCCAGAAAAAGTAAACGTGAATGGTGGTGCGATTGCGCTCGGTCATCCGCTCGGTTGCACAGGAGCTAAACTTTCTGTTTCATTGTTTAATGAAATGCGGAGAAGAAAAGCAAAATATGGTATGGTAACAGCGTGTGTTGGCGGCGGACAAGGTATTGCGGGGATTTATGAGTTGCTCAACTAAATTCTTCAAATCGTAAAAGCTTATTAGCTGAGAGCGTAGCAAGTTGCAATTTTGTTTGGATTTTTAGGTAGTAAAAAAGCGTTTCAGAACTGAAACGCTTTTTGAAAATTTCTGGATATTAGAATTTTCATGAACTTAGTTATAGGTTTTCAAGTTCTGTAAGAAAAACATTAACTTCCTCTTTAGTAAGAAATTTTTCACCTACTTCTTTTCTGTAAATTAAAGTTTCTGCATGAGCTGCATCTTCGCGGTCTTCTGAACTCATCGTACTCCAAATTCCCGTTAAAACATACTTATCATTCAATCGCTGTTGAATAATTTCATCTTCCGATTTTTTTGATGATTTAATTTTAATGTTAAATTTTTTAAAAATTGCCATTAAAACATTTTCATCCTCAGCATTAAAACTTATTGACACATTTTTTGTCATGATCTATCATTTTTCCTTACAAATATAAAGGCTTCGAGAGATTTAAATACAACTTACTAAAATAATAAAATCTTTCAGAGCAGCAGTATCTAATAATTCTACAATAATTCCCAAATTTTTATACGCGCGCACAATTTTTTAAAACTAAGATGAAGTTGTCATATTTTTATTTGTTTAAAATTGATAAAACTAATTTACCAAACTGCGCTGATTTATCCATTTTAAGCAAAGCCGCGTTACCATCTTTGAGTGAAAAAATTTCATCAATAATAGGAACAATGCTATGTTTAGCAACAAAATCAACTAAGCTCGCAAACTCTTTTGGCGAACCCATTGTGGATCCAAAAACAGAAATTTGTTTCCAAAAAATAGGTTGTGGTACTATATTTTGCATTGCGCCAGCTGTGCCGCCATAAAAACAAATACGCGCACCGGCAGCGCAAGATTTTATTAATTCAGAAAAACCTGTTCCAACCGCACCATCTATGACAATATCAAATCCGCCTGTATCTTTTGTACTTTGCTTCGACCAAGCTTCTGTGGAATAATTGTAACCACCTTTTGCACCCATAGAAATAGCGCGCTGAATTTTCTCTTCCGAAGAGGAAGTCACCCAAACTTCACAACCTTTTGCAACAGCAAATTGTAAAGCAAACAATGCTACACCACCGCCGATACCGGAAATTAAAACTTTATCTTTTTTCTGAACTTTGCATTTCGAGAATAAAGCGCGATAAGCCGTTAAACCCGCTAAAGGCAACGCCGCAGCTTGTTCAAAACTAAGGTGTTTTGGTTTATGAAAAATATTTTCGGTTGGTACTTTTACTTGTTCAGCAAACGTTCCGAAAATGGGTAATCCTAAAATTTTAAAATCGGCAGATTGAAATTTTTCATTTTTTCCCCAAAATAAAGAAGGATTGATAATAACTTCCTCGCCCAATTCAGTAACACCTGCACCGTCGCTACCGAGAATCATCGGATAAATGATGCCGCCGTATTGACCCTTTGTGATCCATAAATCGCGGTGATTGAGTGCTGCCGCTTTTAAATGCACAACAGTTTCACCAAAAGTAGCCTTCGGATTTTCAATTTCTTCAAACATTAATGGCGCATTTTTTTCGCGCAGAATAAGTGCATTCATAATTCGTTGTTCGTTGTTCGATGTTTGTTGTTCTGTAGGAGAGGTTCATTTTTGAACCCTTAAACGAATAACGAATAATTATTTTAAAGTAGGCGCGCCTAATTTAATTGCATCTATCACAGATGGATCGAGTAGGGTAGAAGTATCGCCTAAATTAGAGACATCGCCTTCGGCAATTTTTCTGAGAATACGGCGCATAATTTTTCCCGAACGCGTTTTAGGCAAACCAGGTACAACTTGAATAATATCTGGTTTAGCAATTGCGCCAATTTGTTTAACGACTTCAACCAAAATTTCATCTTTCAATGCTTTTTCTGAAGTAATATCTCTATCGCAAATAACAAAAGCATAAATTCCTTGCCCTTTAATTTCGTGCGGATAACCTACCACAGCCGACTCAACAACAAATGGATGTTTATTAATCGCATCTTCCACTTCGGCAGTTCCAATTCTATGTCCAGATACATTTATGACATCATCAACTCGACCGATAATTCTGTAATACCCGTCTTCATCGCGACGTGCACCGTCGCCTGTAAAATAATAACCTGCGTACGGACCAAAATATACCTGACGGCAACGCTCTTGATCGCCATAAGTGGTGCGAATAATTCCGGGCCAAGGATATTTTATACAAAGTAAACCTTCCGCTTCGTTTCCTTCAATTTCTTTTCCCGATGGATCAAGTAAAACGGGTTGAATACCTGGTAATGGCAGCGTTGCAAGGGTTGGTTTTAATTTTGTAACATTTGGAATCGGTGAAATCAAAATACCGCCTGTTTCTGTTTGCCACCACGTATCAACGAGTGGACAACGCGATTTACCAATGTATTTATAATACCACTGCCATGCTTCTTCATTTATTGGTTCACCAACCGAACCCAAAAGTTTTAAAGACGAAAGCGAATACGGCGCAACATATTGTAAACCAGCCGCCATTAAAGCGCGAATAGCAGTTGGTGCTGTGTAAAATTGATTAACTTTTAATTTATCAATCACTTGCCAGAAACGACCAGCGTCGGGCCAGTTTGGTACGCCTTCAAACATAACCGTTGTTGAACCTGCGAGTAACGGACCGTAAACGATGTACGAATGACCTGTTATCCAACCTATATCGGCAGTGCACCAATAAATATCATTTTTTTCTGGGCGAAAAATTTGTTCAAAAGTGTATTGCGTGTAAATCATGTAACCACCCGTTGAATGTACGACGCCTTTTGGTTTTCCTGTCGAGCCCGAAGTATAAAGAATAAAAAGCGGTGCTTCACTATCCATAGCAACCGGCGCACAGTCTGCTGAACTATTTTCCATTTCTTCATGCCACCATTTATCGCGACCAGAACGCCAATGCACAAAACAGTTAGTGCGTTTAAATACAATACTTGTCGTTACAGTTGGCGATTGTGCTAAGGCTTCATCTGCAATATCTTTTAATTTTATTTCTTTATTGCCTCTGTAACCCCCATCCGACGTAACTATTATTTTAGCTTTTGCGTCGTTTATTCTATCCGCTAATGCTTGCGCAGAAAATCCACCAAAAACAATAGAATGAATAGCGCCGAGACGCGCGCATGCCAAAGTAGCAATGGCTAATTCTGGAATCATGGGCATATACAAACACACACGATCTCCTGAAATGACACCATTTTTTTTTAGAACATTGGCGAACTTACAAACTTCTGTGTGCAGTTCTTTGTAAGTATATGTTTTCCCTTCATCGTTTGGGTCATTAGGTTCCCAAATAATTGCAGGTTTATTAGGGTGCAATGCTAAATGACGATCTAAAGCATTTTCTGTAATGTTACACTGCGCATTCAGAAACCACTTTGTAATACCCGTTGTGAAATCCCATTCTAAAACTTTATCCCAAGGTTTATTCCAAACAAAATTTTTGGCATAATCAGACCAGAATTTTTCCGGATTTTTAACACTGAGCGCATATTCTTTTTTATATTGCTCGAATGATTTTATTAATTTCGTCATAATTAAAACACATTTAATAATCTATATGTAATTCGTTTTTTCAAAAAAAATAGCTCGTTAAAGCTACAATTCGGTGTTCGTTATTCGGTGTTCGTTTTTAGTTTTTAGTTGTTGGTTGAATACTCTCAAACGAACAACTCTCAACGAACAACTATTTTCAATGTTGAATCAATATGGTTTCCTCAACAAGTCTGACTAATTCTTCGTTATCGAAAGGTTTGGTAATAAAAAATTCCGCACCCGATGCGTATGCTTTTGCTCGGTCTTGTTTTTCACCTTTAGCTGTTAAAAAAAAAATGGGCATCTTGTAAAATTTTTCATCGGAGCGAATTTTAATCGCGCATTCAAAACCATCCATAACAGGCATCATTACGTCAAGAATCATTGCATCCGCGTTGAAGTTTTCTAAAACTTTAATTGCCTCTGCTCCATCCATTGCTTTTTTAACTTCATAACCTTGTTGCTCAAATAAAAATTCTAAAGCCATCAAAATGTATATCTCATCATCAACAACTAATATTTTTTTCTTTGTTTTGTGTGTACTCATTTAAGTTCTATGTTCTGAAATGAAAAATCAAAATTAATATCAGTTCAATTTTCGCTTTGAAAGAATAAAATTACTACATTCATTTAAAATTCCAAATATTTTAGTAAAAACTTAAAATTTATTTTTTAAACTATAAAATGAATCGTGTTTTGAAATCCAAAATTGTAACTGTCTTAACAGTCAGCGTTAAAGAAAAAATTTAGACAAGTTCAGGTAAAAATATAAAATTTCTTACTCTTAGAAAAGCCCGATGAGTAAATGGAGTTTGAAAGATTGAAAAAGTCTGGTAAAATTATTATTAAGATAATTATTAAAAACTTTTTTATTTAGGTTCAACATATTTACCCATGCCTGTTGGATCGGCAGTAAAGCCTTGCATCGGTACTAAGTATTGCGCAATCACTTTATCGGAATATTTTTTGCCATAAAATCCGCCTTCGGCTGGCAATGTAAATGTATCAGTATCCATAAAATGAATTAAAGTTAGTCCACTGTTGTCTTTTTCGTGGGCAAAACTTTTTATTTCCTTCCAACAATCTTTGTTTTTAGAATCGAAATTTTTTACAGAAACGTATAAATTTTTTCCGTTTGTGAGCAACTCTTTAATTGTTGTTATCTGAAAAGACGTTTGTACTGTTTGTGGTGTTGCGTTTTGGGGTGTAGTATTTTGCGATTCATTTTTTGTGCTTTGTGTTGGCTGACACGAAGCATAAAATAAAAACATTAGTATAGTGAAAGAATTTCTCATCAGTAAAAATTTACAGAATTAATTAATTCAACGAATATAATAAACCTTAAAATAATTATTAAAAATTTATTTGCCAGATGATTTTAATTCAATGAGAATAAAAAATAATTATTAAACAAGTTTATTAACAACTTAGCCATACTAAATTTATATCTTCAGGTGCTTTGACGCGTTCCGCAATGCGTAAATAACGACCAGCTAAGCCTGAAAGATAGACTTGTGCTTTTGCGGCTGCACCGTTTAAGCCTGTAATGCTTTCAATTTTCCAAAATTCCACCAGATGTTCAATAATTTTAGCGTAATCCCAAGCGGTATATATTCCCATTTTTTGGGTTATGGCCGCATAGCGCGCAAAAATATTATCGTCGTTATCTTTATCAATTAAAACGGCAGGCATAGCAATTTGCTTACGCATCATTTTTTCAAAAGCAAGCATTGCGCCGTTTGGATCAATATCGAAAATTTGGCGCATAAAAGTTTTGTAAGCGCGTTCGTGTCTGCCTTCATCGCCCGAAATTGTAGTACAAATGCGTGAAAGCACAGTATCGCCTGCTTTGGCAGCTAATTTAGCCGTATTGAAGTGAGATGTTTTTGTTGCGCGCTCCTGAAAAGATGTGTAAACCATGGCTTGATACGGATCGTGATCGGTATTTGCATCGAAACCATTACTGATTAATGTCTGAATCGTCATTTCAACTTGGCGCATATCTGCACGACCAGAAAGATACAAATATTTATTCAGCAAGTCGCCATGTCTATTTTCTTCTGCTGTCCACTGTCTTGACCAAACTACCCACGCATTATCGCTTACCAAACTTCTATCTGTATTTATACCTTCAATTAAATTAAAGTAAGTTTGATAGCTCGGTAGTGCTTCTTCTGTAATCATGTTACCCACAAGCGAAACAATTACTTCATCCGGAATGCCCGCGGCGCGTTCGCGCAATTGTAGAATTTGATCTATACAATCTTCTTTGCTCATATCGGGCAAAAAATCGGTAGGTTGCCAACACGTTTTAACATCAACGAGTAATGTTTCAATCGCTGTGCGAACAAAAGGTTCGATTTGGCTGATAACTTCTAAATTTTTTGAAACTTCCTTGCTGATTCCGTTGATGAGAGGCGTATCCATAATTAATCTGTCTAAATTATTTCTTTACAAACTTACTTATTATAAACTACTGCAAAGTTAAGTAAAAAAGCAACAACTTGTGTTTTAAGAAATTATTTTTTTAACCGTGTTGAGCTACATCATTCAAACGGAATTTCCATATAAAAAAGTGCGCCTATCGGAAAATTATCTGCCACTTTAATTGTTCCTGCGTGATGTTCAATAATGCGCTTAGTAATAAATAAACCCAAACCTGAGCCGCGCGGTTTCCCCTTTACACTATCTGAAATTTGTGTGAATCGCTCAAAAATAAATTCTTTCTTATCGTCTGAAACACCCAATCCATTATCAGATACACTGCAAAATGCGGAACCATTTTCTAATGCTCTGACTGTAATTATTATTTCACCTGCGTTGGAGTTTGCAAATTTGCGCGCATTGGAAATAAGATTTAGTACTGCTTGCAACAACCTGTCTTTATCGCCAAAAATTTTGAGTGATTCAATATTTATCTCAAACGAACTTAAAATATTTCTTTCATCGAGCGAAGGTTTCATAATATCATAGGCATCGCGAACCATTGCGACAAAACAAAAATTCTCATAATTCCATTCCAGTTCATTCGATTGGTATTTTTCAATATCTAAAACCTGATTTACTAAGCGTGAAACGCGCTCGGTTTCAGAAACAACAATCCGTAAAAATATTTCTTTGCGCTCGTCGCTCAAGTCTTTATTATCTAGCAAAATTTTGGAAAATGCTTTGATACTCGTCATAGGTGTGCGCAATTCGTGTGTAACAGTTGTAATAAAATCTGCTTTGAGTCTATCTACTTGTTGTAATTGCGCATTCGCGGATCTCAATTGCGCCGTCATTTGTACTAATTCTTCTGATTTAATCGCTAAAGCATTATTAGATTGAATAACTTCTTGTGTCCTGTCTAAAAGTTTTAAGAGTTCGCCAACGCTTACATTTTGCTCTGTAACAACGGTGCTGATTAAAATAGAGGCTGATGACGCTCCAAAAACGCCCGATAAAAGTGTTTCTACATAAAAAATAAATTCGGAGGAAGCGTGTATTGACCGACTAGTGCCGCGTGTTTGTTTTTTATTGTAATCTTTTAGAAGTTGTTGTGTTCTATCTTTCCCAAGAAAACGTTCCATTAAAAAAATTAAATCTTCTATTTTTGCTTCGCGTTTTAAATATTCGCTTGCGCTTTTTCTGTCAATATATTTGTGAATGTTTACAAAATAATCTGCTTGCTCAACTTCTAAAATGGATTGCACAGTATAGTTAGAAACTATACCAAAAGTTATTACATTAAGCAAAACACTCCAAAAAGCAGCGTGAGTAATATGATCATAACCTATTAAACCAAATAATTCGTAAGGTTTTAAAAAACTAAAATTGAAATAACCATTTGTAATAAACGCATCGTCTATTAAATGGTATTCTGCTAATGTAGGAATAGGTAAAGTTATTGCCCAAAAAAAGAATCCTACGAGTAGTCCGGCAATCGCACCTTTGCGCGTGGCTTCTTTCCAATACATTCCGATAAATACACACGGCGCGAATTGCGCAACAGCCGTAAACGATGTTAGACCTATTGAAACTAATTCTTGGTTGGATGTTAAAACATTCAGATAAACGAATGCTAAAGAAATTATTATCAGAATTGAAATGCGTCTGATGGTAAGAACCCAAGTAGAAATATTTGCCGCTTGACTATCTTTTCGAGCAAAAAAAGTGACTAAGGGTCTTAAAATTAAGTGATTGCTTACCATAATAGAGAGCGCAGCTGTTTCAACTATAACCATACTTGCTGCTGCGGAAAATCCGCCGATGAAAACTAAAATACTCAAAAACCAATTTTGGTATTTAAGTGGGAACATTAAAACATAACTATCGGGCGAAGTCGTTTTTGAAAATATCATCATACCTGCTAAGGCAATCGGCAATACAAAAATATTGATGATGAGCATATACAACGGTAGTTGCCATGCTGCACGTTTCACGTGGCTCGGATCAGAATTTTCAACAACCGCCATGTGAAATTGTCTCGGCAAAAGCAAAATAGCGCAAACAGAAAGCAAAGTTAGCACAAACCATTCCGTCGGGCTGCTTTCAATAACGTTGTTTACTATTTTGGCAGTCTCGATGTTTTGCGACGCTTTCAGGAATAGATCACCGAAACCATCGTAAACAAAATATGTAACAAAAATACCTGCGGCAACAAAAGCGACTAACTTAATAATTGATTCAAAAGCAATTGCAACTACCAATCCTTCGTGTCTTTCATTCGGTTCAGGCTTGCGCGCAGCAAACATAATTGTAAAAGTTGCGAGGATTACAGAAACGTAAAAAGCAATATGCAGATTAAAATTTTCCGTTTTTTCGGCGTTTGTAGCCAATGCAATTATTTTTAGGCAATCGGTTATGGCTTTAAGTTGTAAAGAAATGTAAGGGATAATACCGAATACACTCATTATTGTAACCAAAACCGCCAAAACGGTACTTTTACCATAACGACTTGAAATAAAATCGGCGATGGAAGTAATGCGTTGATTTTTGGAAATGTAAATCATTTTGCGCAAAACCATCACCCAAAGTGGTGCTAAAATGGTAGGTCCTAAATACACCGTTAGAAAACCCAATCCCGATTTTACGCTTTTTCCGACGCTGCCAAAATATGTCCAAGCTGTGCAATATACTGCTAACGATAGCGCATAATTTATGGACGACATTTTAATGACGTAAGGAATATTCTTCCTTTTTTCGGTGTAATACGCGATAAAAAAAAGAATACAGATGTAGGCAATAGCAATGGCAACAAAAAATGAAAATTGCATTGTATTCGTGGTTCGTTGTTGATTGATTTTTTTTAGCCGTAGAGCGTTCGCAAACGAACAAATAACAACTATCAACTATCAATGAATTTATTTTTTCCTCGAAACTTCAACAGCTATTATAATAATTATAGCTGACCAAGTTACTAACAGATACACTAAAATAGCAGGTATCGAACCCAAAAAGCGATAATCTTTAAGCAAATTTACCAAAGGAAAATTGAAAAGTACCAAAGCCAGAAAACTTAACAATAGCAATTTTGAATTACGACCTTTCATATTGAAAATCTATTATGCTGCAATATAAAAAAAGTCTGCGACAACCTTTTTAGTTACGCAGACTTTCAACCACAAAAACATAGAACTACTTCTTTACAAGGAACAAGTAGTAAAGAATAGGGAACAGAGAATATCTAATTCATTGTTCCCTTTTTCTTTTTTAATTTTTCTTATTCCTTTTAACCTATTCCTTAATATCGTCGTATTCTCCGGTTACACTGTAATAGCCGTGAATAATAAAACCAACCATTACGATTGAAAAAATAATTAAAATAATCCACCATTGAATAGCTGTTTGTGCCGTGGCATTGGCCGCTCCCATTTTTTTAAAACCTTCAGTGTACAAAGAATAGGTTGCATAAACAGCCGTCAGAATCCAAATGAGACCGAAGATTTTTTTAACAATATTCGATATGGCGGTTGGTAAAGAGACAAAATTCATAACGCCACCCACAATAAGTATGGAGTATATTAGCGTTGGATTTTCAAAAATATTTAAGCCCATTTTTTTTATTTTTTTTGTGAAATAATTTTTTAATTTAAGCCTTTTAAGTTGTAGTGTTAAGAACATAAGTAATAATTCTTAAAAGGTTATTCCCTATTACTTATGTTCTATTCCCTATCAAAGTGTTTCAGGAATGGGTTTATTCGGTAAAAAGAATGAACCGATGACGAAACAAACTGCTGTTATTGCCAACGGATAAACCAAACCAGAAAACGGATTACTCAGATTGTAAGATTGAATAAGCGTTGCAATAAATGGTACTAAACCACCAAACACACCGTTGCCAATATGATACGGCAAAGACATGGAGGTGTAGCGAATTTTTGTCGGGAATAATTCGACTAAAAACGCTGCTATTGGTCCGTAAACCATTGTCACAAAAATAATGAGCGGAAAAATTGTAAAAATTAAAGGCCACTGCTGCGCGCTGCTGAGCGTGACGGTTTCTTTTACGTTCGGCGCATAGCCAACAGGTTTTTTTGTCGCATCGGCGTATAAAATAGTCGTTGTTTTTTTGGCGTACATCGCGCCATCGGCGTAATATTTTGTCGTATCCGATACCGCCACCGAATCTGTTTTACCCACTGGAAGCGAATGAACTTCTTTGCCCAAGCGTTTATCTAAAATTTCTTGACTTGCTTTCGATTTTGGCGCAACTTGGCTGTACATGCTTTGGAAAAGCGGTTTCGTAAATAGTAATGCGCAAGCCATGCCCGCCATCATTATTACTTTTCTACCGACTTTATCGGATAGCCAACCAAAAAATACAAATCCGCCGGTGGCTAATAATAAAGCTATTGCTAACCAGGTATCTGTTTGGTTATCTTCTAACTTACACGTATTTTTTAAAAAGGCTTGAACATAAAATTGACCTGTGTACCAAACCACGCCTTGACCCATTGTTGCACCAAAAAGTGCGAGCAAAACCAATTTGAAATTATATTTATTTCCAAAAGATTCTGCCAAAGGATTGACAGACGTTTTACCTTCTGTTTTTAATTTTGTAAATGCAGGCGACTCTGACATTCGCGCACGAATGACATAAGAAATACCCACTAAAATTATTGAAAGTAAAAACGGAATACGCCAGCCACCCCATTCGGCTGTGAAAGCTGCAGGTGTCATGCTGTTTCGCGTTATCAAAATAACTATTAATGAAACCATTAATCCTAAAGTCGCCGTAGTTTGAATCCAAGATGTCCAAAAACCGCGCGTGCCTGGTGGTGCGTGTTCAGCAACATAGGTTGCTGCACCGCCGTATTCGCCGCCGAGTGCTAAACCTTGTAATAAACGCATCAATAAAACTAAAATCGGTGCAGCTACACCAATTGTTGCGTAACCCGGAATTAAGCCAATAGCAAACGTTGTTGTACCCATGAGTACGAGCGTAACTAAAAAAGTATATTTCCTACCGATTAAATCGCCAAGACGACCAAAAAATAATGCACCGAATGGTCTGACAATAAAACCTGCGGCAAATGTAGCCAGCGTAGAAAGTAAAGCTGCCGTCTGATTGGTGGAAGGAAAAAATTGGGTAGCAATAACGGGCGCTAAACTGCCGAATAAATAAAAATCGTACCATTCTATTAAAGTTCCCAACGAGGAAGAGGCAATAACAGAAGTTATACTACTTGTTTTATTTTGTTCCATAAAGAATGAAATAATTTTAAAAAAGTTGGTTAATTAAATTATACTTAAATTTAGAATAGAGTTACTTGTTTTTAAACAGCAATTTTAAAACAAAGTATCGTTTGTTGAGCGAATATACAAATAAAAATTGAATTCAAGACAAACATAAATACTAAAATGTTGATTTAGCTCAAAAATGATACTTCGTTTTTGAGCTAAAAATTATATTGCGCTGTAAATAATAAACGTGCATTCGTTGATTGATCGACATTAACGACTGAACCGTTTGCAACTGTAACGGTAGGTAAAGCAGTTAAAGTTGATTCACCTGGTGCTAGTGCGCGCGCACGCTGAGCACTCGTAATTTCTAATTCTGTGCCTAAAAGCACTTTGCCCGATCTCCATCCTACACGTGGTGCAATTCGGTAAGCATTAATAACGTTTGTGTTTAAACTGAATTGATAAATTCCTGGACCCTTTACGGTTGTTGATAACGGATCGCTTAAACCTAAATTGACGGCATAACCTAAAAATAATCCCCACTCAAACGCATTTTTTTTGCCGCTCAGCTCTAACCAACTTGAAAGAGAATTCATAGTGGTGTAGGTATATTTGCCCGTAGTAGAATCTATGGCGGATTCTGCATATCCACCAAACAATAACATATCTGCACCATTTTGTGCGTAAATAGTAGCTGCTTTAAAAGTTACATCTTTTGTTTTGACTTGCAAATACGCATTCAACGAAACACCAACCAATCTCGTATCAGTTGTTGTATTGATAACCGTTTTCGATGCGTTTGTAAAACTCACGGATGTACGTGGTTTAATTGATTTTATGTCAGCTGTTGCGCCAAACGTTACATTACCCGATGTATGTTGAAAACCAAAATCAATAATCGGAATCAAATCATTTCTGAGATAATTTGTCGCAATATTTGCTGTCGCTGCGGCTGGTCCAGGTGTAGTAAAATCGCGTTCGGTGATGAGTGCGCCAAATACTTTTGTTGCACCTGTTGTTGTAATTTTAAATTGTGGAAAGCGCGTTATTGTTGCAAAAGGCATACCCGTTGCAAAGTTGTAAGTAGTGGGTGCGCATTCTGCTACATAAAATGGGTGAAAATACTGGCCGAAAAGTAACTGAACCTTAGAATTTGTCAGTTGTACGTAAGCGTGACGCAAACGCAATCCATTTTCATCAGCTTCAGCATTACCAAAAAATTCTGCTTCTATCACAGCATTGGTTTTGAATCCAAAATATTCAGGACCCGCAGCATTCAATCTAATACGCGATTGAATGGATAAAGAATTATAATTAGGTACAGCATTTTTATCTTGCCCTGTTGCATCTGGATCAACTACTGAAGGTGCAAATAGAAAATCACCCTCGCGCAAGGTAGCTGTTTGCCTTGAGTCAGCAAAATAATCTGTTTTTACGTAGCCAGTCCATGTCAATGTCACTGGCTGAGGTGCAGGTGCAGCAACTGTTGTTGAAGCTGGTGTGGCACTTGAAGGTGTAGCTTGTGCTGAAAGTTTACCACAATAAACTGTCATAATTGCACATAATAAAACAAAAGATAAATATTTCTTCATACTTCTAAATTTTGGCTTGGATTTTAATAAATTTAAGTGAAATAAAAAACTTTGGTAAATGTATGTAAGAATCTATATGTTTTAATTTTTTTTAAATAATTTTTTTATTTTTTTTTCTGAAATGATGCAAGTTTGCCATTTTTTTTATGATTTATAAGATTTTTTCGCAGATTTAATACATACATTTGCTTTGAAAGCCATCTTTTATTCGGAAAGATAAAACTTAATTTAGTAGGTTCAGTTTGAACTATTCACCAATTTATTTTTAGAATTGTTTTTTTTATTCAACTAATTGTGAGTAGAGCTATTAATGGAATTAAATAATGCATTAGGGCTTTGGTTAATGGAATTTCTTGTGTACCTCAAAAACAATGAGGAGTGATGAGAAAAAATTCCTCACCACTCCTCATTTTTAAAACTTCCTTTATCTTATCTAATTCTATTATTCCCTCTATTAAAAGAATTTAAAACTGATGCGGGTATTTGCGTCAGTTGCGCAACTTCATTGCGCAATTCATACGCTAAGGTTGGATTTGAAATATCGAGCGCAGCTGCCAATGCTGCTGTTTCTACAATTAATTTAAGTCTATCGCCACCAACATTATAGCGCGATACGTTTTCAACCCAGCCCGGACGGCGATCATCAGGACCTAAATGCGGTGGTCTCAAATCGCGATACGCTTTTTCTAATTTCATTTTAAAAATATCTTGACAATGCTTGAGTGCTTTGTAATAAGCATCTTCGTACAAAAATTGTTCATCAATTATTTCTAAAGTGCCACTCGTTGTTGCAGTATATGCGCCTTGCGATGCTCTTAAACTGTAATCGAGCAAAAAATTAAATTGGTTTGAAATATTTTTACTCACAACCGTCAAAACATCTTTATTTACAACAACATCAACCGGGAAAATTTTATTATCATTTGTCGTTCCATTAGTATCATACGACCATGTATCGGCGCGTAAAAAAACAGTACCCTTAAATCCATCCACGAGCGTTGTACTTCTAAATTGAATTTGTGGCAAAGTCCAGACGTATTTCGGATTGTTAAAATTTCTGTTAAAATTAGCTGTTATTACAGTATTCACGCCGATAAATGTTTTAGTCCATTTAAAATCGCCTTGCAAACAGAAAATTTTATTAAAATGCGACACACCGGAAGAAATAATTTGCGTAGAAATATTTTCTTGATAAACCGAAACTGAAACAAATGCGCGCGGTTTAGGCAATATACACGCTTTATGTTTTTCCGACCAATAGGCTTGAGCCATAATACCTGTTACAAAATCAACAGTATTATTACACGCGTCGCCAATTTCATTACCACCATTTAAACTGCGATTCATCAACCAACCTTCATCGCCATCGGGTTCCGGGTCTGTAATGGTTTCCAATAATTCGTGCGAAAAAATGCGGAGAATATTTCCCAGTTTCTGTTCGGGTGTATTACCTGCGCTGCCTTCCGGAAATTCTACCGCAGCTACCCAAGCATAATCTATATCGAATGGAAAATCGTAATCGGAATAATAAGAATGCCAACCACAAGCACTAATGTCCGTCACTCTTGTACCTTGCGGATAAAATACGACATAAATGTTTCTTCCACCCGCATCATCAGGTTCTGGAAAAACGTTATTATCAATTAAATTCCAAACAATATCGCCAATTTCATCGCTGTTGTGTGTTGCAGAAGGATTGACGTTGGTTAATAAAATAGGTTGGTGAATATTAACAGACGACAAACCATACTGATTCATTTGCGACAAGTATGGCGTTGCTAATAAACCTTTTATACCAGCCATGACTCTGTTGACATTTGGATCCGAATTTAACCACGCCGAACCATAAAAAATGGGCACTACAGTAATACTTGAAATTTGTTCGCCACCTTGAAACGAAATTGAATCCGTAGGTTGCGCATCGGAAGACACATTGTATTTGCAAATATCAATCGAGCCTTGATTGACAACTGAAGAGGGATTAGTAGTACCAAAAATACAACCTGCAATACGACCTACATCATTCGCTTTAAAGCTTTTGGTTTTTGAATGCGGTCTTTCTTTCTCCCTTTTTTGATAAGGAATAACAATCGGTGAAAGTGATTGTGCAAACTTAACGCGTACATTTTTTTTGATTTTTGATGATCGTTCCATAGAGGATGTTTTATAAATTGAATAAATTTGATTGAAGCACAGAAATTGAAAAATTCCTACGGCGGTAGAATGAAAATGAAAGCACAAAACGCTGGATTTTTGATAGTTAATTTGGTTTTAGATTATTTAATTTAGTTTTAAAACACTTAATTTGATTGAACTCATTAGTGAAAATTTTTACACATATGACGCAAGATGTTTTAGTTTATTGTCTTTGTGTTAAAAATTAATATATTGATCGGCACTTCAATTTTATTTTATAAATTCAAGGTAGTTGTTTAGTTAAGGTTAAATGTTTATGGAAATTAAAATTAAAAAAATTATTTCAAATTGTAACAAAAATTCAAAAATTGAAACTAATTTGCAGTCTGATTTATTTTAACTATTACGTACCAAATTTTCTAAAAAAAGAATTTATGAATCTGAAAGAATCGCCCAAAAAATATGATGTAGTAATTGTTGGTAGTGGTGCCGGTGGCGGAATGGCTGCATATACACTTGCTAAAGCAGGTGCAAAAGTGGCACTGATGGAAGCGGGTGGCGACTACGACCCTGGCAATCCGAAATATATTACGCAAATGAAATGGCCTTACGAATCGCCACGACGGGGTGCTTCTACAAAATTTAGAAATTTTGGTGATTTCGACGCCGCGTGGGGTGGTTGGGAACTCGACGGTGAACCTTATACTAAAAAAAATGGAACGCAATTCGATTGGTTTCGCTCACGCATGATTGGCGGAAGAACAAATCACTGGGGACGTATATCGCTGCGTTTTGGTCCTGACGATTTTCGCGTAAAAACTTTAGACGGACTCGGTGAAGATTGGCCTATCGGTTACGACGACGTTAAACCATATTATGATAAGCTCGATAAACTCGTCGGCATTTTTGGTACGAATGAAGGTTTGTATAACGATCCAGACGGAATATTTTTGCCTGCACCCGAACCGCGTTTACATGAACTTTATATAAAGCGCGCTAATAAAGGTCTGGGCATTACAACTATTCCTTCAAGATTAAGTATTCTGACCAAACCTATAAACGATGAACGTGGATCTTGCTTTTATTGCGGACAATGTTATCGTGGTTGCTCGGCGTATGCCGATTTTTCTTCGTCTTCTGTACTTGTTAAACCAGCGGTTGCTACGGGTAACGTAGATGTTTACACGCTCGCTATGGTGCGCGAAGTTTTGACAGATGCGAAAACAGGTCTGGCAACTGGGGTGAATTATGTTGATAAACGCGATATGCTCGATAAAAATATTTACGGCAGTATCGTTATTCTTGCAGCATCGGCTTGCGAATCGGCGCGATTACTTTTAAATTCTAAATCGGGTAGATTTTCGGAAGGACTTGCAAACTCAAGCGGTGCAGTGGGTAAATATTTGCATGATTCAACGGGTGCAAGTCGCGGTGGATTTGTACCTGCACTCATGGATCGTCCGCGTTACAACGAAGACGGTGTCGGTGGTTTGCACGTGTATTCTCCTTGGTGGCTCGATAATAAAAAATTAGATTTCCCGCGCGGTTATCATATTGAATATTGGGGTGGTATGGGAATGCCATCGTATGGTTTCGGAATGGGAATGGAAGATTTGAACGGTATTATTCCGCAACCTGATGGTACAAAATTACCTGCTGGTGGTTATGGCGTCCGATTGAAAGAAGAAGTACGCCGATTTTACGGTGCGTATATCGGCATGGCAGGTCGGGGAGAATCTATTGCACGTGAAGATAATTATTGCGAAATTGATCCGAACGTGGTGGATAAATTTGGTATTCCTGTTTTGCGTTTTCATTATACCTGGAGCGAACACGAAATTAATCAAGCTAAACACATGCAAGATACGTTCGAGAAAATTATTATCGAGATGGGTGGTATTCCTTCCGGAAAAAAACCGGGTGCCGATACGAACTACGGTTTAGAATCGCCGGGTAAAATTATTCACGAAGTCGGAACGGTGCGCATGGGAAAAAGTGCAAACAAAGCACCGCTTAACGCATTCAATCAAGCACACGATGTGAAGAATTTATTTTGTGTTGATGCGGGTCCGATGGTTTCGCAACCGCACAAAAATACAACTTGGACTTTGATGGCACTTTCTATGCGCGCTTCGGAGTACATTATTGATCAACGTAAGTTAGGAAAATTATAAATTCGTTGTTAGTTGTTGGTTATTCGTCCATAGTAGGGTTTCATTTTTGAACCCCAAAACGAATAACGAACAACTATAAACGAACAACTAAATTAAAATTATGAAAAGAAGAGATACATTGAAAGCGATTGGGCTTTCTGTTTTCGGCGTAGCAGCCTCCGAAAAAGTAGATGCTAAAAGTTTAGAAATTTTGGGTAAAGAAAAGCCCAAAAATACGACGGGTAGAACCGACGATGAGATTGCGCATGATGCAAAACTCAACGCTGATAAATTTTTTACGCCCGATGAAATGAAAACCATCGCAATTCTGAGCGATATAATTATTCCCGCCGATAAAGTTTCGGGCAGTGCGACGCAATCGGGTGTGCCGGATTTTATAGAATTTATGGCGAAAGATACACCCAGCAATCAAACGCCGTTGCGCGGTGGCATTCGTTGGTTAAATAACCAATGCGAAAAGCGTTTCGATAAAACTTTTAATGACTGTTCAACAACGCAACGCCTCGAAGTAATTGACGATATTGCATATCCAGAAAAAAAGAATCCTGAATTTACGCAGGGTATTTCTTTTTTTAACCGAATGCGTAATTTGGTAGTTACAGGTTTTTATACTTCCAAAATAGGTATTGCCGATGTGGGTTATGTGGGAAATACACCAAACACTTGGGCAGGTGTGCCAAAAGATGTTTTAGCTAAACATGGATTTTAAAATTGGTAGTAAGGAATGAGGCGTGTAATACTACTCATTCCTTATTATTTGTTCCTTTTTCTTTTGTTATAAATTATCTTCCAGCTTATTTCCTAAAGTTAAGTTTAATTCTTGTTCACCATAAATCGGATTTGGTCCGTATTGATTTGGTCCGTATTCGCTCGGTTGCAATGTAAGATAAAGATTATAAAACGGGACAAGAATAAACCAACCACTTTTTCCAACATCGTGTATTCTTCGCACTGCAACTGCTAAAGATGGCAAAAAAACAGCTAAAGAATAAATGGATTGAAATAAAAAAATATCATTTGACTCTTCACTGTCCATGGTTTTAAAAATGGATGACCTTGTGGCGAAATCTAAAAATTTAAAACTTAAAGACAGAGTAGTGGTGAATAAAAAAAAATACCAATACTCGCTTCTTCGCGCTCTGCCAGAAAAAACTGCATATTTTTTTAAAACGGCGAAATAGTAATGCATAAAAAAGATTTTAAGTAACTCAAGTGAATTTTAAAAATTGTATAACTGCCTGCTTTCTTAAATTAGCAAATAAAAATTTGACCAAATATAAAAATTTGTTTTGGTTTAACATACAATAAAGTTTTTAAAGTTACTTTTGTGCAGTTTAAAAATATACTAATTCATGTTTTCCGAAAAAATCAAAGTATCTGTATTGATGGCAACATACAATACGGATTTCAATGTAGTACGGCGCGCGATCAATTCGGTTTTAAATCAAGATTTTCAAAATTTTGAACTAATTGTTATTGATGACGGTAGCACTAATGATACACGTAATCTTTTACTCGGTTACTTAAAAAATTTTGAAGATAAAATTGTTTATATCCGTCATGCTAATGTAGGGCAATCGCATTCAATTAATCGCGGCATTTTAAACAGCGTTGGAGAATACATCACAATTTTGGATGCCGACGACGAGTATAAACCGAATCATCTTTCAAACTGTTTGCAGGCTATGAAGTTTGCCGATCTCATCGCCTCCAACACAGAAACAATTGCTGATTCAGTTGACGACTACTATGTTCCGGATAAAGACGATTACAAAAAAGTTGTTCACGTAGATGACTGTATTCTTTTTGCGACGCTCTTTGGTAGAAAAGAAGTTTTTATAAAACTCAAGTTCAACAAAATTTATAGTGCCGATTTTGATTTTTACGCGCGCGCTTCTGAACATTTCCGCGTTAAGAAATTAGATCTACGTTCTTATATTTATTACCGCAACAATCCACATAGTATTTGTGCGAGTCTGAAAAATGAAACTGCAATGGTTTCGATTAATTGATTGTATGCTACGCCAAAAAATAGAAAAGAATGTTGTAATGGCTTGCCACATTACTGGTGTATTCGATGTGAACCGCAAAAATATTTTAAAGCATGACGATTTTTCACTCGTCCAAGATTGGGTAAATTCAGTTTCTAAAATTGGTTTGCAAGGCATTATTTTTCATAATAATTTTTCGGAAGCAACAGTTTCAAAACACCAGAATAAAAAAATAATTTTTATAAAAATTGATTACGAGTATCAGTTTAATCCCAACGTTTTTCGCTATTTCGTATATCGCGATTTTTTATTAGAGCATTCTGAAATTGAAAACATTTTTGTAACCGACGTTGGCGATGTTGTTGTTATTCAAAATCCGTTTGAACAAAATTTATTCTTAGCACATCCCGAAAAATTATTTTGTGGCGATGAGCCAAAGCAACTCAATAACGATTGGATGAACGAACATTCAAATCGGTTGCGACAAAAAATTCCGAATTATTCTAACTACGAAAAAATATTTGCCGAAGAAGCGCTTTTGAATTGTGGTATCATTGGCGGTAATAAAAAAATCTTCCTCGAATTTTTAAAAAAATTGTGCACCATCCATCAAAATTATAATTACGATAATCAAACAGCTTTTACCGGCGACATGGGCGCGTTTAATTATTTAGTTCGCTCGCAGTTTAATACGCGTGTTGAACATGGTGCGCCTGTAAATACTAATTTTAAATTGTATGAAGTTAATAGGACTGATTGTTGGTTTCGGCATAAATAATTCAAACTTAAAATTAAGTAACTACTCAGGTACAATTTGTTTGTGTCGTAAAATGGACGGTTCGAGTCGTTCGGCGAGGCTCTCGAACCGTCAGTCGAACGATAACTAATGGTAAATTTTTAAAAGTATAGCGAAATTTGCAAGTAAACCCCAAAAAAAGGCGGGACGCTGAGCGACGATAGGAGCGCAAGCGCCTTTTTTGGGTTTACTTGCAAATTTACGCGGGCTTTTTGCGGCAACTTTTTTGCGAACTTTTTTTTTGCCAGAAAAAAAGTGGAATAAAAAATAATTTTTCAAAAGAAAATATGAGTACCTGAGTAGTTACAAAATTAAAATTAAACATAAAAATTAAACAAATTTCTACTTAAATTTATTTTAAGCACAGAAATTAAATTTTGAATTCTTGGAAAATATTACGCTCACTCTTGGTTTTTCGCCTTGCCCGAACGATACTTTTATTTTCGATGCAATCGTTAATAAACGCATTGATACCGAAGGATTAGATTTTAAAGTTTCTATGCTCGATGTTGAAACGCTCAATCAGAAAGCGTTGCGCGGCGAACTCGATGTAACGAAACTCAGTTTTGCAGCTTTAGCAAAAGTACAAGATAGATACGCTTTGCTCGATAGCGGTAGTGCGCTCGGTTTTGGCGTGGGTCCGTTAGTTATTTCTAAAGAAAAAGATTTTAAGCTCGACAAAAATTCTAAAGTAGCGATACCTGGAGAACTTACAACCGCGCATTTTTTATTTCGGTTATTTTATCCAGAAGTTACAATGCGAACGGAGATGGTTTTTAGCGAAATAGAAAATGCTGTTCTAACTGGCGCGGTAGATGCGGGCGTAATAATTCACGAAAATAGATTTACTTATCAGCTTCGTGGTTTGCACAAAGTACGCGATTTAGGTGCTGCGTGGGAATCGGAACGCGGTTTACCGATTCCGTTGGGAGGTATAACTATTAAAAAAGAATTTCCTAACGAACTCAAACATAAAGTCAATCAACTCATAAAAAAAAGTGTGGCGTATGCTTTTACAAATCCTGAAGCGTCCGAAGAATTTGTTAAACACAATGCGCAAGAAATGGATGCATCAGTACGCCGACAACATATCGCGTTGTACGTCAATAAATATTCGTTTTCTTTGGGAGAAATCGGTACGGATGCCATCGAAGAACTTTTTTTAGCGGCAAAAAATAAAAAATTATTAACCACTACTGATGCTTTAGAAATTATTTTTTAATAAAACGTTTTTTTTATTAGATGTAATAAAATTTTAAAGTTTGGCATTGTTCTTGCAGTTACAATTATAGTTTTGGTTAAAGAATTGTAAAATTCGTATTGTTAATGCTTGTGCCCTCCGCACAAGCATTTTTTTTATTTTATTGTTTCATAAATTTTAAAACTTGATGCGATTTCTCTGAAATTACTTCTAAAATAAATGTACCTGTTGTTAGTGTTTCTGTATTGATTGTAAAAGGAAAAAAATTTGCTGTGCCGTTATAAACTTGTTGACCTAAAAGATTAAAAATTTTTATTTCGGTTGGCGTTACTGAAAATTCGATACAATTAATTTTAATGAAATTATTCACTGGGTTCGGTGCGATTGAAAATATGTTAATGCTTGGCACATTTTCTGTCGCCGTATTTGGGCTACGCAGAACAGTTGAACCAAACGCCGACAAACCGCCGCGAAAATTGCCAACAAAACATTGCAGCGTATTACTTCCCAAAAAATTACCGAATGCAATTGAGGTATGACTGCCGACACGCGCACGCAAAAAATTACTATCACTGATTGTAAACGCGCCGTTTAAATTATTTTGAATGTTTTTATAAGCCGTTATCGTTCCATTTTCGGCACCCACTAAAAGTTGAATATCGTTATTGATTCTAAAAAATTGCGGCACCGAAAAACCTGTTGGTCCGTTTATAAAATCGCGCACATCTACTTTGCCTAAAAACGGAATGGTGGGTGTTAAATTAAATTTAGGATTTGTTTTTGTGCCGATGTTCTGATAATAGTCGAGCGCGCCGTTGCGTCTGCCACAAATTAAATCCAACAAACCGTCGTTATTTAAATCGAAAAAAGTGGGTGCAACAGCATCACCGCAGTTTAAATTCATCCAATTTTCAACAACTGGCTTGAACTGAAAGGGTTTTCCGATGCCAGCAATATTTTCAAAAAAAATCAATGTGCCATTATTTTCACCCACAATTAAATCTAAATCGCCATCGCTGTCTATATCGGTAAACGTTGGCGTGAGATTAGAATAGTTGCCGCCGCCGAGCGCATTTATTTTTAAATAATTGGTGTCCGAAATTTCAAAACTTGGATTCGTAGCTGTGCCAATATTTTTTAAAAGCGTTAATCGCGCATCAGTTGTGCCATCTGATTTATAATAACCGTAATTGCCGACAATTATATCCGTCAATCCATCCGCGTTAACATCAACACAAGTTGGATTAGATCCTGTGCCGAAATCGAGCATCGTTTCCGTCAGAAAATTATTTTTTATAGGTAACCACATTGGATTTTTCGGCGCACCTGTTTTTTTATACAAAAGTACGTGCGTATCGTCGCTGATATTATTTGAATTGGTGCAAACAACTAATTCTTTTACGCCGTCGCCATCGGTATCTACAAAATAAGCGGCGGGAAAAGTTGAAATGATAGCAGGTGCATTCGGTGGAAAGTTGGTAATTTGTTGATTCATCCAAGCAGAAGTTTTTGTGCCGCCGTTAATCACTGCCGATAGCGAATTAAAAGAAATACTACTTACAATTAAATCGTTAACACCATCAGCATTCGCGTCAAACAAAGTGAGTACTGCGCCCGGATGTCGCAATGAAACTATATCCGACTTAAACTGATTTGCACATGAATCTTTTTTACCGAGAATTACGGCTTCTTGCGCACCATTATCCAAAAATCTGCCCCAACAATCGTCCGATTTTTCTAAAATAAATCCGTCTGTACCGTAGCCTTTTTCAACAATATTATTTTTATAGTAAGTTACATACTGCCCTGCCACGCCAAAACACAAAATATCTAAATCGCCGTCGCCATCCACATCATCGAGCACAGGTATATCCGTAGAGTTGACGTAAATATTTATTGGATTGCCCGCATTATCAATATAATTTAAAACATTGTTGCTGTAATTTGTATTGACGATTGTGAATTTTAAAACACCATTAACGATGGAACCGCGATACACCTGAATACCTTGCACAGAACCGTTGTAATATGTAAAAATATCTGGAATGCCGTCGCCGTTGTAGTCGCGCACCAAAGCAAAATAATTGAGCGTGGGTAGCACCATAGAAATTTCTGGACTGTAAACAAAAACGGGCGCAGTTAAAGAACCCGAAGCTAAAAAAACTGAACCCACATTTCCGATGCGATCGAAAACAAAAATATCTGCACGACCATCGTTATTAAAATCGCCGTTTGAGAATTGTCCTGCGTTGATTCCACCCGCAAAAGCATTTTGCAAAACCATTTTTTGCGTATTTACAACAGGCAAATTTATTCTCTGAGAAATTTGTGCGCCACCCAAAAAATGTAAACACAAACTGAAATATACTATAAAGAAGAATTTTATCATACTTATTTTAATTCTACTATCCAATCTTAAAAATGAAACGTAATTTATGAAAACCCATTTTATAAATGAAGCTGAAATATTTTAAATAGTGTAGATTTCTTTGTTAATCGTAGATTCTAAATTAAATTGGATAGATGTTTTTATCGCACACTTGATTCTCGAATAATGAGTTTGCTGGGCATTAAAACTATTTGTGGCAGCGCATCCGGTTTTTTAATGTGTTCTAAAAGTAACTGACAACTTTTGGCACCAATTTCATAAGCTGCTTGTTCAATGGTTGTTAAACTGGGCGAAATAATTTCAGAGCTCGGCGAATTTAAAAAACCGACGACGCCAATATGTTGCGGAATTTTATAGCCATACCGTTTTAAACCGAGTATTGCACCAATAGCTTTTCTATCGTTCACGGCAAAAATGGCATCGAGCAGCGGTTTTATTCCCAATAATTTAACAACGTCGTGCAAGCCATCTTCTTGTGTAAATCCGGAATGAATAATATATTCTTTTTTTTGGGGTAAATTATTTTGTTCTAATGCGTCTAAATAACCTTGCAATCGGCGTTGCGCGGCATCAATATTTTTCGGTCCTGCCAAATGCGTAATGCGTTTATAGCCTTATTGAATGAGATGTGTTGTTGCATTAAACGCGCCTTTATAATCATCTTGAATCACTTTAGAAGTCAGCATATCATTGCGCACGCGATCAAACCGCGCTCCATCAATTTTATAAAATATTCCGACGAATCTGTCTCTGCGGAAACGGAAGCTAATAAACCATCTAAACTATTATTATTGAGTTGATTGAGAATATATTTCTCGCGCACTACGGATTCATTGGAAATAAAAAATATGACGTTATACCCTACATTGTTTGCCACATCCTGAATACCTTTAACAACCGTCGAAAAATAATGCGTCGCAATTTCGGGTAGCAAAACACCAATAATATTTGTGCGTTGCGTTACTAAATTAACGGCATAAGGGTTTGGGCGATAATCTAATTCTGCCGCTATGGTTAAAACTTTTTTCCGCGTTTCCGGACTAATATCGCACGCATCGTGCAGCGCGCGCGAAACCGTTGAGACGGCAATACCCAAACGATTCGCAATTTCCTTTATAGTGACACTTTTACTTTTCATGAAGTGTTGTGTTGAACTTTTTTAAACTTATTTCTTTCGACTGCAAATGGCTCTTTTTCAATCATACTTCTTTTATTTATTTCTCCCGTTGCGCTGCTACGAACTCATAAATTAAATCGTCTTATGGGAAAATTTCTCATTTTCGCAAAAAAGAAAAAGTTTAAAAAAGTTCGTTATAAAAACTTTGGTAAGTTGCTTTTATTTTTCAATATTAAATAATTGTAAGGATATTTTTGAAAATGAAAAACCAACGGCAATATTATTTTCGTAAATGAAAATATTAAATCAACGCGTAAAAAATTTTAAAATTTGAACTATTCATGATAAAAGTTCAAAAATAAAAATCAGCGTGCTTTTAATTGTAATCAAACTTTACTTCATTTAAAAAAAGAAAAAATCATGCAAAAATTATTTTACCCGCTATTCGTACTTGGTCTTTTAATCACTTTGGGTTTCGTCTATAAAAATTACGAAAACAAAAAAAATGCTATTCCAGAAATTAAAACTCGGAATAAAAATGTTTCTTCCACCAGCGAATGGTTGAACACAAAAGCCTCGATGGAAGGTTTAATTGATAAAATTAGACGCAATCCGGCAGATTTAAAAGCGAAGTTACAACTCGCTATGCTATATGTACAAGAAGGCAGAACTACAGGTGATCACGCATATTATGACGAAGCCAGTTTAACTTTAGTGAATCAAGTTTTAGCAAAAGATGCCAATAATTTTGACGCACTGTGCGTCAAATCCACTTTATTGCTTTCGCAACACCATTTTACCGACGCGCTTACTGCAGCAAACAACGTTATTAATTTATACCCCGACGCAGCGTATGGTTATGGTTTATTGTGCGATGCTAAAGTTGAACTTGGCGATTACAAAGGCGCTGTTGAAGCAGCCGACAAAATGATTTCTATCCGACCTGATTTGCGTTCATACTCGCGGGTTTCTTATTTAAGAGAAATTCATGGCGATTATAAAGGTGCGATTGAAGCGATGACAATGGCGGTTAAAGCCAGCGTAACAGGCATGGAACAAACGGAATGGTGTCGTGCGCAACTCGGTAAATTGTATGAAAACGTCAGTGATTTTACCAATGCTAAGTTGCAATACGATTTAAGTTTAGCCGCTCGCCCAGATTATGCGTATGCTTTAGCCGGTATGGGGCGTTTGGCGAAACAAAACAAACACTATGAAGAAGCCATTAATTATTATATTAAGGCGAACGAAAGTGTTACTGATTTTGCTTTCAATGATGAGTTAATTGATTTGTATAGGTTGAATAATCAGAACGATGAGGCGCAAAAAGTCGGCAACAAACTCATAGAAAATTTAAAATTACACGCTAACACGGATGCTGCTGCACCTGATAAAGGTCATTATGCAGATAAAGAATTGGCTTACGTGTATTTGAAAATGGGAAATACCGATAAAGCACTCGAACACGCTACGCGCGAATGGAATCGCAGACCTGATAATATTGATGTGAATGAATGTTTGGCATGGGTTTATTTTAACAAAAATGATTTGCCCGATGCACAAAAATTTATGCAAAAAGCGTTGGTTACAAATTCGCAAAACCCAGTATTGCGTGCACGCGCTGCGCAAATTATGAAATAAAGTTCGATGTGATTTCAGTGCTATCTTTGCGCTTCTGCGTTAATTTCTAAAATTTAGAAGAATAAAAGAAAGGCAGATTTCGCAAAGCGTGATTAAAAATACAATCGTAAGATGAAAAATAATTTTAACAAGTACATTGGAATTTTAATATTAATTTTGTGTAGCGCGCAATCGGTTTCAGCACACACAATTAATTACGCTTTGGAAGGAAAACCTTTCGGTTATGTGTTTAGCTATTATTTAAAATTAGGTTTTGAACACATCATCCCCAACGGTTTTGATCATATTTTATTTATAGTAAGCTTATATTTATTGAGTCCGAAGTTGAAAAATGTGTTACTGCAAGCTACAGCTTTCACAGTGGCACACACGCTAACCTTAATTTTATCAATGCGCGGCTTGATAATTGCACCACCTGCAATAATTGAACCTATCATTGCGCTTTCGATTTTTTTCGTCGCTTTAGAAAATCTTTTTAGCTACCATCAATTGGCTGTGAGCGGTGAGCCCTTAGAAAATAATAGCTCAAAGCTCACAGTTCAAAGCGCATCGTTATTAAAACGTAGAATTGCTTTAGTTTTTTTATTTGGCTTAGTACACGGTATGGGTTTTGCCTCAGCACTCAACGAAATTGGTTTGCCACCGAATGCTTTTTTTTCATCGCTTATTACATTTAATATCGGCGTCGAACTCGGTCAAATATCAATAATTTTATTGTGCTATTTTGCGTTCGGCTTATGGTTTTCCGAAAAAGTGTGGTATCAGAAACGTATTGTTGTGCCTATGTCGGTTTGCATTGCACTCATTGCAGGCTTTTGGACAGTACAACGTTTAATTGGTTGATAGTTGTTAGGTGATTGATTTAGGATAATCAATTAAAACAATCAACTAAAACAATCAATTGAATTATGGTTTTCCACGCATCGTCAAATACATCAGCTTGCGCTTAATAACTTCTTCATTCGATAGGAAAGGAATTTTATCTAATCGCGCCATGAGCGGCGTACTTGTTTCTTTAAACGCTTTCTTTTCTTTTTCCGAAAAAACGGAAATTGTAGGTAATTTTTCTTTAAGATGATCAACTTGCACACCGTTTTTCCAGAATCTAAAACACACGTGCGGACCTGTTGCTAAACCTGTTGAACCAACATAACCTATTACTTCACCTTGCTTAACGTGCGCGCCTGGTTTTATACCTTTTGCAAATCGGCTCATGTGCAAATACTGCGTCTCGTAAGGCGAAGCATGTTTAATTTTTACGTAGTTTCCATTACCTGAGGTATATCGCGCATCGGTAATTTTACCTTCAGCTACTGCTAAAATCGGTGTTCCGGAAGGCGCGCCATAATCGGTTCCGAAATGTGGACGATTATAACCGAGAATGGGATGAAAACGATTTTGACTATAATGTGAGGTTATTCTGCTGTATTTTAGTGGTGATTTCAAAAAGCCATCTTTCATCGGATTTCCTTCTTTCGAGTACCAACCTTTTTCTTTTTCAGCTTCAAAATGAATGGCATAAAAAGGATTTAGTTCATTTTTTTGTTTGAAGTAGGCTGCTTTCAAGGATTTTACTCCCACTGAAACGCTATCTACAAATTCTTCTTCCCAAATTAATTTGTATGTGTCGTCTTTTCTGAATTTGCGTAAATCAACTTGATATTTGAGAGCGTCTTCAACCATATCCGTCAAAGCATAACTGAAACCATTTTCAACCATACTTTCCCACAAATTATCATTAATTTTTCCAGCCGCTTCAAATTCTCTGACTTCAACTTTGCGTTTCACTTCACTTATAGCATGATTTTTCATGTCAACTATTATGTAGCGTTTAGCATCTGGCTCGTAAATTAAATAATCATATCCCGTTTTCGGATCGCGCATTAAAACGGTGTAAGGTTTGCCATCCTGAATTTTTTCGAGATCGCATAATGGCTTAATTTTTTTTACCAAACTATCCGCTATAACATATTTCATTCCCCTTTTAACAAGCATGGAACTAAACACATCGTTGTGTTTTATCCTGTCCTCAATGCAATGAAAAGTGTCTAATGCAAAGTTGTATTTTACAGTCGGCTCTGTAATTGGCAAACATCCTAAATTCTCTATAGCATCATCATCCTTAGAAGAAACAGTTTCTGAAAAATTGTTTCTCACGTAACTCGTTGCTCCTAAAAGCAAAATGGATGTTGTGCCTGTAATGGCAAAAAGCTTTTTATTTCGGTGAAAATTTTTAAAAAGAGGAGAGACAAAAACGCTATTAATTTTGTTTGAAATGCGCTTTAACTGGCTTATTAATTCCATAATATCCTAAAAATGAATTGTATGTGTCCTAAATTAAATCAAAAATGTGCGCAAACATCTAACAATAGTTTCTATTCCCAAATTATTTTTTAATAAAAATTTCAAAACGATATGTTAAAGTTTTTTTTTATTTCATATAAATTTAACAAATGTTTTTTAATTTTTTAGTTTTACATCGGCAATCATAAATATTAATTCTAAAATCCGATTACCAATTTTTAAATATTCTCCAATGAAAAAAGTATTAGTAACAATTATTGGTCTAATTATGTGCGTACAAATCTCAAATGCACAAAACTGGATAGACTTAAAAGAAAATGGTGCGAACTACAACGATGTTAAAAGCGCTTTTCTAAATCAGTATGGAAGTAAAATTTCACAATTTAGAAAAGAAGCACCGAGCGAAGCAAAATTAGGAAAAAACAGAAAAGACGATGATTTTGAGCAACAAATGGAAGGCATAATTCATTTTTTGCGCTGGTCGAACGAAGTAGAACCACGCGTTACCGCTTTTAATGGAGACTTAAACGCTATGCACGCCGCTAACACAGAGGCTTTATTCAAACAAAATAATACGGCACAAACACGCGCAGCTAATAGTTGGTCACTTTTAGGACCAACAAATACGCCAACCAATGGCGGAAATGGTCGTGTCAGTGGTGTACGTGCTTTACCAGGAAGTACGACCACGCTTTTTGCGTGTACGCCTGCTGGTGGATTGTTTAAAACAACAAATGGCGGAACAAGTTGGTCGCCAATAACAGATGCCATTGCTGTTTTAGGTGCAACCGATTTAGCGATTGATCCAACGAATACAAATATTATGTATCTCGCAACTGGCGATGGCGATGCGGGTGATGCGCGCAGCACTGGCATTTATAAATCTATTGATGGCGGTGTAACTTGGGCAGCAACAGGATTAAATTTTACAACAAGCCAAAGTAAATTACTCTCGCGCATTTTAATTGATCCAACTTCAAAAAAACTTATTGCTGGCGGTAATTCTGGCATTTTTACATCCGTAGATGCTGGTGCAACTTGGGTTCAAACTTCAACACTCGCTATTCGGGATTTAGATTTTAAACCTGGCACAACCACAACAATTTATGCCGGTGGTTATGGCGCAAATATTTTTTTGCGCTCAACGGATGCCGGTGCAACTTGGCAAAATTCTGGAACCGGACTTCCAACAAGTGGTACACAGCGCGTTGCAGTTGGTGTAACTTCTTTGGATCCAACATACGTTTATTGCCTTGTTGCAAACAACACCGATTATGGTTTTAAAGGATTGTATCTTTCAACGGATGGTGGTTCTACTTTTACTTTAAAATCTTCAACGCCAAATATTTTAGGTTGGAATTCTAATGGTGGTGATACTGGTGGACAAGGTTGGTACGATTTATCAATTGCTGTTGACCCAACCAATAAAAGTACAATTTATTGTGGTGGAGTAAATTGTTGGAAGAGTACAAATTCGGGTGCTACTTGGGCGATTGCGGCACATTGGTCGGGTTCGGGTGCGCCGTATATTCATGCTGACAACCACGATTTAATTTTTATTGGAAATACGCTCTTTGCCACTAATGATGGTGGTGTATTTTGTACTTCTAATGGTGGAACAAATTGGAGTGATAAAAGCGCAAATTTAACCAACGCACAAATTTATAGTATCGGACTATCTGCAACGAATGCAAATGTTATTATTTCAGGGCATCAAGACAATGGCACAAACTTAACCACTAATTTGAGTACTTGGACGGAAGTCAACGGCGGTGATGGTTTTGTTTGTTTTATTGATAGATCAACCGATACGCGCCAATTTTCTTCAATTTATTACGGTGCTTTATATCGTTCGACAAACAGCGGTGCTTCGTTTAGTACACTTTATACTGTAACAGGTGGTGGTTGGGTAACGCCTTGGTTACAAGATCCGACAATTGCAACAACACTTTATGCAGCTGGTACAAATGTTGTAAAAAGTACAACATCAGGTTCCAGTTGGAGTAATATCAGCACTTTCGCAAGCTCTGTTGGTACAATTGTAAGTTTAGATGTGGCGAAAACGAGTTCAAATTATATTGCCGCTGCGAGTAAATCAGTTTTAATGACAACAACCGATGGTGGAACAACTTGGGTAAATAAATCAACGGGTTTACCAACAGGCGTTAGTATTTTAAAAGTAAGTTACGATTTAGCTTCGGCTACAACAATGTACGTCAACTTAGCGAGTTATTCAGGTGCTTCAATGTATAAGACAACCGATGGCGGTACAACTTGGGTAAATTTTAGTGCAGGTTTGCCCAATATTCCCGCGTCTGCTTTAGCGCTACAAAACAATGGAGATATGTATTGCGGAACCGACATTGGTGTTTATTACAGAGCAACCAATGCAACAGCTTGGACGAGTTGTACGTCTGGAATGCCGGGCGTTCCGGTACGAGATTTAAAAATATTTGCACCAACAGGTAAATTGCGTGCTGCTACTTTCGGTCGCGGTATTTGGGAAATGGATTTGAAAAATTTCACTTCGCCACCTTCTATTGCTATAACTTCACCGACAACGGGTTCTTCGTTTGGTTCACCTGCTACGGTAGCTATTGCAGCAACTGTTAGTGCAGGTTCCGGTACAATTTCAAAAGTTGAATTTTATAATGGTTCTGCATTGCTCGCCACTTCTACAACTGCACCTTATACTTATTCATGGCAAAATGTAGCAACCGGAAATTATACCATCAAAGCAAAAGTTTATAACAGTAATAATCAAACAGCTTTAGATTCTGTGAATATTACGGTTAAATTTTCTAACGATGCAGGTGTTGCTTCAATCACTACACCTACTACAACAATCAGTGCAGCGAGCTTTGCGCCGCAATTTACGATTCATAATTACGGCTCAAATTCAATTACTTCTGCCACCTTAACGGCTTCAGTTGATAATGTTGTTAAATCAACTTTGAATTGGACGGGTTCATTAACTGCCGGTTCAGAAAATTTAATAACCATGCCAAGCGTAACAGGTTATGCAACAGGTTTGCACAATTTTACGGCAACTATTGGTTTGGTAAATGGTGCAACTGATCCGAATACATCGAATAATATTTTACAGAGTGCGTTCAGTTATTCGGCTTGTACAAATTCTTTTGAACCAAATGATGTATCAACACAAGCATCAACACTCACTGTAGGCGCACCGATTTCTTCTCAAATTGCAACAAGTACGGACGTTGATTACTATAAGTTTGTAACTACGCTGGCTTCACCCAAAATTAGAGTTACGCTCACAACGCTTCCTGCCGATTACGATTTAACGCTTTACAATTCAAACGCAAACGGCACTATTGGCGGACAAATTGGTTCTTCTGCTAATGGTGGAACAACGAACGAGATTATTATTAATGATGTAGTTACAGCCGCCACAACTTATTACATAAAAGTAATTGGCTATAATGGCGCACATTCAACTACAGCTTGTTATACTTTACTCGCAGAAACTAATAGCACTAATTATATACGCGGCACAAATCAGGATGCTGTTTTAAAAAATAATTTGACTAATGCCAATAATTTGCAATTATTCCCAAATCCGACAGATAACGATGTACGCGTTGTGTATGAAGCAGAATCGGACGGAGATTATGCTATTGAGTTCATAGATTTACTCGGAAGGCGCGTTTTAAATTTGCAACAGCAGTTCATTAAAGGCACCAATGAGCAACAATTGAATTTAAACAATATCAGTTCAGGCGTTTATTTGGTGCGTATTTCTTCTGCAAACACAGCAGAATCTAAAACTGCCTTGTTAAGAATTTCTAAAAATTAAGTTTTTTAAAAAACAAAGTTCTACTTTTGTTGTCTTAATATTTCAATAAAAATTTAATCAATGAATCGTTTATTTTCTGTATTATTTTTAGTTTTAGGTTTAGTGGGTTTTGCTTCTGCGCAAGCTACTAAAGCAATGCCAAGTCCTGCAGCAACAGCTACCGGTAAAGTAGGTAAAGGAGAATCAGTTGTAACTATTGAATATCATCAGCCTGCTGTTAAAGGACGTAAAATTTATGGCGGCTTAGTCCCTTTTGGCGAAGTTTGGCGCACCGGTGCCAACGAAGCGACTACTTTCACTACTTCTAAAGATTTATCAGTAGGTGGAAAAACTTTGAAAGCGGGTACGTATTCTTTATTTTCAATTCCTTCAGAAAAAGGAAATTGGACAATTATTTTTAACAAAACTGTTAAACAATGGGGTGCTTACGATTATAAAGTTGCCGACGACGTTTTACGCATTGAAGCGAAAACGGTTAAAGCAAATAAAATGTATGAGCGTTTGACATTTAATGTTGAAAAAAATGAGATTGAACTTCTCTGGGATAATTTAGAAGTTGAATTTTTAGCAGATACAATGTAAGGAAAAAGAACAGAGAAAAAGGAAAAATTAATAACTAAAACGTTCTCTTGTTTCTTTTTTCTACCTCTCATTCCCAATTTCGAGGTCTTTGCGCAAATAAATAACACCATAAAAAGCACTGTCAGCATTGATGGTGCTTTTTTCTTTTGTACGCCAAATGAGTTTAGTTTTATTCCCGATAGAATCTAATTTGCCGATAGGGGTGTAATTTTGTTTGAACTGTTTGTACCAATCCGTTATTTGTTGCACAGTTTTCGGATTTTCAGGTGAAATTTTATAATCCGTGAAATACATAAGTATCTCTGGTTTAGAAATTTCCATTTCTTTAAAAAATTGCAGCGTTAAAGAATCAGCAAATTTATGATTTTCTACCAACGCGTAAATGTACATGAAACCTGAAGCCGATTGTTTTTTGGTGTAAAAAAATATTTCGGGCTCGTTGCCAATAATTCCAATTTTATAATTTTTGCCGCTAAATTCTTCATTAATTTTATTGGCAATGAGTTTTTTCTCGTTAAAAAAACCTTCGGGGGGATACATATTCTCCATTATTTTTTCGTTGGAGTCTAAAAAAATATAACCTGATTGTGAAACTAAAATCGCTATAAAACTCAAAACTAAATAAGATTTAAGATTGACGTGTTTAAACCGCCAAATTTTTTCTACGTTGTAAACCATAAAAGCCGACATAATGGCGGCGGCTGGAAAAATGAATTGGAAATAGTGTGCCCGATAATACCAACCAATTGATGTAGCCGCGAAACTAAAACCGAAAAATAAAAAGACATTTAGATGAGTTTTCAGAAATGATTTACTTTTGATTGCGTTAAAGCCCATCGAAAAAAATAAAATCCAAAAACCAAATGCATCCCAAAAAATGGGACGAAAGTGCCAAATTTCTTTAAATGGTGTTATTTGATTGCCGTAAAAGGAAGCGTACTGAATAGTAAAAAAATAAAAATTGTTCAAAATATTCTTTTCGTAAAAATAAATCAACATTAAAACTATTGGTATCATAAACCCAAAAACATAAACTGCAATAGATTTTAAAAGCCTAGTGTTATTGAGGCTTCTCGCGTCTGAATATTTTTGTGTGAACACCCATTGTAACAATGGTAAAGTGGCATAAAAAATTCCTTGTTGTTTACAAAGTGTAGCACACGCTAAAAAAAAACCAGCTAAAAAAAAATAGAATAAATTATTTTTTGTAAAAAATAAACTTGAAAAAAAAATGCCTGTCATTCCAAAAAAAACAACGTAATGTTCGGCATTCGCTGTCCAACCTTGCGCAGCATAGCAAGAACAAAAAATGAGGAAAATTCCAGCACTCAGCTTGCCAATTTGTTTATTGTACCAACGGCGTGCAATACCATAAATAAAACAGGCACTACAAAAATTTAAAAGTAGAAGTATAATTTTTAGGACAGGTACTGAATCGCTAAAAAGAAAAAAAATAAAGGCGTTAAAATAATAAACACCCGGAAATTTCATATTGTAGAAATCTTTGTACGGCAATTTGCCGCGTAAAATTTCTTGCGCAGCATAAGCGTATTCTCCTTCATCGCGTTCTAAAACAATATTAAAATGATGGAATCGAATCCAGATAAAAAGGATTACACAAAAAAACAGGAATACATCTTCTGTTTTAAACGGGTATTTTAAAATTTTTATCAAGAAAATATCTATTGACTACAAATAAAAACGTTGGTAAATGAGTATCCAAAAATCTATGTAAACAAATCCCAAAAGTAAAAGCATACTTACGGTTATTATTTTTTTTATTTTTTGGTTTATAGTAAACAAACCCGAAACAGACCAAAAAAACAACGGAAAAATAGGGATAAAATATTTACCCAAATAACCACTGGAGAAATAATCGCCAACACCGTCCCAGTGCAAATGTTGCGAAAGTATAAAAAGCATCGTCATTCCAAAACCTAACAATACAAGAATAATACGTTCCGAAACTTTAAATTTATTATTTCCTGTAGAAGTGTAAAGCAAAGCGAGGAAAAAGAATACCAAACTCAATCCACTTGGCATATAACATCCCATACCAAAAGTTCCTACCCACGAACTTGTTGTGCGGTTTAAAAAAATTTTGTAAGATTGCTCAACTAAAATAAAAAATTGAGTCAGCGGATTTTGTAAAAGATGCTGCATTTGAAGCGTAGGGTTAATTTCAACGCCTGGGTTCATATTTCTGTAGGTTGTTCTTAATAAATTTTTTGGATCTGGATAAATCAAATTGTTTATAACTTTCGACCACCAAAAAATTATGATAATACAAATGAGAGTTGCCGTTATAACATAAAACCATTTCTGATTAACTGAATTAAATTTTTTTGTTTCTACAGGAATTAATAAAAAAAGCAGAGGAAAGTAAACTATTTTATTGAGTGTGATCAGAAAAATTAAAACTGAAAATAAAATTAATTCCAATGATTTTATTTTAGTTCGCTCTCTGAAACAAAAAAAATATGCGAAAACAATAAACACCAACGCATTTGTAAAAATATCGGCGTTTAAAGTGCTGTTAATACTGAGCGATGCTGGCAGAATTAAGAACAACATGAATAATTCTTTAAAAACTGGCGTTAAACAAACTGCGAGTGTTACCAAAAATAACCAAGTCAAAAAAGTTGCGATGCGCCCACCGTATAACATTATTAAAGGTTTTAAATTGAATATTTTTAAACCCAAAAACGTTACAACTTGCGGCAAATATGCCGTAGGTGCATAACGTGCTGTGTTCGGGAAATTTATAAAAACAGTATCGTTTCTGTTTAATGGTACGTTCCAACTCATTTTTAAGGCATTTTTAAACACTTTAAAATCTGACTTGAGTGCCATCGGTTCATCAAATTGTTTTGAAATGGTGGTGAAACTTTTGGGTGCATAACCTCCAAGTTGAGAAGAATCTGCGTTAAACTCGCCTACAAATTTGCCTTCAGTTATTTGATAAATGCGATAAAAATGATTAAATTCGTCGGGAGATTGAAACGGCGGGATAATAAAGACCAAAGCGACTCCAAAAATAAATGTGAGTGTAAACCAATACTTGAAAATTTTAGGTTGCGTGCTTATTAAGCGCGTTAAATAAATTTTAATTGATCTTGCCAAAGTTTAGTGTATTTTAAAAGTAGCACGAAAGTAATTAAATACTTTGACTGAGTGAGTAGTTGCTTTAGAAATAAGATTCTAATCATTTCTATTTTTTTGACAAGTACAATTCTTGTCTTAAGGTCTGAGTTTTTAATTTTGTAAATTCCAGATTACATTTAACTTCGCATTTTAATCAACTTAACTAAAATGACATTTTCGATTAAAAGCGCGCACCTGAATTTTTTTTTTTTAGTAGTTGCAGTCGCTTTTGTTTTACTCAAAGGTGCAACGGGTGGCGATTTTGATGTTTTTTTAGAAGCTGCGCAACGACTTTACAATCACGAAAATATTTATAGCAGTTTCAGTTCAGGTGGGTTTCAGTGGTATTACAGTCCGTTTTTTGCGCTTATACTTATTCCGTTCTCACATTTTATTGTTTTAACGGAAGAAGCATGGCTATTACTTTCTTTAATGCTTTTATACCGTAGCTTTAAAATTATTGAACTGAATTTCAATTTTGCTGATTATTCGCTCAAGAAAAAAAAACTATGGGTTTGGTTGTGTTTTATTTTTTCGGTGCAGTTTATTCTTAACAATATCACGCTTATACAAGTTACAATGCTACTGTTGTGGGGTATTTTAGAATCGCTGCACCAAAACAAAAAAAATAAATCGTTGTTAGCTGGTTTTATTTTAGGTTTTGTGTGTGTCATTAAACTGATGCCACTATTAATGCTGCCGTATTTATTCTATCGCGGTCAGTTCAGAATGCTGGGTTACACGTTAATTACTTTTGTTGCGCTACTCATTTTGCCGAGTATATTTATTGGTTTCGATTACAATTTCTTTTTGCTCAAAAATTGGTTTGTGCTCATCAATCCTAATAATTCTGAATTAGTTGTGGAAGTGCCTTTAGGTTTTCACGATTTAGCGGGTTTGTTTTCCGTGTATTTAATGCCAACTCATGGCGAGTTGCCTTATAAGCAAAACTTCGTCAGTTGGAATTTTGCTACGGTAAATGCTTTAGTGGATGTGGCGAGAGTCGGATTGTTGGTGCTTTCATTATATTTTTTTCAATCCAAGCCTTTTAGCAAAGAAAACAATACGCTCAAAACTTTTTGGGAAATAGCTTATTTCTGTTTCATTATTCCGCTCATCATGCCACACCAAAATAAATACGGTTTTTTGTTGTGTTGCCCAATGGTGTGCTATTTGCTTTATTTTTATATTCTAACGTTTAAAAAAGCGCATTCACAAAGTTATATTTTTATTTTTATAATTTTTGCCATCGCCATAGTAGTTTATTCGCCACTCAATGGTTCAGATATTTTGGGTTGGAAGTTATACCGCATCGGGCAGCATTTTAGGCTATTAAGTTTTGCAACGCTTATGTTGATTCCTGTGGCGATGTATTGCTCGCCTAAAAAGTTTTATGAAATTAATAGCTCAAATTAATCTACGACGGATATTGTATCTAAAATTAATTTTTAAAGCAATTTGTATTTTTAAAACCGCTTGTTTTTCAAAATAATAAATAGTAATTTTGTAAATAACTTTTATAAAATTCTTATTATAGTTTTTAAATCCAATTAATCTAAAACAGACATCAAATTATAAGAATTTTGTGTTCTGTTTCTCTACATCTAAATTTCTATGTCCATCCAAAAAGAAAAAATTCCGCAAAGTTTATATCATCCAGAATTAGAAAAAGATTCGTGCGGTACTGGCTTTATAGCTAATTTAAATGGCGTGGCAACGCACCAAATTGTTGAAGATGCCCTCCAAATGCTAACGCGCATGGAACATCGCGGTGCTTGTGGTTGTGAAACTAATTCGGGTGACGGTGCTGGTATTTTAATTCAAACACCGCACGTTTTTTTTGTTAAAAAAATGCGTGAATTAGGTTACGTACTTCCAGAATTCGGAAACTATGGCGTGGGCGTTGTTTTTTTTCCATCTGATAAAACGCTGCGCAATCAATGTAGAACTCTGCTTAATGATTATTGCGATGAACTTGATTTTGACGTAATTGGTTATAGATTAGTGCCAACTGATCACGAATTGCTCGGCGATACGTCTGTTAGTACAGAGCCACGTATGGAACAAGTTTTTGTAAAACCACGTGTAAAGAGCAATGAGAAATTAACTTTAAGCCATGAGCCAACGAGTAGCAATGAGCAAGAAGAGTTTACAGATCACAGTTCAAAACTCACATCGGCGAAGTTAGAGCGCAGATTGTATGTGTTGCGCAAATACATCACACACGAAATTCATAAAACGATTCCCGACACGAAAGACCATTTTTATTTTTCGTCGTTCTCTTATAAAACTGTTTCGTATAAAGGTCAGTTAACAACTTGGCAACTTAAACCATATTTTCCAGATTTGAGCGATTCAGATTTAATATCAGCGATTGCGCTCATTCACTCGCGGTTTTCGACCAATACATTTCCGAAATGGAAGTTGGCGCAACCATTCAGGTATATTGCGCACAATGGCGAAATTAATACCATAACAGGTAATTTGAATTGGTGGCGGTCGAAAGAAAAAAACTTAGAGTCGAAATTTTTTTCTGAATTAGAATTGCAGCGTTTGTTTCCTATTTGTGGCGATGCGTTATCCGACTCCGCTAATTTTGATAATGTTTTAGAATTCTTGGTGATGAACGGACGCTCTATTCCGCACGCATTAATGATGATGATCCCTGAAAGTTGGCAACATGATGCAGAAATGAGTGCCGATAAAAAAGCATTTTATGAGTATCACGAAAACTTTATGGAACCTTGGGATGGTCCTGCAGGTGTGTGTTTTACTGATGGCGTTGTAGTTGGTGCCACTTTAGACAGGAACGGTTTGCGCCCATTGCGCTATATTTTAACTGACGATAATGTTTTGATAACGGCATCAGAAGCAGGCGTTTTAAATGTACCGGAAGAAAAAATTGTTTTGAAAGGCAGTTTGCAACCCGGTAAAATACTTATTGCCGATTTAGATTTACATAAAATTATCGGCGACGAAGAAGTGAAAGGCATTATTTGTAATAATTTTAAGTACCAAGAAGTTGTCAATAAAGGACGAATTCAGCTATCGGATATCAGCATTCAGCCTTCTGTCATAAGTTTGGAAGAAACTCTGACAGCTGATGACTTAAAGTTTAAAATACAAAGATCACAACTTATATTTGGTTTTACGCAAGAAGATTTAAAAACCATTCTTCACCCAATGATTACAAACGGCGAAGAAGCCTTAGGCTCGATGGGTAGCGACACACCGCTGGCTATTTTATCGCATCAGCCGCAGCACATCAGTAATTATTTTAAACAACTTTTTGCACAAGTTACCAATCCACCGATTGACCCGATTCGCGAACGCTCTGTCATGTCGCTGCACGTTAAGCTCGGCATCTCTCAGAATATTTTAAATTCTAAAACCCTAGATGTTCCATTTATCAGTTTAGAACATCCCGTTTTAACAATTGAAGAGCTTGAAAAAATTAAATTCGTTGATACTTGTTCGTTGATAGTTGATAGTCATATATCGCAAACGAACAACGAACAACGAACAACGAACAACTATTTTACTTCTGCAACAATTGATTTGTACTTTCGTGCCGAAGATGAGCAAGGCGTTTTAAAAGCAGCGTTAGATAGAATTTGCGCGCAAACAGAGCGACAAATTCGGCACGGTGCGAATATTATTATTCTTTCACAAAAAAATATTCAAAGTGGGAATGCGCCTGTGCCATCGCTTTTAGCAGTTGGTGCTGTGCATAAACATTTAGTCGAAACTGGTTTGCGCGCAAAAGCATCGCTCATTGTTGAAGCGGGTGATGTTTGGGAAGTACATCATTTTGCTACTCTTTTAGGTTTTGGTGCACAGGCAGTTTGTCCGTTTATGGCATTCGCAGCAATCAACAATCAGCAATCAGCTAATTATATCAAAGCGGTCAACAAAGGTCTTTTAAAAGTGATGTCCAAAATTGGTATTTCCACTTTGCAATCCTACACGGGTTCTCAAATTTTTGAAATTTTAGGTTTGAACGAGGAAGTTGTGCAAAAATGTTTTCCGCGTACTGTTTCGCGCTTAAAAGGTCTCGGTTTTGACGGCATTGCTTACGAAATTTTGCAACGTTATCATTCAGTCGAAACACAAAATATTGCGTCATTACCCATAGAACTACCGGCAGGTGGCGTGTATCAATGGAAGCGCCGCGGTGAAGCGCATATTTTTTCGCCACAAGCTATTCATTTACTACAACTTTCGACAGAAACAAACGATTATGCAACTTTTAAAAAATTCAGTAATTTAATTAATAGTCAGGAAGAGCAAGCGTTTACTTTGCGCGGTTTAATGTCTTTTCGCCGTACCGTTTCTATCCCTTTAGAGGAAGTTGAATCTGTGGATAATATTTTAAAACGTTTTGCTACGGGTGCGATGTCTTTTGGTTCTATATCGCACGAAGCACATTCTACTTTAGCGGTTGCCATGAACCGTATCGGCGGACGCTCGAACAGTGGTGAAGGCGGTGAAGATGAAATTCGTTATGCGCCAAAACCAAACGGCGATTGGGAACGCTCGGCTATAAAACAAGTGGCGTCGGGTAGATTTGGCGTAACGAGTTATTATTTAAGTCAAGCTAATGAATTGCAAATAAAAATGGCGCAAGGCGCAAAACCAGGTGAAGGCGGACAGTTACCAGGTTACAAAGTAGATGAATGGATTGGCAGAGTGAGACATTCTACGCCAGGTGTGAGCTTGATTTCACCGCCGCCCCATCACGATATTTATTCGATTGAGGATTTAGCACAACTTATTTTCGATTTAAAAAATGCGAACGAACAAGCCGATGTGAACGTCAAGTTAGTATCGAAAGCCGGTGTTGGTATTATCGCATCGGGTGTAGCAAAAGCTAAAGCCGATAAAATTTTAATTTCAGGTTTTGATGGCGGAACAGGCGCATCGCCACTCAGTTCTATCCGTCATGCTGGTTTACCGTGGGAATTGGGTGTAGCTGAATCTCATCAAACATTAGTAAAAAATAAATTACGCGATAGGGTAGTGCTGCAAACTGACGGACAAATGCGCACTGGTCGCGATTTAGCGATTGCCACTTTACTCGGTGCTGAAGAATGGGGCGTTGCAACGGCAGCATTGGTGGTTGAAGGTTGCGTACTGATGCGTAAATGTCATTTGAATACTTGCCCAGTTGGTATAGCTACACAAAATCCAGATTTGCGCGCGCGCTTTAATGGGAAAGTTGAAAACGTTATTAATTATTTTGTGTTTTTAGCAACAGAACTGCGCGAAATTATGGCGCAACTCGGTTTCAGAACCATAAATGAAATGGTAGGTCAGGTACAACTTCTTAAAATTCGCTCGCAAGTACAGCAACATCAAAAATACCGCGATTTAGATTTAACTGCTATTTTGTATAAAGAACCTGCCGACGAATCTGTCGGGCAGTATAAAAAAATAGGTCAAGATCACGAACTCGAAAACGTTTTAGATCGCAAACTCATCAATCTTGCTTCGGAAAGTATTGTGAAGAAGAAAAAAATGTCTGCACAATTTAGTATTTTCAATACCGATAGATCGGTTGGTGCTATGTTGAGTCACGCTGTGTCAAAAATTCAAAAATCGGAAGGTTTACCGGATGATACCTTGAATTTTAAATTCATTGGCTCTGCTGGTCAATCGTTTGGCTGTTTCGCTACAAAAGGAATCACGTTTACGCTCGAAGGAGAATCGAATGATTACTTCGGTAAAGGACTTTCGGGTGCAAAAATCATTGTGGTGCCTTCACCAAAAGCGCGTTTTAATCCATCGGAAAATATAATTTTAGGTAACGTGGCACTCTACGGCGCAACATCGGGCAAAGCATTTATTTATGGTCGCGCCGGTGAACGATTCGCCGTGCGCAATTCTGGTGCAACCGCCGTTGTTGAAGGTGTCGGCGATCACGGGTGCGAATACATGACGGGTGGCATTGTGGTTGTTTTGGGTGAAACAGGGAAAAATTTCGGTGCCGGTATGTCAGGTGGCGTGGCTTACGTGCATGATAAAAATAAATCGTTCCACAAAAAATTTAATAATGATCTTTCCGATATTGAAACACTCGATGACGAAGATTTTTATGTTTTACACGAACTCATAGACGCTTATCAAAAAAATACGCATAGTTTACACGCCGAAAATATTTTAGATAATTGGTCGTCAGAAAAAAATAATTTTCTTAAAGTGATGCCGCGCGAATATAAAAAAGTTTTGCACAACAGAAAGTTAGCCATGAGTCATTAGCACCCATCATTCAGGTAAGAAGGAAGAATTAGATTTGCATTGAACACGTGTTTTCAAGTACCGATCTGTTCGATTGGGGAAAGTCCAAAAATTAGCTAAAACTGATTTTTATGAATAATTACTGCTCGTCGGTATCGCAGATTTTGTTTCAAAAAAAATTTTAAAATGTCAAGTGCGTAGTGTCATCCATAGCTTATTGCTAAAATCACTAATTAGCATTACTTTTGTAAAAGAATAAGTTTTTATGTCATTGCAATTACAAATTAGCACTTCGTTGGAAGAAAGAATGCGCCAAACCGCAATCAGAAATGGCGTTGATGTCAGTCAATTTGCTGTACAGTTTTTGGAATCCAGTTTTCCTGAAACTCAGGCAAAACCCAAATCAATTTCTAATAGAGAATCAGTATTATTACAACACATTGAATCCATTATTCCAATTTCAACTTGGGAGCGATACCGTTTACTACGTACGAAACTGCAATCTCAGTCGATTAATGCTGCAGAAAACGAAGAGTACGGTGCTATTATAAAGCAAATTGAAGAAGCTAATGTTAAACGTTTGACATCACTCATCGAATTAGCCAAAATCAGAAAAACAAATTTGGTTGATGTGATGAAACAATTGGGTCTAAAGTCGGACACGAATGAATAAAGAACTGCGCAAACAGATTAAAGAAAGAGCGCGGTATTTATGTGAGTATTGTTTAAGTCCTGAAC
>JAYVNP010000069.1:0-38985 GCA_043758385.1 Saprospiraceae bacterium
TTCAAAATCATTTACGTTTTCAAAATCATTTACGTTTTCAAAATCATTTACGTTTTCAAAATCATTTACGTTTTCAAAATCATTTACGTTTTCATTTCGAGATAATTTATCGGTCATCAATATTAAAACTTTATTTTTAAAAAAAGGAAAAGGCGAAGCAATACTCAGAAAACATCCATGGATTTTCTCTGGTGCTTTAATGCCGTTTAATGAAGCACCTAATGATGGCGACGTTGTTAAATTAGCTGATGAATCAAAAAAAATTGTCGCGACTGGTTATTATAGTACGGGTTCAATTGCTGTACGTATTTTAAGTTTTGAAGAAGCAGAAATTAACGCGCACTTTTGGAATAAAGCCATTCAAAATGCTTTCGATGCACGGGTTGCATTGGGTTTTATAAATAACGTAGAAACCAATTGTTTTCGATTGGTGCATGGCGAAGGCGATCAAGTCTCTGGATTAATTGTTGATATTTACGGCGAAGTTGCCGTTGTTCAATGTCATACCATTGGCATTTATAATTTTTTAGACGATATTGCGGAAGCGATTATAAAAGTGTTTGCGGGTAAGGTAGTTTCGGTGTATTCAAAAAGTGCTGAAACTTTACCGCCTGAATTTGTGCGCAAAAAAAATATTGAGAACAGATATGTCAGTAGAAGCGTATTGAATACGCCCCTACAACCCAAATGCGTTGAAAACGGAATCCCCTTCTACATTGATTGGGTAACAGGACAAAAGACAGGATTTTTTCTCGATCAACGCGATAATCGCGCCGCATTGGCAAAATATGTAACAGGTAAAAAAGTTTTAAATGCTTTTTGTTACTCCGGTGGATTTTCGATGTACGCGTTAAAAAATAATGCAGACCATGTTACATCGGTTGATGTTTCTTCTAAAGCGATGACTTTAGTAGAGGAAAATTTAAAACTTAACGGTTTTGATGAAACAAAACACACGTCTATAACAGCCGAAGTTTTACAATTTTTAAAAGAGCAAACCGCTGTTTACGATGTTATTATTATTGATCCACCCGCTTTTGCAAAAAGTTTAAGTAAGCGACACAACGCCTTCATGGCATATAAACGATTGAATGGTATGGCGATTCAAGCCGTAAAATCGGAGGGATTTATTTTTACGTTTTCGTGTTCACAAGTCGTTTCAACACAACTTTTTACCGATGCTGTTATGGCTGCAGCGATTGAACAAAATCGAAATGTGCGCATTGTTGGGCGATTGACACAAGGTGCCGATCACCCCGTTAATATTTTTCATCCCGAAGGACATTATTTAAAAGGATTAATTTTGTTTGTCTCTGAACAAGATTAGTGTTTATACTTGATACATGAATAAGTATCCACGTAAACTTTCTTCGGGTGCAAACAATACGGTTATTGTTTTGAATGATACCGAAGTCGGTAAATTATTTGTCGGTGATACGCGTTCGGATATTGGTTCTGAAGCAGAAAAAATGAAATTTGCCAATAACATCAACACCCTTATTGTAAAATTTATACGCTTAGATGTTCAATCAGTTTTGCAAGCCGAGATGCTCGTCATGGAACGCTTACACCCCATTGGTTATCGCGCATATGAAGTTGAAATTCGCGAATTGTGGCTCAATGTTTTTGAAAACGAATTACACCAATTGCACAAATCTGGTTTTGTGCACCGCGATTTAAAACAGCCGAGTAATATTGGCGGTTTGAAGTTCGATAATATTTTACTCACCAATTCTAGTTTGCGATTAATTGATGTTGGTATTTCGGCACTTCAATCGCAAGTAGGTAATCTGATTTTTGAAAAATATGTTGAAGTAGAACTGGAAGAAATGAAGATTTTTAGAGAATATTTTTTAAATCGGTAATTTTTTATTTTGTGAAAGTTAAGAAGTTTTCAAAATCAATCACTCTGTAACGTCCACAAAGTTTTCAAACTTGTTCCGGAGCGAGTGTACATTCCAATCCATCTATTTCTGCACTCATCCTAATTTGACAACCGAGTCGTGAATTGTGTTGCACATGAAAAATTTGATCGAGCATAGCGCGTTCATCTTCATTTTGTTCCGTCAGTTTTGTATCCGAATTGATATACACATGGCAACTTGCGCACAAAGCCATACCACCACAAGTCCCTTCAACGGGTAATTCATAACTTTTGCAAACTTCCATCAACGAAAGCGGAATATCGAGTGGCACGTCTAAACTGTGTGCTTTGTTGTGCCTATCAATTACTGTAATAACTATGGATTCTATTTCTGTCATTTTATTTTAACAATTTCTTGAAATAATTTATTTAAAATCCTTTTCCTTACGCCTAACCTATTTTGCTTGACATACCTTTTAATCTCTTAACAAAGTAATCTTTAAATTTAGGATTATATCCTTTGAAATAATCTATAAGATTACCCCTTTTATCAAATAGTAAAAAATACGGGTAAGATGTCATCTTTGAATCCAATAAAAATCTGCTGTTGATGTCAGAAATTATTTTTGATTTATCTACTATTCTGGGAAAATTAAAAATTTTTGAGTTTGTATAAGCCCCGTTTTTCGTACCATTTTCGTATAAATAATAATGTTTTATTGAACCGGAAAGAGATTCCATGAGTGGTTGTAAATCATTCATGGCAGCTAAGCAAGGTAAACAGGTTTCATTCCATGTTTCTACTAAAATAAGTTTGTTTCCAGAAATGATTTGAATGGTATCTTTTTCATTTTTTATGAAAGAATACGATTGGAGTGATTTACTGAGTTGTAAATCTTTTTTTTCAATTTCTTCACCATCAAAAGTAAGTTCCTGTGGTGGGTATCTAAAAATAGGATAGATATAGTAAGCGTAAAGCCCACTAAACAAAATAGTAAAAGTTAGGTTTCTAAAACTGATTTTATCTAGATATTTTAAACTGATAAGTAAAATTATAAAAGCCCATAAGATGGGACTCAATATGTAAGCGATATTTTTTTTGAATACAACAAGCGATAGAATTAAGTAGAGGGCAGGGAAAATCAATAAAATGATTTTAGAGTATTTAGTTTTTTTAACAAACGAAATATTTTTCAAATAAGCAATCGAATAAAATGAAAACAGCATACCAGCAAAAACTGTATAAATACTGGCAGTATCTATACTTAAAAAAGTTAAACCCCAAATCGGGATATAAAGCGCAGAAATTATTATAGCTGATATAGTATTTTTGTAATTCATTGTTGAAAACTAAAAGTAAGGAAAAAAAATTAACTGGAACTATTTTGATAATTTAATTACTAGCTATTTACTGACACAATTTAATATTGCTCAGAAACAAAAGATAATTCCTCAATTTTGCAAATAGAAAATATTTATTTACAAGTAAAAGATATTTGCTATTAATTTTTTTAGTAGGTTTATATTGTATCAACATAAAAAAAGTAGGGTCTGTTGAAAAACAAATTATTTTTATAAAATAATTTGTTTTAAAAATAATGTTTTACTATTTTTGTGTCGCGTTGATAAAATACAAAGATAGTTTAGAATTTTAATTGAGAATGTCGTTTGCTCATTTGTGAATGATTTTTAAAATCTGAAAAAATTCCACGTAATTAACACGGTGTGAGTAATTATGTTGAATATTATTTTTCGGATGATTTAGTTTTGTAGAACATTTACAATTTAAAATAGGTGACGAAGTAAACCGCAAAGTTTATTAAGTAACATACACTCATTAGTTACTTCGAGCCCATTTTCAACCAGCTATTATAAACTTTAAATTTACCGTTGTTGCCTTTGGTGGTGCAGCGTTTTTTTTGTCTCAAAAATGCAACCTTTAAAATAAAATAGCAGAATATGGCAACTACAGAATTAGCAATTGAGCCCATTTTACAAGAAAACGAAAACCGTTTTGTTCTCTTCCCAATTAAGCACAATAAGGTGTGGGAATATTATAAAAATGCTGTTGCCAGTTTCTGGACGACGGAAGAAGTAGATTTAACCCAGGATATTAAAGATTGGGAAGAAAAATTAAACGATAACGAGCGTCATTTTATAAAGCACGTTTTGGCTTTTTTTGCAGCATCCGATGGTATTGTGAACGAAAACTTGGTCATAAATTTTATGCAAGACGTGCAGTTTGCCGAAGCCCGTTGCTTTTACGGTTTTCAAATTGCGATTGAAAATATTCACAGCGAGATGTATTCGCTTTTAATTGACACCTACATTAAGTCGGATAAAGAAAAAGATTATCTTTTCAATGCGCTCCAAAATTTAGATTGCGTGTCTAAAAAAGGTAATTGGGCTTTAAACTGGATTGAAAAAGCACCCACTTTCGCGCACCGCCTTATCGCTTTCGCTGCTGTTGAAGGTATTTTCTTTTCGGGATCGTTTTGCTCCATTTTTTGGTTGAAAAAACGAGGATTAATGCCAGGTTTAACTTTCTCGAACGAACTCATCAGTCGCGATGAAGGTTTGCATTGCGATTTTGCGTGTATGCTCTACGGTATGCTGCAACACAAACTCGATAAAAAAGAAGTCGAAGCGATCATAACAGAAGCCGTAACGATTGAAAAAGAATTTATCACGAGTGCATTACCCGTTTCTTTAATTGGTATGAATGCAGATATGATGTCAGAATATATTGAATTTGTGGCTGATAGATTATTAATGTCGCTCGGCAACGTACAAGTGTATAAAACACCCAATCCATTCCCTTGGATGGAAATGATTTCGCTACAAGGAAAAACCAACTTTTTTGAAAAACGCGTCGGTGATTATAAAAAAGCAGGCGTTAGCGCCGTGCGCGAATCGCACGTGTTTGATATGAATGATGCGTTTTAATAGTTCTGAGCTTAAACCTATGAAACCCTATAATTTTTTTACTCTCTAAACTCAATTTTATGCACGTAATTAAACGCTCAGGCGCAAAAGAGGTCGTTAGTTTTGACAAAATAACGGCGCGCATCAAAAAATTATGTTACGGATTGAATTCTTTGGTGGATTACATCGAAATTTCAAAAAAAGTTGTCAACGGTTTATACGATGGCGTTTCAACAACAGAATTAGATAATTTGGCATCGGAAACCTCAGCTTCCATGGCAAGTATTCACCCGGATTATGCGATTCTGGCAGCGCGCATTGCTGTTTCAAATTTGCATAAAAACACGGATAAAAGTTTTTCAAAAACAATTAACGAGCTATACAATTACGTTGATCCAAAAACGAACGACAAAGCAGGTCTCATCAGCGATTTTACGCGCAATGTTATTATGCGCAATGCTGTCCGGTTAGATTCTGCTATTATTTATGATCGCGATTACGATTTCGATTATTTTGGATTCAAGACTTTAGAACGTTCTTATTTGCTGCGCATGAACGCAAGTGTAGTCGAACGCCCACAACAATTATTTATGCGCGTTTCGGTCGGTATTCACGGCGAAGACATCAACGCTGCCATTGAAACCTATAATTTGATGAGTGAAAAATGGTTCATTCACGCAACGCCAACTTTGTTTAATGCAGGTACGCCTAAACCGCAACTCTCTTCCTGTTTTTTACTTTCAATGACGGAAGATAGTATTGAAGGAATTTTTGAAACGCTATCGCGTTGTGCTAAAATTTCTCAATCGGCAGGTGGTATTGGTTTATCAGCGCATAATATTCGTGCAACAGGTAGTTATATTAAAGGTACGGGTGGCACATCGAACGGCATTATTCCGATGGTGCGCGTTTTTAACGATACGGCGCGTTACGTTGATCAGGGTGGTGGAAAACGCAAAGGTGCGTTTGCAATGTATTTAGAGCCTTGGCATGCCGATGTTTTTGAATTTTTAGAGCTGAAAAAAAATCATGGTAAAGAAGAAATGCGCGCGCGCGATTTATTTTATGCGCTGTGGATTCCGGATTTATTCATGCAACGTGTGAAAGACAACGAGCATTGGTCATTGTTTTGCCCGAACGAAGCACCAAATTTATTCGATGTGTATGGTGGCGAATTTGAAGCATTGTATCACCGGTATGAGCGCGAAGGAAAAGCGCGCCGACAAGTACCTGCGCGAGAACTTTGGAATAAAATTTTAGAATCGCAAATAGAAACGGGAACGCCATATCTGCTTTATAAAGATCCTGCGAACAAGAAATCGAACCAAAAAAATCTCGGTACCATTCGTTCCTCGAATTTGTGCACTGAAATTATGGAATACACCTCCAAGGATGAAGTTGCGGTGTGTAATTTAGCATCGCTCTCGCTGCCAAAATTTGTAGATAAAAAAACACAAACGTTTGATTTCAAAGAATTATTCAACATCACACGCGTTGTAACGCGCAATTTGAATAAAATTATTGACATCAATTACTATCCGATTATTGAAGCCGAGCGATCAAATTTCCGTCATCGCCCGATAGGTATTGGCGTGCAAGGTTTAGCCGATGCGTTTATAATGCTGCGTATGCCGTTCGATTCGGAGCAAGCTGCAAAACTCAACGTCGAAATTTTCGAGACAATTTATTTTGCTGCGATGACTGAATCGGTTGCGCTCGCCGAAAAATTAGGTCATTACGAATCATTTCCAGGTTCACCACTCAGTAAAGGCGAATTTCAATTCGATATGTGGGGAGTAAAACCATCGAACCGTTGGGATTGGGAAGAATTGCGTACACGTGTGATGAAAGTAGGTGCGCGCAACTCTCTACTTTTAGCGCCCATGCCGACAGCTTCAACGTCGCAAATTTTAGGTAATAACGAATGTTTCGAACCTTACACAACAAATATTTATACGCGCAGAACACTATCGGGTGAGCACATTGTAGTAAACAAACATTTGCTGAACGATTTAGTGAATCTTGGTTTATGGAATGAAGAAGCACGACAAGTTTTAATTGCAGCAAACGGCTCAGTTCAAAATATCGAAGGTATTCCTGAAGATTTTAAGCAATTGTACAAAACGTCGTGGGAAATGTCCATGAAAGCCATAATTAATATGGCAGCCGATCGCGGTGCGTTTATTTGTCAGAGTCAATCGTTGAATTTATTTATGGAAAACGCATCGTTTGCTAAACTCACTTCGATGCACTTTTACGCTTGGGAGAAAGGATTGAAAACAGGAATGTATTATTTGCGCACACGCCCTGCTGTTGATCCTATTAAATTTACGCTCAGTGCCAAACACCAACGCGTTCAAGCCGAAGTTTCCGAAGCGCATTTACCGCTACAAAACACAATTGTAAAACCTGTTCCGTTTGCAGAACTGCATAAAAATAATGAAGCCAATGCATTCGCTTTTGCCAAAACTATGAGTGAAACAACACTCGAAGTGGAGGATAATTCATTTTGCAGTTTAGACGATCCAGATTGTGTGGCGTGCAGTGCATAATATTAATGAAGGAATGAAAGCGTGAAAAAATAAAGGAGTGAGAATTGATAGTTTTTTTCAAAGAATTTGACATCTCCCTCTCTATTTTTTCATTTTTTCATTTTTTCATTTTTTCATTCCTACATTTAAGAATATGCGTATTATATCCGGGAAATTTAAAGGGCGAAAATTTTTTCCTCCAGCCGATAAATGGCCTACACGACCGACAACAGATTTTGCGAAAGAAGGTCTGTTTAATATTCTCACAAATCGTTTCGATTTTGAAAACATTGAAGTGCTCGATTTATTTGGCGGAACGGGTAATCATACGTACGAATTTGTTTCGCGGGGTTGTAATAGCGTTACGTATGTTGATAAACACCCACCAGCTGTAAAGTTTGTTAAAGAAGCCGCGAAAATTTTAGACATCGAGCAAAATATATTCATTAATCAGGGTGATGTGTTTATGTTTATTGATAGGTGCCGAAAACAATTTGATTATATTTTTGCAGGACCGCCCTACGGTTTACCTGCGTTGGATTCCATTCCAGACAAAATTTTCGCGCAAAATTTGTTGCGTGACGAAGGTTGGTTTGTTCTTGAACACAACCCGAATCATAATTTTACAAATCATCCTAACTTTTTTGATGTAAGAAATTACGGAAAGACTATTTTTACATTTTTTAAGAACAAAACCATCACTCCTGAGTTGTAAGCCCTTAGCTTTGAGTCTTCTAAAATTCAAAGAAAGTTGAATGCTCAAACTCAAAATTCAAAACTCATGGCTAAATTGCGCGTCGCTATTTTAGATTTAAACAACAACGAAACCAATCGCGGTATAGGCTATATTAAACGCAGTATTGAAAGCTATGGTGAAAAATTTGAGTGGACGCTATTTGATGTTCGCCATAAATTAGAAATTGCTGATTTGAATTTCGATCTATACGTTTCATCGGGTGGTCCTGGTTCTCCGTTCGATTTCACCGATGGTTGGAATGAAAAATATTTTTCTTTGCTGAATGATATTGTCAACTTCAACGCCACAGCGACAGAAAACAAAAAAAAGCACGTTTTTTTTATCTGTCACTCGTTCCAAATTGCTTGTCAGTTTTTTAAAGTAGGAACAATTTCGGCGCGCATATCTAAATCGTTCGGGACGTTTCCATGCTACCGAACAGTGCAAGGCGCAAAGGATGAATTACTCAAAACTTTGAATAACCCTTTTTGGATTGCTGATTTTCGAGATTACCAAGTTCTGAACACGCATCCAGAAATATTTGAAGCACAAGGCTTTAAATTATTGGCGCGCGAAATGCCGCAAACAAATAAATCGGAACGCGCGATTATGGCAATTCGTTTTTCCGATACAATGATTGGAACGCAATTTCATCCAGAAGCAGATGCTGAAGGAATGCTTGCTTACTTTAAATTGCCCGATAGAAAAGAAACGATTGTAAAAAATTTTGGTTTGCGCCGTTACAACGCTATGGTGCGCGATTTAGCAGACAAAACTAAAATTGAATCTACTTTCAATACCATTTTACCCTATTTTTTTGAAAATGCCCTCAAAATTAAATCATGATATTACCCTTGACTTTAGAGCGCGATCTGGTTTTTTTTGATGTTGAGACAACAGGTTTAAACGTTATCCGCGACCGTATTGTACAAATCGGTATTCTAAAATTTCCTAAGAACGGCAGCGAAGGCATCGAAATGAAACAGCTTATTAATCCGGGAATGCCGATTTCTGAAGAATCAATGAGTATTCATGGTTTAACGCCCAAAGATTTAGCAAATAAACCCACGTTCGCACAAGTAGCACAAAAAATAGCGGATTTTATTGGCAATGCTGATTTAGCAGGTTATAACGCCGCGCGTTTCGATATTCCGATGTTGATTGAAGAGTTTTCGCGCGTCGGAATGGAATTTAATATTGATAAACGCCGCATAATAGACGTGCAACGCATTTTCTATAAAATGGAACCACGCACATTGCGCGCAGCACTCAAATTTTATTGTCAGGAAGAACTCGTTGATGCGCACGATGCTATGGCAGATGTGTTCGCAACGGCTAAAGTTTTTGCTGGGCAGTTGGCGCATTACGCCGAGAAAGATTTAGTAGATGAAGAAAATAATAAAGTAGAAGCACCGATTCAGCCGAATATACAAGTGCTACACGATTTCACAACCGATTTTAGAATGTTGGATGCTACTCAAAAGTTGCGCTACGATCATAATGGTGTAGTGGTTTTTAATTTCGGAAAGTATATTAATCAACCTGTTTTAGAAGTATTTGCAAAAGATAAAAATTATTATCATTGGATTCTTGAAAAAGAATTTTCAGCACAAGTGAAGCAAATTGTAAAAAAATTAGTGCGAGAAAATGAAAAATTAAAAAATGAAGAAGCTAAAAAATGAAAAAATTAAAATAAACAAGCGGTCATTTGAGTTTAATTATGAAAAAATTATGGTTAAAAAAAAAAGCTATTGGTTTATAATTTTTTCACTTTTTCATTTATTCATTTTTTTGTTTACCGCTTGTCTTTCACCTAATCAAGGCTGCACCGATGTAAATGCAACAAATTTTGACGTTACAGCATCTAAACAAATATCACCGAACAACTGCGTCTATCCTAAATTGATTGTGCAAATGTTTCCATATTGGGATACAACCGCTTTAAGTAGTACAACAATTTATGCGATAAGTCCGAGTGATACTTTCAGAGTTTTAAGTGCACAAATGTATTTTTCAAACGTAAAGCTGCTGGATGATAATCAAAATTCTGTGCCAATTACAGATAGCTTATTGATTTATCGCTCCAATGATTCATTAAATATTCCGAACAATATTTTTTTGAATAAAACTAATACAGTTGAATACTCCCTGTTTTCAATCAATACTTCGCAAAATTTTTCTCATTTTCAAATGACTGTTGGTTTAGATGCTACGTCACAACAAGCTGTGCCGAGTAGAAATCCTTCTGGAAATCCATTGACGGTTCAAAATATTTCTATGTACGACACGACAAATTCTAGATATTATTTACAATCCATCACAATCTCTCGATTAAATCAGGGCGATACAATTACAATTTATGGGCAACAAACGGTACCATTCGATTTTAAAATTGATACAAAAAATCAAAAAGGTTTTTCCTTAGCAATTCCCTTAAAAGTAGATTATAAAAAATTGTTAGCAAACGTCGCAACTTTCAAAACAGATAATGCAACGCTTCAAAAAAATGTTTGGAGCAATATATTTCGCAGCATAACTTTACTTCAAAAATAATACGATGTCAAAGTTTTTTGTGTTTCTGATGGCAATTTTAACGATAGTGGGTTGTAAAACACAAACTGTAACCAACGTTACGCCTCAAGTTTCAATGAGCTTGCAAATTGTTCCCGACTATAACGGCGCGCCGCTTGTGATGTATAAAACGTACAACTTCAACGGAAAACCGATACGGTTTACGCGCTTTAGTTTTATTTTATCGCGATTGTGTGGTGGTGCAACGGCGAATTGCCAAAACAGACAAACGCAATTCGATTTTGCCGTTAATACCGATAGTGTGAGCGCAATCAAAGGATTGATAAATACTTTTCAAACCGATCCAACAGCGATACAAAATTTAGTTTTAGGTTTTGGTGTCGATAGTGTCTCAAATTCAATACTGCCGGCGCAACAAAATCAAAATTCGCCACTTGCCAACGGTTTAAATTATTGGGATGCTTGGAGCAGCTATATTTTTTTGAAGATTGAAGGTATGTACGATAAAGATGGCGACGGCATTTTTGAAACACCTTTTGCTTTGCATACCGGCGGCAATGCTATTTATTCGGAAAAAACATTTAGTCTGAACAATAGTTTCTCGAATCCGACAGCGCTTCGGTTGTTATTTAATGTCAATCTAGCAAAAATCATGAATGGAATTGATTTAAATGTTACCACGCAAACGCACAAATCGGGCGATTTACCTTTAATGCAAACAATGATGAACAATTTCAATGCTGCGTTTATTTATAAAGGCAGTTTTATTCAATAAAATTGACGATGAAGTATTTTTTAAGTGTAATTTTAGTTACGGCATTTTGCAGTTGTACTAAACAGGCTGATAGTAGCGCAACAATTAACGGATCGCAAACACTCAACGTTCAAATAGTGCCGAGTTACAACAATGCACCGCTGCTGATGTATAAAAATTATACTTATAACGGCAAAACAATTCAGTTTACAAAATTTAGTTTCATTTGCTCACGTTTTTGCGAAAACGTAAAATCGGATTGTGACAACAGACAATTAAAATTTGATTTTTCTGCGACAGATAGTATTAACGCTTTAAAAGGCGTAACCAATTCGATTTCGATTAGCAATACTAATGTGCAAAATTTAGTTATTGGTTTCGGTGTTGATGCCAACGCAAATTCAGTTATTCCCGCAAAACAATTGCAAAATTCGCCATTAGCTAATGGTTTGAATTATTGGGACGCGTGGGATAGTTTTATTTTTTTACGCATTCAAGGTATGTTCGATAAAGATGGTGACGGTATTTTAGAAACACCCTTTGGTTTTGATACAGGTGGGAATGAAATTTATTCCGAAAAAACTTTTACTTTAAATAATTATATTCCGAATCCCAACGCGACTTCGGTCAATTTATTTTTTAATATTGATTTAGCATCGGTTCTCAATACCACCGATTTTAATGTCATAACACAAACAAGTAAAGCTGTTGATATTCCAGTGATGAATGTTTTGATGGCGAATTTGAAAAATGCACTCATCTATAAAGCAATCACTATAAAATAATTTAAAATGGAAGAGAGCAAAAGGCAATTAGCAATTAGCAAAGAGCAAAAGGCAAATGGTAGAATGCAAAAAGCAAAATGGTTAATTGCTTTTTCAATTTTTCAATTTTTCTGTTTTTCATTTTTAGAATGTAAAACACCAACCCCGAGTGCTGGTTTAAGCGATATTGCTTATTCTCCAACACCATTACAATTGAAATTGCCGAGTTATTTTCCACCCATGCAAATGCCCGCCGATAATCCGTTAACGGTTGAAGGTGTTGCTTTAGGCAGAAAAATATTTTTCGATAATTTGCTTTCGAGTGATTTGTCACAATCGTGCGCAACGTGTCATAGACCAGAAAATTATTTTACCGATGGTAACGCCACAAGTAAAGGTGTTACAGGTATGGCAGGAAAACGCAGTTCTATGTCGCTCGTAAATATTGGTTTTACGAATGCAGGATTATTTTGGGATGGCAGAGTGAAAACTCTGGAGGAACAAGCATTGCTTCCCGTTCAAGATTCAATTGAATTACACAATTCTTGGGACGCTGTTGCCATGCGCATTAAAAATAATTCAGACTATACTACCATGTTTCGGCGCGCCTTCGGAATTACTTCCGTTGATAGTATCAACAAATATTTAGTCGTTAAAGCAATAGCACAATTTGAACGCACTTTAATTAGTGCCGATGCAAAAATTGATAAGATTGCGCGAAAAGAAGCATTTTTTACGGACGACGAACAATCGGGCTACAATTTATTCTTTAATGTTTTAGATGCACCCGATGCGCAATGTGCACATTGCCATGTTTCACCGTTTTATAACGCGTCCGATTTTTTTAATAACGGGATTGATGAAGCCAAAACGCTGTATGATTTTAAAGATGCAGGTCGCGGATTTATTACGCTAAAACCCACCGATAATGGAAAATTTAAACCTCCTACGCTGCGCAATATTGCGCAAACCGCTCCGTATATGCACGATGGTAGATTTAAAACGCTCTCAGAAGTTTTAGATCATTATGCTTCGGGCGGACATCCTTCACCCAATGTCGATCCGTTTATTCCATCTATCGGCACAATTCATTTAAGTATTAAACAAAAAAATCAGATTATTTTGTTTTTAAACACCCTTACCGATTCGATTTTTGTGGCAAACCCTGCGTTTAAAAAACCGTAGATTTCGCTGAAACAAGTTTCATTTAATTTCTAATAAAATAACCTTCAGTATTGAATTGTGAACCAAAAAAACCTCGCCTAAAATTATTGAGGCGAGGCTTTATATTTCATACATTCAAAACTAAAAAGAACTACGCATTGTAAGCGTGTTTAAATTCATTTTCTAAAAACCATTTTAAAGTTGTGGGCGTCGTATTTTCGCGAGTGCGAACATAACCTTCGTTAAATTTACCCAAATTTATGCACTCATTCATTTCAGAATATCCATTCGCAATTGTTGGTGGCAAACCCGCATCGAGCATACCTTTTAAACCATCTTCTTTACTAAAAGTAATATAAGGTAAATGCGTTCCTAAAACTTCATTGATCTGATTAGTAGTTTCAGTCATCGTTAAATCTTGACCTGCTGCAAAAACGTATTTATGACCAATAAAATTAAAATTTAAAAAATGTTCAATCGCTTTTGTTGCAATATCACTCGTGTGAACCATCGCAACTTTAATGTCACCTTTCAACGGAGATCCATTAATTTGAGCATGTTTGAACATACCAATACTGTTGTATAAATTTTCAAAAAAATATCCTGCTCTTAAAGCCACAGAACTCAATCCCTTGATGTGTTTTAGACCCTGCTCTAACGGATACAAACCCGAAACCGGACCTGCACCGTGCTCTAAATGCGCGCCAATTGAACTTAGCATAACCACTTGCTTAATACTGCTACCTTCCAACGCGGTTAAATATGCTTTTGAAATTTGATCCTGATAAGTTCTCCAATCTGTCATATCCCATTTCGGCGGAATCATTATAAATGCAGCATCTGCACCTTCAAATGTTTTTTTCAAAAACGCCACATCGTCAATATCGCCTATAGCTGCAATAGCACCGAGTGAAACCAATTCAGTGACGTGTTCCGGTTTTCTTGAAATAACTTTAACGGGTCTGTTTAAAGCTAATAATGCTTTGGCAACGCGTTTGCCAACGTTTCCTGTTGCTCCTGTAATAACGTACATTTTTTTTATTTTTAAAAGATGAATAAGAAGAAATATAAAACCAACTTGTTGGTATGCTTTTTTTCTAAAAAAATTTAATTCTCACGCAAAGTTTCTAAAATTTGTTTTAACTGATTTAAAATCATGGCATAAGTCAAAGCACTTTTTGTTACTTTTGACATACTTGATGCACCTTGAATAGTTGAAAGATAAAACCAAGCGAAAGAATCGCAATCGAAGTCAGACTTTACAAAATTATTTGCTTGTCTTGCGCTCAAGGCTTTCGAAATACTTTGGTGCATCGCGTTAACAATGCGCTCTAAGCGCAACCTAAATTGTTCATCAACCGGACTCATTTCTTGCACCAAATTATTAAGCGGACAGCCGAGACACGCCGATTTATCATCCATTTTATTTTTTAACCAACTTAAATGTTGTTGTAGTTTATCAATCGGATTGTTTTGCCAAACGTCTAACTCATTGTAAAAAGTTAAGTACATCGGTTCAATCATCTCATCAATAATACTCAAACCAATAGATTGCTTTGTCGGAAAATAATGATACAGAGCACCTTTCGTCACACCAATTTCCGTTATAACTCTATCTGCGCGCAAACCTTGAAATCCATTGAGGTGTACATTGCTAAACATAGCTGTCAATATTTTTTCCCGTGTATCAATCATGGCGCAAATGTAAAACAAACCGGTTGGTATGTGCAAATTTATTTTTAAAACTTCACCAATTAAAAAAAATAGTTTACTTTTGTTGATGAGAATTATTACGAAAAAACAACTAATTGAATTTAGCGAAATCCATCCTGATTCAATGGATTCTTTAGAAAGTTGGTATAATATTGTAAAGAGCAGCTCATTTTATATTCCTAAAGAAGTAATTGACGTTTTTAATACAGCGGACTATGTCGGGAATAGCAGATTTGTTTTCAATATTTCTGGTAATAAGTACAGATTAATTGCTAAATTTAAATTTCACCCTAAAATTCAACGTGTGTATATTAAATTTGTAGGAACCCACAAAGAATACGATAAAATTTCAGATATTAAAAACATTTAAAAATGGTAAAAGAAATTAATGAAGAAAAAGGTAAAAAGTTTTCAGATTTACAACTCGTTTTGACTCCAATTGAAACAGAAGAAGATTATTTTGCCGCTTGTGATATTTTAGAGAAGATAGACGATTGTGATTTTGATTCTGAGAAAGAACAATCGAAGAGATATATTTTTGCTGACGCGCTTTCAACGCTTGTTGAAGCTTATGAAACTAAACATTTTAAATTTGATAGACCAAAAATGACAGTAGCTCAAATAATCAATCAAATCATTGAGCAGATGAATACAGATAAGAAAAGCTTGGAATTTTTAAAAGACCCAACCTTCGTTTCTGAAATTATGAATGGTAAGCGCGAGCTAACCCTCGAACAAATACGAATATTACATAAAGAGTTAAAAATTTCAGCTGAATTACTGATTGGCGTTTAAACTTTATTCCTTAAAATACTCCACCAAAAAGCAGGGCTTTTAAGTTGCTTTTTTAAATTTACATCGTTGAACACATAAGCGAAAGTGCGCGCCAAAGGTTTATTTTTTGATACCACCCAACTGAGCGAATTAAAAAACCATTTTTTTCTGAATTGACGTTGCAACCAATAACTCACGCGAAATTCCTCGCCACGCATACGGTAAATGCGCGTATTATATTTTTCGAGTTCATCCATCGAAAAATTATTTGTATCAATACATTTTTTGGCTTGCTCGGCAGCAACTACGCCTGAAAGCATGGCGTTGGCAATACCTTCACCCGTGAGCGGATCAATTAACGAAGCAGCATCGCCGAGTAATAAATAATGCGCGCCACTGAGCGGGCGTTTTTTACTCGCCAACGGCAAACCAAATCCTTGAACTGGTGCAATGTGTTCCGCATTTTTAAATCTCGCTGCAAAAATGGGATGCTCGGTGATAATTTCTTGTAAACAATTTTTTAAATTGAGTTTGCGCTTAGCTACTTCTTCGCTGACCATGGCAATCCCAACGTTCACTTCGTTATTCGGCAAAGCAAAAACCCAAAAATAACCGGGTAAGAAATTCTCTAAAAAATAAAACTCTAAATAATTATCGGGATGAAGCGGCGCAACGTTTTTATAGTAGGTTTTTACACTTGCCATATTGTGTTTCGCGTCGAGTTCAATACCTGCAATAGTTCGCGCAAAACGCGAATGTGCACCATCGGCGACCAATAAAAGTTGCGTTTCTATCTGTAAAGTGTTGGACTTATCGGTCAGTAACCAACCGTTTTCTGTTTTTGTGAAAGCCGTTATTTCAGTATTTTCAAATAGTTGAACGTTTTTTGAGATTTTTACTTCATCCACCAAAAAATTATCGAACCACATTCGTTTACACGTAAAACCTGGCGGTGAATCGGTTTGCTTGTTATAAGTCGCGCGATAACCAATATCAAAAGCATTTCGGCGCGTACCTTCCACGCGCAATCCCCACGAATCGAGTTGAATATCGGTTGCGGCTGCAAATTTTTCAAAAAGTTCGGGATATAACCAACGCTTCATTATATCTGTCACGCGGTGACTCAAGCCGTCACCACAAATTTTATCTCTCGGGAACTGTGCTTTATCAACTACGATGCAAGGCACATTGAGTTTATGAAGTTTTAATGCTGCTGATGCACCCGCAGGACCTGCACCTAAAATACATACGGGTGTTTTTAATATTGTTTTTGTCAACTCAATTACGATTTACGATTTAAGGCAAATATAGAACGTAATTGATGATTCATAATTGGTTTTGAAATACTATTTTATACAATCGAGTCCGTTCAAGAAATTTTATATTTTTTGTTCACTCATCTTTATTAATTTCACATTACTTGCTTTTTATTCCTTAAAGTTTATATTTTTTTTCGCTTCATCAATCGCATCGTGCGTAGCTCCACGAATACCCATTAAAACTTCGCCGTTGCTGCGCGCGTGAATAACATTTGGGAATTTACCTGTTCTGCTTTTAATACTTTTGAGTGTATCGGTTAAATTTGTTGTCAAACTATCAATATCAATATTTCGTGAGCCGACTTTAATTTTTCCATTTGCATACACATCAACAAAAAGCGTATCAATCGGTTTTGTTTTAACAGATTCAATAGCGTATTCTTGAGGTGTTTGAAAGCGTTTAGAAGTATCGACGGAAATTGTTGTTGTTGCAACTGTTTGTGAAGCCGTTTTACTTCCCCAATTTTTACATCCTACTAAAACAGCAAAAACCAAAAAAACAACAGCAACGAATGATTGTTTCTGTTTCATAAAGTGTTTATTAAAATAAATTTCAAAAAAAAATTAAATCCTAATTATTCATTAAGCACTAACAATTCTCATTAACCATTATTTATTGCCTGCTGTTTTTGAAATTTTATCGGCTTCCTCTTTAATAATATAATCAATCACTTCATCTAATTGTTTAGCCTCTATGCCTTTCGAGCGAATAACTTTATTTTCATCAAGCACATACAGTTGCGGCGTTGTTTGAATATCGTAGAGAGAAGAATATCTTGAAATGACGAACGGATCGTTCGTGTTTATGAAATCGTCAAACTGTTTTTCTTTTATATATTTCCAACTCGGAACAATATTTTCCTCTCCTTTTTTTGTGCTGATGGTAATAATTTTTAAATCAAGATTTTTTTCTTTGGCTTTTTTATAAAAATCAACCAACAGCGGCGATTGTTTTTGGCAATGACCACAATCGTAAGCGTAAAAAAACATGATGGTATATTTCGCTTTAATGTCGTAAAGTTCAACGGGTTTTCCGTCTTCTAAGTAGGTTTTAATATTCGGTGCTTTTTTTCCAATCAATGTAGGCTCTTTGCGCGCGGCATTGTCAATAATTTTTTCGCGATTATCTTTTTCGATAAACGCATCGGCTTTGCCTGTGGCAATATATTTTAATGCCAAATGCACATAAACGGCATCGAAACCAACAAGATTTGACTTGGCATATTGATTCAGATATTGTACAAAATAGAATTGAAACGCATCTTTGTTATCTTTAAATAAACCAAAAATTCTATCGAGCGATTCGTTAATCGAATCGGGTTGTTGTGGTGTTAACTTTTCGATGTACGTATCAAGTTGCTTTGACAAAACAGGTGTGCGTAAAATTGCGCGATTCGACATATCGTAGTTATCGAAATAATGCTGTTTATAAAAATAATATTCTTTAAGGCGCAACTCGGTAGAGTCTTTAGCTTCAGGAAATTTAGGAAGTTGTACGTCAATCGCAGATTTTATGAGCAATGCCGTTACCGATTTCGGATTTTGTTCAATCACTTTTTGTTGGTACGCTTTTACTTCAACATCCAATGATTCTAATTCTTTTTTAAACGACGCGTCTTTTTTGGCAACAATTTTATCCGCTTCTTTGCGCTTGTCGTTCAAATAATTCATGTATTTTAAAAACGTATTATTATCAGCACTGTTTGTTTTAGCATTGGTGTAATAATCTTTAGCATCCGTATTAAAATAAAATTTTTGTTCCTGCTCGTTAATCATTATTTGAAAATAATCGTTCGCAGGGCGCAAAATGACGATGTACGCGCCAGGTTCTAAATCTTTTTTACCTTTAAAAATAAACTCTCCCGATTTTTTATCCAGAAACGCTGTATCTTTTATGTACGATTGCGTTCCCATTTGGTAACCCAAAAAAAGGGTGTCGTTGGCGTAATTCGTTAATTTTATTTGGATAACGTAACCGCTGTCACGCGCGGTTTCTGCGCCAACAGTATAAAAAAAAGAAAAAATGGTGAGTGTCGTAAAAAGTAATCGTCTGAGCATAATAGAATAAAGAAAGTTTGCGATCTTAAAAAATTATTCCTAATAACGTCTCAATTTTATAAAAGGTATGAAGGTACGCGCTTTAAGTTAAAATTTTGAAAATCTTTAACAATTAAACCTATTAATGTTTCAAACAGTCTATTTAGTAAAGTTGAAATAATAAGTTGTTAAAAACCGCGATGCCTTCGAGTGTTATACTATAAAATCAGCGTAGCTGATTTTTTTGAACAATGACTGCTCGTCGGTATCGCGAGTTTCTATTAATTTTAACAAGTTATTTTTTAGCCGTTACTAAGTCGCATGGAAATTTAAGTATCTGTTATTTGAAAAAATAATTTTTTTGAAGTCATAATAATTTTAAAAAGCGGCGAAATTTCGCATTTATTTAAAACATTTGAATTCATTTATTTAAATGTTTTTTAATAAAGATGGAATATTTAATCTCAATAGAATGTTAAAATTCTATTAAAAGTATTGATTTTGGGAAGTCCGTGAATAAACCGTTTGACAAACAAGAAATAATAAGTAAATTTGCTAAAATATTTAAGATTAATTTAAGATTAAACTTAGAAACAATAACTTAATCCAACCCTTAATCACAACATTTTTATTAGTAACTAAAATTTTTTTTCATGAAAAAACTTTTCATATTTATTTTGTGCACACTGTTAAGTACAGTGTTCCTGAACGCACAAAAAACAGTCACCGGAACTATTACCGATGCTAACACAACTGAAACCTTAGTTGGTGCTACGGTTTTAGCCAAAGGCACAGCGGTTGGTACGCAAACCGACGTTGATGGTAAATTTAGTTTAGACATTCCAAAAGGCGCTACAACTTTGTTAGTCAGTTTTACGGGTTATTTAACCCAAGAAGTTGACGTAACGAATACGAGCAATGCCACAATTGCCCTTCAAGTGGATACAAAAACACTGAGTGAAGTAGTCATTGGTGCTTACGGTTCAAAACTAAGCGCAAGAAGTATCGGTGCTTCAGTTGCCCGTTTAAGTGGAACTGAAATTACACAATCTGCGCCTGTGAGTTTAGCGAGTGCATTGAGCGGGAAAGTTTCAGGCGTTCAAATTAGCGTTGTTAACAACGGTGTAAATCCGGGTGTGAGTATGACGTTTAGAGGTAATCGTTCATTTCTCGGAAACAACCAAGCACTATTGGTAGTTGATGGTATTATAACGCCTTTAGATTTCTTGGCGGCACTAAACCCGAACGATGTTGAGAGTTCAACAATTTTGAAAGGACCAAATGCAGCGGCTTTATATGGTTCGGATGCATCGAATGGTGTTTTAATCATTACGATGAAAAAAGGTTCAGGTAGTTTAACAAAACCTGCCATAACTTATAGTTATTCTGTGCAAGCTGAGCAGGTTTCGTATATGCCAAGTTTGCAAAATCAATTTTCAGGCTATGGTGGTGAAGGCGCACCTTTTTTAGATAACAATGGCGCATCTTTATACGTACCTTTTGAAAACCAAAGTTACGGACCAAAATTTGATGGTTCAACACAACCCTTAGGTTACGGCGTTCAAATAATATCGCCCGATGGTTCGGTAAAATTGGATACTTTGAAAGTGCCTTTTACTGGAAGTGCAACGGACAACAGAAAAGCATTTTTTAATACAGGTGTAACGCAACAGCATGATATAGCTTATCGGATTGGTAATGACGATGATTATTTCAGCGCGAGTTTACAACGTGTAGATAAAACAGGAATAGTTCCGAATGATGTATATAATAGAACAGGCGTAAATTTAAAAGGCGGTAAAAAAGTGGGCAAATTTTCTGCTAACTACGGAATGAACTTTGTTTATGCTAATACAAATGCTTCTGGCGCAGACTATCAGCAAGGAAGAAATGTTTACTTCAACGTTTTGAGTACACCTGCTAACGTGCCACTTAGAGATCCGAGAATAGTTGATATTCACAGTCCTTATGGCGACGTTAACGGATATTATAATGCTTATGCACCAAATCCTTGGTGGCAAGTATCAGAAAATAATTCTCGCCAAATTAATAATAATTATTCTTTGCGCGGAGGTTTTGATTTAGGTTATCAATTTTTAGATTGGTTGAAAGTAACGTATCGTATCGGTGGTACATACAACGCAAATACTGCTAAATCGTATGTTGCAGATGTTCTTTTTTCTGATTATGCTATTACCGATCCATGGGGGGCAGGAAATATTGCATCGTCCGTTAAACACAAATCCGCAACAGTGACAGACGTTTCTGCTGCTGGCATACGTGGAACGGGTGATTTAATTGTAAAAATAAATCCAACTTTTGGCGATTTTACACCTGAATTAACTTTAGGACAAACAACAAGAATTGATTATAGTAATTTTCAGTATGAGTCTGCGAATGCGCTCAAAGTTCCCGGACTTTACAATATCTCTAACTTAGTAGGTATACCTGATGCGAGGCAAGGTATTACACAACAAAATCAAACAGGTCTATTCGCTGACGTTAACGTCGGTTACAAAAAAGCATATTACATTCATGCTTCAGCGCGTAACGATGTCAACTCCGTTTTATCGCCTGCCAATCGTTCGTTTTTTTACAGCAGTGTTGATGGATCAATTATTTTAACAGATGCGATACCGGGTTTAAAAAGTATTGGTTGGTTAGAATATTTAAAAATACGCGGTGGTATTGCGCGCGTGGGTAACGTAAACGTTGCGCCTTATCAGTTACAAAATGTTTACTCGGCTGGTAACGGATTTCCATTTGGCGGTCAAGCCGGTTTTTCTCAATCTTCCGTTCAGAACGATCCGAATTTAAAACCTGAATTTACTTTTAGTAAAGAAGTGGGTTTAGAGGCACGTTTTGGAAATCGTTTTGAGTTTGAAGCGACCGTTTATCAAACCAACACAACGAATCAAACTGTACCAATTAATATTTCTAACGCGACAGGTTACACGACTGCTCGAATTAATACGGGTGAATTACAAGGACAAGGCGTTGATTTAGATTTGAAAATTAGACCCGTTATTAAAATTGGTTTATTTTCTTGGGAATTTGGTGTGAATTATTCTTACAACGATTCAAAAGTGCTTTCGCTTTACCAAGGTTTAGATAAATTGGCAATTTCCTCGTTCAATACCGTAAATGGTATCAACTTTACTTTCTTAAATGGTTCTCAGGGTGGCGCAGCAGGAACTACTTATGCTGCTGTCGGTCAGAGTTATCCTGCTTTGTTTTTAACAGATGTGCAACGCGATCCACAAGGTCGAGTTATTATTGATAAGGTTTCTGGTTATCCGATTTCAAATCCTGCGACGTCTTTTGCAGGTAGCACGCAACCGCATCACCGTGTAGGCATTTCAAATACTTTCAACTTTGGAAGTTTGACATTTAATTTCTTGTTAGAGTATCGCGGTGGCTCAGTTATTTATAATCAGTTGGGTAATCAACTTGATTTCACAGGCGTAGGTGCAAATACAATTGCTGCCGGTCGTCAGAATTTTGTTTATCCAAACTCAGTCACTAAAAATACGGATGGAACATACACGCCAAACACAAGTTATTCTACTCAAGATGGTAATTTAGTTTTTTGGACAAATTCACCGTATCACACTTCGGGTTATACGTATGTTAATAGTGCAGACTTTTGGAAATTGAGAGAAGTTGCTATTTCATATACTTTCCCAGAAGCAATGATGGCTAACACGCGTGTATTTAAAAGTTTAGTGGTTGGTTTAACAGGAAGAAATTTATTGATGTGGAGACCTAAAACAAACGTTTACACCGATCCGGAATTTTCTTTAGATGCGAGTAACGCGGCTGGTACAACCAACGAGTTTCAAACGCCGCCAACGCGCATTTTTGGTTTGAAAGTAACCGCAGGATTTTAAGATTGTTTTAAAATAATTGAAAATTAAAATCAAGAATTAATTTATGACTTTTAATTTTTGATCAATTAATCAATTTAGTAGTTTCAATAAAAAATATTATTTTAATAAAAAGAAAAATTTAGGATGAGAAATAAAATTTTGGTTTTAAGAATAAGCGTATTAATGCTTGTTTTCTCAGCGGGTTGTAGCAGTAGTTTTTACGATGTAAACACCAACCCGAATGCTGCGGTAGATGTACCGGCAGATTTAGTTTTAGCGTCAGCACTTGTAAATACAGGTTCTTACGTTAATACCAATTTCGATTATTTGAATCTTTGGATGGGTTATTGGAATTGGAGTGGTAACTATTCTATCAGTTCAACCGATAAAAATTACCAATTCACAAATAGTTTTCGCAATGGTACTTGGTCGAATCCGTATTCATCGCAATTGAATAATTACGATGCCGTTGATAAAAAAGCAGCAACAGCAGTTCAACCCTTGTTGCAAGGCATGGCTAAAATAATGAAATCTTATGTCTTTCAATATTTAGTGGATGCTTACGGCAATGTACCATATTCCGACGCATTGAATGGTGCGAGTAGTATTTTACCTAAGTACGACGATGCGCAAACTATTTATAAAGATCTCATTGTTCAGATTGATAACGCTTTTACACTCTTTAACAAAGGTGCGGCAACGTACAATCCAGCTTCAAACGATGTTTTATTTGGTGGTGATATTTCGATGTGGCAAAAATTTGGAAATTCTTTGAAACTGAAAATCCTTTTGCGTCAATCGGAAGTTGCAGCCAATGCTTCTTACATTACGGCTGAACTGGCTAAAATAAAAGCATCTGGTTATGGTTTTCTTGGTGCTGGTCAGAGTGCGGGTGTAAATCCGGGTTATGTGAAAGCTTCCGGCAAATTAAGTCCGTTTTGGGGAACGTATGGTTATAACGAAAGCGACGTAAACGTTGAAAATTATCAGTTATACCGCGCTAATTTGTATTCCATTAACTTCTTTTCTAACACAAAAGATAGTTTCCGTTTGCAACAAGTGTATGCACCTGTTGGTGGCAAAGGAGTAACTTTTGCTGGTCGTTATTTTGGTGCTTACGGTGCGGATGTAGTCCCGAATACACAAATTTCTGGTTTCGGTCCAGGTTTACTTCAAACGTATAATCAGAACGCGGTCATTATGTCATCGAACGAAAGTTTATTCGATCAAGCAGAAGCGGCATTTCGTGGTTGGATTTCGGGTGATCCGAAAACACTATACCAAGCAGCTGTTACGGAATCGTTTGTGAATTTAAAAGTTACAAATCCGACTGCTTCTGCTCAAATTTATTATTCTCAAACAGGAGTACCTGGTGTTAATTACGATGTTGACACGGATAAAAAAGCTTTAATTATTGGTCAGAAGTGGGCATCGCTCAATTCAGTCAATCCTTTCGAGGCTTGGTGCGATTACCGTCGTCTCGGTTTACCCGCATCACTTCCAATTTCTAAAGATCCGACAACGTCTGTACCCAAAATTCCATTGCGTTTGTTGTACCCGGCTACGGAATACAGTTACAATTCGGATAATGTTACGGCGCAAGGAACAATTAATCAGTTCACCACAAAAATTTTCTGGGGAAAATAAATTTTTGAACTTTTTTTTAAAAAAAGTATTAACAATAATAATTTAAAAATCATGAAAAAATATAGTTTTTTATTAAACTTAGTTTTGGGTAGCGCTTTTATTTTGGGTGCAAGTTCTTGTTTAAAGGATGATGCACACTACACAGATTTTTCGAGCGTTAGCCCAATCGTAGATTTTCCGCAGTCTGCAAATGTTGGCGTTGTAGATAACGAAGCTTTTTTGCTTTCAAATACGCCTTCAGTTTATACCTTCGATGTAAAAATTGAAAGCGTCAATGCAACTACTGCGGGTACAGATGTCACTATTGATATTGATAAGGCTTATTTAAGTAGTTATAATGCATCATTATTGGCAGCAGACTCTACGAATCAACTCTTAGAAGTTTTACCTGATTCCACTTATACGCTTTCATCCAAAACGGTCACTGTACCTGCGGGTAAAACAATTGGCACTTTTACGTTATCAATCAAAACAACAAAGATTGATGCAAGCCATGCTTATGCGTTGCCTTACACTATTAAGAGTGCTACTAACGGTGTAACACCAAGTTCAAACTACGGTACAAAATTTATAATATTTGGTATTAAAAATCAATATGCAGGCGAATATCGTTCAGTGGGATTTTTTCAGCACCCAACTGCTCCGCGCAAAATTGATAGAAATAAAACGCTTTCAACAATAAATATAAATACTTGCCAAACAGAGTATGCAGATTTAGGAACAGCGGTGATGCAATTACAAGTAAACGCCGATAATTCTGTAAAAATTATTATACCTCCCACAAGTTCTGCAAACCAAGCCACTGTACAAACTGCTGGAACATATGATCCAATTGCTAAAGCGTTTACATTAGGTTATTATTATGTAGGTGGGTCAGGTAAACGTATAATAAATGAAGTAATTACATTAAAATAGTAAAACAAATTTATTAAGTTTTGTGCAAAAGGCATCCCAAATTTTCCAAGCAGGAATTTTTGGGATGTTTTTTTTTAAACAATTCTGCATTTTCGTTATTTAAAAATTACTTCCGTTGCACCGAAGCCATATTTTTCGTGAAATTCGTTTTTAAAATGTAAAACGTTTTCGCTGCGCCGTAAACGCGCTGCAATACGATCTCGCAATCTGCCGGTGCCGAGACCGTGAATAATAAATACGCTCGGAATACCCACATTGATGGCGCGTTGTAAATAATTTTCAAAGGCTTGTAGCTGTATTTGTAAACTTTCGGCAGGCGAAAGGCTTTTATGGTCGGCGTGTAATTGCTGTATGTGCAAATCTAATTCGTTTTTAAAATGGGCGTAAGCGTTTAAGTTGCTGCGCCAATCAATGAGTTGATTTTGTTTTTCCTTTTGTTTTTTAATTTCGCTTTGCGATTTAACAACTTGCTGCGTATATTTTTTAAGTGTGCTCGTCGTCTTATCTTCTTCGGTATTAATTTTTAGAAGCACAATTCCTTCTCGCGTTATAGGATGCAGCGCATTGTTTTTAACAAACATTTTCGTTTTCAATTTCAAAAGTGTGTGAAGCGTTTCGGTAGCACCGTCTGTCGCAAATTTTTGTATCTCGAGTTCTATCTCTGGCGAATCGTTTAAAGTATTTAAAGCTATGGTGCGCATAAATTCTATTGCACCCGATGAAATACTAATAGCACTTGTTTCCTCTTCTAATAAATTATTTTTCACCCAAATTAATGGATTAATAATGTGTAACGTTCGCGTATCGTTAAAAAAATAAACGTCAAAAGCGCGCATACCATCTGCGTTTTCAACAGATTCAAAAATAAGATGAACACCTGTATCGCTTACGGTTATTTGCGATGAACGATGAACGTTAAGCTTTTCTATTTTAGGGTGCTCAATGGTTTTGTTTATGGGCTCAGCATTCAGGACTGAATACCGTTGCAAAAATTCTTCAAACACGGGAATGGCATCGTTTGAGTTTTCGAGTTTTACTAATACTAAATCATCGCCTAGTTTTTCTATGATAGTGCCTACATCACGCGTTCTTGTAATAATAACGCGCGTTCCAATACCAAATAATTCTTGTTTTTTCATTCCCAATTACACCGATTAATCTATGACCTCACCAGAAATATAAATATACTCAGGTTTTTTTTGTTTATGAATCCAGACCGACATTTTTTTATTAAAGTATCCTACTTTAGGCGCATGATAGATTAATTGTATTTTTCCAGTTTGCTGAGGTAGAACAGGTTCGCTCAACCAATCAACAGCGGTGCAAGAGCAATCTGTGCGCACATTATCAATTGTAATCGGTAACGAATCAATGTTTCGGAATACAAAAACAAAACTCGAATCTTTACTGTGCGGTATTTCGCCAAAGTCAAAATTATTAGTCGTCACCCATTGTATTTTAGAGGGTGTAACAATTTTTGTTTGCGCCCATGCGGAATGAGAAACAAAAAATGTAAAACTCAACAAGAGGCGAATCAGAATTTTCAAAAACTATTTTTTTAAAGTTGTAAACTTTGTATTGCTGAAATATAAAGTATGCAAAGTTAGTTCAAATTAAAACAAGAAAAATAACTTTTTAGCTAAAGCTAAAAAGCAAACAATAGTACACAGATGTTCGCGAATCAATAGCTAATTTTTAAACGGATTTTAATCCACACTATTAACAATCTGTGAAAAATCTGCTCTGAATCTGTGGCAATCTGTGTTTAACAGATAAACATTTAGTTGAGCTAAACAGAAACTATGAAAGTGTTCGGTTGATAAATCATTGAAAATTTTAAAAATGGACTCGACATATTTATTACTTGCGACTGTTTAAGCGTTGAAAATCGCCGGCAATTTCTAATCCTGCGTTTCTACCAACGCCTTCGTACATTAATTCTGAATTTTTATAAAACTTGACGTGCAGTTCAGATTGTAAACTTTCTGAAACTTTACTTGTCATTCCGCCTTTAAAAGGTGCGACAAGTTCACCTGTTCCAGTTTTAACAGCTGAGATTTGAAGTGTGTGCGTTTTATCGCGAAACTCTAATTCAATGCGGTCAATAGAAATTACAATTTTATTTTTTGCGCCGGTATAGGTGGCGAATTTGTAAAGTTTATCTTTAAACAAAAAGCCCACAATAAAGCCATTGAAGGAAGTTCCAATCCAAGGTATTTTTGCCACCGAAGCGAACAACGAAATTGGTTTACCGTTTAATTCTTGATGGAAATGATTGCTTTGAAGCCACACCCAAGCACTCGGAAACGAAACACCCCAATCCTTTTCGATGTATCCTTTGCCATTCGTAAAATCAATTCTCTCACCATTAATTATTAATTCACCGCTTATTGTGTTATTTAAACTCACAATACCGTGATAACATTCCATGAAAGGTACAAAGCCATACCAACCCATAATGCCCGGCGCGCCCAACATTTTTTGCCAAGGTATATTTTCTGAAAAAAATAAATTACCTTTTACAGTTTCCAAATTGAGTTTTATCGCCTGATTAGAAAAAGAATTATCACCAATTTGGAATTCAAATTTTTTTGTAGAGTGTTTAAATTCATCTATGCAAAAACGTAAATACTCAGACACGCATTTTTTTCCATCCAAAATTTGTATGAATGCGTGTTTCTCGCCAGAGTCATTCATTGAAATACCAGGAATTATTGCGTAAGCATATTTTTCTGTGGCGTCAACAATTTTAAAATACCAGCCTTCAAAATATTTGTGCCTTCGTCCCCAACCTTGGTACATATCGGGTTGCCATGTAGCGCGATTTTTTAGTAAAATTTTAGGGATATAATTCATTGGATATAATTCATTGGATATAATTCATTTAATTGAAAAGGGTTTTTTAAAAAGGAAAACGCAATTTAGTTTAAATGTCTTCTGAGATGCTGATAAAATTCAACGACGCGTTCATCAATTATAATATCGGTAGGTAGCAATTTGCGCTTTAGAATTATTCCGTTAAGCGTTCTGCAACGACTGAGTGCCACGTATGTTTGTCCTGTCTCGAAGGCACCGGTACCTAAATCAATATAAACGCGATCGAAAGTTTTACCTTGACTTTTATGAATAGTTATTGCCCAAGCCAACCGCAACGGATATTGTTGAAAAGTCCCAACCGTTTCAGTTTCAATTTTATCACCGTCAACCGATACGCGATAATGCAAAACTTCCCATTTTTGCTTCTCAACTTCAACGAGCGTTTGCTTGTCACTCATATCTTCTAAAGAAACCAAAATTCTATCTTCCGAAAGTTCAATGATTTTACCAATGCTACCGTTTACGTATTCGCGTTTGACGTTGTCGTTTTTAACAAACATCACTTGCGCGCCTTGTTTTAAAGTTATCACTGAATCTGCTTGTACTTGTTTTGGGTCGAAAGTACCTGTTATCTGCGCGACGAATTGATATTGTGTTGTTGTTAATTTTGCAAGTTCTTGACGATTGATTTCATCAACTAAATTATTTCTGGCAGAAAGCGTAATAAAATTAGCATTCGATATCAACATATTGTTACCGATGAAACGTTCGTTCAAGACTTCTAAATCGTCATAATCTAATTCACCTTCGCGAACCGCATCGAGTAATCGTACGAAGTGTCGTTCAGATTGGCGATAAACTTTTTTCAATTCTATCATTTCATATCTAAACCCTTTTTTAAAAACGTTGGCAGAAAAAAAATGCGGTGAATCGTAATGCTGTTGAAAAAATAATTTTTCTTCGGGCGAAGAAACGATGGGTGGTAATTGAAATAAATCGCCGATAAAAATCATTTGAACACCGCCGAAAGGTGCGTTATTATTTCTTGAAACCCGTAAAGCGTAATCAATGCAATCAATTATATCGGCGCGCACCATCGAAACTTCATCAATAATGAGTGTTTCTAATTTTCTGAACGTAAAAGCTTTATCGCGTCTAATCCGAATATCAGCAGGCGTAATAAATTTGCCGGGAAATCCGAAAAAAGAATGTATCGTTTGCCCTTGAACATTTAATGCCGCTACGCCTGTCGGTGCTAAAACAACGCATTGTTTGCGCGACGTGTGCCGAAATAAACTAAGTAACGTTGATTTTCCGGTACCGGCTCTACCCGTTAAAAAAACAGAATTAAATGTTTTTTCAAAAACATTGAGTGCATATTGAAAATCGGCATTTAATTCAAAGGGCGTAATCATAAATTTAAAGGAAGTGTTTTAATATCCAATCAATCTTAATGTTGTATTGCTCAGACGGTAAACCATGACCAGATTTTGGGTAAAGGATGTATTTTTTATCCGTCGAACTTAAATTATTATACGCCGAAAAATTAATCGCGGGCGGACAAACATCGTCGTATAGGCCAACGCCCATTAAAACAGGACAAGTAATTTGTGGTGTAAAATGCGATACGTCGAAATAATCGAGTACGGAATACAATGTATCCATTGATTTAAACCGCGACATTGCATACGGTTTGAATTCATTTGTGGGCCAATTGGCAATTTGAAAATACAATCTGAAATTAGAAAGAAACGGTACATCGGGTGCGCAAAGTTTGATGCGTTTATCTAATGCGGCTGTTACAAAACTTAATGCACCGCCTTGGCTTCCACCCATGATAGCAATTTTATTGGTATCAATTTCTGGTCGCGTACAAATAAAATCAACGGCACGAATACAATCCATGTAAGCCCCGCGATAAATATAATTTTTAGCAGTATCCAAACCTTTGAGTAAATAGCCTGGAAATCCAGGGTTTACATCTTTTTTACTGTTACCGTGACCGCGAATGTTTAAGAAAAATTGCGCCACATTATCGCGTAATCCACTCGGTGTCATCACTGAAGAATAACCTTGTACGTGCAGAATAACAGGCAGATTGGTTTTGTTTTTAGGTTGCGCGTAATAACCATTCACGCGCACATTACCGAGCGAGCGCATTTCAACATCAAAAACATCAACCGAATCCGTAGAAAATTTTTTATTGATGGTTAGTTTATAATCGGGCACAACAGAATCTAATTCGGTTCGCGCTTGTTGCCAAAAGTTTTGAAAATCGGATGGAATGTGCGCCACGTTTTGCAGTGAATCGGGAGCCACAGCAAAACCTGATTTATCTTTTGCTTCAAATCCATCGGAATCTTTTAATTTTGCAGTGAGATGATAGAAATCGGGTGGCAGAATCCCAAAGTTGATTCCCTCGAGTTTAAAATCTTTTTTAGATAAAACTTGTACATTTTTTGTTTGCGTTGCAACTTTTGCACCCGCGTAAGTAGTTAATTCAAAGGTGAGAACGCCAGCAATATCGTCTCGGCTGTTATTTTTTATATTAACCGACCATTGAACGGTAGAATCTTTTGCAAAACTATAGTTGTTTGAATTACAAACTAATTCAATTTTTGTTTTGTTGCTCCAATTCGATGGCGCAATCGTGTATTCACCTACGTACATTCCACCGTTTCCACTCCAATCAGCCACTCGAACTGCAATAGTGTTTGGTAAATCGTATTTAATTAAATTTTCTGGAATAAAGTATTCGCGCTCAGTATCATAAGCAGTGGTATTTTCGGGCGGAAATTTTCCTGTTGCACCTATGAGAATACCATTAAAAAAAGCTTCATCGGCATCATCAATTTTCCCTAATTTTATAGTGAGCGAATCTGATCTTTTGGCAGCACGTCTCCACGATTTTGGAATATTAACCGACGTTCTGTACCAAGCAATGCCATCGAACTCGGTGCCCAATTGCGATTCCCAATAACTACCTACTTTTATATTTTGCCACGCGGCATCATCAAAAGCGGCAACAGACCAAATTTTATTATCGCCGGTCTTAAATTTCCAATTATTGGTTGATAGATCTATAGAAAGTTTTGATTGCGCGTTCGCATCATATCCGAACAAAGAAAATAACCAAGAAAAAAATGCCACGAGCAAAAACGTTTTATTATACATTGAATTTAGTTGATAGTTGTTCCGAAGCTTCAAACATACAAATACTTGAAGCGATGGCAACATTGATGGATAAGCCAAAGCCCAACGAATCAATATGAATTGATTCGTTGCAAGCGTTAAGTGTTTCTTGTTTTATGCCGACACGCTCAGAGCCAACAATTATAGCTAATTTAGGAATAATTTTAAAATTTTTTTCTCTAATACTGGTGCTTTTATTCGTAATTTCGAGCGCAGCTATAAAATATCCTTCTTTTTTTAGAAATTCTATGGCTTCGATGGTTTTCTCGAAATATTCAAACGCAACGTGTTTGTCGCAACCGCCCGAATACCTGCTAATAAGTTTATGCGGTGGAGTAGGGGTTGTACCCGTTAAAATTAATGTACTAATACCGAACGCATCACTGCTCCTGAAAATTAAACCGACATTATCGTAGCTGTTTACGTCTTCTAAAATAAAAATGACTGGTAATTTTACAAGCGGCGGTTTGTATTCAGAATATTTTAGTTGGTGCACCATAATTGTTGATAGTTGATAGTTGTTGCTTGATAGTTTAAGCGCCGAAAACATCCCGCAACTATCAATTATCCACTAAAATTTAAAAGCTAATCGCGCAAAAACATAACGTCCATTAAAACCCATTTGTTGAACGCGGCGCGAATAAACAAATCTACCCGCACTCATATTTGTGCTATTAGCGTTTACATCCTGATAAACATCGAAAACGTTGTTAGCACCTAAAGCAAGGGTTAGTGCTTTCACAAATTTATAACCAAAGGTTACATCCGTTACAATTTTAGGTGAAAAAACTTGATCTAAAGTTTCAACAGTATTGTTGTTGAACGCATTTTTTGCCCAGTTTTTTGAATCATAAGGATTTAAGTAGGTGTTTGTTGTGGCATCGTAATAAGAATCTAAATAAGTCACAGCACCAAAACGTGTTGCTCGAACCATGATATTAAATTTAGCGAAATTGTAATTGAGCATAAAACTCAATTTGTCTTTCGGCAACGCGACTTCTAATCTACTTTGATCTTCGCGATTAAAATAATAGGGCAATTGATTATTTTTTGATAAAATATCCGAGCTTTTAATAAGCACATTACTATTCGCATCCTTTTCGACTTCATTATTTATAAAACTACCAGCAAGTGTTGCGCGTAATTTTCCTTCACCAATTTTAGTTTCATAATTAATAACAGCTTCCACACCGCTTGCAATGGTATTAATGGCGTTTGTAAAAAAATTGACGACTTGTGCACCCGATTGTAAAAGTTGATCTTTAACAGTAGGGTCAGTGAAGAATGATGCACTAAAATTATTAGTCAAAATTATTCTGTCGTTTACTTTTATACGGTAAGCATCGAGCGTAATTTCTAAATTAGTAGTCGGTCTGGCTGTAATTCCGCCTGCAAAGCTGATGGATGTTTCCTGTTTCAATGGAGGAATTCCTAAAATTTGCGCCGCTTTAGAATCATTAGTAAGCGTGCCAACTTCTGTCGGAGCTAAACTACTACTAATAAATAACGTGCTTGTTTTAGCAAAATACTTTTGTTGTTCCGACGGTGCCCTAAAACCTGTGCTCGCTGAAGCACGTACGGAAAGCCAATTTGTTAAACTATACCGTGTAGCCAACTTCCAAATCAGTGTTGAACCAAAATCGGAATAATTTTCAAAACGCAAAGCACCTGCGACTAACCATTTTTTTGTTACATCCAGTTCATTATCGCTGTAAATGGCAAAACTACTGCGTGTTTTAGAAATGGCATTTTGAGGTAAAAACCCTGCAAATACTTGCGAACCTGCCGCAACACCCGATTTTAAATTATAATTCGCATAGCTCGTTTCTTCGCCCGAACGTACATCATAACCATCAATGCGGTATTCTGCACCGAAAGCTGTGTTCAATCCTTCTAAAACATCGTTTTTTTTGCTGATGTCCAAATTGGTTGTGTATTGCGAAAATTTCATTCCACCAGCATCGAATTGTGTTTGGAAGACAGAAAATTTGCCTGTTGTATCGGCAATTGCTGCGTAATTAGCTGAATTTAAGATATTGAAATCGAAAGTATTTTGCCCGAAATTCTGACTAAAATCAACGAACCAATCACTAATTTTTCCACGAATACCGATTACACCACTCAAATCTAAATCGTCAGTATTAATTAAAGGCAAAAACCCGTTCGGATATTGCACCAATACTTTTGAGCGCACCGCTCCAGAAATGGCATTTGGATAGCGATAGACACCCGCAGACTCTCCTTTTTTATTATTAAATCCGCCAAAAGAATAAAACTCAAAATCGGTGCTGAATGGAATAGATAAATTATACATAATGCCTCCACCTTTCACTTTTGAATTTCCAATACGCATATCGAATGTTTCACGCGTTAAACCCTTTGATGTGTTAATCGAATCACTTTTATCAATACCACCCACACTCGGATAAATCTGACCTGTGTAAACGCCTGTTCTATTGCTTTGGTCGCGATAAGTATATTCACCCGTGACGTTTAAGTAACCTTTCGTACCAATCGCGATACCGTAATTTAATCCTGCTTGATAGGTCTGACCATCAGTTACATTGGCGTAATCATTAGTTGGAGAAGGCGAAGCACTTGCATTGACTCGATTAATGGCATAGTATTTCTGATAACGCGTTACATTTGCACCGCCACTGACGTTAGCTGTAAGTCCTAAACTGCGTTTTAAAACAATATTTATCACGCCTGCAATCGCATCTGAACCGTATTGTGCTGCTGCACCGTCGCGAAGAATTTCTATGCGTTCAATACAAGTTGCTGGAATTGCATTTAAATCAGTACCTACTGTTCCGCGATTAACTGTTCCGTTGACATTTACTAAAGCATATTGGTGTCTGCGTTTCCCGTTTACTAGAACCAAAACTTGATCAGGACCTAATCCACGCAATTGCGCAGGGTCTATATGGTCTGTACCATCAGAAATAGTTTGACGCGTGGATTGAAAAGAAGGAGCTATGTATGTCAAAATTTGATTTAAGTCAACTTGACCAATACTATTAATAACATTCTTGATTGGAATAACATCAACGGGTACATCGGTTTGTAATTTTGTTCTCGATTGGTTGCGCGAGCCTATCACTACAACATCATCCAAATCCGTTCCCCCCGAAAGTTCGATATTATAAGTTGAACTCGACGATAATTCGAGAGTTAAAGTTGTGTATCCAACAAATGAAATTTCTATAAACTTCACGTCTGTGCTTACATTATTAAAATTAAAAGCACCATTTAAATCTGTTATTGCTGTTAAGTTTGAACCTTTCACCACAATGAATGCACCAACTAATGCTTCTTTCGATTCTGAATCGGTTACAATACCCCCAATCGAGCGTTGAGCAATCAAAAAATAAAATGAAAAACAAGCCAGTACTACTGTGAAGTAAAGTTTTTTAATCATACAAGTTAATCACGTCTTAAAAGGGTAAAATTAAACCTCTTTAAAGCAGTTCTTTAATTTTGCCCTTAAAAGACGTGATTAAACATTGAAATAAGAATATAAATTTGTATTTTGGAACGATTAAACTTAAAAATCTAAAATAAGAGGAAAAATATAAAAGTATGTTGTTCCAGAATCTGCGAAGAAGCGCAATGAGGAATTATGAGGGTGTTTAAGGGTTTAAATATGTGCCGACGTTATGAATTAGTTTTCTTTTTTGAATCATTTCTGCAACGATCGCTACAATATTTAACCGTCTCCCAATTTTTTTCCCATTTTTTGCGCCAAGTGAAAGGTTTATTGCACGTTGCACAAATTTTTTGTGGCAGATTTTCCTTTTTTATTCCGTTAGGCATTTTGGTAGTGGTTAATGATTAATGTTTGACGGTTAATGTTGGAACTAACTGAAGCGACTAAATATTATTCTCAACAATTAACCATTAACCTTTGTTCATTCGCTTTTTTGTCCTACAAAATTATCTTCTTTATTTTTGAAAAGTATGTTGAAAGACGTTAGACTGCCGTAAATGCGCGTAATGTATTGTTGTAAATTTACTTTTTCTTCGTCCGTTAAAGCACTTGCATTTATGCGCTGCTCCATAACGCGCAGTCTATCGCGCGTCATAACTATTTTATGAAAAAATGAATCAATCGGAAATTCATGTGATTTATAACTTGCATCTTTAGGTTTTAAAATCATAATTCCATCTTTCCATTTGTCGCTCATCGGCACAACTTCATTCACATCGCTCCAAGTGCGTAAAATGCGCATTAAAGATCTTTCGGCTTCGGTAAAAGTAACAGACTCTTCAGCAGGAATTGCTTCAATAATTTCCCAAGTTGTAAAATCTTTTCCAACCGTTTTTAAACCATACGTGAAAAAACAGACATCGTACGCTTTTAAATGTAATCGAATAATAACTCCATCGCCATAAGCTGGATGTTTTACGCGTGAACCAACACCCAGAATTTGTTTTTCGTCTGACATTAAAGTAAAAGTGAATTTTGATAATTTACGCCGACAAACAATAGATTGTTACAGTAAAAGTCTAATTTTATTCTTGTGAGAACAACTGGTACTATCAAACTAAATTTTCAAGATATTTATACGCTGAACCTGTATTGAGTAAAACAATTTTTTCAGTTGGTTTTAACCAGCCTTGATTCAAAAGCTTTTTTAAAGCCATCCATGTTGCCGCTCCTTCAGGCGCAACAAATAAACCTTCAGATTGCGCAATTTCTTGCACGCCTTTCTGCATTTCATCGTCACTGATTCTGATTGCTATTCCTTTACTTTCTTTAATAACACGCAACATCCATTTATGACCGAAAGGCGCAGGTACGCGTAAACCATTAGCGATTGTTTCTTCAGGGTTTTCTATCGGTTTTCCACAATCTAAACCAAGTTCAAAAGCATCAACTATCGGAGAACAACCTTCTACTTGCACGCATACCATGCGCGTTGGTATAGATGTTATCCAACCGAGTTCTAACATTTCTTGAAAAGCTTTCCAAATTCCAATCAACCCTGTGCCACCGCCTGCCGGATACAAAATTACGTCTGGTAATTGCCAATTCATTTGCTCTGCAATTTCATATCCCATCGTTTTTTTTCCTTCCAAACGATATGGTTCTTTTAATGTAGAGACATCAAACCACTCTTTTTGCGTATTTTGACGATTCATTTCAATGCCGCAATCTCGAATAGAACCACTAACGAATGTTACGTGCGCACCAAAATAATGGCAATCTATTTTAAAAACTGAAGGCGTTATAATTGGCATAAAAACATGCGCTTCTAATTTTGCTTTAGCAGCGTAAGCACTCATCGCACTTCCGGCATTGCCCGCGGTAGGAATAGCAACTTTCCGAATACCAAATTCTTTGGCTTTTGAAATAGCCATACTTATTCCACGCGCTTTGAAAGAACCCGTTGGATTGCCTGATTCATCTTTTATAAATAAATTTGTCAATAAAAGGGAAGACCCTAAATCGTTTGTTTTTAAAAGTGGAGAGAAACCTTCTCCTAATGAGGTGATATGCTCTGCATTTTCTACTGGTAACATTTCACGATAGCGCCACATGCTTTTTTCGCGATTTTTGAGAATTGATTTATTTAAACCTTCAGATGGAATAGAATATTTAGCACTGAGCGGAGCATTACATTGTGTACAGAAAGTTTGAATTTCTGATTTGTTGAATACGGCTGAGCACTCGGAACATTGAAGATGAGAAAAAAAAGAACTGGGCATTAGTTTATCGCTTGTATGATTAAAATTTACCGCGAACCTTCATGATTTTAATAAATTTAGGAAAATATAAATTTTTTTTACGCTTATTCTTTCGTAAATGTTCACTAAAGATTATTTTAATTCAATGAAATGATATTTAAATCCGAATTGCGCGCGTCATTTCTCTTTTTCCCGCAGCACCAGGCAATCTTTCAACCATAAACCCAACCGATTTAAGCGCACGTTTAAAACTACCTTTAGCACAATACGTCACTAAAATGCCGCCAATATTTAAATAGTTGTACATTTTTCGGAGCACTTCTTCATTCCAAAGTTCTGGTTGTGTAGTTGGTGCGAAAGCATCGTAATAAATAAGATCAAATTTTTCTTTTGACTCAACATCCTCAATTTTAGAAATTATTTTCGATAAAGAAAAATTTTGAGTAATTGGAAAATAAATATTGGAAGCGTTTTGCGTGTGTAGTTTGCTAAATATATCTGAAGAATAGTTTAAAATTTTTGGATAATTAAGTTCTTTAAAAATATTTTCTTCAATCGGAAACGCTTCGATAGCACAATAGTGAATATTTAAGTTCTTTTTTTCTGCTTCAATGATGGTCAAAAAAGCATTCAAACCTGTACCCAAACCGATTTCTAAAATTTTAACTTCGGTTTTGTTTTGTTCTAAAATATAATTCAAACCCGCTTCAATATAAACATGACGCGATTCTTCGATAGCACCATTAGTGGAGTGATAATTATCTTTAAAATATTCAGAAGATAACGTGTGCGAACCGTCGGCAGTAATTATGACTGAATTCACTTAATGAACTTTTGAATTTTCGATCAATTCAGCGAAAGAAATATCTAAATGAGAGGCATCGTAAATACATTCACCATTCTGAATAAGTAAAATTTGGGGCGATTCGTGATGCACGCAAAATTTTTCTGTTACTGCGTTAGAAACCGCGCGATATTTTAACAGATCAACCAAATAAGGTTTTGCGTTTGAAAGGCTCTCGTTCCAATCGCGTTCAAAACGCGATTTTGCCATCGCAGAAATAGAACACGTTGTAGAATGCTTAAAAATAAAGAAATGGTTTACTTTCTCACTTATTGCAGTAAGTTGTTCAGTAGTGGTAATAACATTCCAATCAATCATAGTGGTGAAAGGTTAACGAAATTTAAAAATAGTAAATTTTACTTTTTTGCGGAAACTTGCGTTTTGTAAGGGCAACCATAACCGCGCGTGCAAGAGCTCATAGCGATTGTGCAAGTTACAGCCATTAAAAATGCAACAACTAAAAAACGAAAAGACTTATTCATGAGTGAAATTCAATTTTTTACAAATATACAAGAGATTATAAAATTAAATGTTAAACGAAATTTAGTTTATAATATTTCAAACAAAAAATCAATTAAACACTTTTAATTTAATTAACAAGAACTCAAAAATTTATTTTTAGTTTCAACCTTAGTACCTTGCAGCTTAAATTTTTTCATTATGAAACAAGTCCTTATTTTAATCTCTATTTTTTTTGTTTGCATTCTCACTGACCCCGCTTGTTCGGCACAAAAACCTGCTACTGCTGTTGTCAACCCAGAAATTTGGGTGCGTAAAAATTTTAAACTTGAGGTTGTTCAATCCGATTTAAAAAATCCGCGCTTCATGCTTTTAAATGATGCGGGTACTTTATTCGTATCGTTTCCAGAAAAAGGTGAAATCAAAGCTTTGCGCGAT
>JAYVNP010000070.1:0-96137 GCA_043758385.1 Saprospiraceae bacterium
CCACGTGTATCGTTTGAATTTGCTTGAATTTCTGGATCTAAACCTTTGTAGTGCGTCCAAGTAAATGCGTTCTGAACAGTTACATAAATTCTACATCCGCCGATATTTTTTAGTAAGGGCGTATTGCTAAACGCACCTACCTTTAAATTATAGCCTAAAGAAATATTTTTGATTCGGAAATAAGAACCGTCTTGCAAAAAGCGCGTTGACGAACGACCGTTACCGTTGCGATCATCCAGCGTTACTTCAGGAATGTTTGTGTTGGTATTTGTCGGTGTCCAACGGTTTAAAATATCTTGATACGCGTTAAATCCGCGCGATTGGACATCATAGGCAAAATTTCCGTACAAGAAATAAACATCGTTACCTTGAACGCCTTGCCCGAGAAGGGTAAAATCAAAATTTTTCCAATTGAAACTGGCATTAATACCGTAAGTAAAATTTGGAAAAGGACTGCCCGCATGAACACGGTCTTTATCGTCAATTTTTCCATCACCATTGATGTCGGCAAATTTTACATCGCCTGGTCGGGTGTAAGTAGTTTGGAACGGACTGGCGGCAACTTCTTCTTTAGTTTGAAAAATGCCGACCATTTTATACAAATAGAAAGAACCGATCGGATATCCTGCTTCGGTGCGTGTGAGTGGTCCGTCGCCTAAACCAAAACCACCCAAAATAGGTTCGCTACCAGCTATATTAAGAACTTTATTTTGTAGAAAAGAAATGTTTGCGCTTACGTTGTATTTAAAATCGGAAATTCGATTTTTATAGATTAAACCCAATTCTAAACCTTTATTTTCAACCGAACCTGCATTTACATACGGAGGATTTTGCGAACCACCCGCCTGCGGCACGGGCACGCGCACTAAAATATCGTCGGTTCTTTTTCTAAAAACATCCACTATTAACGAAAGGCGATCTTTCCAAAAACTTGCGTCTAAGCCAATATTAGTTTGCGTTGTGGTTTCCCATTTTACATTGCTATTGCCTGTTTCAATTATTGTTGCTCCTGTTATACTTTTATCGCCCAAAGAATAAACTTGTTGACCTGTCGATACCAACGAACTGAACGGGTAATTGCCAATTTCTTGATTGCCGAGTTGCCCCCAACTGGCGCGTAACTTCAGTGAAGAAATGAAGGAATTAAAAAATGAAGAAATTGAGGATTTTTTATCATTATTAACTCCTTCATTATTTAAAATATTCCATGCAGCTGAGAGCGATGGAAAAGTTCCCCAGCGATTATTCGGACCGAAACGCGAAGAACCATCGCGCCGCACTGACGCACCGAGAACGTAACGGTTATTGAATGTATAACCAACTTGACCAAAATAAGAAAGTAACGACCATTCGGTTGCTACACCCGAAGCACCAATATTATTTAAAACGGCAGGAATACTTGCATTGATATACCGAAATAGCGAATCCGTTCTTCTGAAATTATTAGCAGATGCACCCAAATAATCCGTATGATTTTGGATTGCTTCTGTACCAATCAGTGCCGAAAAACGGTGCTTACCAAGAGTTTTTGAATAATCAGCCGTATTATTCCAAATTAATGTTTGATCAAAAACGCGCCCTTCGTTTAATGAGGTTGGATTATAAATAGCATCTGAAAGTCTGATTTTGAATAATTTTTCATCTTGAAATAAAAAATCACCGCCCAAACTTGTTCGTAATTTTAAACCTTCAAGCGGTGCACATTCCGCAAAAACATTTCCAAAAATTCTGTATCGCTTAATCGTCCAATCTGTATTATTTATAAAAACGATTGGATTTGCATTGCCGTCGCCATAAAGTGTTGGGTCGCCGAGTTCGGAAGTAACATTGTAATATTTGCCGTCGGCATTGCGCAACGGAAAAACGGGTGCTGCAATTAAAGCATATCTTATTCCGCTCAATTCATTTCCTGCGCCCGTACCATCGCCGGATGAACCAACTAATTTTCTATTTGTAATCGAAAAAGAAATATTATTGCCAATCTTAAATTTTTTATCGCCTACTTCGCCATTAAAACGCAATTGGTACTTATCAAAACCTTGACCTAAAAAAACACCATCTTGCGTTTGGTATTCACCAGAAAGATAAAAATTAGCATTTTCGTTACCGCCATTTCCGGTAAACGCATAATGTTGAATCGGAGCTGATCTAAAAACCATACTTAACCAATCGTTATCGGGTAAATTATTTAAAATGGCTGGGTCATATGTGCTAATCTGTCGGATCGGATCGCGCTGCGCGTTGGCGTTTGTAATCGCTTCGTTTCTAATGGTGAGGTAATCTTTAGCATGAAGAAGCTTAGGCAGATTTACCGCATTTTGAACACCTGTATAAGCATCGAAAGAAAATTTAGGTTTACCGCCCTTGCCGCGTTTAGTAGTAATTAATACAACACCATTAGCGGCGCGCGCACCATAAATTGCCGCAGCACCATCTTTTAAAATATCAATGGATTCAATATCGGCTACCGAAAACATATTAATGTTGGTAATTGTCGGCACACCATCCACTATATAAAGCGGATTATTATTTCCAAGCGTACCTGCACCACGAATGCGCACGGCAATATCATCTCCTGGTGCGCCCGATACTTGCGTTACCATAACACCAGGAACTTGCCCTTGCAAAGCTTGATCAACACCGAGCACAACCAAATTGGCAATATCTTTCGATTTTATGGATGCAATAGCCGTTGAAACATCGGCGCGAATCTCTTTTTTATAACCCGTTACAACCACGTCTCGTAAAATAGAATTACTTGCCTGCATTAGAATACGCATCGGAGAAGTGCCGACTGGGGTTTCTAAGTTTTCTAAACCTACATAACTAAAAATTAAAACAGAATTACTTGAACCAACATTAATATTGAAAACCCCATCGGCATTAGTAATACTTGCATTCTGTGTACCTTTTTCTAAAACACTGGCACCAATAATGGGCAACTGATCTTCGGAAGAAGTGACTAAACCTGTGACAGAAATAGTTTGGGCGTTTAATACAAATGGCAAAAAATAAAAAACAAATGGCAAAAAACTACGGGCTATCAACTTTGAACTGTGTACTTTGAACTGTGTGATACGTGTAATATTCGAGAGCGGAAGTTCATGGCTCGTAGCTAATCGCTCAAAGCTGATTGCTAACGACTCAAAACCAATAGAATTATAACTAAAAAGACTTTTTAAGTAAAATCGAACCATTTATAATTATTTTTATGTCTGGATCATAAAGGTATTTAATTTTTAAAAGCAACACTGATACAATAAAGTCAAAATGTTATACTTTTATGAAAAAGCATTTTTTTTTAGAATTCTCATTGTAATTCACCTATTTTTGAACAATAAAATTCTTTAAAATGAATATTTACCAAGAGATAACACCGTTAAAAGCTCCCGACATTTTTGTCATTTTAGATTCTTTGAATAATGGATTTGAATATCCTATCCATAATCATCCAGAATACGAACTAAATTTAATTATTGGAATGTCAGGTACGCGCATCGTTGGCGATTCGAAGGAGCATTATAATAATTTTGATTTGGTTTTACTCGGTCCGTATCTTTATCACAAATGGGATGGTGATGCAGAATTACAAAATGACCACGCACAGTATCGCGTTATTACTATCCAATTTGCCAAAGAATTATTAAACGGGCAGTTCTTTCAGAAGGAACGATTCTATAAAATTAGAAAGTTGCTGCAAGATTCGAACAAAGGCATCAAGTTTTTTGGGCAAACCTTAAAAGATGCTTCATCGAAAATAATTACTTTAACAGTAGATAATGGTTTTAAAAATGTAATAGAATTTTTGCAGCTCTTAGATTTACTTTCTGAATCTGATGAGTGTTGTTTTTTATCAAGCGAAGGTTTCTCTCCGAAAGATTCCGGTACGCATACCAAACGTATTCAGATGGCGTACAATTTTATTCTGAAAAATTTTGCCAATCCAGATTTTAAAATAGGCGAAGTTGCTGCACTGATTAATATGACGGATTCTGCTTTCAGCCATTTTTTTCAAAAATTTGCTTTCCGTAGTTTTACACAATTTTTAGTAGATACGCGCATCGGTCACGCTTGCAAATTACTATTAGATACCGATAAAACCATTGGGCAAATTGCATATCAATCGGGCTTCAACAGCATTGCCAATTTTAATAGGCTTTTTAAAAAAAACCGCCAATGCACACCCGTTGAATATCGGCGGCAGTACGTAGAAAAAAATATGTTCGATTGGACAAACCAAACAACACCATCGCAATTTGTGCCATCTAAAAATAATATTCAAAAACCTATCGAACCGCAATTTCAAACCAAATTGGTTCATATATAAAATAAAAAGCACTATCAAGCAACGCGTGCCGATAGTGCTTAAAAACAATATTATGATAGTGCTCCCGACAGGATTTGAACCTGTGACCCTCTGATTATGAGTCAGATGCTACTAACCAACTGAGCTACAGGAGCAATTTTGCGCAAAAATAAACTGAAAATTATAATTCGCACAATTTATTTTTAAAATGCGCTATTAATTCATATCCATATTGTGAAAAACGTTAATCACGTCATCATCGTCGTCGAGTTTATCAATTAACTTAATAACGTCATCTACTTTATCGTCGTCGAGATGTTTCAGTAATGCAGGTATGCGCTCTGCGCCAGCTTCTTCAACTTCAATACTGCGTTCTTCAAAAAATTTTTGCATCAAACCAAAATCGTTGAAAGCAGCATAAAAAATATATTCGTCGTCATCAGTTTTGTATTCCTCTAAACCTGCATCAATCATTTCTAATTCAAGGTCGTCAATGTTTGTGATATTTTCTTTCTTGACTTTGAAAAAACTTTTGCGCGTGAACAACGAATCTAAAGAACCCGACGTGCCGAGTTTACCATTAGTTTTAGTAAAATAACTGCGCACGTTCGCTACCGTTCGTGTCGGATTATCGGTTAACGTTTCAATAAATATAGCAATGCCGTGTGGTGAGTAACCCTCGTAAACAACTTCGGCATAATTTTCTGAATCTTTAGACGTTCCGCGTTTAATAGCACCATCTATATTTGCTTTGGGCATATTAACTTTCTTCGCGTTCTGAATCGCTAAACGCAAGCGCGGATTAGTTTCTGGTGCGCCACCACCTTCTTTAATTGCAATGGCGATTTCTTTTCCAATTTTGGTGAATGCTTTTGCCATTGCACCCCACCGTTTCATCTTTTTTTCTTTTCTATACTCAAACGCACGTCCCATAAATCAATTTTACATTAATGCGGCACAAAAATAATATTTTTTTGCTATTTTTTATTTATTTTTAAAAGCCTCCAATGCTTTTTTAGTCATTTCGGAAAGAACAAGTTTTGCACTAATGTTTGCATTTTCTAAAATTTGCTTTTCCATATTTTTAATATCACCTGAATTGTGCCAATTCATTTTTTTAATTTCTTGCAAAGCCTCTGCTGAATATTGCGCCGTCGTTTCTGCCCAAAGTTTTGATGCCGCTTGCAGCTCTGCAAAATTATTTACCACCGTATTAAAAATACCGTGCGTTTTCGCCCAATCGGAAGGATGCCAAATAGTAGGCGAATATGCCAATTGCGCAAATGCAGCAGCATCTGTTTTGCGTTGAACAACGGGCCCAATCACAAAAGGACCAATTCCGATAGCGAGTTCGCTGAGTTTAATAGCGGCATTTTCTGTCGCTATGCAATAATCGGCAGCAGCGCAAATGCCAACACCGCCACCCACCGCTTTTCCTTGAACAGCAACAACAATCGGTTGTCGGGTATTCATCATGGCAATCATTAATTCAGCAAAGCCTGAGAAAAAATGTTTAGCTGATTTTAAATCGTTTATGCCTAATAATTCATCGAAATTTGCGCCGGCGCAAAACGTTTTTTCACCACCACTGCGCAATAAAATTATTCTTACGTTCGGGTTTAAGTCTGCTTCTTTTAGAGCTACAATAATTTCATTTAAAAGATAACGCGGTAACGCATTTTGCGAAGGATGAAAAAATTCGATTGTTGCTACACCATTTTCGATGCTAAAGTTTACAAAAGCGGTTTGCAGATTTAGTTTATCCATTTTTGAACTGTAATTTCAACAAAATTTTCTTTAATTTATGCTAAACATTTAATAATAATACTTTTAACTTTCTTTAGACTTAAATATATTTTTCCAACTCTTCCGATTTGAGCGCATTTAGTCCTTTATCAATATCATACTCTCTGCAACCGTCCAATTTATTTTTTCTTTCTTCGCCACACTGGCATTTTTAATCTAAAATTATACAAATTTAAGCGAATTTCTTCAATCTCAAAAACAATTACGAATTACCTTAGCCGCCATGTTATACATTGTACCTACGCCAATTGGCAATTTAGAAGATATTACGCTGCGCGCTTTGCGTGTATTGAAAGAGGTTGACTTTATTTTAGCGGAAGACACGCGCACAACCCGACATTTGTTAAATCATTTTGGCATAGAAAAACAGTTACGCGCCTATCATATTCATAACGAACACGCGAGCATTGCGCAAACTATTCAGGAATTGCAGCAAGGCGCGAACATTGCACTTGTTAGCGACGCCGGCACACCAGGCATTAGCGATCCAGGTTTTTTAATTATTCGAGAAGCACGCAAAAATAATATTGAGATTGTGAGTTTACCGGGTGCCACAGCGTGTATAACAGCACTCAGTGTTTCGGGTTTGCCATGCGATGCATTTCATTTTGAAGGATTTTTACCGCATAAAAAAGGACGCATGACGCGTTGGAAATATTTATGTGCTTTAGAAAATACTTTTATTATTTACGAAAGTACACACCGGATTATCAAATTTTTGGAAGAAACTATAATGTATTGCGGTGCTGAGCGCACAGTTTGCGTATGTCGTGAACTCACAAAACTGCATGAAGAAATTGTGTACGATTCGGCACAAAATGTTTTAGCGCATTTCAGTCGCACTGAGGCAATTACAAAAGGTGAGTTCGTTGTGGTTATTGCGGGTATTTAAAATTTTATGATTCACGATGAGGTAAACGTATTTGTACCTTATCAAAAAATCTTATGCTAACACATTTATAATTTTACAAAGCGCGACGCTTCTGCTTCACTAAAAAAATGAATAAAATATTGACCTGCACTGAAAGATTCAATATTCATTTTCAATACTGTTTGATTATTTTTAAAAATAGATGCTAATAATGTTCTACCTAACATATCTACAATCTCGAAAGGCGAATCAATATTTTTAGATTCGGAAGCATTGATAAAAATTTCAGTTTGCGCTACATTTATTTGAATCGAAAAATTATTTTTAGCTTTTCCATTTAAAACAGAAACAACATTGCTAAGCGTTGCTTTGCCATCAATATCAACTTGACGTAAACGATAATAGTTTATCCCATCCACGGGGTTATTGTCAGAAAAAGAATGATTTTGAATGGTGCTATTCGTTCCAACACCTTTTACTTCGCCGATGCTTTCAAATTTTTGCACTTCTGCGCTGCGCTGAATTTCAAAACAACTATTATTAACCTCTGATGCCGTTTGCCAATTTAATAAATTGAAGGCACCTTTATTTTGCGCACTGAAAATTGTTAGTTCAACGGGTAGCGCACTTAAACACGCACCCGACAATTGCCAACCAATATTTCCCATTATTGCGCAACCTAAAATGTTCCGTCTCGCCGTAACTCAAAACGGGTGTCATTAAAGCGTTGCCACTACTGGCAGGGTACGTTGTTTCATCCAAATGTGAAAACGTTGATCCCGTTGCAAAGGTGCTTGGCGCATACAGTTGTGCACCGTTTCCGCCGTTTACATTCCTGACACTACTACTTTGGAAATACAAACTGCCTGAAGTACATAGTGTTTTAATATTCACAGAAGGATTTTTATAAGTTAGTGTATCTGTTAAACTGGAAGCAACTGCGTTATTAGCATTATTTTTTACGAACGCATCGAAAATTGTAGGATAAACTTTCCCTGCGTTAAAACCATAACAACCTAAATTAATATCAGAAGTGCAAGGAGATTGATACGTGCTACTTCCAATTCTTCCTGAACCAATAAAATCTAAACCGTGATCTAATTCGTGCAGAACAACGCTTTCAAAATCAATTTGCGAACTTGGACAATTACCGTCGGTGCCAAAATAAAAATTAAACGAGCTATTGAAAGTGGCGTTGATACAGGATTATTGGGCGATAGGTCGTAACCTTAAACTGCATCGGCAAGTGCATCGGGATAAAAATGATAAGTTATTCCATCCCCTAATACCCAAAAACTGTTTGGTCCGGCATAACCTAAAAGCGAACCTGATAACGGTTTGAAGGTAGTATTGACTCTAATTTGAACAGTAGAAGAAATTAAACTTGCCCAAATATCAACAGCTGCTTGAAACGCAGCTTGCGCTGATGGTGTAAAACCCGTATAAGTAACAGCAAAATTTGCAGAAGTTACGGTCAACGTTTCTTCAGGCGTTAAAACTGAAGAATGTATTTCACTTGAAAAAATATTGATATCGTCGGGATTTGTGTTCATAGCTTCATTAATAACTGTTTCACTTGTAGTGCAACCCATTTTTCCATCTGTTCCAATATACACAAAATGATTTGGCACATTTATACTTTGGCTTGAACCCAGCGTGAGCGTTTGAGCAACGGATTGAAATGCAAATTGCTACAAAAAAAAAGCTAAACTAAAAATATGGAGATTGTTAAAAATTCTCATAGAAGTATAAAAATTATAGACTCGAATTATTGAACAACGTTCGTGCAAATTGTTAACCAATTTGCGAGCAATTTTAAACAGGTCAAAAATTATTGCCCAAAAATTAAATTAATTACATAATTTAGGTATTTTACAAAGCGAATAACGAAATAAAACTAATCTGTGAAGTTGTAAAAAACTTAAAATAAGATTGTAACTTTGAACAATGACGAAGAAAGAAAAGTTAACTATTGATGCATTGACAAAAGGCAAATGATTATGTTTGCGTAATATGCACAGTTTTCATTTTTTAGATTTTAAAATTGTTTTTAAATTGTTTTCGAATTTCAAGCGCTGGAATAATATCGAGAATTGCAGCAAAAACGGTGGTGAGTAATCCACCACAAAATATTTGAATTAGAGGTGATATAGACCCACTATATTTAAAATTTATTCCCCACTGCAAAGCAAAAGCGCAAATACAAAATGCAAAAAGTTTTGCAAACCACACAAATTGCGATGTAGGTTTTAAATGCTGCCAAGCAAAAAACCAAAGCAGAATTAAAACGAAAAACTGTGTAATGAGCGTCACAAATGCCGTTCCTTCCGATTTGAAACGCGGAATAATTAATACATTTGCCGTTACACTCAAACCCAACGCCAGTGCGTAAACTATGTTGGCGCGTTTGGTTAAATTCATAGCGTTTAAATAAGTACTGATGACGTAACTCAAACAAAAAGCAATGAACGACAGCATCAATAATCCTAAAACGTTCTCGCTTTCTGTGTTCGCCTCTTTGTATAGGGCGTGCATAATAAAATGCCGATGCACCACAACGGCTGCTGTAAAGCTGACAGAAATAAATAAAATAACTTGAACGCCTAATTTCAGGAGTGGCAGCATATCTTTTTTTTCGCGCCGCATTTGCGAAAACATAGGTAGTGCTAAATTCGCAAATAAGAACCCTAAAATATTAACAGCATCGAGTAGCCGATAGGCTGACGCATAAATGCCCGCTTGTTTTGCACCGTCGGGTAAAAAACGTTCGAGCATCACAACGTCAGTTTTGGTGTAAAGACTCATCAAAACAACCGATAGCGAAAATGGAAAAGATTGTTTTATAATGAGCAACGCATTTTGCCATTTAAAATTAAATTTAAAATTAAAAATGCGATGTCGCAATTTTGAAAAAATAATGAGCGCAGTTATACTTTGTGTGAAAATTTGCGCGTAAACAAATTGCGCAATGCCAAAATATTTTTGCAAAACGGGCATGTACAGAAACGCCCCACAAATGAGGATGAGAAAAAAACGATCGGCGGATGAAACGAGGGAATCGAAACGATAAAACCCGAGGCCTGTTAAACAAGAACGCAAATAAAAATTTAGCGATAATACAGATTGGCATAAGGCTAAAAGCAAAATTAAATGCCAATAGTTTTTCGGGTAGAAAAAAAACATAGCACCAGAAATAAACGCCAAAAAAATAAAAAACAAAACAAGTTTTAACGAAATTATGCGTTGGAATAATTTATTAAATAATTGTGGATGAAGAGCAATTTCGCGCGCATTAAAATTTTGGATGCCTAAATCGTTAATAATTACGCCGAGAAAAGTGAAATTAAGCAACGCGTAATAAACACCGTAACTATCGCTGCCTACCAAATTCTGAATGTTCCTATCAATCCCAAAAATATAAATTGGCTTTACCAAAGCATTGACTGCAATAAGTAAAGCCAAATTCAGAATAAATTCTCGTTTCATAAGCACTGTTCGCTCAATAATTAGTAGTTATTTGTTCGTTATTAGTTTAAGAGTACTCTAACAACGAAAAACTAACTACTAACGACTAAATTTAGTACATTCTAATTTTCAGACACGAAGGATTGCTTAATTTAATCTGATTGTGCGTATCGGTTAATAATCCTGTTGTTATGTTCCGTTTAAAAACGACGACTTCGCCTGTATTTTTATTAGCGACCAATAAAAATTTACCCGACGGATCGAGTGTAAAATTTCTTGGATGATTGCCGAGCGTTGATTGATGACCGATTAATAACAGTTTTCCATTCGCCGCAATAGAAAAAATGGCGATGTTGTTTTCAACGCCGCGATTAGAAGCGTATAAAAATTTTCCATCGGGTGAAATATGTATGTCGGCACCACCAAAACCATCGGTGTGTTTTTCAGAGTAGGCGTACACGTTTTGTAAACGTTCTAAATTTCCTGATTTATAATTATAAGCACTGATTGTTCCCGATAGTTCTTCGACACAATATGCAAATTTTCCATTTGGGTGAAAAGTAAAATGGCGCGGACCACTACCTTCAGCAGTTTTTGTATAAGGCTTCGGCATATCAATTAACGGCATTTTTTGTGTACCATCAAATTTATAAGTTCTTATTTTATCGGCACCTAAGTCTGGGAAAAAAACATAATCGTCATTAGGCGAGAAAACAGCTTGATGAATATGCGATTTTTCTTGTCGGCTTTTATTTGCGCTGCTATCTTTAAATTCGATGAGTTGCGCAAAAGTCCCCATTTTTCCGTCGCTTAAAAGCGGAAAGACACTCAGACTTCCACCTGAATAATTACCACACACCAACCACTTACCATTTTTGTGAACGGCGACGTGCGCCGGATTATCGCCACCACTTTCTTGACTGTTTAGAAACGTGAGTGATTTATTTTTTGCATTAAATTCAAAACTACTGACACCACCAGCCATCGGCATAGCCGTTTCAGTGCAAGCATAAACATATTTTCCGTTCGGCGAAAGTGCCAGATACGAAGGATTTACAATCCCTTTTATAGAAGTTACTTTGGTTAATGCACCTGTTGTTTCGTTAAGTTTATACACGTAAATACCTTCGGTCGTTTTGTCTTCGCAATAGGAACCAATAAAAACGTAAGCTGTTTGCGCCAATAATTGCACGCCCATTATCAGAAAGAATACGACTTGAAAAAGCTTTTTGAACATTATTGTATTTTATTTATTCACTCACCATTAATTTTCCTGAAGCGCGTACAGATTCTGTCTCATCGTTGATACTGTAAGCATACATCCCAGATTTGAAATTATAAAGCGGCAGCAAAACAGAGACTTCACCTGAATTTTCTATTTTTTGTGTTAACGCCAATGCGCCATATACGGTATAAAATCGAACAGTCCAGACGTTTGAAGTCGGTTTTGAAAATGATAATTGCGCATTCTGTGCTGAAATACTTGCTGGGTTAGGCGAAACTTGTATTTTTATTTGTGTTGCAATATCGTTTGTAGGCGTTAAAGCAGCGCGTGTGAGTTTTAAACTACTCAAAAATAAAGAATCGCCGGTTTCTGCGCCATTTCCGTTAGCAGCCATAACACAAGCATAAATGGTTGTGCTGTCTAATAATGTACTCGGTGCTTTCCAATTAAATTGCCAAGCTTTGTTTACTCCGCGAGAACCAGTATAAGTATGCGTTACATACGTATTGGTTAAATTCATATCGCCGAATTGAGTATTTGTTTTATCGGTAAGTATAAGTGTTCCTTGTGCAGTTCCTTTATTATTTTGCGAAGCTGCGCAAAATCCGTAAACCGTATGACTTGGAGCTTTAGTAGTTATGGTGATGGTATAAGTCGAATCTTTTACAAAACCTTTTGCCGGAACGTTGGAAGTAATCCAACTTGTAGCTGCATTTTGTTGCACAGCATCCGAATGGCAACCCGCTTGTTTGCACGTTTGCTTATCGCCTGGCGAACCCGTCACACCCGATTTCGGACCTTCGGCATAGTTTGTAAATAAATTAAAAATTAAAACACCCGATAAAATAAATAGCACCGACTTCATAGCTTTTTAATTTCAAAATTTGATTCAACAAAACTATAAATTTATTTGTAATTTTTTCAAGCAGATACTTTTAATTCGGATACTTAATTATATTTCATTGAACTTTTGCGCAATGCGTTTAATTAATCTGGATTATCTTTTTAAAAATTAGTCCGTAGAATTTGACTACACTTCCAAAAATAACGGCTTCGCCCGATGCACCGCTGCAACTTGACGCATTGCTTGAAGCGATGAAGGAATGAAAAATGAACGAATGAAAAACTATAAGCAATCCTTCCTTCATTTTATCTTTTTACATGTTCAACGCCCTATTTGCTGTAGCAGCTAAGGCTGCTTCTTTAAATGCTTCGGCATACGTTGGGTGCGCATGACTCATGCGCGAAGCATCTTCTGCGGATGCTCTAAATTCCATCAACGCAACAGCTTCGGCAATTAAATCGGCAACGCGCGCACCAACCATGTGTACACCCAGAATTTCATCCGTTTCTTTGCTAGCTAAAACTTTTACAAATCCCTCTAAATCGCCACTTGCGCGCGCGCGTCCAAGTGCTTTCATCGGAAATTTACCCATTTTATACGCAATTCCATCCGTTTTGAGTTGTTCCTCTGTCTGACCAACACCCGAAACTTCGGGCCAAGTATAAACCACACCCGGAATAAGATTGTAATTAATATGCGGCTTTTGTCCGACCATATATTCGGCTACATAAGTGCCTTCCTCTTCCGCTTTATGTGCTAACATCGCGCCGTGAATGACATCGCCAATAGCAAAAATATTTGGAACGTTTGTTTCAAGATGTGCGTTTACTTTTACCCTGCCTTTTTCATCGCGTTCAATACCAACGTTTTCTAAACCGAGATTGTCTGTGTAAGGTCTTCTGCCGAGTGCGAGCAAAGTATAATCGGCTGTAATAGTTTTAACTTCTTCAGTGTCGCGATTTTTAAAGGTTACAGTCGTATCATTTTCAGTTGTCGTTACATCGGTTACAGCGTTTCTCAAATAAAATTTTACGCCTAAATCTTTGAGCGATTTCTGTAACTCTTTCGAGCAATCACCATCCATACCCACTATAATTCTATCGAGATATTCAATAACGTGTACTTCTGTACCCAATCGCGCATACACCGAACCCAACTCTAACCCAATTACACCACCTCCGACAACAACCATACTTTTCGGTACGTTCTGAATTTTGAGTGCTTCGGTTGAAGTAATGATGCGTTTTTTATCGTAATTAAAAGACGCGGGTGTAATGGGTTTTGAACCGGTTGCAATAATTACTTTTTGTGTTTCAATTTCTTTTACTGTGCCGTCGTCCGCTTTAATGCTTATTTTATTAGCTGTAACAAACGAACCGTGACCGTAATGCACGTCAATTTTATTTTTGCGCATTAAAAACTCTACACCTTTAGTTACTGTACCAACAACGCCCGTTTTGCGTTCCATCATTTGTGGCATATTTACAACTACACTGCCATTAATATCCAATCCATGTTCTTTAAAAACATGCACCGCGTTGTGATAATGTTCACTCGAATCGAGTAATGCTTTTGATGGAATACAACCGACGTTTAAACACGTACCACCGAGTGTTTTATAACGCTCTATGATAGCAACTTTTAACCCTAATTGCGCGCAACGAATAGCGGCAATATATCCGCCTGGTCCTGAACCTATGACTGTTACATCGTACATATTTTCGTGTATAGTTTATAATTGTTACAACTATTTACGTTTTTTATAAAACGGTTTTTTCTTAAAATCTTTTTTTGTACCTTCTATATCAGAAGACGTTGCATCCGTATTAATATTTTCTTCTGAATCCGTTACACGCTCCGTATTTTTTGGTGCAGGCGGTGGATTCGGTCGGCGCGGCTGCGAATTATCAATCAATGCAGGGTTAATCGGCTCATCCGAATTATTATTTCTCGGCGGTTGATTATTATTCCTATTTTGATTCGGGTTTTGTTTATTGTGCTGCGGTCTGCCAGTATCAATCAATGCCGGGTTAATCGGCTCATCCGAATTATTATTTCTCGGCGGTTGATTATTATTCCTATTAGGGTTCGGATTTTGTTTATTGTGCTGCGGTCTGCCAGTATCAATTAACGCAGGATTAATCGGTTCGTTGAAATTACTATCGCTTTGAGGCGCATTATTATTTCTATTCGGATTTGTATTCGGATTTGGTACCCGTTCGTTGTTAAATCTACGCAGATTATTATTTTGGTTCTGACCAAAACTTACTTCTTTAAAACCACCCGAATTTTGATTCGGATTATTACCCGAAGGTTTTTTATTTTTCTTTTTCTTGAATTTATCGTCCGGCAATTCAACCGATCCCACTAATTCTTCTGCATCATATTCCGCTTCAGGTTCTTCTTCAAAGCCATCTTTATCGTACATTTTTTGAATCATCGGGACATACTGAATATCCTTCAAACTGTTAGGCTGAACGCTGCGTTTATTTTGCTCTAAGGCTTCGCGCACATCGGCAATAGCAAGTGTAAAAAATTTACCTTTGTCTGTTCCATCCACAATATAATACGTCATCAATGCTCGGAATACATCCGTTTTAATCAGTTCCGCTCTACCCGATTTTGTAAAAATGCGTTCAGGATTCGGTGGAAAAGATTCGAGCGCATCTAAATACGCATCGAGTTCGTAATTCAAGCAGCATTTTAATCTGCCGCACATTCCTGAAAGTTTTACTTGGTTAATCGCCAATTGCTGATAGCGTGCTGCAGCTGTTGAAATAGATTTAAAATCGGAAAGCCATGTTGAGCAACACAATTCGCGACCGCAAGAACCAACACCACCGATACGCGCTGCTTCTTGGCGCGCACCAATTTGGCGCATTTCTATTTTAACTTTAAATTCTTTGTTGTAGGCTCTAATTAATTCTCTAAAATCTACTCGACCATCAGCGGTGTATAAAAATGTAGCTTTTCTGCCATCGCCTTGCATTTCCACTTCACCAACTTTCATATCCAAACCCAGCGATCGCGAAATAGCGCGCGAATGTACAAGCATCTCGATTTCTAAAGAACGGTAATGACTCAGGCGTTCAACGTCGCGTTCGTTTGTTTTTCGGATAACGTTTAAGAATAAAGCATCGTCGCGCAATCCTTTTTTCTTAATTTGCATCCGCACTAATTCACCACTGAGTGAAACATTGCCGATGTCGTAACCGCCGCCACCTGCAATTTCTACCAAAACCGCATCGCCTGTATAAACTTGTAAACTCGTGTTGGTATGAAAAAAATCTTTGCGCGCACCGTTTTTGAAACTCACTTCAACCACATCAAACGCGTTTGTATCTTGAATATCGTAAGAAGCTAACCAATCATGCGTATTCATTTTATTACATCCACCGCCACAATTTCCATTGCATCCGCCGGGTTTTCCACCACTTGCGGTAGAACAACTTGCACAAGCCATAATATATTTTAAAAGCTATCAGCAGTCAGCAATCAGCTTACCGCTTTCAGCGTGTATTTTTAAATTTTAAATCGTGTTGTCAAGCAAAATAAATTATTTTATTCCGAAAACATACATAACACTCACAAAGTTAGAAATTTTATGTCACTCTAACTATTTTAACCTTTCAATATTTTACGAAAATTGTTTTAATTAGAATAAGATTTACGAAAATTGTTTTAATAAGTTCGATTCCTCATAATCATCTTGTTGATAGATGTTCGCCTTGTTGCTTCAAAACGGAGTTGTTGAAACTTCAATCAATAGAGCGCGCGACTATATTTTGAAAATCTATTTTGTTTGCTCAAAAAGCAATAGATTTGCTTTAAATATACTGAGAAAAAAATGGAATACGAAGAGCGATTTATTGACCTCCGGTCTGATTTTGGATTTAAACACATTTTTGGTACTGACCGAAATAAACACTTCCTATTGCATTTGCTCAATGCCATTTTATTTGGAGGACAACAAAAAATTTCTGGTTTGATCATTAAGAATAATGAACAGCTCGGAGAATCTAAAAATCAGCGCAAAATATTGTTCGATATCCATTGCGAAAGTTCCGACAACGAGAGGATGATTATAGAAATGCAGCTCCTATTGCAGCCTTTTTTTATTGACCGCACCGTATTTTACACTTCCAATGCCATCCGCGAACAAGCTCAACGCGGTAAAAGTTGGGATTACAAATTAAATCCGGTCTATACAATTTCATTCGTCAATTTTCCTATTACAAACGTTAGTCCAAAGAAAGTTAAGCATACTGTTCAACTCAAAGATGATGAAGGACGTTTATTTTACGACAAACTCCTTCTTGTTTTTTTAGAAATGCCTAACTTTAGCCTCTCAGTTAAAGAATTGAAAACGGATGAAGACAAATGGCTTTATATCATAAAAAATTTGACCCAAATGAAAATTGAAGAATCGGAAATAAAAACCGTGTTTACTGAAAAAATATTTGTAGATTTGTTTATGGAAGTTGAAATTGCAAATCTAAATGCTCAAGATATGGCGCAACACAATGAAAGTATAATGATTTATCGCGACACTGAAAACGCAATAGTTCAGTATGGGCGCAATGAAGCTGAGAAAGCTGCTAAAGAAGCTGCTAAAGAAACTAATTACAAAATTGTTAATAATCTTTTGAAGAAAAATCTTTCGGTTGAATTTATTGCCGAGGTAACAGGTTTACCTATTAAAGAAGTGCTTAAATTGAAATCCAAGTTCGAGAAGAGTATCCTAAAATAGTTCTTAATTCACAGCTTGTGAGAAAGTATAACTATTATAAATAACTGTGTAGGTCAAAACTTTTCTTATTTTTATGAAAAAACTATTTTAATGAAAAAAACAGTTACGGTATAGTTTGCTTTCGTTTTAACTTTGCTCTAACGGATAAATTTTAGGATGACACTCACTTGTAAAAACTGCGGAAATCAATGTTCAGAAAACTTTTGTCAAATCTGTGGACAAAAATCAAATACGCACATCCTGAATTAGAATTTTTTGTGGTATGAACTTCAAAATAATTTTCTTCAGTTCGACAAAGGAATTCTTTACACGTCAAAAGCATTATTGACTCGATCAGGAAATGCTATTCGCGAATTTATTGAAGGCAAGCGTGTAAAACACTGTAAACCGATTGCCTTAGTTTTGCTTTTAGTTGCTATCTATGTTTTTTTGTATCAATATTTTAAAATTGAAATTATCAATGCAGGTAACGATTTTATGACTGGATGGCAAAGTGTCCCAGCTAAAGGTACAGAAAAGAATAATTCTATCGAAAATTACGATAAAATAAAAGTTTGGATGGATACACATTATTCAGAACAAGCATTGCTGCAAATTCCGATTTACACTTTGGCTAATTTTATTTTATTTAGAAAAAGTGGCTATAATTATGTTCAGCAATTTGTATTCATCACTTATTTGAGTGCGTAAGGTTTATTACTGCACATTTTATTCCTCCCAATTTTAGTTGTGTTTAAAAATCAACAATATAATTTATTAGGTGGATTCCAATTGGTTGTTATCATTTTTACAATATGGACATATTTTCAGTTTTTCAATAAATATTCTAAAATAAAAACTTTTACATTGACTGTACTATCCTACTTATTCACCATGCTAATGATAGCTCTCGTTACATCAATTTCATTGCTTTTTTACGATACGGTTGTAAAAAAATGGCTTTAAAAACAATGAAAACAAATTTCTCGCCATTCCCAACTTTAAAAATAGCGCGCTTAGTTTTGAGAGCACTCGAACTCAAAGATGCACAGGCTGTTAAAAAATTGCGCTCTGATGTGCGAGTCAATGAATTTATTGAAAGACCCGATAAATGCACTTTAAAACAAGCAAAAGAATTCATAAAAAAAATTCAGAAAGGGATTAGTCAATCAGAAGCTATGTATTGGGTAATTTCATTCAATAATGTTTTTATCTGTACTGTTTGTTTATATCATTTAGATTTTGAAAACGATAGCGCAGAAATTGGTTACGAACTCAATTTTGACGCGCAAGGAAATGGTTTTATGAATGAAACGATAAAAGAAGTCATTGATTTTGCATTTAAAACGATGTGCGTTAAAACCATAACGGTATTTCCAAAACAGGGTAATGTTAAATCCATCCAACTTCTCGAAAAAAATAATTTTGTCTTAGATAAAACGTTCAAATTTACTAGTAAAGTTGAAGCAGTAGGATATTTGGTTTATTTTTTAAAATTTTAAAGCACACTTTGCTTTACCATATTTAAAAAAATAAATTTGCGCGCGTTGTGTTTAAATTGCTTTTATTTTGAAAAAACACTTTACATTTTTTCAATAATTTCTACAATATACGGCAACAAATCTTGAGCAATTTCGGTTTTTTGTTTGAGTGGCAATTCGACTATACGCGATTCATTAAAAACCAGCGTAACAATATTCGTATCAGTTTCAAAACCAGCTCCTGCTTTTTCTAAAGAATTTAAAATAATAAAATCGAAGTTTTTATTGCGGCGTTTAGTTTGGGCATTTGCCAAAGCATTATCAGTTTCAAGCGCAAAACCGATGAGTATTTGATTTTTCTTTTTTAATTTTCCTAAAGTTTGTGCGATATCAGGTGTTTTTTCAAGTGTTAAAGTCATCGTTTCATCCGATGTTTTTTTAATTTTTTTAGCTGAAATATTTGTCGGTCTAAAGTCTGCCACAGCGGCTGCTAAAACCGCACCATCCGAATTTTCAAATAATTTTAGCACCGCTTCATACATTTGTTGCGCCGAAATAACGCGCGTAATTTTAATTTTTGGATGTTGCGGATACGTTTTTACTGTTCCAGTTATAAGTTCTACTTCTGCACCGGCATTGGCTAAAGCTAAGGAAATCGCATTTCCCATTTTACCTGATGAACGATTGCCAATATACCGAACAGGGTCAATTGCTTCTTGCGTCGGACCAGATGTAACAATTATTTTTTTGCCGAACAGCTTATTGCCAATACTATTTTTTACCAAAAAATAATTCCCCAAAAAATAATTCTCAATGATTTCAAAAATATGTTCGGGTTCTGCCATTCTACCCAAACCCTTTAAACCACTCGCGAGTTCTCCGTTTTCAACAGGAATAAGTGTACAACCATCGTTTAAAAGTAAATTAACGTTGCGCTGAGTAGCAGGATGCAACCACATGTCAACATCCATAGCAGGCGCAAAAAACACGGGCGAACGCGCAGATAGATACGTTGCTACAACTACATTGTCTGAAATGCCATTGGCTAATTTGGCAAGTGAATTGGCACTCACTGGCGCAATTAGAAAAACATCTGCCCACAAACCCAATTCAACGTGATTGTTCCAAGCATTTTCGGAATGAATATCGGTGATAACAGCGTTTTTTGAAAGCGTTGAAAGCGTTAACGGCGAAATAAAATCTGTCGCAGCGTGTGTCATTAAAACGCGCACTTCTGCACCCGCTTTAACAAATAAACGCACTAAAGTAGCGCACTTATAAGCTGCAATACTACCCGTAATGGCGAGAATTATTTTTTTACCTTCCATAAAATGAGCTTTGAGCAATGAGCGATGAGCTACTATTCACGAGCAAGTATCAAAGCACAAAGCTAATGCTAATACAGTTGTTCAATTAAACCCTCAGTATTCGTTTCGTAGCGTCGGGCAACCGATGCTTCGGCATCAAACGTTTTATTTTCATCTTCCGAACCTTCAACACACACAACGCTGTAATCTTCATTAATAACAGCAGCCGTTCTAAAAATTTTATTGCCGCGCACTTCCAGACCTGCGATAGATTTTTTATCCACCATTTTACCTGCTTTGTTATACGAGGCAATAATAAAACTGTAATTCAATAAATCGGCGCGCCAATACACTATATAATGTATGTCGCCTTTCTTTTTGAGTTTTAAACAGGGTACAACTTCGGTGTAATCTTCCGCGTCGTTGGGTTCGTAAGCATTTATGAATTCATCAATAAATTCGTTTTGAAGCACATCGTTATGTTTGTTAAATTCGACGTACATATCTTCGGTGAGCGTGATCGGCAATTCAATTTCTGGGAATTTATCTAAGTAGTATTCAAATTTCGATTTCATAATTATTTTTTAAACTTACCTAATACTTTTTCAACGCTATCAATCATTTCATCAGTGATATGTAAGTGCGTTACAAATCTAACCGTTTGCGGACCGAAAAGCGCAGCCGTAACACCGTTTTCTTTTAAAAAATTTAGAAAATGTGCACCCGTTGCAATTTTTTCATCAATGTCGAAAATGACGATATTACTCATTACAGGTCGAACATCAGTAACGTAATGAAAGTTTTTTAAGAAACTGCCGAGTTTTTTAGCGCGCTCATTATCTTCAGCTAAACGTGTAATATTATTTTCGAGCGCGTAAATACCTGCCGCGGCTAAAAATCCCGCTTGACGCATTCCGCCGCCGAGTGCTTTACGAAAACGACGCGCATCTTTTATAAAATCTTTTTTGCCAATTAAGAGCGAACCAACAGGTGCACCTAAACCTTTTGAAAGACAAATCGAAATAGAATCGAACGTATTACCCCAATCCGTCGGTGATTCTTTTGTCTCAACTAAAGCATTAAACAAACGCGCACCGTCAATGTGAAAACTCAAACCGTACTTTATACAAACGGCTTTAATTTTTTGCATCTCGGCAAGTGTGCAAACAGTACCGCCAGCACTGTTAATTGTGTTTTCAGCCACCACCAAACGCGTGCGCGGCAACCAATCGTAAAGAGGTTTTATACTTTTTTCAACCAATTCAGCATCAAGTTTACCGTTCGGATTTTGTAAAAGCGTTACCGAAACGCCGCTGATTAAACTATACACACCAACTTCCGATTGGTAAATATGATTTTTTACACTTGTTATCACTTCATCGAGCGGTTTAGTGTGCATTTTAATAGCGAGTTGGTTCGTCATTGTACCCGAAGGACAAAATAGTGCTGCCTCATGCCCAAACATTTCTGCGCCGAGTGCTTCTAATTTATTTATCGAGGGATCTGTTCCGAATACGTCGTCGCCTACTTCGGCGTGCATCATGGCGTGCAACATTTCGGGTGTTGGTTTTGTAACAGTGTCGGATATTAAGTCTATGAACATTAAGTAGTGAGTTAAAATTTATTTTGTAAAGAGGGTATCGAAATTTTTTTGACAAAAATAAGTAGCATTATTTTTTAATCAAACTTCTTTCTGCGCAGTTCAAAATTTTTGCCGAGATACACTTTGCGCACCATTTCATCGGCGGCGAGTTCTTCGGCGCTACCAGCTTTTAAAATGCTGCCTTCAAACATTAAATAAGCGCGATCTGTGATGGAAAGTGTTTCTTGAACATTGTGGTCGGTTATTAGGATGCCAATATTTTTATCGCGCAATTTAGCAACAATAGCTTGAATATCTTCTACGGCGATCGGGTCAATACCAGCAAAAGGTTCATCTAAAAGAATAAAATTAGGCGATGTTGCCAGCGCGCGCGCAATTTCTGTGCGTCTGCGTTCGCCACCGCTGAGTGTATCGCCGTTATTTTTACGCACTTTATTCAAACCAAATTCTTCGAGTAATGTTTCTGCTTTTTCAAGTTGTTCTTCTTTGCTGAGTTTTGTCATTTCCAGCACCGCTTTAATATTTTGCTCAACGGTGAGTTTGCGAAAAACGGAGGGTTCTTGTGGCAAATAACCGATGCCAAGTTGTGCGCGTTTATACATTGCGAGCGATGTTATATCATCATCAACTAAATACACAGCACCCGAATTTGGTTTTATAAAACCGACCATCATATAAAAAGTAGTTGTTTTACCCGCACCGTTCGGTCCGAGTAAACCTACAATTTCACCTTGCTTGACATATAAACTCATATCGCGCACAACGGGGCGACTGCCATACATTTTATTCAAATTTTCGGCACGCAGCGTGAGATTACTTACAGAATTAGACATAAATTTTTATAGAAACGAAATCAAACCAAAAATCGCTACGAAGATGCGTATTAAATTAAAATTTTAGGTCAAAAAATTATTTAACGAGACTTTTTTCTTTTATAATTTTATGTATCCGGATGGACGCATCTAAAAAAAGAATTTTAGGTTGCCCGTTGCGTTCAACGGCATTGTACATTTTATTGAGCAACGCGGCGATTGTATCAATGTGCTCGGGTGAAATAACTTTTACCATACCGATTGCGGTTTTTAATTCTTCGGTTTGTAATTGAATACCATTTTCACCGATGTAATGCAAACGCAAAAGTTGGTGAAAAAAATGTAATGCGTAAGTTATAAATCGTTTGTGCCATTCGCGTCCGAGTGGTGCTATTTTTTCAATCCACGCCATTGTTTTCAATCCATCGCCTATCCAATTGTTACGCATCCATTCTAAAAAGAAAGTGACGTGCGTTTCGGTTTTATTTTCTGCTAATTGCATTGCAGTATTAAAATTACCTTCGGCGAGTTGCACTGCTAAACGCACTTCGTTGATTGGAATACCATTTTTTAAAAGTGCATCCAATAAGTCAACATTGGTGAGCGGTGGAATGCGAATGCGTTGGCAGCGACTTAAAATAGTTTGTAAAATGTTTCCTTCGTTTTCTGTGACTAAAATAAAAATCGTTTTATCCGGCGGTTCTTCTAAAAGTTTTAAAAGCCGATTCCCTTCTTTGCCTAAATATTCTGGCAACCACATGATGAGGCATTTGTAACCACCTTCAAAGGCGCGCATATTTAATTGGGAATGAATATCGGAACATTCTGCTGCCGTAATATTGCCCTGTTTATTTTCTGATTTAATACTTTCGAGCCATAAATTATACGGCGCATACCTATTTTCCGAAAAAAAAGTGCGCCATTCTTTTAAAAATTGCGCCGAAATTACTTTTGCACCAACAGTCGGAAAAGAAAAATGTACATCGGGATGTATGAGTTTATTATTTTTTGAACACGCACTGCAAACGCCACACGCATCTGTTTGCGTTCGGTTTTGGCAATATAAAAATTGTACAAAAGCGTGCGCCAACGCCAACGAACCGTTCCCAGCCGTTGCACTCAACAAAATAGCATGTGGAATACGGTCGCTCGAAACTAAATGTTGCAACATTTTTTTAGATTGCAACTGACCTGAAACTTCGTTAAAAAGCACTTGTTAATAGTTAATTATTAATGATTAATGGTTAATCTCTTATTGCTTTACAAAAGTAGCAGAATAATTTGTGCCGCCAAAAATAAAATATGTGCCACTTTTCCACTCCGATACGTCAATATCTAAACTATTAGATCCAGTGTGTAAGTTTACTTTTTGCTGATACAAAACTTTTCCGTTCATATTATAACATTGTAACCCGATTTGTTTTATCGTTGTACTTTTAAAAACAAGGCTTACCGTTTCATCTGTCGGATTCGGGAATATAGATAGCAGCGTATTATTTGCTATCTTGAATTTTTCCTTCTCATTTATAATTGCAAGTTGTTGGTTGTTTGCCGACTGCTGAACGCTACTGAGTGGGAGTATTAAATTTGCGGTAGGTGGTGGCGAGACCGTAGGTGTTAATCCTAAAATGTTAGCGGAAAATAAAACCGAAGCATCATTGCCAACCATAAAAATTGGTAAATTTAAAGTCGCTTGGCTTTTTGCTGAAAGTATTGGTATATTCCATAAAAAACAACGCACGTTATCAGCACAATATTCCTGCCAACTACCAATACTTGTTTGCGCTGAACCATTAATCACAACACCTTTCGGAAAAGGAAATTGCAATTTAATATCACTGTAATCGGTTGTTGTTTCATTCTGAAGCGTTATTTGCGCCGTTATGGCTGAATTGGTTGTATAACTCGTAACGGAGGTAGATAATTTAATAGAAAGCTCAGACTTTTTGATGGACGTACCTTTGCACGTGCAATCGGAATGAATTATATCACTGTTTGTGTTCGGATCTCCATCGTCGCATACGTCGCCGATATTTTTTTTTAGCGTTGGGCAATCAAAAACAGTTTGGGTTACACCTTTCAGATCAATATTTATTATTCTTTTACCATAGTTATTGAATGATCCGCTGCCGCCATTCGGGAAATTTATAGATTGAATAACATCCGTTCCATCAAACTTAAAAGTTATTGCGCGCCGCTTCAACCAAGTTGGAACTTGCGATGCGTCGAAATCAATAATCAGTTTATTGCCACTCACTTGAGCCGAATATCGAATTGTTTTTCGGAGCGTCAAATATTCCGAAACTTCTTGTAGCGGTGCCATCCACATTTTGTCTGTTCCTTGCGCACCATATTTTTGCGCCACAGTTTGCATATAATTTAAAAATCCATAAAAATTTAAACCACCGTCTGAAAAATTATCTATTCGATGACAAAATTCGTTGTACCAAATATGATTTTGAGCGCTCGACTTTGAGCAAACATTATCGAACATACCATTATAAACAGTTTCGGCTAAGTTACCTCTGAATACAGGTTTTGAAAAATCAACATCCGCATCTACATTTAAACCTTGCAAACCCTGATCGTTTCCATTCTGATTAAAAACAGCTTTATAACCTTGTGCATAAGCATATTGGTAGTAATTTGTATCACCCGTGGGTACAACAAAAAGCGGTGGACGAAAACCATCTGTCGTTTTTTTTTGAATGGCATCTTCGTTCAAACTAATCTGCGCGTTGTAATCGGCTGGTGAAAGATATTGCTCCGAAGCCGCTAAGTGCGAAAACGTATGATTAAACACATCCCAGTTTTTAGCAATTAATTCATTCAACTCATCCCACGTCATTTGCCCTGCAACATTTCCAACATGAATATCTTGATTTAACCTATTGTCCGAATTCCAAGCAAGTCCAGCCGAAAAAGGTATTTGATTCCCACAACCATCGGAATAATACAAACCCGAATAGGTAGCACCATTTCCTTTTACAAATCCACCATTAAAAATTGGCAATGCACAAGTATATGGATCTTCTGAAGCGTCGTCGAAAGTAAAACTGTACGCAAAATCTTTATCATATTTGAGGGTGGCGAGCGTTAAATTCGGCGCGCTTTTTAAATTATTATTGAAGTTAATGATAACGCGCTGCGCATTTAAAGCACCAAATGAAAAAGTGAAAAGTGGTAAAATTAATGTGCTCCAAACGCAATAAGTATTTGCATTCTTCAACGCCCGATGAATAAAAGGAATAAGAAATGAAAATCGAGGAGCAATGGTTTGCGAGGGCAAATTTTTTTGCCTCGAACAAAAAAGCGATAACAAATCTGCTTTTTTATCAATGGTTAATTTTTTATTTTTAAAAAATAAAGTGTCCATGTTTTTTGAAAGTTAAAATTTAAAAGCGTTTAGCCATTCAAAGATAGTTCAAAAATATAATTTTGGGAAAATTTATCTGAAATGAAGTTTTTGAATGACTAAAGCGAAATATAATTTCTCTTAGTTGCTTTTATCATAGGATTTAACTTCAACTCGAGTCACTAAACGTTTTGCAAAAAAATATTTAGAGAACTAAATTTTAATTTTTGCAAATTATTACACATTCACAATCGAAATGAAAATTGCACTGAGAATATTAAATTAAAATGATTTACTGTTTAAAACAGAAACGAAAGATTTTTATATTAAAAACCAAGCAAAAAATATTAAATAAATTTTGACAATCTAAAAATAATTCATAATTTGCGTTTCTATTTTACAACCAATTTCTAAAAACATTTAAACCAATTTTTATTATGCTCGTTTCACAACTTTTACAACATAAAGGAAAAAATATTTATTCTGTCACTTCACATATTTCAGTATTTGAAGCCCTTAAAGTGATGGGCGAAAAAAATATTGGTGCGTTATTAGTGATTGAAAACGATGCGTTAGTAGGTATCATATCGGAGCGCGATTATGCACGGAAAATTGTTTTAAAAAATAAAACTTCGCGCGATACACTCGTTAAAGAAATTATGACAGAGCACGTAATCACTGTTTCGCCCACCTCAACTATTGATGAATGTATGACACTGATGAGCGATAAACACTTTCGACATTTGCCCGTTGTTGAAGGCAGCACAGTGGTTGGAATTATTTCTGTTGGCGATATTGTAACGTCTATAATTTCGGAGCAAAAAAATGTTATTGAGCAATTGCATTCTTACATTACTAATTAAATGCACCCGCTTAAAAAATTATTCCCACAATTCGACTCCTCCTTAATAAATGAAATAGAAGCGCATGCTATTTCACAAAATATTAAATCGGGGGAATGTATAATGCAGTCGGGGCAGTACATTAAAAACACTGTTCTCGTGCTTGATGGAAAAGTAAAAATCTATCGAAAAGGCGAAGATGGTGGTGAATTTTTTATGTATTATCTACAGCCAGGGCAAGCTTGTGCGATCAGTATGATTTGTGCCACTAAAAATGAAAAAAGCCAAATAACTGCTAAAGTAGTTGAAGATGCCGAATTGTTAATGGTGCCCTTACACTTGATGGATAGATGGATGCTTAAACACCGTTCGTGGTATGAGTTTGTTGTCGATACATATAGAAAACGGTTCGAAGAAGTTTTGATTGTTGTTGATAGCATTGCGTTTAGTTCTATGGACGAACGCTTGCAGTTTTATTTAAACAAACAAAAAGTTTCTTGTGGTTGTGCCGATATAAAATTATCTCATCAAGATATAGCCACAGATTTAAACACTTCAAGAGAAGTAATTTCTCGCCTTTTAAAAAAAATGGAACAACGCCATTTAATAAAATTACACCGAAGCCACATCGAGTTACTTAAATAAATTATAGTAGTGTGATAAATGTTACTAACTTAATTTTTTCTGTTACGCATTTTTGTTTTCAAAAATATAGTAATGGAAATTATTGGCTTTTTATCATCAATACTTATCGGTGTTTCTTTGGGTTTAATTGGTGGTGGTGGCAGCATTCTTACTGTTCCGATTTTGGTATATTTATTTAAAGTTAACCCCGAACAAGCCACAAGTTACTCATTGTTTATTGTAGGCATGCCTGCATTTTTCGGCTCAGTAAGTCATTATAAAATAGGAAACCTAAAATTCAAAACAACTTTGTTTTTCGCAGTGCCTTCCGTAATTTCATTGCTTATTGTACGCAAATACATCCTACCTAAAATCCCTAATTTAGTTTTTACAATTTATCACTTCGAGGTCTCCAAAAGTATATTACTAATGGTGGTATTCGCAATTCTAATGATTGCAGCCTCAGTATCGATGATAAAGAAAAGAAAAGATGTCATTTTGAACGTTAAATCAAATTCTTCGGTATTGTTTACTATTGGTATGTGTGTAGGGTCAATTTCGGGATTTTTGGGTGCGGGTGGTGGCTTCTTAATAATTCCTACCCTCATATATTTTGCCAATTTATCTATGAAACAAGCTGTTGGCACATCTCTGTCAATTATTTTCATCACTTCGTTTATCGGTTTTTCAGGCGATTTAATAAATGGGGTCGCAATTGATTTTAAATTTTTAACAATAATTTCACTTATCGCAGTTGCCGGTCTGATAATTGGAGTAAGGCTATCCAAAAAAATTGAAGGAACTGCATTAAAGCCAATATTTGGATGGTTTATTTTAATTATGGGAATTTATATAGTTGTCAAGGAATTATTTTTAAAATAAAATCACTGTGTAATATTTGTCACCAATTCATTCAATTAAAAGAATTAAAATTGTGAAATTATTAAACTCTATTAGCACAGCAGAAACTAACTGCTGAATACGACGGGTACAGTGCGTGTCCAATACCGACACAATTTGGGAAACTCATGCTGGCTGAATTTGATTATTCTAACACGCCCAAAATGACTTTCCCGTTTAATCAAGCCACTCCACAGTGGTCGATGTGAATTCTAAAAACTAAAATACTTCCTTAGTTATTCTGGAATAGAATTTTGGTAGGGAAAGCGTAATTTCAAATAATTTTTATAAAATTTACAATGCAAGTAGAACAAATTTATACCGGTTGCTTAGCACAAGGTGCTTATTATATCACTTCAGGGGGCGAAGCAATAATCATTGACCCCCTCAGAGAAGTCAAACCTTACTTAGATAGATTGAAACGGGATGGTGTAAAACTAAAATACATTTTCGAAACACATTTTCATGCCGATTTTGTAAGCGGACACTTGGATTTAAGCAAGAAAACTGGAGCAAAAATAGTTTATGGTCCTCTCGCCAGCCCCTCTTTTAAATTTGTTTCGGCAAAAGATGGACAAGAATTTAAGATTGGTAAAATTAAAATCAGAGTGCTCCATACACCCGGACATACAATGGAAAGCACTTGCTATTTGCTCATAGATGAAACTGGAAAGGAACATTCTTTATTCAGTGGCGATACTCTATTTATTGGGGATGTTGGCAGGCCAGATCTTGCTCAAAAAGCAAATAATATGACACAAGATCAATTAGCGTCTACACTTTACCATTCTTTGCGAACTAAGATTATGACATTATCCGACGATGTCATTGTATACCCTGCACATGGCGCAGGTAGTGCTTGTGGAAAAAACATGAGCAAAGAGACGACCTCTACAATCGGCATTCAGAAATATTTGAATTATGCACTACGCGCCAATATGACTGTATCTGAATTTGTTCATGAAGTTACAGATGGATTATCTGCTCCTCCAGCCTATTTTGGAATGAATGTAGCTATGAATAAAAATGGGTACGAAAGTTTTGATACTGTTTTTAACAACGGAATGCGGTCTTTAACAGTTGCTGAATTTAAAGTCGTTGCCGAAGTAACCGGTGCATTAATTTTAGACACACGCAATAGCGATGCTTTTTATAATGGGTTTATTCCGCAATCAGTTAACATTGGTATTAAAGGTGATTTTGCGCCTTGGGTTGGTGCATTGATAGGTAACGTTAAACAAGCTATTATTTTAGTCACTGACATAGGGCAAGAAGAAGAGTCAGTAACGCGTTTAACAAGAGTGGGGTTTGATAATATTGTTGGGCATTTAAATGGTGGGATTGATGAATGGTTGAGTTCTGGAGAAGAGGTTGACAAAGTGAATAGAATTTCGGCGGAGAAATTTGCTTCTTTGGTAAATATTAATCAAGATAAAATAATTGACATTCGTAAGCAGAGTGAGTATAGGGCTGAACATATCGAAGAAGCATACAATCGTCCTTTGGCTGAAATAAACGATTGGATTAAAGATGTTAATCTGGAGGAACATTTTTATTTACATTGCGCCAGTGGATACAGAAGTATGATAGCTGCAAGTATTTTACAAGCTCGAGGCTATAGAAATTTCACAGAAATACGCGGTGGTTTTAAAGCAATTTCAGAAACAACACTACCTAAGTCTGACTTTATATGTCAATCAAAAATACTAGCTACCAACTGAGTTTTATTCGAAAGTGATGAACAAAATTATTTGTCTAAGTCAATCATTTTGTTCATTCGCTTACGAAATTTATTGGTATATTTAATTGATTTTATTTTGTAACCTGCTCCAACCACCGCCATTGTAAACCTCGATATACCCGTTCGATTTCAGAATAGATTTGGCTTGCGCACTGCGCATACCTGAAGCACAACAAGTAATAATTGTCTTATTCTTGTTTAATTTCGATAACTGGTTTAAAATAGTGTCGAGTGGAATATTCAGAGCATTTTTTATATGCCCTTGTTGAAATTCACCTTTGGTGCGAACATCAACAATAATGGCACCGTCAGCGACTAATTGCGCGTAATTTACTTTTGTGCCGAAGCCAAATAGATTTTTAAGAAACTGGAACATTTTATTGTATTAGGCGGAAGAAAAAAAATTAAAATCTTGAGTTATGCTGCGCATATTTGCGAAAAGAACACCAAATAAATTTTATAGTTCGATTGGTAGTCGGTCAACTATGCTTTTTTGTAGAAATACCAAAGGGAAAATATAATGGACAAAAACTCATGAAACTTGTGGCAATAAAAATTCCAGATAAAGTTAATAGAACAACGGCTGTCGTTCCTGATATTTGATTCGCATAATACAAAATTACGATTACAACAGCTGCAACAATTCTAATGACCTTGTCTAAACTTCCCATATTATTTTTCATTTTTTCAAATTTAATAGTGATTAATTTTTTTAACGCTCCAAAGTTCAGAAAGAAAAAAATAAGTTTTAGCAACTTTTGTCACACAAGCTAAATTTATTTCTATTAATTTTCCAGAATCTTTGCATTTCATGTTTTTAAATAATTAGGAAACGATTACAAGTGGTGCACTTAAAAATTTCTGGGCTTTAAGTTAATGCGTAAAATTGTGTTACAAATGTTTGCCGAGACTGTTTAAGATCAACCTAACTTTACGTATCAATATTTCCAACTCTAATATTTTCATAACAAAATTTGCATTGATTCAATTCAAATACATCAAATATCGATTGTACATTTATCCAAACAAATGAGGATACTGATATTAAAAACCATAAAGAGCTAACAGTAGATTCGTAGTCATTCGATACTCTTTTATCTTTTATGAGGTCTTTTATCTTTCCAAAAGTTTGATAGTAAAAGTTTTAATTACACCCGTGACATGAGATATGCACTTAGACTTATTGCTCGAATTTTAATAAGTATCACTACTTTTAGTTTTGCAGATAAAACAATTGCACTATTACATCACTAGTTAGACTTTAGTATTTAAATTCTGAAATAAAGCTTAAAATAATTATTTAGGCACCTTAATATTTTCGTTACGGTTCACTAAAATATTAGCCAATACAACTAAAGTAAAAATTATTCGGTATAGTTAAATTATCGTTAAATTGCATTAACGTAAATGATAAATTTTAATTCTTTACATCGGTCAACTATATTTGCGTTAACAAATTCAAATGTTGGAGATTAACTTTCAAATATTAATAAGCTTTACTAAAGTCGAGTTGTTTCATAATATGAGACTCATCTCATTCTTGTGTTGTTTTTTCTTTGCCTCGCACACTACAAACTTTGCTAAATCTATTAGTAATGAAGCAATTTATAGCCATTCCGTTTTGGAGAAAAAAAACGTTAGTAATGTAACTTTACTTTCTGAGTTTAATATTAAATTTTTTAACAGTAAATCTTCTCTTCATTTCAATAAACGATTTCAGCCTGAATGTGGTTTGATTTCTATTTCGTATTTTGACGATTCATTTATTTACAAACCAAATTACGCAAATATAAATTTTATTTTTACCAAATGTTTTACTCTACCACCCTTCAATGCCTTTCTACTTCGAGGTCCACCCATTTTACAAATCAAAAATTGTTTATTTATTTAGGTGCCTAAATATATCTCAGAAATTAAGTGTTCTCCCAAACCTTCTTTTTTTGAGTTAACCAAAGTACCTACTTCAATTGAATTTGTTTAAATTTATTTATTGGGGCTGTAAATAGTTATTTTCGCCTGAAAAAAAAATAAACAAATTCATTGATAAAAAAAGATTGAATTTATTCAACCCCAAAAACTTATTTACAATACTTCGTTTTTTAAAAGAATTGAATTATATTCGAGTATGAGATACACGTTCTGTTTCATTGCCCTCTTTTTATTTTCATCTGGTTGTACAGATAAAAAAACAGAAGATAAAAAGCCTGCTGACAAAAAAGTAGATGTGGTTAATTACCCTTTAGCAACGGTAGAAAAAGGCGGCGTTGCAACAATTATTAAATTACCCGCTAAACTTGCTGCTTTTGAAGAAGTCAGCATATTTCCTAAAATGAACGGTTATGTAAAATCGGTTGCAGTGGATATTGGCTCAAAAGTTAATAAAGGTACAGTGCTAATGACGCTTGAAGCACCCGAACTCATACAAGCGGAAACGCAAGCACACGAAAAACTTATCCGTGCGCAATCCGATTTAGCCATAGATAAAGAGCGGTACGACCGTTTGGTAGATGCTGCTAAAACGGCAGGTGCTGTTTCTACTTTCGAGATCTCGAGCATAAAAGCAAAAATTGATGCCGATAACGCTATTTGCAATGCCGAGACAGCGAATTGGCAAATGCAACAAACTATGCTCAATTACTTGAAAGTTACTGCGCCTTTTTCAGGCATTATTACCGAAAGAAATATTCACGAAGGCGCTTTAGTGAGTGCCGCACTGAAAGATAAACCGATGCTCGAGTTAAAACAAATAGATAAACTGCGCCTTGAGGTTGATATACCTGAAGCAATTGCAGCGAGTTTAAAACTGAGCGATACCATTTCGTTTTACGTCAGTGCATTCCCAGGTAAAAAAATAATGGGTAATATTGCTCGCCGCTCTAACAATGTGAGCCTACAATTCAGGAGTGAACGCATGGAAATTGACGTGAACAATAGAAGCGGCATTTTACGACCTGGTATGTTCGCTGAAGTGGTTTTAAATTCTAAAGGTAATGCGACTGCAATGAGCGTTCCGAAAACTGCGGTCATCACTTCTACCGAGCGAAAATACATTTTGTTAATGAAGGATGGAAAAATTTCTAAAATTGATGTGAGCACGGGCAATGAAACCGTAACAAAAATTGAAATTTTTGGTAATGTACAAATAGGCGATACGGTTATTGCTGTTGCTAATGAGGATATTAAATAGCTATTCATATTTAATGCTACGCGTACAATTAGCGAAAAATAGGGATAGGAATAACTGATTAGCAAAAAATAGGGATAATTGATTAGCAAAAAATATGAATAGGATGAGGTTTTTTGGAATTATAAGTACGGTGATCTGGTTAACTACAAGTTTTGGCAGTGCACAAACAAGAACATTAATTGATTTAATTGAAAGCGCAAAAACGAATTTGCCTATCTTAAAACAAAAATTAGCACAAGTCAATGTTGCACGCGCTGGCGTAACCGACGTTGAACATTCTTTTTTACCACAAGTTCGCGGGAGTGCACAATATAGTTTTGGTTCTGATAACTCGATTTCTGGAAGCACGTTTCCATTCAGTTCTACCATTTCTACATCGGGCGGTATTCGTGCTGAAAATAAATTAGAGCCTGCAACGGGTTCAATAGCCGTTTTATACAGTGAATATGAGATTTACAATTCTGGATTGAACGCTGCGAGGCGCCAAGCTGCCAACGCTTTTATCGATTTAAATCAGAGTGATTTTCAGCGTGAATTATATTTCCTTGAGCTTAATGTTGCCAAAACGTATTTCGGTTATCTTAAAAATAATAACAAACTCAATTCTGATAAACAAAATATTGAGCGGTACGAAAATTTGTATGTACTCATTCGGGCGCAAGTAGTCAGTGGTTTACGACCAGGTTCTGACACCTCATCTGCAAAAGTAGAAATTTCTAAAGCGCGCATTGGGTATAATCAAACATTGAGTGCAGTGAATCAGGCAATGACGCAATTAGCGTATTTTACCAATTTGGATGTGAAAAAATTATTTATAGATACTTTAAAAACGACCTTTAATACAAATTTTGTTTCAATGTCGGTTGATAGTGTAAACAATCCGCTCGTTGATTATTTAAATAAGCGTAAAAATATTTTTGATATTAACGAAAAGGTGATTGAGAAAAGTTTTTCGCCAAAAATTATATTGGGTGCGTCGGTTTTAGCGCGTGGTTCGAGTGTACAATATAACGACAATTACCAAAGTTTGTTAGAAGGTTTTGGTTATCAGCGTTTCAACTACGTCATCGGTGCCGCAGTTAATTACAACTTATTTAACAATTTATACAGACGCGATAAAATAGCGATTAATAAATTTCAGATTGAATCCAGCGATTTAGAAATAAAGCAACAACAATTGGTTTTGAACAATGCGGCACTTCAAGCAGAAAATGCTTTGCAAACAGCGCAAGCCAATTTGTTAGAAATTCCGATTCAGATTCAAGCGGCGCAAGAAACGTTTACGCAAAAATTGGCGCAATATAGGTCGGGTTTAATTTCTTTGAACGATTTAAAAAATTCAGCTTTTGTTTTATTTCGCGCACAATCGGATGAAATTGAATTTCAAACCGATTGGTACGTTGCACAACTCGAGCGCGCTGCAGCAAAAGGCAGTTTAGAAACTTTTATTCAATCTTTAAAATAGTATATTATTTAATCGTTGACTATTCATATTTTCTGCTAATCGAAACAGCGAATAGAACGTGGTGTTTTTATTCGATTAGCAAAAAATATGAATAGGTTCAATGTTGCACCCTCACTCTCAACTCTCAACGAACAATTAATTTATGGTACGCTTCGCACTGCTTCGTCCAATTACAATATTGGTTTTGTTTTTAGGCTTACTGATACTTTCGATAGTAGCTGTAAAGACAATTCCTATTGATATTTTTCCGAGACTCAATTCACCAACAATTTACGTGATAGAGCAATACGGCGGCATGAGTGCTAAACAAATGGAAGGTTTTTTTAGCACCCGTATGCAGGATCAGTTTTTGTATGTGAACGGCATAAAAACGATTGAAAGTAAAAACATTCAAGGGCTAACGCTTTTGAAATTAAGTTTTTACGAAAATGTAAACATGGCAGAAGCGACGGGACAAGTAGCGTTACAATCGAGTAGAATGTTGGCAAATTTTCCTGCAAGTTCTTTACCGCCAACGGTTGTGCGGTTCGATGCGTCATCGTTGCCGGTGGGGGAATTGGTTTTTAGAAGTGAAACTAAATCGCTCCAAGAAATGCTTGATTTTGCACTCACACGCGTTCGACCTTTATTTGCAACCGTTCCAGGTCTTTCGGCGGCACCAGCGTTTGGGTCGAATCAACGTTCCGTTATTATTAATGTTGATCCCAAAAAATTAAGCGCCTATAATTTAACTGCTGATGAAATTGTAGAATCCGTTATTAAAAATAATACCATAACACCGTCGGGAAATATCCGTATTGATAGCACCATGTTTGTAACAACAGTTAATTCTTTAGAAGATAAAATAAAACAGTTTGAATCTATTTCGGTTAAAAATGATGGTAGCACGAGCGTTAGTTTGAGCGACGTAGCCCGCGTGGAAGATGGTGCGGATGTTACCGTTGATTATGCTTTAGTAAACGCAAAACGCTCGGTTTATATTCCTGTTGTTAAAACAGCGGATGCTTCAACTTGGGATGTTGTGCAAAAACTACGCGCTAAACTACCTGAAATGCAATCGCTTTTACCTGACGATGTCAAAATTTCGTATGAGTTTGATCAAAGCATATTTGTCATTAATGCGGCAAAGAGTTTGATGACAGAAGGTATTTTAGGTGCCGTTCTGACAGGCTTAATGGTTTTATTATTCCTTCGCGATTGGCGCAGCAGCTTGGTGGTCATTATTACTATTCCAATTTCGGTTCTGAGTGCAGTGTTCTTTTTAAATTTGGCTGGACAAACTGTCAACATAATGACTTTGAGCGGTTTAGCACTCGCTATCGGTGTTTTAGTAGATCAAGCTACTGTAACTATTGAAAATATTCACCAACATTTAGAAATGGGAAAAACAAAACGCCAAGCCATTTTAAATGCTTGCGAAGAAGTGTCGTTTCCTTTACTTTTAATATTACTCTGTATTCTGGCAGTTTTTGCACCAACCTTTGTAATGAGTGGCGTACCGAAAGCTATGTTTTTGCCACTCTCTCTCAGTATCGCGTTTGCGATGGTGGTTTCGTTTATTGCTGCACAAACTTTGGTACCCGTTTTGTCGAATTGGTTATTAAAAGAAGAAATGTTTAAACACGCACACGCTGGTTTAGTGTTGGATAAAAATGAAATAGAGGAGGTTAACGCGCACAATGATTTTGAAAAATCGCATCCCGAAAAAAAGGGATTTTTCCAAAAAATAAAAAATAATTTAGGCAACTTACTAACGCGCTGGTTGCCGTTTCGGAAACTTATTGTAATGGCTTATTTATTAATAGTTACAGGCGCAGCGTTACTGTGTTTTGTTTTTATTGGTAAAGATTTATTACCGAAATCGAACAGCGGACAATTACAAATACGATTGAAAGAACCCGACGGCACACGTTTAGAAATTACTGAACGCGCTACAAAATCGGTTTTAGACATCGTAGATTCAGTCGTTCAGCACCACGTTGCTATTACATCAGCGTTTGTCGGTGTAGTGCCGAGTAATTTCGGAACCAGTAATTTGTATATTTTTAATAGTGGCTCACACGAAGCTATTATTCAAATAAATTTAGACGAAAACTTTAAAGGTAATATTGAAAATTTAAAGGAAACACTGCGCCAAAAAATTTATGCTGCCTTCCCAAACCTAAAAATTAGTTATGAACCCATTGAACTGACAGAAAAAATAATGGCGCAAGGTGCAAATAACCCGATTGAAGTGCGCATTGCCGGTAAAAGTATAACGGATATAAAAACGTATTCGGCGCAATTATTGGTTGAGATGAAAAAAATTTCGTTTTTGCGCGACGTGCAAATAGCACAACCGCTGAACGTGCCGACGATTAATATTAATTTAGATCGCGAAAAACTGGCGCTCATGGGACTTTCTTTAGAACAAGTTTCGCGCAGCATTACGGCAAGTACCTCGTCGAGTAGATTGACGGCTAAAAATTTTTGGCTCGACAGTAAAACTTCTTTCACCTATCAGATGCAAGTTCAAATACCAGAATACGCTATGAATTCTTTTGAAGCATTACAAAGCATACCTTTAGTAAAAGGTCAAGCGAGACCGATTCTCTCGGATGTTGCAACACTTCAATTAGAAAAATCGCCCGGCGAATACGATAGAAGCGGTCCGCGCCGATTTGTAACTATTGGTGCAAATATTCATAAAAAAGATTTAGGTAGCGCCACTGTTGCCGTACAAAAAGCGATTGCCGCCATCGGCACGCCACCCATTGGTTTAATTTCTGAAATAAAAGGTACTTCAGCATTACTCACAGAAACTTTAGACGCGCTTCAAACAGGACTACTCGCGGCTATTATAGTTATTCTACTTTTACTAGCTGCCAATTATCAATCTTTCGGCGTGGCTTTAACTGTACTTTCAACTGTTCCTGCGGTTTTGCTCGGTGCTATGCTCATGTTATTTGCCACAGGTTCAACTTTAAATTTACAATCGTATATGGGTTTAATTATGGCTGTCGGTGTATCGGTTGCTAACGCTATTTTAATTGTTACCAATGCCGAAACATTGCGTTTAGAATACAAAAATGCGTCGAAAGCTGCTACTGTTGCAGCGAGTATTCGTTTACGCCCCATTTTAATGACATCACTTGCTATGATTGCTGGTATGATTCCGATGGCAATTGGCTTCGGCGAATCGGGTGATCAATCGGCACCACTTGGTCGCGCTGTAATTGGTGGATTAGCAGCATCAACTTTGGCGGCGTTGTTTATTGTGCCATTAGTTTACGCATGGGTGCAACAAACTAAAGGATTTAAATCGGTAAGTTTAATGCCCTAATTCCCTATATTTGCAGAAACTTTCTGATTTGAAAATTATGAAAATTGTAGCGCAAATATTATCGTACGTTTTTCATCCATTGATAATACCAACTTACATGGTATTGTTGTTGCTGCTCATTAATCCGTATTTATTTGGCGTGAACAGTTTGCATCAAGGTTTCTTGATAATACTGCGTATATTCTTCACTACATTTTTAATTCCGAGCGTTGCCGTTTTAATCATGAAAGGCGTGGGACTTATTTCGAGTTTAGAAATGGAAGAACGCACAGACCGTGTCGGACCTTTTATCGCCACAGGCGTATTTTATTTATGGGCATTCAGAAGTTTACTCGCCGATACCAGCGTTCCAAGTGCTTATTTAGTGGCAGTTTTAGGCGCAACCATCGTCTTGTTTGTTTGTTTTTTTATCAATATTTTTTATAAACTTAGTGTACACGCCGCTGGAATGGCAGGTTTTTTAGGTATGGTTTTAATATGTATGCACCTTTACAGCGTCGGTATTTTCAAAATGGATGTACCTTTTTTGGGCGAGTGCATTATCAGTATGAATTTTATTTTAGTCGCCAGTATTTTGGCAGCCGCCGCCGTTATGTCGGCGCGCTTAATTTTGAATGTACACTCTCTCGGTCAAATAACTTTGGGATTTACCGTTGGTTTGCTCGGGCAGTTTATTGCGCTCAAAATTCTCATTTAATTGTTCGTTGTTAGTTGATAGTTGTTTCGAGAAATCGAAGATTCCTTGAAATCTATTGATTTGTTTAAACTGTCCACTAACAACTATCAACCAATAACTAATTCATGTCCAACGAAAAAAATATAAGAGAAAGTACGCGTCTCATAGCGGGTGGTATTTTTCTAAATATTTTCCTGACTTTGGTGAAAGCCACTGTCGGAATACTTGGCAATTCGTTTGCACTCGTCGCTGATGCTATCGAATCAGCTACCGATATTTTTAGTTCTATCATAGTTTATTTGGGTTTGCGTACAGCCGCTAAAGCACCCGACGAAGATCACCCATACGGTCATGGTCGCGCTGAATCGTTAGCCGCTATTGTTGTTTGTGTGCTGCTTATTGGTGCATCATTTTTAATAGCCACGCAAGCTGTGCGCAACATCATGACGCCACACCAACTACCTAAATCATTTACATTGTATGTGCTTGTGGTTGTAATTTTTTTAAAAGAAGCACTTTACAGACGCTTAAATAAAAATGCACACCAAATAAATTCCACTGCTGTACAAAGCGATGCGTGGCACCACAGGAGCGATGCGGTAACTGCTTTTGCGGCGGCTATCGGAATTTCTATTGCTTTAGTTATGGGGCCCGGTTACGAAATGGCTGACGATTGGGCAGCACTTGTTGCGGCAGGCATTATATTATTCAACGCTATACGCATTTTTAAACCCGCTTTCGACGAACTCATGGATAGAGCACCCGACGAAAGTTTTATTCTGGAAGTGCGCACTTTGGCTAAACAAGTTCCTGGTGTAATTGATATTGATAAATGTTTCGTACGCAAATCGGGTTTTGAAGTTTTTATTGATATACATCTCATTGTGAATGGGAATATAAATGTGCGCGAAGGGCATCGCATTGGGCATGAAGTAAAAGACTACATTAAATTAAAAATACCATCCGTGTTCGATGTGCTAACGCATATTGAACCAAGCAGCAATGAGCAATGAGCAATGAGCTTTTAGCTCTTTCCGTGAATTATGCAATTTTAACTTCAAATTGTGTAAACACTATTCACTAAAACGCAATCATCTTTGTGCGAAATAATTTAAAATTCATTAAACTATTTCGCATGAAAACAGAAAATGAGCTTAATTTGGATATTCTGACCATGACGTTAAAGATTAAAACATTGTATCCAGAACTCTCGAAATATATTTTAGAGATGCCTATTACCATACCGAATAAAGCGAATCCTGAAATTAACAAAAAAGCTCTAGCTGACTATTATAATTCGTTAGAAGAATTATTGAAAAGTTATAGTCCTACACACAACGAATAAAAATTAAAAAAACATGGAAGAAGTTGCAAAAAGATTAGGCATTTTTATGGATCACAAGAGTGCGAACATAATTCCGTTCACACAAGAGTCCGTAGAAAATACAACGGTTGATTCAAAATTTACGCACCGAGAAAAAGAACACTTGTTGAGTAAATCGGAGAGTGTTATGCACCACGCCGAACAACACGAAGAAGCACAGTATTATAGAAAATTGGGCGATATCATTAAAGGTTACCAAGAAATAATTTTATTCGGACCGACAGAAGCTAAATCTGAACTTTTAAATATTTTAATGGCAGATTCTCATTTTTCTAAAATTAAAATATTTGTAGAATCAACTGATAGATTGTCAGAAAAAGAACAGCATTTATTTGTCAGAAACCATTTTTCAAAACATTAATTCACCTCTAAATTTATTTTTAATGTTAGACAAGAAAAATAGGGCTGATACAAATGCGAAAAAACCAAAAGCTGATAGTAATTCGGATTTTCCAGGCTATCCTACGCATCCTGCAAGCCAAGATATTTACAATCACGGTAAAGAAGAAAAGGACATTGATTTGGAAGACCTTTCAAAAATTAAGAACATTGAAGATAATGAAATCATTGGATTTGATAATGGTAAAGAATTAGACGACAAACAATACGGTGATAATTTAGACGTGCCGGGCTCTGAGCTCGATGATGAAGAAGAAAAAATTGGTAACGAAGATGAGGAAAATAATTATTACAGCATCGGTGGCGATGAACACAACGATCTGACAGAAAATCAAGGCGATTAAAAATTAAAACTAAAGGAAAATTTTAATTTTAGTTGCGTACAATTCCATGAACAAATTTAAAAAAATAGGTTTATTAATAACCATCACTGCTGCAATAATTGTGGTGGTTGTTATTTTATTTATTTCACCCATAACCAAATATGCAATCGAAAAATACGACGTTAAATATACGGGCAGAGAAATTAAAATGGATTGGGCGTATGTCAATCCGTTCACAGGGCATTTTTATTTCAGAAATCTCAAAATTTATGAATCCAAAAGTGATAGCATTTTTATTTCTGCCTACGGCGCAAGTCTAAATATTTCTTTGCGTAAATTATTTCGCAAATCGTTTGAAGTGAATGAACTCATTTTCGATAATCCGATAGCAGTAATCACGCAAGAAAGAAAAATTTATAATTTTACGGACCTTATTCAAAGATTTTCTTCTGAAGATACTTCCAACCCTGTTAAGTCTGCCGTGCGTAGAAATTTCCCGAGTATAAAAATTACGAACGGTGAAATTTATTATCGAGAAAAACTTACTCCTATAAATATTTCAATCAAAAATTTAATTTTTGAAAGTGCTGAAAAATTAGCGACAACAGATACGTTTATCTCAAAATTTTCATTTATACCCAGCGAAGGAAACGGTACTTTTAAAGGCGACTTCAACCTAAATCTAAAAAATAAAGATTATTATTTGGCAGCTGTTATCAATAAACTCGATTTACAATTCTTTCAGCAATACTTAAAAGAATTATCATTTTACGGAAAATTCAGGGCAACATTCGACGCCGATATAAAAGCAAAAGGTAATTTCAGTAATGGCGAAAAAATTATTGCTTCAGGAATACTCGGGGTAAATGATTTTCATTTTGGAAAAACAAGAAGTGAAGATTATGCTTCGTTTAAAAAATTAATCATTGGCATTAATGAAATCAGCCCGGTTAACCATAAATATGTTTTCGATTCGATACTTCTGGAAGCGCCCTATCTAAAATATGAGCGGTACGATTATTTGAATAACGCACAAATGATGTTTGGTAAAAAAGGTTCAAAGTATTACGCGGCAAAAGCCGATGCCGATAAGTTTAACCTCATTCTTACTATTGGTCGGTATGTGCGAATTTTATCGAGAAACTTTTTTAGCAGTTATTACAAACTCAATAGATTGGCAATTCGCGATGCTGATTTAGAATTTAACGATTATCATACGAGTGAAAAGTTTGCTATAAATTTTAAACCACTCAATATTACCGCCGATTCGATCGATAAAAACCATGCGCGTGCAATGGTTTATTTTAAATCGGGCATAAAACCTTACGGTAATGCTAACCTAAATTTAAGTATAAACCCAAAAGATAGTGGCGATTTCGATATAAATTATCAATTGCAAAAATTACCCGCTTCGTTATTCAATCCATACATTTTGTCTTACACTTCTTTCCCTTTAGATAGAGGCACTATTGAGTTTAATGGAAAATGGAAAGTGCGTAACAGCGAAATACAAAGTGAAAACCATTTTCTAGTTATTGACCCAAGAGTAGGTAAACGAATAAAAAATAAAGACACAAAATGGTTACCTGCACCGCTTATTATGGCTTTTATTCGTGAAAACGGAAACGTTATTGATTATCAAATTCCGATTACAGGCAATTTAAAAAATCCTAAATTTCATTTGAAAAATGTTATCTGGGATTTAATCACTAATATTTTTGTTAAACCAGTAACCATACCATACAGACATGAAGTACGAAGTGTTGAAAATGAAATAGAAAAATCGCTGACACTTAAATGGCAGATGCGAAATAGCGCGCTGCAATCAAATCAGAAAGATTTTATTGTAAAGATGTCAGACTTCCTGAAAAAAAATCCCGACGCAACTATTACAGTTTCACCAGAATTGTATGAAGAAAAAGAGAAAGAACATATTCTATTTTTTGAAGCCAAAAAGAAATATCTTATTGCAACAAGCAATATAAGCGATGTTGCAATGAGCGAAAAAGATTCTTTAAAAATTGATAAAATGTCTGTGAAGGATTCCGTTTTCGTTCATTTTTTAAATAATCGAATAAAAACGACAATGCTATTTACTATTCAAGATAAATGCAAGCGTTTTATAGGCACAAAAATTATTAACGACAAATGGAACCAACTCAAAGAAGATAGGGTGAATGTTTTTTTAGATTATTTCAAACAAAAACAAGTTGAAAAGCAAATCAAAATAGCAGCCAGCAAAAGTATAATTCCCTTCAATGGTTTTTCATTTTATAAAATAGCTTATAATGGCGTTTTGCCAGAACCATTAATAAAAGCGTATCAGCAAATTGATGAACTGAACACAGAAGCACCCAGAAAAAAGTTTGAGAAACAAAGAAAAAAGATTTTCGGTCTTTTTTAACTGAGTTTCTGATTCATTTTTACTATCCTTCCGGCAATTTTGCTTACTAATCAATGAATTTTGAAACTTTTGCAAAAAATTATGTAACATCTCAATTTGCAAATAGCCTCAACTTTGTTCAATTATAGCATTTTGCTAAAATCAAAACACATAAAAATGTACAAATTCCTTTTAGTCTTATCAGTAATTCTGACAACAGAATTGCAAAACGCTTCTGCGCAATATACACAAACGCAGAAAGACAGCATAACAAATTCATCTGATAAAATGAATAGTAATGCAATGAGAAGCGACATGAATAGAGACAGCGCCATAAATATTGAATACAGAAAAACGCGTGACGGTATGAACAATAGAGGTACTACTAATGATAGTGCTATGCACTCAACCTTTAGAATGAACGGTCAAGGAATGGGTCGTCAAGGAATAGAAGGTAATAGAACTAACGGCGACCGAAATAACGGTGAAAGAATGATGCGCGATACATCAATCAAACCACAAAGCAACGTGAATAGGGATTCTTCAATGAACCGTAGAAAGATGCGAATGAATGGCGATTCAAGAATGGGAATGAACCGCGATTCTTCGATGAATTACAGAAAGATGAGAATGAATAACGGTTCTAAAATGGGTATGAATCGTGATTCTTCAATGAGTAGTAGAAAAATGGGAATGGCGCGTAATTCAAAAATGGAAATGAAAGATGGCGATTCTTCAATGAATCACAGAAAAATGGGCATGAATAGAAATAAAATGGGAAAAAATAGAATGAACAGTGATGATGCAATGAATTCTAATAACAGTATGAGTAAAATGAACAATAGCGCATCTTCAAATAATAGTGATATGCATAATGGTTTTATGATGCAAAATGGAAAAATGATGGAGATGAAGAACGATGCGCTGTCGCCTATGGATTTTAATATAACATTGGTGGATGGAACGTATTTAACGAACGATGGAACATTAACGAGAAAAAATGGTGTAAAATCAAAGTTGAAAGACGGATCTTTTATAAATTCTTATGGTAGAATGATGCCGATGAAAAAATAAAAGGCGAAGCTCGAACGGCAGACAGCATACAGCAAAAGGTAAAAAGGCAAAAAACAAAAGGCAAAAAACAAAAGGCAAAATAAACTTGCTCAATGTTTTTTGCCTTTTGTTTTTGCTCTTTGTTTTATCTCACCAGCGTAACATCACCTCTATAGAGCAGTGTTTGACCATCTTCAAATAATACTTGAACGACATAAACATAAACACCGACGGGTACAGCACTACCTCTAAAACTTCCATCCCAACCGTAAATCGCGGGATCACTGGTAGGTGGGAAGTTTTCTTTATCGTAGAGTTGCGCACCCCAGCGATCAAAAATTTTGAAAAAGTTTATATTTTTAACACCCGTTCCGCTGAATGGCGCGAAAAAATCATTGACATCGTCGTTATTGGGCGAAAAGACCAATGGAATATAGACATTTCTATTTCTATCAATTTGCACAGCCAAAAAGCCTGAGCCGATACAACCGTTGGCATCTTTAACGGTTAGTTTATAAGTAATATCGTCCAAAGGTCGAATAGTTGGATATAATAAACTGCTACCGAAGCGCAAAAAAGTAGTAGGCGACCAACTCACTGAATCAAGTGGCAGCGCAGTTGTAACTTTCACAATATTGGAATCGAGCTTAACGCTATCACCCAAACCAATGCGTAATAATGCAGTTTTATCAATCAGTTCAGGTGTGTTGAAGGTAACACTAATCTGCGGTGGTTCGGGTACAAACACAGCTGTATCAACGTAACATCCCGTAAACTGTTCCTGAATTGTTAAATTATGTGGTGCTCCACCAATAACAGGTATATAAGCACCAATCGGAAACTGCGGACCGTTATCAACGGAAAGGCTGAATTGGTGCATGTACGTACCACCAAAAGCGGTATCGAGCCGAACACTGTTTAAATCGCCGGCGCAACGCGAAGCCACAATGGGCGAAAGGAAAAAATAAATTTTATCGGGTTGTGCAATAGTATGCGTGAGCGAATCGGTACAACCACGACTATCTGTTAAAGTAACGCTATAACTACCCGATGCTAATCCTTGCGCTTTATTTGTAGTTGACACATTGGGACTCCAATTGTAATTCACGTTACCATCGTTACCACCAATTTTTAGAAGTTCAATCGCGCCATCTTGCAAACCATAGCAAGAAACGTCGTGCGTGGTGGCAGAAGCGGTATCTAATTTGAGCGAATCAGGTTGGTCAATAAAAACGGTATAATTATACGGACACGAATTTGCATCCGTTATTAAAACGGTATAACGACCACCTGCCACGTTTACAATACTATTTGTTTTCGAACCCGTTGACCATAAATAAGCATAAGGCGGTGTAGCACTACCCGATTTTACATTCACCGTAGCACTGCCGTTTTTATCGCCATGGCAATTTGCGGGCGTAATACTCGGACTATTGAATTGAAACGAATCGGGTTGACCAACTACGAGACTCGCAATTGTGCCACATTGTGCATCGGTAACGGTAACATATTGTGTGCCTGGGCAAAGCGTTTTGCTGGTGCTTTGGTTCGTACTACCATTTGTTTCACCTGAAGACCATTGAAATGAATACAATCCATTATTTACTGTTCCACCGCTGGCAATGGCTGTTGCCATCGCATCGCCTGGCGCGCATTTGCCGTAGCAACTAACTTTAGTCACATTTGTAAAATTAACAGAAATTGTAGGCGGCTCAATCAAGACAACGCTCGTTTCAAAAGCAGTACACGCATTGGCATCGGAAACGCTAAAACTATATGTTCCAGAAGTGAGTGAACCGAAAACGGGTTGATTGGTTGTAGGACCTGCCGACCAATTGTATTTATAGGGCGGCGTACCGCCTTTTACGATCAATGTAATTTTTCCTGTTGACGATTTCGGACACGTTGGATCAACTTTAGAAAAATTGAGCGAATCCAATTTTATAGGTTGCGGTGCTGTAATAACGGCAGAATCAGATTTCGGGCAACCATCGCTGCTCACAACCGTAACGAAATATTTGCCAGCACTTAAATTTATAATCGTATCAGCAATACCTCCATTGCTCCAACTATATCCTTTTATAGTTGTTCCGATGGCTCCAGGGTGCGCATACACTTTTAATTTGCCGTCTAGTTTTTCTGCACAAGTCGCCGCTTTTACTGAAAAGCTATCAATTTTAGGAAACGTTGGACTTGTGATTATAAACGATTTTGAAGCTGTACATCCTTGCCCATCACTTACAGTTACAATGTAACTGCCCCCTTTTACTTTACTTAAAACAGAAAGTGTATCGCTTGCTAAACGCGACCATAAGTATTGATAAAAGCGTGGCGCAGCATAAGGTGTTCCGCCAGTAGCACTGATATTAATTTCGCCGTCTGCACCAACTGTACAGGATTCGTTGCGCGAACTCAATAAATTAATTTTAACCGAATCAGGTTCGGTAACGCTATACGCCGTGTCTATTTTGCAACCGTCGGCATCCAAAACAGTAATCGTATATTTTCCTGCTGCTAATTTATTAACCGAAGACGTGCGACCATTATTAACAGGTACACCAGCACTAGCTGCCCAATTAAATGTATAAGGTAGTTTTTCGCTGCCGCTGGCTGCAATGACAATGCTAATGAAGCCATTGTTTAATCCTTTACAAGTTATATTAGAAGATACAGCATTGGCTGCGAGTGTGCGCGTACTATTAATCGTGAATGAATCTTGCAAAACGCAACTGTTATCATCCGTTATAGCGAGCTTATAATTACCGGGTGCTAAATTAATAAAGTTACCCGATTTCGCCGTTACGGCTACGCCTCCGTTTAAACTCATTTTATAATTTCCGGAAGCAGTCGTTCCACCCGATAAATTAAAAGTTGCAGAGCCATTATTTTTTCCCAGACACAAAGCACCAATAATATTTTTATTAGAAATTGCGATTGGATTCACACCAATAGAACCACTTGTACTCGCTTGGCATTGGTGAAAATCGGTTAGTACGCAAGAGTAAGTGCCCGATGCTAAATTAGAAATACCCACCGTAGTTGCACCGTTCGACCATTTAAAAGAATACGGTTGTGTACCGCCGCCAAAAGCTGCTAAAGTTAAACTACCATTTTTATCGCCAAAACATTTAGGATTAACTGCTGTCGGTGGATTAATAAAAATAGCATTAGGGGTTTTGATACTGACGGTTGTATCGCGTTTTTCATTTAAAGAATTAACTACAGAAACCGTGTATTGTCCTGCCGGAAGTTTTGAAACAATTGCCGAATCGTTAGCAGCAATTATACCCGTACCTTTTATAGTTGGATTGGTTGTATTAGTGTAAGTATAAGAAAACGGCGCACCATTGCCCGTTGGAATTAATCTGATTTTGCCAGTCGTATCGCCACTGCATAATGTACTATCGGTGCGCGCTGTTAGCGTGTAGGAAATTAAACCAATGCGCACGCTACCGTCGGTGTGTGTCGTTTTTGTAGAAATACCATCCGCCGTAGTAACATCAAAACTTGAAATAGAATCTTTAAAAACAACTGGCGAGATTGTACCATTCAGTCCCATAGCTTTAAAACACAGTGTAAACAGAACGGTACTATCCGCCTTCGATACACCACCTGAATTAGCATTCCAACTGAAAGTAATATCACCTACGCCGTCATCATGTACCGTCGAATTAAGATCTAACGCAGGCACTAATCCACCCGTATTATTTAAACTGACTAATTTTAAATTAGTTCTTTCGTATTTAACACCAAATTGAAACGAAGCAATATTATTGAAATTAGCTACTTTAAAAGATACGCAAGCGGTGTCACCTGACGAAACGGATTCCGTTGAGATGGCGAAAGAAACACTCGGCAAAGTAAATACTTGCGAATAGCCACAACTTTTTCCATCCGTTACACTCACTAAATAATTTCCTGCTACTGGAACAGTAAAACTGATTTTATTATTATGAATCGGAGTGCCCGTAACGGTGCCTTTAATTGCGCCATTCGCTTGGTTAACAATTGTTACTGTATATGCCGAGCCGTCGTATTGCGAAAGTCCACCCAAAGCTGTAAACGAACCGTTTAAACCATTTATGGTTGGATTGAGTAACTGAATGGCGTTTAAATAAACAACCGAAAACGTATCTAACGGCGTGCCATCGGCAACATTTACGTTGACGCAAGCTGTGTCGCCTTCCGATTTAACTGGCGTAGAAAAAAAATCATATAACGTAAACGGCGCGAAATAGTATTTGGTTGGCGCACCGCCATTAAAAGTGTTTTGTATCGATTTATTATTTACAAAAGTCGCATTACCTGATGCTTGATCACGAGAAAAATAAAAACCATCTCCTGGCGGCGGCACGCCATTAATAGGCTTTGATTCTAAGCAAGGATCTGTTTTTATATCAGAAAATCGAGGTCCCGTAATTGTTGGTGGGCATTTATAAAAAATATAGGCAATGCCCGGCAATGTTGCAGCATTTGGGTCTTCCGATAAATTCTGATTGCCATTGTGTTTAATCAAAAGCGTATCGCCTAAACACAAAAAGTGTTTATCATTCGATTTCGATTTCGGACTCAGCGTGCGCGTTGTACTACCTGCATTCGCTGCACCAGTGCACGTTGCTTCGGGCGTTCTGAATTGTGCGCGACTGCCTATTTTTAAAAACTCAGGCGTTTGCGCTTGCAGTGGTGCTATCGCACAACAAGTTAAAATAACGGCGCAAAAAATCGGTAAAGCTAATCGTAACATTTTTAAAATTTATCTGTTCGGGATACGCCACAAAAATACAGCACAGTGCGCACCTATTAATGTTATTATTTATTTTTGTTGATGCTCAGTAATAATTAAAGAGATACTCTGAAATACCAAAACGCTTTTTTGCGCTGCTTATTTCTTTTAGGTAGTGAATTAAAATTAGTTAGACGTTTCAAAAAATCGCTACTGATATTTATTATACGGCAGTTTCAAAAAATCGAGCGAACCAGGTTTTACGCGCAAAAAGAATTGGTACGTGTTGCGCAGCGGTTGCCAATTCATACCCATTTCCCAGCAATGCAAATTGGTTGTGAAACCGAGATCGGGATAAGTGAGCTTTTCGAGCACAAAATCGTAACCAATATTACTCAATGTTAATCGCCAGCGCTTGCTTAGCGGAAACGAACCTGATGTATTAAGCGTATGCTGAAACGTTAACGTGTCGCGCACAGTATTATCGGGTCGCGTAATATTCATGGCGAAGTAATGATTGAATGCGAAGGCACCGAGAAAATCCCAGAGCGATTCGTATTCTGCACCAGAACCTTTCGGAATTTCTTTTTTTACGGGTTTACCATCTTTATCTTTTTCGGCAAAAAAATCGCGAATTTGTAAAATACTCAATCGCGTATTAATTGAAAGTTGTAGATTTTCAAAATTTAGTAATTTACCATTTTGTTGAAAGGCAAAAGTTTGTGTGCGCGCACCGCGCGCTGTCCGTCCGTACGGATCGAACAAAGCGGCGATAGAAATAGAAGATAGTCCATTAAATAAATTTGTGCCTGTACCCATCGAAACACGACTCCATTTAAATGAATCAGCGAGCGCGTTATAACTACCGGCAATATTTATATTATCAAAAATAAGTTTCCCTTTTTTGAAAGTCGAATCTTTTGCGTTAAAACTTTTGTACTCAAATAAATTTGAAAATGAATAACTCATCCCTGCCGAAGCACCACTCGTTGACGGTGCGCCAAAAATGGCATCTTCATATCGGTTGTAAATGGTATTCTGAAATGGTGAACGCGTATCGTTGCGAATGGAATCTAAATAACGGCGATTATCGGGTGAATAACTAAAACTAAATGTTGGCGAAATAGTGTGTCGAACAGCGCGCAACCAACCTTTCCTAAAATTTAGAAGACCAAAAATACGCGTGTTTAAACTCACTCCCGCATTAAAATTATACACGCGATTAAATCCGTTTTGATATGCCGTATCAACTGCTCCGTATTGAAGTGTGTCTGGTTTTATGTCATAAATGGTATCACCTCTAAAAGTAACAATTTTTGTTGAATCGTACTTTATTAAAAAACTATCCTTATTAAACGTTCGATTTTGTTTTCTCAGATACCAATACTCATTATAATTGACGAACGGTGAGACGTTAAAGTACTTGAACAAATTAAAATTTACACTCGAACTCATAGTGTGACTTGCACCAACGAGTGCTTTTTTCCACATCTGTTCGGTAAGAAGCAGAGAGTCTTTAGTAGAAATGCGACCGTTAAATTGCCCTTGATACTGAAAAGTTATTTTTTCGTACCACTTCTCCGTACCGATAGTTACTTTTCTTTTGAAAGGATAAATAGTTTGAAGCTGAAAATTTAAATTTGGAAACGTGACGTTAAAATCGCGCGTGTTTAAATTTTGAGAGTGTGAAAACGAACCAGACAGTGAATAGGGTTGACCAGGAAATTGCTTGCTCATACTGATGTTAGAGTTTAAATTACTTTGCGTCACTGTTTGGTATGTATTAATGGCTGAACCCGAAAGATTGCTTTGCGGTGCCGATTTACTCGCGCTACCTGCCATATTAACACTCGCATTAAACGACAGTGCTGGATTAACGCGACTGTCTTTCGAGTGATTCCACTGCACACTCCACGAATTTGATCGCGTTACATTATCCAAAGCGTCTTCATTGCGTTGGCTGCGCGTACTGAGTGTGAACGAACCGTTGTAGTTGTAGCGTTTTACGTAATCCACTGTGGCGCGTAAACCAAAAGTACCTTTAACATAAACATCACCCACAGCTTGTACATCTATATTTTCTGAAATGGGGAAATACCAACCCACACCATTTAAGCCATAACCATCTGTTGGTGAAGACGTATAATCTTTCGGAAAAATAAGACCCGTGTGCGCACCGCGCGTTAACGGAAAAAAGGCGAACGGTAACCACAAAGGCGTCGGCACATCGCCGATATAAAGTTGCGATGGTCCGACAATAATCATGCTGTTGGCAATGACTTTTTGTTTCTGACTCACGATACCAAAATGCGGATGTGGCGCATCGCACGTTGTGAAAACTGCTCCTTGCGAATACGCTACATCGCGACGCTCCGTCACGCTATCGGCTGCCGTAGAAACAAATTTTGAAAGACCCCCATGAACATAAACGTCTTTCTGTTTGGTAGTAATGTCATACGCTAATCCTTTCTTGGTTTTAAAATTATAGCGCAATTTATTAACTGTAAAATCTTGATCGCTGTCTTTAAAATGCGGAATGCCTTTCATTTTTCCGGCGGTATCTGGCAACGGAACAGCTTCAGCAATACTGTTTTTAGTATCAATAGAAATGTATTGCGCCGTGAGATTGATTGTTGTATATTTTACCGACGCAGAACCATAAAGGTGAATTAAATTATTACCATTGTCGTAAATAATAGAATCTTTTGCAGAATACTCCACTGGCGCATCGAGCGAATCTTTTGAATATACGATACCCGTTAAGAGCGAATCTTTTTTGCCAATACTGTCTATTCGGGCAGTGTCTTTCGGAAAACTCAAACCTAAAGTGCGCGGGTTTTTATAGTCTATGCTTCTGTTTTGTGCAGTATCTGCTAAAATGGTAGGATTAGAAAAACTGTCCTTGGCAATGTTTTTGTTTAATAAAATGTTATTAGGTTTTATTTGCGCGTAACTTTGCGTAAAATTACACACGAAAATAAAAAAGCTCATCGCAAAATATAAAGGGCGAAGAGCGAAAGGCAAATGGCAAAAAGCAAAAGGCAAAAAACAAGTTTCGTCGTCATTATTTTTTTCTTTGTTTTTTCTTTTTTGAAAATTCATTTTTGACATTTGCATATTGCCTTTTTCTTTTTGCCATTTGACATTTAGCTCCATGCTTTTTTTTCTAAACGTATTGATAGGATGAACAATTTTAAGCCAAAATCCCATTTTTTTTCTCTTTTAATCAAACCTATTAGGCTTTTGAAAACTAACAAGTTTTATCTCATTTACTTAATAACGCCTTTAGTGGGTGTTTTGTCGTTTCTTCCGTTCGAAAAAGAAAAATTTAACACAATGCAGCGCACAAATGATGTGCGAATGCCTGTAAAATTTGAAGAAACAGCACCCTACAAACTCAGAAAAATTGTACTCGATGCCGGTCACGGCGGTTACGATACGGGTTGCCAAACCGAACACGGCATCGAAAAAAATAATACACTCGCCATTACTAAACGTTTAGGCTCACTCATTAATGCGCGGTATCCAGAAATAGAAATAATTTACACTCGCGATAAAGATGAATTTATAGAACTAAACAAACGCGCCGATATTGCCAACAAAGCTAAGGCAGATTTATTTATTTCTATTCACTGCAACTCAACCGACGAAGGGAGTGGTGCATCGGGCACAGAAACCTACGTTTTAGGCAACCACCGCAAAGATGATAATTTTGAAGTTGCCAGACGAGAAAACCAATCAATTTTATTAGAAAATGATTATAAAACCCAGTACGATGGTTTCGACCCAAATAGCACTGCCGCGTATATTATTTTTAGTTTGTACCAAAACGCGTATTTAGACAAAAGCATTCTGTTTGCTAAATTTGTGGAAGAAAATTTACAAAGTCGCGAGAACAGACGCAGTCTTGGCGTAAAACAAGCGGGTTTTATCGTTCTGAAAGAAACCGCTATGCCGAGCGTTCTCATCGAAACGGGATTTTTGAATCACCCGCGTGATGGTCAATTCATCAGTTCTGATGTCGGGCAAGCGTCTATTGCTGAATCTGTTTTAAATGCAATATCGCTTTTTAAACAAACCGTTGAAGAATATAGTGATGAAAAAAACTCAAAAAGTGCAGCGCAAGTACAAATAGAAAATGGCGCAACACAAAATGTCCATAATCCGACAAACAATATCGCGCAAAATACAACTGGAGGCGCGCAAAATGTTTTTGTGCAAGTCGGAAGCACAACGCAAAATACAAATAATAAAGAACGAAAATTAAAACCGCGTGCAGAAAGCAACAATACAACTAATCCTATTCAGAAACCTTCCGAAATAAAAAAACAGCCGGCAAGTGTTATACCACAAACAATTTCTAAAAAGGAAGAGGTACTACCTGCACAATTACTCGCTAATGAATTAACTTACAAAGTTCAACTCAGCGTTGAAAACAACGATGTTCGGCAAACGGCACGATTTAAAAATATACCCGATTTGGAAGCTCAGAAAGAGGGCACGCAATTTAAAATTTTAAAATCGGCTGGTACATATTATTGCAATGCCGTTAAAGTTGCACACGCTATGCGTCAGAAAGGTTTTGACGATGCTTTTATTGTTGCCTACAAAAATGGTGCGCGTGTAAAAGTTATTGCTGAAAAATGCTACGAATAATTTTCGGTGCATTAAGTGGTTTACAGGAAGTATAAATGAGCGTTTCAAAACAAAACATACCTCAAATTTTATTTTAAGTTAAGTTCAAAATTGTTTCCCGATTAAATTTACTTTTTTAATTTTTTTTTAATGAAGTCATTCAGACTTTCTGATGTGAATGTATTTATTCTTATCTCTTTAAATCTTCCGGCATACTCTTAATGCGAAGAAGTATCCATTATTTCCCTAAAGTTTTCACGCTTCTTTTAAAATTTTCTTCCCTTAAAAAGTTTTTCAGGGCTTAAATAAACGTTAATCGGATTTTTACGACCGTTAGTAGATAATATTTTCGGGCGGTAAATCATGTCCGCATCTTTGTATCATCAAAAGCGAAATAAAAAAGAAAGCGGTTCAGATTTGAACTTAAAATAAAGAAAATTAGATTTACGACTCAAATAAAACATTTTAAAAAACAGGTTTAAAAAAACAATTTAAAAAATTTCAATCATGAAATCACGTACTATTTTCACCTTCTTATTTGCAACACTTTTAAGTATTGCCACATTTGCCAACACTTCTGAACGCACCATTGATCTGGCGGGTTCGAAAGTAAAAATTGTAGCTGCTGCTAACACAAAAGCACTGACCATTAATATTGATAATCTTTCACTCGATGCCATTGAAGTTTCAATTGAAGACTCAGAAAGCAACGTGCTATTTTCTGAAACAGCTAAAAATATTCCGAACTATGCTAAACGTTTAAATTTGACGCAACTCGAAACTGGAAAATACAAATTAGTTATCAAGAAAAATTTGGTGAAAACCATTCAACCCTTTGAGTTAACTGAAACTTCGATTGTGATGACCGAGACCGAACGGAAAGAAAAATTCTTGCCGAATATTGCTCAGAAAGGAACTAAACTCGACGTGAATATAATAATGAGTAAATATGCAAACGTACACGTCAGAATATACGATAATGAAGGCAGATTAGTATTTGAAGAAACAAATTACGTCGTCATAACTTTAAATAAGCGTTTCGATTTAGAAAAATTATCTACCGGAATTTATGTTGTAGAAGTTATTGCAGGCGATGAAACGCAATACGCTACTATTACTTTATAGAGTTGGTTTAGAAATACAAAATTAGATTAATTAAGCCGTCTCTCACTGTAGGGTGGCTTTTTTCTTTTAGCGTCGTTATTAAAAATTTGTTTTGTACGGCGTAAAATGCTTTTTTATTTTCGAAATGTATTCTATGGTTTCAAAATTTTGATGTACTGCTCCAACGAAACTTTTACATAATTGGCGATTAACTCCATAAAAACAGATTTATCGTTGTGCGATTGTACGCGTTCCAAAGCGTTGTAATATGCCATTCTGCTTTCGTATTCGCCGCCAATAATAGCTAATGGAAAACCGTGTTGCAACAAAATTAAATTCATTATTAAACGCGATGTCCTACCGTTACCATCAATGAAAGGATGTATTGTAACCAAACGTTCGTGCATCTCAGCACTCAAAATAACAGGATGCAAAGTGTTTTTGTGTGCATTATAAAAAATAAAATAATCTTCCATTAAACTATGCAGCATATAAGGTTGCGGCGGTAAATGTTTACTGCCCGAAATCAAGACAGGTAATTTTCTGTAAACACCTGCGTTTTCTCTATCAATACTGTGCAAAACCAAAGCATGAATTTGTTTTAAAACGTATTCCGTGAGCATTGTTTTATTGCGCACAATATCATCAATGAATAAAATGGCTTCTTTATGGTTTATTGCTTCTAAATGTTCGCGTAAACTTTTACCTGAAATTGTGATTCCTTCATTAACTACCAATTGTGTTTCCCGCAAAGTGAGCGTATTACCTTCAATGCGATTACTCTCGTACAAAAATTCAATTTCTAAAGCTGCGCGAATGGTTCTATTATCGAGCTTACTCCGCAAAATATCTAATTGCGTTTTAAGGGCATCAATTTCTTTTATCAAAGAATCCATAAATATTGCAACGTAAAATTTTTGAAATTTAATTGCATTTCTAAAGTAAAACAAAAAAACTATACTATATTGAAAATAATTTTTCCAAGTTTTACTTAACGCCTAAACTTTTACTCGCATTAAACTTATCCAAACCGCAACTCAAAAAGTTTTTATATTCCTGAACAACTGGCGTATAAGCGACGGGTGGATTGAGAATTTTTAAATCCGGTGAAGCAAGCACATAAAAAGGCTGCGAGTTTTTATTGAAGTGGATGGCTTCAAAATCTGCCCACATTTTACCTTCGGTATCTTTTATTTTATTATCGAAAGAAGAAGTATATGGCGTGTACGGAGCTTTGAGTTTGTTTCTATCGTCTGTGAAAAGCGAAATAAGAATATATTTATCGCGAATGAGTTCCGTCACGCCAGGTTTATTCCAAACATTTTCTTCCATTTTTCTGCAATTGGCGCAGTTCCAACCGGTAAAATCAATGAGTACAGGCTTATTAACTTGCTTTGCGTAAGCGAGACCTTCGTTCAAATCGTGAAAACAATTTAGGTTGAGTGGGCAGCGTTGCGGATAAATATAACTGTAACCGGCGGGTGGCAAAATACCGGAACCCCATTCAGGTGTAGCAAATGTTGATGTTGCTGAATTGTAACGAAAACCCGTAAGTAAATATAAACCAAGTGCCAAGCTGAGTGCGCCCAAAATCTTTTTATTGGTCGTAACTTTAGTGATAGAATCTTTCTTGAAAACTAATTTACCAAAAAAATACAAACCTAAACCGAATGCGCACAAAACCCAAAGCGCGAGCATCAGTTCGTACGGTAAAAGTTTTGTATTCATTATTAAATCGGCATTTGAAAGAAACTTAAGCGCGAGCGCAATTTCTAAAAAACCGAGTGTTACTTTAACATCGTTCATCCAAGTGCCTGCGCGCGGTAATGCTTTTAGTGCTGTTGGGAAAAAAGCTAATAAACCAAAGGGTAAGGCGAGTGCGAATGAAAAGCCAAACATCCCGACCAACGGACCCCATGCAAAACCTGTTGACTGCGAAGATTCAACTAAAAGCGTTCCGATAATCGGACCTGTGCAAGAGAACGACACAAGTGCGAGCGTAAACGCCATAAAAAAAATTCCGCCCAAACCTTCACTTTGCGATGCGCTATCAGCGCGATTCGTCCAGCTTGATGGTAAATTTATTTCGTAGTAACCAAAAAACGAGACCGCAAAAATTAAAAACAAAATACCGAAAATGATATTGACATACGGATTAGTCGCTAAATTATTTAATGCTGCTGAACCGAATAAGGTAGTGACAATTGTGCCGAGTAAAACATAAATCACAATAATAGATGCACCGTAGATGAGTGCTTGCCGTAAACCTTGCGCACGATTTTTGACACCTTTTGTAAAATAACTTACCGTCAACGGAATCATTGGAAACACGCAAGGCGTGAGAAGCGCGAGCAAACCACCGCCAAATCCGAGCAAAAATATCACCCATAAATTATTTTTTTCGGTCACAGCACTGACTGTACCATCGCATGAGATTGTTTCACCCGAATGGTTAAAACTAAATTGTGCCGGTGTTAAACCTAAACCGTTTGCAGGCATCGCGGGTGTTGACGCTACGAGTGGCATATTTGTTTTAGCATCGCCGAGTGGAATAGCGAACGGAATTTCATCGGGTGGTAAACATTTTTCGCTGTTACACACCATGTATTCTAAACTGCCTTCTAAAATTGAGGAATTGGTGCTTGTTACTTTTTGCGTGTACATCAAACTATCTTCAAAATAGGTGACTATAACACCAAAAGCAGGATCTTTAGCAGATGTTTTTTTGCCACCGGTTTCGGTGAGCGCGCCTTCTAATTTTTGATTAGCAGTGGGCTTGAATTTAATACTTGTCGGAATCGGTCCTTCAGTAGTTTTTTGCGTTGCACTATACACGTGCCAACCTTTTTGTACCTGCGCTTTCGCTTTTAACAGAAAAGTATTTTCGCCCAGTTCTGTTGATGTGAATGACCACTCAACAGGTTTTTCGATACCATTGTTAAAACCAGATCGGTTATCTTTTTTTATTTCGTCTATTTTATTTATCGGCTGAGTAACTGACGGTATAGGTGTATTTTGTTTCGCCGATTGTGGCGTAACGACAGGCGTAGTTGTTTTAGCAGATGTTGGCGTAACTGGTGTTGATGTTTGATTGAGTTTTAAATTATTGTAAGCAAAATCTTCGTCTTGTGGTGGTAAACATTTTTCATCGTCGCAACATTGAAAACTTACAGTACCCGAAATTATAGCAGACGGCGATTTTAAACGCACTTTCTGAATGAACTGCACTTCTTCGCTAAATTTTGTGATGTTCATTTCAAAAATTTTATCCATGCCACTTTTTTTGTGCGCGCTCACTTCATCGGTTTTGCCCACCAATTCGTAGTCGGCATTGGGTTTAAACGTTAAAGCGGTATTTATCGGTCCACCATCAGCATTATATTGCGAATACGTAAACCAGCCTTTATCTATTTTAGCAATGGCCACTAAATTAAATTCGTTATCGCTTACGCGCTGCGCATCGAATTTCCATTTTACTGGGTGCAGAATTTGAGCATTCATATTTTCTGGGTGCCCAAAAAATAAAATCGCGATAATTACAGATGCTAAAACTTCAAATTTTTTCATTTTATAAATAATTTATTTCTGCTTTTAATTTAGGAACAAATTTATAGATTTTTTGTCACGAAATTACAACTTCATAAAAAAAAAGCAACTTCTCCTATAACGGAAAAATTGCTTTGTGTGTTTTGCTCGATAGTGAAATCACTTATTCAAAACTACATCAAAATTTATTCTTTTTGGCGGAAGGCAAATTTGACCGTTGCACGTCATGTAAAGTAACTGACCTTTAACAACAGGTAACCCACCTTTTACAATAGCCTTTTGTATAAACTGCGTTGTGCCACTCAACTTTGTAACGTTTATATTAAAGTTCTGATCGAAAATTTCTTTTTTATCGCCAATTTCCATAGGCTTTCCTTGCAATTGTAAATTCGGATTTTGTTCAAAATTTATTTTAGTCGGAATGGGTCCGCGCCCAGAAATTTCTTGTGAATAAACATACCATCCTTCCTGAATATCGGCAATAAGCGTTATCTCGTAATCTGATTCTGAATTTGTAATTTTCTCAAATTTAAAAGACCATTTCACTGGTTCAGCCATTTGTGCTTTTACTCCCACCGTAAAAAATAAAAAAGCGGCAATTACGCCAATTGTACGTTTCGTCATTAATCTAAAATTTTGGAAAAAAAACTACGGGGATTGGAATTGCTGTTCGCTCGCACAAAGAAACGACGCAAAATTGGTTTTTTTTAACTTTTGGAGAAAAAAAATTAAAAAAGATGTGACGAAAAATTTTGGTTAAGTCAAATGAAACTCTAAAAAGCAATTTAGCAAATAATATGTTGCGATAAGTTTTTAATTTCGCTCAAACGTTAGTAAAATTTTGTAGCCTTGAAATTGCTTTATTTCAAAATTCGTTTTTCGTTTGCGCTCAAAAATTTTTCCCACGATGCACCTTTCGACATTCCCGCTAATGGATTGGATTGTGCGTAGTGATGACACAACGCAACAGCAAGCGCATCACTGGCATCTAAAAAAGTCGGTTCAATTGGGCGATTTAAAATACGTTCGAGCATAGCGCACACTTGTTCTTTACTCGCGTTGCCATTTCCGACGACACTTTTTTTTACCGTTTTAGGCAAATACGTTTCAACTTTTAAGTTGTTCATCATACCGGCAGCAATAGCAACGCCCTGCGCTCTACCGAGTTTGAGCATACTTTGCACATTTTTTGCAAAGAACGGCTCTTCAATCGCCATCGCGTGCGGATCGAAAGTGGTGATTACCCATTGCATTTTTTCGTAAATGCGTTTGAGTTTTTCTTGTGGATTGTCAACGTGCGTGAGCGTGAGAATAGACATCGTCAGGAGAGACAATTTTTTATTCTCTATTTCTAAAACAGCATAGCCGAGAAAATTTGTACCAGGGTCAACCCCGAGAATTCGTTGTACCATAGTGCAAAGTAAACAAAAAGTTGCGATATTTTTTGTTTTTATTTATCTGTCTGCATTTTTATTTAACGCATCGCTTCTGATGGAGAGAAAGTAACATTCTCAAAAGGCTTAGTAACGGACACTGTAACGCAGATTGAAATTCCGCTAAACCATATTTTCGGTAAACGCATGAATTTGTAATTTAAATTTTACAATATTAAGTACCTTGAATTTTCTTATTCAGAAATTTCAAGGTGCTTAATATTGTACTCCCGTCGTTTTGTTAATTCGGCGCAACCGTTCTGTCGAAAACAATGCTACCAAATTTATACGTTCTGCCGTGTTCGCCGTAAATAGCCATTTCTTTTTTGCCTATCTGTCTGCAAATTTTTGGTCGCGTTATTATGTTTTCGCCATTATTACCAAAAAGCGGTGCAATAGTAACATTACCGTTCTTATCTACTTCTGCCGCAGCCACTACCGAAGTTTTATCTGGCTCTTCTTCAATTTGTTTCTTTTTATTTTGTTTTAAATTGCGCGCATCTTCATTATAAATAAAAACCAATTTATCGGCAATTGTGCATTGCGCGTACGAACTATTTAAACCGTAATCATTCACGCTCATCTGCCGTTTTGGAATGCGCGCTGCCCATTCAATATCGCCATCAGGGCGAATGTTGAGTACAATAATATCGTTATAATGAAAATAATAATCGGGACGCGCGTTACTGCTGTAACTGTTATATCCAAACGGACTGTAACCATAACCATATCTGCTCAGTCCACCATAACCAAAACCTGGGTAACCGCCATAAAACGGACTATTATTTCGAGTCCGCTCTTCCACGTAATATTGCTCGGCAATTAAAATAGCACCACCATCGCTGCGCAGAATAAGTTTATCTAAATTATAGTTCAATAATTCTGCTTCGCCCAACTTGTTGTTGTTATCCGCAGCAAGTTTGGCGCGCTCTTTATCTTTCGCAGAAAAATTAGCTGTAATGAAATTAAAATCGAGCGGACGCGTACTAATACTCGTCATATCTTTTGTGCGCGCATTAATTTTAAAAAAGCAACTCCCTTTTACACCTACCGACGATTTTTCGGAATAAAATCCTGCCAACACTAAATCATCTTCTTCAGCAGTTCGGAAAGTTAAGTCAGATACAAGTTTATCGGTAACAATAATTTTATACTCATCAAAATCTTTGAGACTATCGTTTCTGAAAGCAAACAAATCGTATTGAAAACTTTGTCTGACGCCATTGCTATTACTTCTATCGGCACCTTTCCCAGCAAAAATTTTACCTAAAATATAAAAATTGCCTTTGCTGTCTAACTGCGTTTCTTCTATTTTAAACCGTTTACTGGTGTAAGGTAATTTTGAAATACGCGACCACTGCTCGGCGAAATCTGAATTGAAAACAGATACAGCAAACTCTTCTTTGTCGTTACTGCTCGGTTGCGTATTAAAAATGGCAATTTTGCTGCTATCGCGCGCCAAAGTAAAATGAAAAAAGTCTTCGCGACTTTTATTACTGCCTTCGCGTTCAGCAATTTTATTGAGCGTGGCGTTCATTTTCAACGACGTTTTCTGAACTTCTTGTGCGAATAAATAGGTCGTCGTGTATTTTTGATTATAATAGTAGGAAAGCACAAAAATTCTTCCACCCACCATCACGACATCTTTTAAATAGCGTTCGTTACCTTTATAATCTAAATCAATTTCTTGCGACTTTATTAATTTAGATTGAGCATTATAATGCTCAATCACGGGTCGAACTGTACCTGTTCCTAAAAAACCACCTTTGCGCTGACGCAGTGCATAAAATCCGCCACCATCGGTGCCAATAATTTTTTGGATTTCAGAATTAGTAGGCTCTGTGTATTCTTGGCTCCAACTCACTTTGGAGTTCATTCGAGAAACACTCGCCGACATAGGCAAAGGACTAATTTCAATTGTGCTGTCGTTGATAGTTGTTTGCGCGTTAGTTGAAGCACTAAAGAGTATCGCCGATGCCACGAGACTTAAAACAATTTTCTTATTATTAAACATGGCTTTTAAAATTTAATATTATTGATTGATAACGCTATTTTTAATTTACAGTTTTATAACGTGTTTGTGTTTAACATAACGCTAACTTAGCTGTAAGCTATGAACTTTGAGTGATGAACTACGCGCTATTAATCTCAAGCCGAAACTCACAGCTCATTGCTCGAAATTCACAGCTATTTATGTCTTTCCCATTTATTTTGCTCTTCAACTTCTGCTAAAATTTTTATGTAGTTTTGGTATCGCAGCGCGCTCACTGTTCCAAGTTCCAATGCTTTCAAAACGGCGCAATGAGGTTCTTCGCGGTGTGTACAATTGCTACCAAACTTGCAATACTTTGAAAGTGCGAAAAACTCTCTAAAATTATGAACAACATCTAAAGGTTCCAAATTATTAAACGTAAAAGTTTTTAAACCAGGTGTATCTATAATAGAACCGCCAAAACTCAGTCGATGCATTTCTGCAAAAGTAGTTGTGTGTTGTCCTTTACCGGAATAACCCGAAAGTCCACCCGTACGCAAATCTAAATGAGATTCGATAGCATTCACAACGGACGATTTACCAACACCCGATTGTCCAGAAATGAGCGTAATTTTATCTTTAAAGGCTTCGCGCAAACGCGCCAACGATTCTGAATTTTTGTTGGATGTTAAAAAAACGGTGTACCCGATAGCTGTATAAAGTTTACGCATCACTTCATAAAGTTCCAAAGCTTTGAGTGTATAAATATCCGATTTGTTAAAACAAATAATAGTGGGTATGTTGAAAGGTTCGGTGCTTAATAAAAAACGATCAATAAAACCTTGTTTTAAATCGGGTTCGATAATAGTTACAAACAAACACGCTTGATCTATATTAGCTGCAACTATATGAATCTCGTGTTTTTTTTGCGCTGATTGACGCGCGACATAATTTATGCGCGGTACAATTTCGCTGATAGCGCCTATACCATCCGAATCAGGCTCAAATACAACGCGATCGCCAACCGCAATAGGATTAGTAAATGGCAGATCGTTCAAACGCAATTTACCAATTATGCGACATTGCGTTGCTTCTTCCGATGCCGCATTCGGTTTAACCGTGTACCAACTCCCTGTTGATTTTGTTACTATTCCTTCTGGCATTAAAATTTTGTACTGCGCATGTTAATAACCCTAAAATAATTTTAGGTAAGATACTGAAAATTAATTTCCTACAAATTAAACGCGTTTTTTGTCTAATCTGTAACACAAATTTTTAAACTTATGTTCGTTTGACTGCCATTGCACCACAATAATTAAAAAAAAAGGCGACAATAGCGGAATTTTTTTGTAAAATCAATAAACTTTTTTGTTTGCGTCGCTTCTCATATTACTTTTGCGACGTGAAATAACAAATGTGTCTATTGTAGCACTAAAGTATTTCAAAAACGCGCTTATCTTTCTGTAAATGTAGGTTTATTGGTTTGATATTCTCGAAGTTTTTGTAAGTTCATTTCAAATTGTTTTTTATTTAACTTTTTTTACGCAACATTAGAAGAAATTCAATATGGCATCAAGTATTGCAGAGCGCGTTACTAAAATCATTGTTGACAAATTAAACGTTGACGAAAGCGACATTACGCCTAAAGTATCGTTCACCAAAGATTTAGGTGCCGACTCGTTAGACACCGTAGAGCTAATTATGGAATTCGAGAAAGAATTTAATATTTCTATTCCGGATGACCAAGCTGAAAAGATTACAACCGTAGGCGAAGCAATTGCTTACTTGGAAGCTCACTCAGCGCACGCTTAATTAGGACAAACCAATAAAACCACAAATGTGCTACGTGTTCCATTTGTGGTTTCTTGTTTTATGAAAAAAGACATAATTAACTCATTGTAGGGTTATTTCCCACAGACTTCGCCGACTTTCGCAGATTGTAGTAATTTTTCTGCGTAATCCGCGAAGTTTTCAGGAAAATTGATCAATCATTTTCTAAACTCTTGGCTTTGAAAGACACTCGTCGTTCAACCCGATTTATATTTACACATGAAACGCGTTGTAGTAACAGGAATGGGCGTTGTTACGCCAATCGGGAATAACGTAGAAGCATACAACCACGGTTTACAAAACGGTGTGAGCGGTGCTGCTACTATCACGCAATTCGATGCGTCTTTGTTTAAAGCGCAATTCGCCTGTGAAATTAAAGGTTTTGCGCCCGAAAGCGTCATTGATAAAAAAGAAATTCGCCGATTAGATAAATACTCGCAATTTGCTTTAGTTGCTGCGCATGAAGCTATATTGATGAGCGGTTTAGACGTTGAAAAAATTGATTTAGACCGCGCCGGTATCATTTATGGTTCAGGCATAGGCGGTTTGATAACGCTTGAACAAGAAATTTCTGAATTTGCGCGTGGCAACGGCACACCGCGATACAATCCGTTCCTTATTCCGAAAATGATTGCCAACATTGCAGCAGGTTTGTTGGCTATAAAGTATGGTTTCCGTGGATTAAATTACGCACCTGTTTCGGCGTGTGCTACATCAAATCATGCTATTATAAACGCGCTCGATTATATCCGTCTCGGCAAAGCCGATATTATTATTAGCGGTGGCGCAGAAGCAACTATCTGCGCAACAGGTGTCGGCGGATTTACGGCGATGCACGCTATGAGTACGCGCAACGATTCGCCACATACTGCTTCACGACCTTACGATAAAACGCGCGATGGTTTTGTACTCGGCGAAGGTGCGGGCGTTTTAATTTTAGAAGAACTGAACCACGCTAAAAAACGCGGCGCAAACATTTTGTGCGAAGTGATTGGTGGTGGTATGAGCTCCGATGCGTATCACATGACAGCACCACACCCGGATGGAATCGGCGTAATTTCGTGTATGAAATCCGCTTTGCGCGACGCGCACGTCAATCCGAATGAAATTGATTATATCAATACGCACGGTACGTCAACTCCACTCGGTGATATTTCTGAAATTAATGCGTTGCTAAAGTTTTTTGGTGATGCTGTTTACGACATCAATATCAGTTCTACCAAATCTATGACTGGTCATTTGCTCGGCGCAGCAGGTGCTATTGAAGCGGTGGCGTGTATTTTGGGAATGAAAAACAAATACGTTCCACCAACAATTAATCATACCGAAGCAGATCCGAACATAGATGCGCGCTTAAACTTAACGCTCAACCAAGCGCAAGATCGCAAACTGAATATTGTAATGAGCAATGGTTTTGGTTTTGGTGGGCACAACACGAGCGTTGTTTTCAAAAGTTACTAGAAATAAAACGAACAATACAAAATTATAGAGGTTTTTCAGAGACGCGGTAATAACGTCTCTTTTTTTTGGAAAGTTGAGTTCAAAAAAAAAGCCAGAGCGTAAACTCTGGCTGTGGTTTCAAACATTAGTAGTCACTTTAGTTGAACCCAAAACATCTGGTTCTGTGGTGTAAATCGAGATTGATATAAAGGGTTAACAAAGTAAAAAAAATGGATTAACAAATAAAAATTAAGCGATTATTTTCTGGCAAAAAGTAAAGGTTAACAAAATTTAAGGATTACAAAATATATTGCTTTACTGCTGTAAAATTGAGTTTTAGTGTTGCTTTCTGTGTTACAAAGATGCACACTGCTGATACTTCATTATTGACGTAATTCGATTGTAACACATTTTTTTTTATTGACTATGGATTGAAAAACAAAAAAATAAAAAAAATCGAATTACTTTTGACTAAAATTCCCAAGAAAGCGTTAAAAAGTAATTGAACAAGTAGTGATTGAAATTGGGAAAGTATGAACGAAGACCGAAACTTACAGAATTATTTATTCGATACCGTACTCGGAAAGTATCCGAAAAAAGCAGATGCAATTTCAGCACTCTCCGATTTGCTCTGCGTTGGTAGCGATGCCGTTTATAGGCGTGTTAGAGGCGACTCCGATTTAACGCCTAAAGAAATTGGTTTAATTGCCAATAAATTTAAAATTTCTGTTGATTCGCACATCTTCAACCAAACCGATCACATCTCTTTCCAATTCAACCCGTTTGTAAAAACCATAAAAACTTTCGATGATTACCTCGATGACATTCATGGCGACGTCCGCGCTTTAGGTTCATTACCTGAAGTGATGATTTATTATGCGTCTTCCGAAATCCCGATTTTTTACTACATCTCAGAGCCTGAACTTTTTTCGTTTAAACTCTATGTTTGGGGTCGCTCAATTTGGAATTTTGATTACCTTCAAAAAGAGAATTTTCATTATAGTTTAATCTCGCCGGGCGTTTTAGAAAAAGCGAAAGAAGTTTGGCGACTGTATAGAATGCAATCGAGTACAGAAATGTGGTCGCTCAACATTGTTGATAACACGCTCAACCAAATTGAATACCATTTTCAAACCAATTCTTTTAAAAACCGCGCCGACGCTGTTCATCTTTGCGAAAGGCTTTTGAGCTTAACACATAATTTAGAAGTTATGGCACAGCAAGGCAGCAAAGTAGATAGTTCTGTGAAAATCAACAACGGTGGTAATAATTTCACTTTATACCATAACGAAATTATTTACACGAATAACACAATTATAGTTGACTCACCGCATTTTAAAAGCGTGTATTCTACGTTCGGCAATCCTAATTTTTTAAAATCATCCGATTTACGCCTTTTCAATTATACGCAAAAATGGTTTAATGACGTTATTGCTAAAAGCACTCAGATTAGCTTACACGGCGAAAAAAACAGGAAATGGTTTTTCGATAGATTGTATCGCCGCATTGAAACCTTAAAACAACGCATAGAACTAAACCTCAATGATAGATTTTAAATTTTTTTCAACACGATTTAACTATTATGGGATTTTCCAGAAGCTCCTGATAGTTTGCGTAATCCTTTTTTTTTATTTTCAAGCGAACGCTCAAACTCCGACACACAAACTGTACGTTAAAGTAAATAATATTAAAGAGCAAGGTGGATCCGTCCGTCTGGTTATTTACGATTCACCCGAAAGTTTTTTAGTCAAGAAAAAAGTTTATAAATACACCCAAGCCGTTTCGGTCAGTAATAGCAACGAAGTTAATTTTGAATTTGATTTACCCGTCGGAGTTTATGCCGCAGGTTGCTATCACGATGTGAACGACGATCATCACATGGATGTCAATTATCTCGGCATACCAACCGAAGCGTATGGTGTTTCTAATAATCCGAAAGTAAAATGGCGCAAACCAACTTTTCAAGAAGCGATGATTGATTTAAAAAAGTCGGATGTGCGCATTACAATAGTTTTGAAAAAATGGTAAAATTATAAATAAGATGAAAAGCTATTTACTATCTGTTTTAGCAAATTGTTTATGCGTGGCATTGTTTGTAACAACGTTTTCTTTCTGCAACAATTCAACCAATTCTACTAAGGTTGGTGCTGATACACCTCAAACTGCAACCGAAAAATCCCCTGTTCTTATTCAAAAAAATATTATTTTTTTCGGAAACAGCCTCACCGCAGGTTACGGACTCGACGATATTAATACGGGTTTTGTAGCACTCGTGCAACATCGTTTGGATTCAACAAAACAAAATTACCATTGTATTAACGCTGGCGTAAGCGGCGAAACTACTGCGGGTGGTGCAGCGCGCGTTGATTGGGTAATTGCGCAACAACCTTTCGATATTTTTATTCTCGAACTCGGCGGAAACGATGCGCTGCGTGGCATTGATCCGATGAGTAGTGAAAAAAACCTGCAAACTATTATTGATAAAGTGCGCGCAAAAAATACTTCGACTAAAATAATTTTAGCGGGCATGGAAGCACCGCGCAACATGGGAAAAGATTATGACGCCGCGTTTCATAGCATTTATTTAACGCTCGCCAAAAAAAATAATATTGCTTTCATTCCATTTATTCTCGAAAATGTAGGTGGCGTGGCTACACTCAATCAACCCGACGGTATTCATCCAAATATTGAAGGCAATAAAATTGTTGTCGAAAATATTTGGCGAGTTTTGAAAAATGAATTGTAAAGCAAAAAACGATTCATTCTAAACTAAAAATCAATTCGGGCGCGCAAATTTAAACGGCGCGAAGTCAGGTAATTCGGCACTGCAAATTGCGTATTATAAATTGATTTTACCCACGTATTCGAGGCTTCATTTTGTACGCCGAGTAAATTAAATACTTCTAAACTCAACCATGTTTGGCGCGAAAAACTGAGTAAACTTTTTTTGCGTTCACGCCAAGCAGCATCCCATGCTAAAACAGAAAAACCTATATCTACGCGCCGATACGGCGTGTAGCGAAAAGCATTTCGGAAAACATAATTATTATCGGGTAAACCAAAAGGTAATCCTGAGCCGAATGTTGCGTTGAGGTGAACTTTAAAATTTTTATTCTTGGGTAGATAATCCTGAAAAAACATGGATAGGGTAAAAACCTGATCGGTCGGTCGTGGCACGCTGCTCACTTTTGTACCGGCACTATCGCCTAAATTAAAAGCATAAAGTTGTTTGCCATCAATACTTTCGCGCGCTTGCGAAATAGAAAGATTCACCCACGATTCAGCACCAGGCACCAATTCGCCATTCAAACGCATATCTAAACCGACAACATGACCCGTCGCATCGTTCTTGCCAGAGTACGTGATGCGTACATTATCAACGTCGTAAGAAACTAAATCCCAAAGATTTTTATAATACAGTTCGCTGATAAATTTAAAAGGAATACGCCGATTAAAGCCGATATTGAAATCGTAAGTAATGCCTGCAATAATTTGCGCCGACTTTTGCGACACTACATTCGGATTAAAACTGCCGTCAGGTGCGCGCATCTCGCGGTAAAAACTCGGTTGGTAATACAATCCACCTGCTAATTTATACGACACATCGCTGTGGTTGCGCAACGGTTTATACAAAATTTGAAAACGCGGCGTTACAAAACTTTCGCCGTTAAGCGTAGCATGAAAAGCGCGCAAACCAAAAGTAGCTTGCAATTCACCAATGCTATCTGCGCGTCGCGTATAAGTTAACTGTCCGAAGGCGGAGTAACGATCGTTAGAAAAATCGTTTAAAGATTTATAACTTTTTTTAAGCAGTAACGAATCTACATTACGCGGTAACGAATACAAAGCTGAATCTATCCGCTCCCATTCAACGAGTTGATCATTCACCAATTGATTTTGATATTTCACACCCCATTGAAAAAAATTGGTGGCTGTAACGCGCGGATTTTTTGGATCGAGCTGCATTTCGTAGCCGCCTTTGTGTTCTAAATTTGTCACTGCCGACCAAAACCGATTGCGCGCAAAAGTTTGTTGCGTGCCATCGCCAATACTGTTTACAATTTGCCCCGCGTTGGCTTTGTTCGGATCTGTTTCAATTTCGCCAATAATGTAACTGCCCGATATATCAATGCCTTCTGTCTCTAAAGTTTGATAGCGCGATGCTAAAAATTTGAGAAACATCGGATTTTTTTGTTTTTCCGGCAGATACGTGAGAGAAACACCGCCCATACCGTTATTAAATCCATCCGATTCTTTTCCTTGAAAAACCGTTGTAATTCCGAGCGAATAGGTGAACAAACCAAAAGCTGTATTTCGAGATTGTGGCGTGAAATTAAACGTACTGGAATTAAAATTGCCGAGAAAACCCAGTTGCCAAGTATTTGAAATATCGTAAGTGATATAGGTTTGGAAATCTAAAAAAGTAGGGACGTATTCACCGGCTACATCGAGTGAGCTGAGTAAATATTTTGTCGTTTTGTAGCGCGCACCGACGAGATAACGCAATCTGCGCCGACTTTCTGTGCTGCCTAATTTAAAACTACCTTCCAAATGCGCCGTTGCGCCAAGTAAACTACCTGATACTGAACCGCGCATAGAATCGGGGCGTTTGTATTTAATGTCTAAAACGGAAGACATTTTATCGCCGTAACGCGCTTCAAATCCGCCGCTGCTGAATGAAAGATCGCGCATTAAATCTGGATTAGCAAACGTTAATCCTTCTTGTTGCCCTGCACGAATAAGTTGTGGCCGATAAACTTCAAAATCGTTTACGTAAACAAGATTTTCGTCGTAGTTTCCACCGCGCACTTGGTATTGCGACGTTAATTCGCCACCCGTTCCTAAATTTGTTCCGAGCGCAATAGACGGCAAAAGCGATTCTAAATTACCTGTTGTGGATGGCAATAATCTAAAATTTTTCACATCTTCATGAATGACACCCGTATTATTCATTCGGTTTTCGCGCACAATTACTTCTTGCTTTGCGTCGCTTGGCACTAATTCAAAATCGAATCGGCGTTGCGTACCAGCTGCTAATTTGTCTATCGCAATCTGAAAATCTTTATAACCGAGGCGTTGCACTTTAAGTGTACACACTTTTGCCGATGGAATTGTGAGCGCATATTCACCGCTTGCGTTTGTTTCAATCGAATTATTTGTGCCGATAATAAACACTAACGCCGATTCAATCGGCACATTCGTGTTGCGCTCTGTAATTTTCCCAAACACCGCCGCCGTTTGCGCGCGCGCAGCATCAGCAAAACAAAAAATTAAACACATATAAACACACAACGTAAAAAGTTTTTTCATAACAATTTTTGTAACAACGCGATGAATCATGTCTAAAATTAAGAAAGCGAAGAATCGCGTCTCTACAATCTTGAAAATTTTAAAATCCTGATCCTGATAAAATAAAATGCTTAAAATTTATAAAAAAAACTATCTTGCAGGCTCAAAGGAATGGATAATGAGAAAAGACTTTTCATTTTTCATTTTTCATTTTTCACATTTTTATGCAAGTTGTCATATTCAGCAAAGTCCTTCACTCTGGAGATATACAATACGTTCAAAAGCTGTTCGATGTTTTGCACGCACACGAAGTTAACACCTATATTTATGCCGATTACCTCAAACAAATAAAAAGTGTCATAAATTTTAAACGCGATGTCGCATCTTTTGAAAGTCATCTCGATTTTAAAACACACCATTTCGATTTTGTGATTGTTGTAGGCGGTGACGGAACGATGTTAGAAGCAGTAACGTTTGTGAGAGATAGCCAAGTGCCTATTCTTGGAATTAATATGGGCAGATTGGGATTTTTAGCTTCTATCAGTAAAAATAGGATTGAAGAAGCGCTCGAACTCTTAATTCAAAAACGCTACAATTTAGAACATCGCCATTTATTACAACTCGAATGTGACAGTCCTCTTTTTAGCGATTGTCGTTTTGCGCTCAACGATTTTACAATTCTGAAACGCGAAACATCGTCCATGATAACCGTACACGCCTATTTAGATGGCGCATATCTTAATTCTTATTGGGCTGATGGTTTAATTGTTGCTACTGCTACGGGTTCTTCGGGGTATTCGCTGAGTTGCGGCGGACCAATTATTTTTCCAAATTCGCCGAGTTTTGTAATTACGCCTGTTGCGCCACACAATTTAAATATGCGCTCTATTGTCGTTTCCGATGAGTCTGTGGTGAGTTTTGAAGTAGAAGGCAGAGCCGATAGTTTTTTATGTACACTCGATTCGCGCTTCGAGTCTTTTTCAAGTGCTGTGCGTTTGGCAGTGCGCCGTTGCGATTTTACAGTTTCTATTGTGCAACTCCAAGGCGATACGTATTTAAAAACCCTGCGCGAAAAACTTTCGTGGGGACAGGATTACAGGAATCGGTAAATTAAAATTAAATCTTATTTCGCATTCACTAACATCTTCATCCAAAAAACAGGATTTAATATGCGTTTGCGAATATCAATATTGTTGAACATAGAATACACAATTTCCGAAACTTGCACATTGCGCGATGCCATCCACAAAATAGCATTAAATACCGCAGGGAATTTACCAAGTTTTTGCATTCGGTAACTTAAATTCAATTCTGTACCCATGACGCGCCAAATGCGTGTGTCATAGTCTTTTAAAAATTCAGCTGAAAAATTATTTATTTCTAAACATTTTTGCGCTTGTTCGGCAGCTATAAAACCAGAAAAAACCGCATTACCAATACCTTCACCGGTGAGCGGATCAACTAAACTCGCAGCATCGCCGACGAGCATATAGCTGTCGCCAGAAAGTTGATGCCGTTTTGAGCCCATAGGCAACGGAAAACCGACAACTTCGCCGTCGAGTGTAGCGTTTGCAAATCGTTCTTTAATTCCCGGACGGTTAGCAATTATATCTTCGAGACCGTGTTTAAGATTTATTTTTTTCTGACTAATCGTACTCGAAAGCATACCGAAACCAACATTCGCATCGCCGTTCGGCAACGGAAAAATCCAAAAATATCCTGGCAAATAATCTTTTAAAAAATGGAGTTCAATAAAATTATCGGTATGGCAACCGCCAACGTTTTTATAATAGGCGCGCACCGCCGCCGCTTGATGTTTCGGATCGGCTTTGACGTTTAAAGTATGGCGCACAAAGGACGAAAGCGGACCGTTAGCAACAATTAAAATTTTACATTCAAAAACGTGTGTTTTAGTTTTATCCGAAACTATCCAAACTCCGTTTTCAAAATTATGCGTATCAATGCCCACGCCTTCAATAAAAGTAATCAGTTTTTCTTTGCGCGCAAACGCCACTAAATGATTATCAAAATCCATGCGCCTCGATACATAACACGGTGCAATATCTTTTCCTTTAGTAAAATTTTTGCGGAAAGGCACTGGAAACGATTTCTTATCATCCATCTTAAATTCTACACCCCACGAATCGGTCGCGTAGGGTTGCGCGCCAAGCGTATTTATAATTTCTGGATTAATACGGTTCAATATAGCCACGGTTCTACCCGTTAATCCATCGCCGCAAATTTTATCGCGCGGAAAAACGGCTTTATCAATCAGTACACATTGGATATTTAGTTGCGCCAATCGCAATGCCGTCGCTACGCCGCCTGGTCCAGCGCCAATAATGCAAATGTCAGTTTTAATCATAAGGGGTGAATTTCTATTTTGAAGTACAAAGCTAAGTATTCTCGCAGATAAATTTTTTTGTAGGCGACTGTTGGATAATTTTTTTTTGATTTGAGGATATTTTTCAGAAAATCAAAATCAAAATCAAAATCAAAGCGAAAGCGAAAACGAAAACAGTAAGGATTCATTTTTGAAACTTGAATCAAAAAACTTAAAATTATTTTTAGTGAATTAACACAATGAAGAATCAACAATTTTTAGAAAACTATTACGTCCTTCACAAAACACCAAAAAATAAATATTTTGCAAATTGGAATTGATAGTTTCGCGGCGGCAAATATTAATAATGACGCGAAAAGCAACGCGCAGTCCATCGCTGAATTATTAGAGCGCGTTGAACACGCCGATACGGTCGGTTTAGATGTTTTCGGTATTGGCGAACACCACAGAAAAGAATTTTTAGATTCGGCGCCGACAATAATTTTGGCAGCTGCAGCAGCACGCACCAAACGCATTATTTTAACGAGTGCTGTTACCGTTTTAAGTGCGGCAGATCCAGTGCGTGTGTTTCAAAATTTTGCTACCTTAGACTTAATTTCGCGCGGACGTGCTGAAATGGTCGTCGGTCGCGGTTCGTTTACAGAATCTTTTCCGCTGTTTGGCTTAAATATTAATGACTACGACGCGCTTTTCGCAGAAAAATTAGACTTACTTTTAAAAATTCGTGATAACGACATCGTAACTTGGTCAGGTAAATTCAGACCTGCATTGAAAGCACAAGAAATTTATCCACGCCCTTTGCAAAAAGAATTACCAGTTTGGGTCGGCGTAGGAGGTACGCCCGAATCGTTTTATCGCGCAGGAATGTTGGGTTTGCCGCTCATGGTGGCAATTATTGGTGGCGAAACGCATCGTTTCCGTCCGCTCATTGATTTATATCGCGAATCGGGAAAACGGGCAGGTCATTCACCTGAAAAATTAAAAGTTGGTTTGCACTCGCTTGGTTATGTTGGTAATTCAACGCAAGAAGCGATTGACGATTATTATCCCGGTTACGCCGAAACTTTTACGCGCATTGGCAAAGAGCGCGGTTGGCCACCTGTTACCAAAGCACATTTTAATCAACTTATTGGTGAAAAAGGTGCATTGATAGTTGGTAATCCTGAAGAAGTTGCTCAAAAAATTTTGCGTCATAGCGCAGCTCTCGGCGGCGTTGATCGCATTACGTTTCAGATGGATAATGCTGCATTGCCGCAAAAAAAACTTCTAAACTCTATCGCACTTATCGGAAAACGTGTTGCACCAATAGTGAATTTAACTCAATAAAAAAAACGGCTGCGCTCAATTACTAAACATGGAATTGAGCGTAGCCGTAATACTTAATGCGTTATTTGCAATAAATTACAGTTTCATCCAACGTGTCGTAATCGGTGCCTCACTATCTGCTTGCGTTAAAATGATGTAAAATCCAGTATTCAAGAAAGAAGCGTTATTGACCGTTTCGTAATACGTGCCAGCCGATAAATTTCCGAGATTGATATTAATTAAAGCGCTTCCAGTGACATTATAAACTTTGATAGTTACGTTGGCTGTGCGCGCTAACTCAAAAGCAACGGTCGGATCGGTCGAACTTGGATTCGGCGAAACACCCACGTTACTCAATGTAGTTGCTTGAACCAGATTTGTATTAGCTATCGTTGCACATTTCTGACCGGCATAGAAAGTATATGTCACCCAATCGCTTGACGAAGTGGTTGAGCAATCGGCACGAACACGCACAACGTATTGCTTACAATTTGCTAAATTTTTCAGAATTGTATAAACCGAATTTGATTTAATTGTTGCACTCCAAACGGTATCGGTTGAGGCTTTGTATTGTACTTCAAAAACGGGTTGTGTTGCGTTGGCTGGCGTCGGGTAATACCAAAAAACATACGTGTTGTTACTCGCAAACTGCGTTTGTATATTTGATGGTTTTGAACAAACGGCTGTTGCACAACTGCCCGTTGTTTTAAACTCGTAGTATAACCAGTCCGGATCCAAACTATCACACGTAGCGCGCAAACGAGTCTGATAATAAGAACAGGCTTTTACTTTTAAACTCGCGAAAGAATCAGTAACAGCAAGGCTTAACCAAGCTGTAACAGTTGATGTTGTCAATTCACGATATTGCAGTACGAAATTTTTTGCTTTATTGACGCGCCAAGAAATATTTGCAATTGTGTCGGCACTAACTGTTACATCTATACCAAAAGGTTTCGCACAAACAGGCGGTGGACAGAGCGTTGTGATTCTGATACTACTACCAGTATCTGATTTGCCATTACAATTTGCAATAACGCGCATAGAATAGGATGTGCAAGCAGTCAAATTTTTAAGGGTAAAACTTTCATTTGAAACTGTATCGTTCGACCAAATTTTGATAGAATCAACTGCAATTTTGTGTTGCACGATATATTTACCCGAACCCGATTTATTCCAAGAAACGTTTAAACTGTTGCTCGTAACATCCGAAACAGAAATAAGACCAATTTTATTGCACGTCGGTGGCACAACAATACAACCTTTTGTCATAAACTGAACAGCATTAGAAGGCTCGCTGATATGTGTTGAATCGCAACGCAATTGCACAAAAGCGGAGTAACTAAAACATTTAGGCAAATCTTTAATAGTTAAAGAATTTGTTGTTGTAATGTACGTTTTTTTTGCCGTTGAAACTGGGTAGTAAACAGAAACAGCATAAACAGAATTCACGCCCGATGATGCCCAATTTAAAACAACAATCGTATCGGAAACGATGGAATCGGTTAAACCTTTGGGTGCATTACACACGAACGGAACTACCTTACAAATGGTTTGAAATTTAGTAACAGCACTCGTATCGAACTTGCCATTACAAATTGAAAGCACGCGCGCACTATAAATAGTGCAAGGTTTAAGATTTCTAAGACGAATGGAATTTTGAAGCGAAGAATCGCGCAACCACGTTTTAACCGAATCGGTAGCCAATTTATATTCTACAAAATATTTGCTCGATCCTATCGGATTCCATCCGCCTGCGGCTGAAACAGTGTCTAAGCCATGAAAAGAAAGTTGAATAATTTTGGGGCACGCCACAGCGCAACCCGTAATAGAAAACTGAACATAATTTGATGGTGATGAGTAGTGCGTCGAATCGCACTGCGCAGCTACGGCTGCATTAAAAAGTTGACACTTCGGCAAACCTGAAACAGTAAATGTCGAATCTGAAACAGTGAAAGTTTTTTTAAAATCACCTGACGCAGAAGACACCACTAAAAAAACTTTTGTATTTGCCATTGTATTTGTCCATTTGAAAGTCACTACTGTATCAGCAGAAATCAAAGCTTTCAAAGCAATTGGTGCTGTACAAATAGGTGGCGGTGGTGGCGAACAAACAGTTTGAAAACGCGTCGCGATAGTATCGGGTTTATTGTTGCAAAAAGTAATAATCCGCACTACATACGGCGCGCAATTTTTTAATTTTTTTAACGTAATTATTGTTTGCGTCGTAGAATCGTTCAGCCAATTTGTTATTGAATCGGCAGCGATTTTATATTGCACGTAATATTTTCCTGAACCACCTTGGCTCCATTTACCAATGGCACTCGCTGTATCAATAGCCGTAAAACTAATTTGTTGTACTTTTGTACAAGGTGTAGGGCAACCCTCTGTTGAAAAATCGCCGAGCACCCAATCGCTTGATTGTACCGAAGAACAAACAGTTCTGATTCTGAAAACATATCTACTACAAGTTACCAGATTACGCAAAGTGTCAGGACTAAAATTAGGCGAATTCAAATTGATTAATCCGCCTGCTTTCCAAACTGAATCCGTTGATAGATGATACTGAACTTCAAAAGTAATTGAAACTTTCGAATCCGTTGCAGTAGAATTGTAAGCATAAACTATTGCCGATTTGCCGTCGGCGGAAGGTGCTGCATAAACTTTTAAAGGTTTAGCACATTGTGTAGTAGAATCGGGTGAAAGCGAAGCTGCGCTTGCCATGCCACTCAGAACTACACAAAAAACAAATGTCAATAATCTTGTCATTGAATTTTGATTGTGAATTGAAAATTAAAGTTCGATGTGTGTACGGTGCGTGTTGCTCTGGGGGGAACTTTCAGAATAGAAAGAAAAGTGTATAGTTTTGTCTTTACCTTAATAAGAGTACAAATGTAGGAACATTTTTGTAATTTCTAAATATAAAATGCCGTAAATTTAAAATTCGCTGCTTAAAAGCGTAATTATTTTTTGAAACCCATTAAATTTGAGTAAAAGCGAGTGTAGTGCAATGCAAAATAATTTTCGGATTGTTCAATAAAATGGAATCGCCAGCGGCTTCTAAAGTTGCGCCCGATGTTGAAACGTCGTCAATGAGAAAAATTTCTGTGTTTTCTAAATATTTTTTATGCACGCTTTCAAAAGTAAAAGACAAATTAATTTTTCTTTCCGTTCTCGAGAGATGCGTTTGTGATTCGGTCTCTGTTATTTTCCGAATTAAACCTGTTTCGATGGGCAAATCTAAAACTTTTGAAACACCTTGTGCAATTAATTCTGCTTGATTGTAACCGCGCACGCGCAGTTTGTTTGGGTGCATCGGTACCGGAACAAGTGCTTTGATATTTTGCAAATACGCGCATTTTTTAATTTCATTCCCTAAAATCTCACCGAGCGAAACCGCTACATCAGGTTTGTTTTTATACTTAAACGCGTGAATCAATCGTTGCATTTTTGTTTTTCGTGCAAAATAAAATAAAGCCGTTGCGCTTTTAATCGTTGAGCCATCCTCAAAGTTTTTGAAAAAAATATTTTCTCGTAGTTCAAAATGATTCGTGCGTGGCAAATCGAGTTCGCATTGCAAGCACATTAAATCTTTAGGCGAAGTTAACGGCGTATCACACGCTGGGCAAAGAACCGGAAATAATAGATTGAAACTACTATTAACAACTAATTGTAATGTTCCAAAAAGCGTGTTGTTCATTAGCCTACCAAATTTTTACGCGTTTTTCAGGTGCGCGCCACATCGCATCAGCAGGTTTAATATGAAAGGCTTCGTAAAATTCTGGCACATCAACAAACGGCGCGTTAACGCGAAATTTGGCAGGTGCATGAACATCTGTCATAATTGCGCGCGCTAAACTTTCTTGCGTTTGTTGATCGAGCCAACCGAGTGCATAACCCAAAAAATACCTTTGTAATGGCGTATAGCCTGCAATTTTTTTATTCTGCTTGAACTGCGCCGTTTTCTTAAATGCTTTTAAGCCTAAAACAATTCCACCGAGATCGGCAATATTTTCACCTTGCGTAGCTTCGCCACGAATGTGCATTGTGTCAATGGCGACAATCTCATTGAACTGATCAATCAATTTTTTTGTGGCGGCTGTAAATTTTACGGAGTCCGTTGGTTGCCACCACATAATTAAATTACCGTCTGCATTAAATTGTCTGCCTTGGTCGTCGAAACCATGCGTAATTTCATGACCAATAGTTGAAGCAGCTACGTAACCGTATGCTACGGCATCATCAATTTCTTCATCCTTAAAATTGGGCACCATTAAAATTGCCGCCGGTAAAACAATTTCGTTATTACTCGGATTGTAATACGCATTGTATGTTTGCGGTGTCATATCCCATTCCGTTCTATCAACGGGTTGACCAAGTTTTGAATTTTGATAATTAAACCACCATTTATTGGCATTAATGGTGTTGCGCGCATAGCTATTGCCATCAATTTCCATAGCAGAAAAATCTTTCCATTTGTTGGGATAACCCACTTTTGGCGTTACGCGTTTAAGTTTATCAAAAGCGCGCGCTTTTGTGGTATCGCTCATCCAATCCAATCCTTGAATTTCTTCGCCAAAAGCAGTGCGCACCGCTTCAACCATATCGGTGTAGCGCGTTTTAGCTTTTTCTGAAAAGAATGATTTTACAAACAATTTACCGAGCGCATCGCCCATTTCACTTTCTTGCGCATCGCTCACGCGTTTCCAACGCGGCTTTTGTTCTTTGCGTCCGTAGAGTTCTTTACCAAAAAAAGCAAAATGTTCTTTATCAAACTTGCTACCCAACGTTGGCGATAAATCTTTTACTAAAAACCAAGTGAGATAATCTTTAATTTGGTCTAACGGAAAATAACCCAGCATGCGCTGAATTTGATCTAAATATTCCGGTTGACCAACAATTACGCTATCCACTTTTACACCCAATAAATTAAAAAAAGCACCAAACGGAATTTGCGATACTTTTTTCTCTAAATCTGAAATTTTAAATTTATTGTAATTCGCTTGAGGGTCGCGCGTTTCTTCAATCGTACGTTGTTTTTGCGCTAAAAAAGTTTCAATTTCAACTACGTACTTTGCTTTTGTATTTGCTGTTGCGGTGTCTGAACCGAGCAAAGCGAATACATTACCGATGTGTTTTTCGTAAGCCGCTCTAATTTTAATGTTGCGTGCATCGGTTTTAAAATAATAATCGCGATCGCCGAGACCTAAACCCGATTGATAGACATGAAATGTGTAAGTATCGCTTTGTTTTTCATCCTGCTGAACACCACAATACAAAAGTGGGTAAATTTGCATTTTCATCATGTTAGCAACAACGGGCAATAATTCATCCAAATATTGAATGTTTGCAATCGCATCCAACTCGGGTTTGATGGCAGAAACGCCCGTTTTTTCAATCGCGACGGAATCCATACCCGTTTGCCAAAAATCATAAATTTTTTGTTCAATGCTGCCTTGTACCAGTTTTTGTATTCCTAAATTTTCATTAATAGCGCGTTTTTTGTCGTAAATATCTTCGTATAAAACGCGACCAATTCCCCAACTCGATTCCGTTGAAGGTATCGGATTGCGTTTAAACCAACCGCCGTTGGCAAATTGAAAAAAATCGGTTGCGGGCGAAACCATGCTGTCTATATTGGATGCGACGACATCTATTTTTTGGGCGAAAATATGGTTTGAAATAATTAAAATAAACAACAAGGCTGAACATAAATTTTTCATAAGCATTAACTTTGCTTTTAATGAACGAAGTACCAAAAGTAAATTTAATAATTGAATTAACGTACAGAATTGGAAGTATTAATTTAATAAATCAGCACAAATAGATCTAAGTGTATTGAATCGCGCAATTGCATTAATAAGTTTTTGCTGTCAGAATCAATTTTTTGAGTGTAACTAAAGATATTGATGATTGAAAATTTGAAAATTAATTTTTAAGATAAAACAAGAAGTACGCAATGGTACACTCATCATCAATGATTATTGGCGGATTTTTTCACGTATTTTCTGAGAATATTAATAATCTCTGTGAAAAATCTGCTCAGAATCTGTGCACATCCGCATTCTATTCATTAACATTTTGCTTGAGCCAAACAATTGCGTAATAAAAGAATTTCATCGCGTAATATCGTTTTGCATTTTTAATAGCACTTTAATCTGAAATAAAACCAAAGAAGGTTCATTTACTATTTTTAACTTATTCTAAAATCTCGCCTCCTCACTGTAAGCCAATAAGACTTTATTTATTTTTAAATTACGAAAAACCAAACGTAGTACGTTTCTCGTAACTGTAAAAGGTAAAAAGTTAAATGCGCATTTAGTTTTTTAGCTCCTAAATGTTTTTATTCTCATTTCTTAAAATTTATTTTAATGACAAATTCAACACAGTTTTTTTTAAAAGCGAGTTTAGTTCTCGCCTTAATGACTTCGATAAGTTATTTTGGCGTTGAGACGCGCTTTTTAGAGGCTTCGAGTCACCGCGAAGCGCCACTTATTGCCAACGACCCTTTGGCAGATAACACGGATGTTTATGCGTTTAGAAGTCCGGATGCGCCGAACACAGTTACAATTATTGCCGATTACATCGGTTTAGAATTACCATCAGGTGGACCGAATTATGCGACTTTCGGCGAAGACATTCGCTACGAAATACACATTAAAAATAATCCTGCGGTTTTAGGCGACGATATTACGTATCGTTTCACGTTTAAACGCACGAATGAAGACCCTACAACTTTCTTCAACATTCGTTTAGGTAAACAGAATTTGAAAGCAACATACACTTTAGAGCGTAAGTTGGCAATTGAAACAGGATTTACAACTATTTTAACGAATGGTATTGTTACGCCGCCGAATATCGGACCTCGTTCGATTGATAATGCGACTTTGGGTTTGGGTAAATCGTATGATCAACTCATAAAAGATGCAACTTTAACTTCTACATCTTCCATTGGCGAAAAAGTATTTTGTGGACAGATGGACGATCCGTTTTTTGTTGACTTAGGTGGTATTTTTGATTTAGGTATGACGCGCCCAGGTAAAGCATTAGATGCTGTAGGTTGCACAAACGTTCATGCTATTTGTTTGCAAATCCCGATTGCGTTTTTACAAAAAGATTTAAAAGCTGTAAGTGCGGCTAAAAATATCCTCGATGGAGATTATACTATCGGCGTTTGGGCATCAGCAAGTCGTCCGGCAGTAAGAACTTTAAGCGTAACAGGCGACAAACCTTCAACTTCTGGCGATTGGGTTCAAGTTTCACGTTTAGGAATGCCTTTAACTAACGAAGCTGTTATACCTATTGGTGCAAAAGATAAATGGAATGCAGGTACGCCATATTCTGGCGAGAGTGCATTCGAAGCGTACATGGCTAATCCTGAATTAGGTTTGTACATGGACGACCGTTTATTCGGTTCGGCTGTACCAGCGTTTGCTAAATTGCGCATTCAAACAAAATCACAAACCGTTTTAGGTGCCGTTGATTTTGGTAACACAAAAGATGGTTTGTTCGTCATTAAAGGTAATGCTGCGCTTGCAGGTACAGCTTTAGACGATGCAGTTTTTGGTAATTACCTATTAAGAAAAGGTGCGCCACGTTCAGTTGATATTGTTCCAATTTTTCATGCAGGTGTACCAAATATTGCACCGTACCAGTTAGCAACTGGAAAAACAGACGGCAATCCGTTAACGGCTGGTAAACCATTCATCAGTAACTTTTTACCATCGTATTCATACGGCGGAGATATACGCTTTGGCGACATGCTTCGCTTAAATATGGCGGTACCTCCTACATCGCGTTCAAGCGCATCATTCAGCAGCGAAGGTTTAATTGCAGCGGCAGTTTCTGGTTTAACGGATACGCTTTACAACAAATCGAACGCATTGCAATCTATTCCGAACATGGATGGATTTCCGAATGGTCGTCGTTTAGAAGATGACGTAACACGTATTGAATTACAAGCAGTTTCAGGTGTTGTTTTAGCAGCAGTTGGTTTATGGTATGATGACCGTCCGTTAGGCGCATCACCACTCACACCTAATTTATTAGGTGTGTTGACTTACACAACTGGTGTTGAGAAAAACGACAAAGCACTTAATGCAACATTCCCTTATTTGGCTTCACCACATAATGGTTTTGGCCCGTGTGGTGGTGTTATTGCAGGAACAATTTATACAGATGGAACTATTACAGGCTTCAGAGATCCCGTTGTTGTATCTGGTTTAGTGGCAAAAGCAAGCATCAAATCTTTACAAAATCCTTTTAAAGATGAAGCTGCACTTTCATATCATTTAACTGAAGATGGACACGTCACTATTCAATTATATGATATTACGGGTAAATTAGTTTCTGTTTTAGAAGATAAGAATCGTACAGCTGGCGACTACGAAGTTAAATGGCAAGCAGGTGGTGCAGCGCAAGGCACTTACTTAGCGCGCATTTCGGTTGATGGTATTTTTGCACAAGCGGTTAAAGTAACACACGTTCAATAATTACAGTAGTTAGTTGTTAGTTTACTATTAAACTAGCAACCATCATATAAAATTGGTTTTTTAGTCTTCATAAAGTTAAGTTTGATTTTTTTGTAAGGGCACATAATTTGTGCCCTTATTTTTTTAGTGCTTTAGCATAAGTTTCTAGACACCGATTGCGCGCAAAAGTATGTTCAACAATCGGCGCAGGGTAATTCGCTGTTCCAAATTCCTTCACCCACCGTTTAACGTACACATTTTGTGTATCAAATTTTTCTTGCTGCGTCGTCGGATTAAAAACACGAAAGTACGGTGCGGCATCTGTTCCAGAACCGGCTGCCCATTGCCAACCACCGCTGTTGGATGCTAAATCGTAATCCAAAAGTTTTTTTGCAAAATAGGCTTCGCCGAATCGCCAATTAATGAGCAAGTGTTTGGTTAAAAAACTCGAAACAATCATCCGTACGCGATTGTGCATATAACCGGTAGCGTTGAGTTGACGCATACCAGCATCAACAATCGGATAACCTGTTTTACCTTCTTGCCAAGCGCGCAAATCTTTTTCATCGTTTCGCCATTCAATTTTTTCGTATTCTGGTCTGAAGGCATCACCCTGAGCAACGCGCGGAAAAAATTGTAAAATCATGGAATAAAAATCGCGCCAAATCAATTCATTCAAAAAAGTGTCATTGAGTTTTTCGGAAGCGCGCGCTTTTTCACGTATTGAAATTGTGCCAAAACGAAAATGAATACCGAGTCGCGAAGTTCCGTGTTCATCAGCTGGAAAATTGCGCGTTGCATCGTACGATTTAATAATTTTTTGTGCAACGGTTCGAGAAGGAATATGTATTTCGCTGCGTGAAAAATTCATTTCTTCCAGAGAAATAATTCTTTCTGGCGCACACTGAATAAAATTGGTAAAATATTCTTCTGTCGGATATGTTTTAAAATAAAACGATACCGATTCACCATTTACTGCTTCTACTCTACTCAAAAGTTTAGCACGCCATTTTTTTGCGTACGGCGAAAAAACAGTGTAAGGCGTGCCGTCATCTTTTGTTACTTCGTTACCCTCAAAAATAACGTGGTCCTTAAGTTTATGAAAACCTATTTGTTTTTCAGAGAAAATTTTTTCTATTTCCGCATCGCGCTGATGCGCGTAAGGTTCGTAATCTTTGTTAGTATAAACAGCTTGTACATTGTCGATTTTAATTAATTCGGTAAAAACGTCAATGGGTTTTCCGTAAAAAACTTTGAGCGTGCTGCCAAGTTTTTCGAGTTCGGCTTGTAGTTCTAAAATAGTATCATGTAAAAAAGTAACGCGCGCGTCGTTAGGCGCTTCTAAAATATCTAAAATGTTTCTGTCGAAAATAAAAATAGGCTGAACGTGCGCACCTCTTTTCAAAGCGTGATATAAACCTGCGTTATCGTGCAAGCGCAAATCGCGCCGAAACCAAAAAATGGAAATGGATTCTTTCATTAAAAAAAGTTGACTTATAATTGTTTTCTTTAAATGATCGAAAGGAAGATTTTGTTTTGATTTATTATGTTATTCAATTCAGATTTCTAAATCTTGAAAAGTTTTAATTAGTTTTGGTAAAAAATATTTCGTAGATTCTAAATTAAAGTGGTAAACTTTATTGAATGTACTAAAATAAACTTTTCAACGCTAAAGGCTTCATTTATCATATCTAAACCGTTTTGTCGGTAATTCAACGCATCTTATCGAAAAAAATATAAGTTTCGGATAGTTTTTTGTTTTCTTTGTGCTATGCTAAGAATGAAAGATATATTTTTTGAAGCACAGAAACAAGTGTTTTCGCCGAAGACGACGCTGCACATAGTAATGTGGAGCGTCGTATTTATCGTGAATTTCCTAACGCATATATTTGTTAGTAAACTGAAAATTATAGCTGCATTCGAGTTTGCTATCTTTATTAATGTCTTGCTGGCTATTTTATATTATTCAAACGCTAATTATTTAGTTCCTAATTTTTTAGCGAAGGATAAACTACTGTTGTATTTTGGTCAGTTGTTGTTGTTAATATGTGGCGTAAGCCTGTTGGATATTATTTGTAATGCTTTTGGAGATTCCAATTTTAAGTTTTTTGCTCCCAAGCGTGAAGTTGATGCAATTACCATATTTTATAGTTTCTGTTTGTTTGCTTTCATTTTTACAATCATAAAAATTGTGAGCGATTGGTTGGTGCAAACGCGTCACAAATCGGAATTAGAAACACGTGCATTTCAATCGGAATTAAATTTATTGAAATCGCAAATTAATCCGCATTTTTTGTTTAACACGCTGAACAGCTTGTATGCCTTAACGCTCAAAAAATCGGATGTAGCACCCGAAATTGTTTTGCGTCTTTCCGAAATGATGCGATATATGTTGTATGAGTGCAATATTCCTCTTGTACCCGTTTCTAAAGAGGTGGATTACATCAAAAATTATTTATACCTCGAAAGAATACGGCACGCTAAAATTGATGTTAACTTTAACGTTGGTTGCGATGATGAAAACTTAGAAGTCGCACCGCTTATTTTTATGGCGTTTATAGAAAATGCTTTTAAACATGGTGCCGGTAATCATATTCACGCCGGATACATCAGTATTGAACTAAAAACTAAGAACGAGCAATTATTTTTAACTGTTGAAAATTCGCGCGCGGAACAAACGCCGATGTCGAATAATGTTTTAATAAAAAGTGGCGGCGTTGGAATGGTAAATGTGAAACGGCGTCTCCAACTTTTGTATCCAACTAAATACAGTTTAAAAATTGATGAAACGCCGCATACTTATACTGTGCAGTTATGGTTAAATTTATCGAACACGACAGTTAAAAACTTTTTTGAAGCCGAAACACTCATAAACCCAAATGTGCAACGTATAAAAATTTTAAGATAAAAATCTACTAAATCAAAAAATATGAAAGTTATTATTGTTGATGATGAACCGCTGGCAATTGACATTTTAGAATCGTTTGTTGAAAAAATGCCTGATTTAGAATTGGTGGCACGTTGCTCGAATGCGTTTGAAGCCAATAAAGTTTTAAAAGAAAACGTAGTTGATTTAATGCTGCTCGATATTCAGATGCCGCAATTAAACGGTATCGATTTTTTAAAATCGCTTACAAAACCGCCAATTACTATTTACACAACGGCGCATCCGGATTTTGCGGTGCAAGGTTTTGAACTCAATGCCTGCGATTATTTAATGAAACCTATCAGTTTAGATCGGTTCATGAAATCAATCAATAAAGCGCGAGATATTTTTGAGCGCGAACACAAAACTGCTACAAATTTGCCGATGGAAGAAGCGAACACAGAATATATGTTTGTTAAAGCCGACAAAAAATTGGTGCGCATAAAATTTTCAGAGGTTTTATACATCGAAGGTTTAAAAGATTACGTGATTATTAGAACCGAAACTGAAAAAATAATTTCGCTTCAAACTATGAAAAGTCTGGAAGAAAAATTGCCTTCGAGTAAGTTTGTACAAATACACCGTTCGTTTATCGTCGGAATAGATAAAATAAAAGCAATTGACGGAAACTCCGTTGAAGTTACTGAAAAAGGTCAACCCAAACTTTTACCGATTGGCAAAAACCACAAAGATGAAGTTTTAGAAATTATCAAGAAGCATAAATTATAGCTCGCTCTAAATTGATAAACATTTAACTTTAGGTGCGCTACACTTCCCTTTGTAACACCAGACAATAAGTAGGATGAAAAATTATTTTTCCAACTATTTTAACTTTTGTCAACATACAAAGAACTAAAAGTTACATTTGGAACAAAATTTGGCGGATAAATAAATGCGATAGCCCACAAGAATATTTAAGATTTTTTCAGCCGCTTGCCAAAATTTTATTCCAAAAATTGCGCCACAATGACTGTTTTTTAAAACTCGGTCACATACCTAAACATAGTTTTTTCGGGGTTAATGTGTATTTAATTTAGTTTACAGCAAAAATATTTTACGAAAAATGTTTGAAATTCATTTTTTTAGATAGTTTTGTATCGCTATGGAATATTAGCTATTCATAATCCTTACAATTTTAAAACAGAAGTACACAAATTTGTCTTTGCGAAAAAAAAATTTTCGCAAAGGTTTTAAACCATTAGTATGTATTCATCGTGTTGTAATTTAACGAATAAAACCATACACCTCAAACTAAATTCTCAAAAACAATCACTTTTTAAAACTAATTTATTTTTTGCATCAGCGTTTATGCTGGTTATAGGATTGCCTGAAAAAACATTTGCGGCAACACCTTTTCCACCCGCTTGCTTTTCACTTTTCAATAAAGTGACTTTAAAACACAGCGACACAGAACTTCAAGGCGTTCCATCTTACAGTTATAACGCCTCGGATTTACATCAAAATGCCGACATTGCAACGGATGTTTTGGATATCGAGCAAAGTGTTTTCAATTTTTCGCCGACAAAAACAGGCGTTGCAATCATTGATAACGAAAAATCTGGGAAAATTACTGAAAAAATTGATTACGCCGATCCCACTTTAAATTTGACAGGAACAGATAAACGCCGTCAATATCTGACGTGGTTTGCGGAATCGTTCGCTAATTGGGATTTTAAATACAAATATGGTGGAACAGAAATTACAGATGGTATTGACTGCTCTGCATTCGTAGGTTTTGTTTTTAAATATTTCGGTACACCCGTCAATCGCACTTCGGGTGAATTATACAATTCGGGAATTGCAACCGATTTGGATGCAGCGCAACCAGGCGATTTGGTTTTTTTTGGCAAGAAACACGTCGAACACGTCGCTATTGTTACTAAGAACGATAAATCTGGTTTATGGGTTGTGCACAGCACCAGTTCACGTGGCATTATTAAAGAAAATATTTCGGAGTCGCCTTATTGGCTCAATAAATTGCGCAACAAAGCTGTCAATATTATAGGATCGCATACTTTAAATACGCAAAACGCAGCGAATTAGCAATACGAAAAACAAACTTTAAACTACATCTGTGTTATAGGCTGCCTCAAAAGGGCAGCCTAATTTTTTTAAAGAAAACCTATTCCTAAAATTCGCGTTTCTTTTTCAATATTAAGTTTGTATTTTTGCACTCTTAAATTTTTGATGTTATGTTTGATAATTTGAACGATAAATTGGGTGCCGCTATGAAGGTGCTGAGTGGTAATAATAAAATCACTGAGCTCAATGTATCAACAGCAATAAAAGATATTCGTCGCGCATTAGTTGATGCCGATGTAAATTTTAAAATAGCAAAAGAATTTACCGATAAAGTTAAAGAGCGCGCACTGGGTACAGAAAATGTTTTGAAAAACATAAAGCCCGGCGAACTCATGATTAAAATTGTGAAAGACGAACTCACAACTTTAATGGGTGGACAATCGGCAGGAATTAATCTGAAAGGTACGCCGTCAGTTATTCTAATTTCGGGTTTGCAAGGTTCTGGAAAAACAACATTTACGGGTAAATTAGCACTGTATTTAAAAACACAAAAACAAAAACGCCCATTAGTAGTAGCTTGCGATGTGTATCGTCCAGCCGCCGTTGATCAGTTGACTGTGCTTGCCGATAAAGTCGGTGTACCGATTTATAAAGAGCCAGAAAATAAAAATCCTGTTCAAATTGCATTGAACGCCATTGCTGAAGCAAAAAAATTAAATTGTGATGTCGTTATTGTAGATACAGCAGGTCGTTTAGCGATTGACGAAGCGATGATGATTGAAATTTCAAACATCAAAAAAGCTATCAACCCAAACGAAACGCTTTTTGTTGTTGATGCCATGACGGGTCAAGACGCTGTTAATACAGCCAAGGCATTCAACGATACATTAAATTTTGACGGCGTAGTGCTCACAAAACTCGACGGCGATACGCGCGGTGGTGCAGCATTGAGTATAAAATATACGGTTGGCAAACCCATTAAATTTGTTTCGGAAGGTGAAAAATTAGAAACACTCGATATTTTTTATCCCGAGCGTATGTCAGATCGAATTTTAGGCATGGGTGATATCACTACTTTGGTAGAGCGCGCGCAAGCACAATTCGATGAAGCCGAAATGAAAAAGTTGGAAGCGAAGATGAAACGCAACGCTTTCGACTATAACGATTTTTTTTCGCAAATTCAAAGCATAAAAAAAATGGGCGACATGAAATCGCTTATCAGCATGATTCCAGGCGCATCGAAAGCACTCAAAGATGTTGATTTAGACAGCGCAAATTTTAAACGCGTCGAAAGTGTCATTCAATCCATGACTTTAGAAGAACGCAAAAAACCTGAGTTGATGAATATTGGGAGAAAAAAACGTATTGCGCGCGGTTGCGGTCAGAGTTTGGAAGAAATAAATGCTTTCGTAAAACAATTCGAGGATATGCGAAAGATGATGCACATGATGTCGAATAACAAAATGCCGATGCAACCACCTGCGAATATGCCGCGTGGAAAAAGATAAAATTAAATTTAGTTGTTGGTTGATAGTTGGTAGTTGTTGGTTTGCGAGCGCGCTTAAACCAACGTCCAACAACTATCAACCAACAACTATCAACCAACAACTATATATGTCTAATTTTAAAGATTTTGACGATACGCCCATTCAATGGCTCGAGCACGAAGATATTGCGATGAAACTCTACGAACGTTTCGGTGCAGCATTTGACGAATCTAAAATATATCGAATCCGCTTTACTGAATTGTTGGAATGGATTTTAGAAATTCCAAATTTTGAAGGCACACGTGAACAAAGCAACGAAAATCATTTAGAATTGATACAATCTAAATGGGTGTACGAGTGGCGATACAATAATAAAAAGCTTTGAGCTTTGAGCAATGAGTTCACATCGCACTTTGAATCTCATGTCTCAAAGCTAAACACTACTGTTTAATAAATCTTTAACCTCTTTGAAATATTCAGATTTAAAAAACGACTAACTATTAAGTATCTTTGTTCGTTTTTTTATACAGCGCAACCGAACTACTTCATAAGCGCGAAAAATTATCTACACAGTATGGTGGCAATGGTAGTGCAGTTTCTGCTCAGTTTATCTTTATTAATTATTCTTCACGAGTTTGGTCATTATTTGCCCGCACGTTGGTTTAAAACACGCGTGGAAAAATTCTTTTTGTTTTTTGATTATCCCAGCAAATTAATTTCTAAAAAAATTGGCGATACAGAGTGGGGAATCGGTATGTTGCCACTCGGCGGTTATGTAAAAATTTCTGGCATGGTGGATGAAAGCATGGATACAGAAGCACTCAAACTACCGCCGAAAGATTACGAGTTTCGCTCAAAAAAAGCGTGGCAACGCTTAATAATAATGTTAGGAGGCGTAACGGTTAATTTTTTACTCGGATTTTTTATTTTTGGAATGTTGTTTTGGCAATACGGCGAAAGTTATATCAGTGCAGAAAAACAACCGTTTGGTATTATTGCCGATAGTTTAGGTCAGCAAATTGGTTTGCAAACCGGTGATAAAATTTTAAAAGTAGGTGATGCGCCTTTTACGAAACTGAGCAGTCAGGATTTATTGAAAGGAATTATTTTTGGCAACGGCAAAACGATTGAAATAGAGCGTAACGGCGCAAACAAAGTGATTGAACTACCGAGCGATGCGTTGCTCACGCTCTCTAAATATTCCAACAAAGGTAAAGATTTATTTTTAGTGCCCGATCCGTTTAAAATTGGACAAGTTAATAAAAATTCGCAAGCCGATAAAGGCGGCGTTAAAGAAGGTGATGCCGTTCTTTCTATCAATAATGAACCGACGCAATATTTTAGTCTTTTTCAACGCGTTGCACAAAAATATAAAGCGCAAGAAACCACTTGGCGCGTGAAACGAAACAACGATACCGTTAATTTAAAAGTCACGTCGGACAGTAAAGGTAAATTTGGTTTTGTTGCGGCATCGGAAGTTGAGAAATTTTACGACATTAAGCGCAATAATTATTCTTTAGCCCAAGCGATACCGCTTGGTTTTCATCGAGGTATGGGTTTTCTATCCGATCAAGTTTCGGGGCTTGGAAAATTATTTACCGGCGAAATTAAAGCGAAGGAAAGCATGGGAGGTTTTATTTCCATTGCCGAAAACTACGGTAAAACGTGGGATTGGGAACGCTTTTGGGTGATAACAGGTAGTCTTTCTTTGGTCTTAGCTTTTATGAATTTGTTGCCTATTCCTGCACTCGACGGTGGTTATGTCGTTTTTTTACTTTGGGAAATTATAACCGGCAGAAAAGTAAGTGATAAATTTTTAGAACGCGCCGTCACGGTGGGTTTCTTTTTATTGATGGCACTTATTTTAAGCGTTAACGGTTTAGATATTATCCGAAAGATTTTTGGTTAAATATTAACCGTTTTAGAAAAATTAAAAGCCTACGCTTTGGTGTTTGCAAAACACTGAGCGTAGGCTTTTTTATTTTCACTTCGTAAATTTACAAAAATATTACGCGTCAGTGAGTTAAAAATCTAATCTTTCGTGCAATTATTGAATAGCTTGCATTCTAAATGGAACATGAAATTTTTACAACGCCTTTAAAATAGCCAATTCTTACGAGTAAAGTTATTCTCCATTTATTTGTTTATATTTGCCAAGCTAAAATAAACACAGTGGTTAGAGAGGCTTAAAAAATCTGTCTTATGATAAGGGCTTTACATAAAATTAGAATCGAGTAAAATGGACTACATTGAAATAAAAGGTTACAAATCCATAAAATCTCAACGAGTTGAGTTGAAGCTAATTAATATAATGATTGGTGCAAATGGAAGTGGAAAAAGTAATTTCCTATCATTTTTTGAATTTCTATATAATCTTTATAATAGAAAACTCAACGAATACGTTGCTTTGAGAGGCGGTTTAGATAAAATTTTACACAAAGGGAGAAAAAATTTAGAAAGCTTAGAATTCAAAATGGAATTTGATAAAGGTACAAATGGATATTCAGCTAAATTAGTAGCGGGTGATGAAGGATTCGTTTTTACTGCTGAAAATTTAATTTTTAAAGGTAACTCCTGGGAAATAAGTGCAGGGAGTGAAGCACAAATAAAAATCTCCAGTGTTATCAGAGCAACATATATAATTCAATACTTAAACGGTTTTCGTAAATACCATTTTCACGATACAGGATCTTCATCCCCTTTTACAACGTTTAGCGATATAAACAATGATATCCATAATCTATATCAAAATGGGAGTAACATAGCTGCTTTTCTTTTCGACATTCAAAAGAAAGACAAAATAGTTTACAACCGAATTATAAAAAATATTCAATCAATTGCCCCTTACTTCTCCGATTTCTTCTTATCGCCTAATTCGGAGGGTAAAATAAGGCTTCAATGGCAAGATAAGTTCAGCGATATTGTGTATGGTCCAAATGATTTGTCAGATGGTACGCTCCGTTTTATTGCATTAAGTGTGTTATTTCTTCAACCAACATTACCAGATACTATCATTATTGATGAACCAGAATTGGGATTACATCCTGCAGCTATCGCTAAACTTTCTGCAATGATACAATCTGTTGCAGCAAAAAAATGTCAAGTTATTGTTGCTACACAGTCAACTGACTTAATCAGCCATTTTATGCCTGAAGATATTATAACCGTTGACCAAATTGATGGAGAAACTCAATTTGAAAGACTCAGCAGCCAAACCTTGGAGAGATGGCTTGAAGATTATACAATAGACGATCTTTGGAAGCGAAATATTATTACCCAAGGGCAACCAAATTAAAGTGAATGAAAAGAATTATAATAATTTGCGAGGGTGAAACAGAACGAGATTTTTGTAAACACGTTCTAACACCTTACATGGCGAAATATAAAATTTCAATAGAGCCTCCATTGATAAAAAAATCAATGGGTGGTATTGTTAATTGGAACATTTTGAAAAAAGAGATAGAAATTCATTTATCTCAAAGTAATGCTATTGTCACAACACTTATTGATTATTATGGATTGTATAAAAAACACGAATTCCCTCAATGGAAAGAAGGGGAAGCTAAAGCAGACAAAAACAAAAGAATGGATTTTTTAGAGCAATCTATGAAGGAAGAATTAGACGAAAATTTTCGGTATCGTTTTTTCCCTTATTTACAACTACACGAATTCGAGGCTTTACTTTTCACGGATAAAAATGTTTTCTATGACTTAGTTCCTAAGGCAGATTTAGATTTAAAAGGCATTGCTGAACTTGAAAAAACTGTGGCTGAGTATGATAATCCTGAAATGATAAATAATAATCGCGATACTTCTCCAAGCCATAGGTTAAAAAGAATAATTAAAGGATATAATAAGCCAATGTACGGACATTATATTACTGAAGCAATTGGCATTGATAAAATCAGAAAAAAAGCAACAAGATTTAATAATTGGGTTGAACAACTCATAAAAACTGAGGAATAAAAATTTATGAGTCCTGATATAGACTATACCATTCAGTTTCCAACGTACTAAAAAAGCCCGTAAACACTTTCGTGTAACGGGCTTTTTAATTAGTCGGGGCACCAGGATTCGAACCTGGGACCCCCTGCTCCCAAAGCAGGTGCGCTAACCGGGCTGCGCTACGCCCCGAATAATAAAAGTTAGAAAACTAAATTTTAACTTTTGTTTTCTGAAGCATCCATCAGAACCGACACACACCTCGCTATATTTAGCTGCGGTGAAAGAGAGATTCGAACTCTCGGTACAGTTGCCCGTACGTCAGTTTAGCAAACTGGTGGTTTAAGCCGCTCACCCATTTCACCAGGCGAATTGCTTATTTTCTTAAAGCGGTGCAAATTTACGTCAGCTACAGCAAATAGTCAAATAAATTTGAAAAAAAAAGCATTTCATTGTTTCAAGGAATCTTCGATTTGTTGTTCGTTTAAGATTACTCCGCGACGAACAACGATCAATGAACAAAGAAATGCTTACCTTTTTATCTGTACATATCCAGTTTTCTTAAACGTCCCTTTAACGGCATCATTAACTGTAATGAAATAAAAGTAAGTATCATCGGGTAAATTCAGATTGTTCCATTTGCCATCCCAACCTTTGGCATTGGTATAACCTTTGGTGTGATACACTTCGTTACCCCAACGATTGAATATATAGACTTCATTATCCGAATAATTGTCAATGCCTTGAATGATAAATATATCATTCATGCCGTCGCCGTTGGGTGAAAAGCCATTGTAAACAATCAGACTATCGCCTTCTTGAATGAGAATATAGACCGTTGTGGTGTCGCAGCCGTAACTGTTGCAAATTTTATAACGGAAAGTATCTACACCAAAGAAATTTCTGAATGGTGTGTAGGTTATGGTTTTGCCGTCGGCATTAACGACGGGCATACCGTGTGTACCGGTGGTGGTATCAATGAGAACGACTTGTGTTGCACCGCGAAGGGAATCGTTAGCGGTAACACTAATTGTTACACTTTGATTAACGGGTGTTGTAGCAGAATCGGGATTAGCAATCGGTAGTGAATCGCGATTGGGTTTTCCGCAATCAATAGTAATATAAACGATGGCGGTGTCGCTGCCTTTTGAATTCGCTATTTGATAGATGAGCGTATCGCGTCCACAAAAATTTGTATGGGGTACATATCTGATGCGGTGGAGCGAATCGAACTGCGCCGTACCATTTTTAGGTATAGCGGTAATTCGGAAAGTATCGGAGCCGCGCAACGTATCGTTGGCTGTTACGTCAATGATGAGCGTGGTGTTTTTATTACCGAGCGCGACATCGAAAACAGCAACAGGTGGTAACGAATCGGGACGTTTACAAACTATTTTAATAGTTAAACTCGCTGTATCGCTGCCGCCTTTTGTGAAAACAGCGTAACGGAGCGTATCGGAGTAGCCACACGAATCGGGTGTGTAAATAATTTTACTATTGGCGACAAGGGCTTTTCCGTTCTTGGGATATGTGATAACTTTTACGGAATCAACAGGCGCGCCGTAAAGAGAATCATTAGCAGTAACATCAACGGTAATGGGTGTGTTTAAATAGGTCGTCGCGCTATCGGCAATAGCTTTTGGCTTTTTATAAACAATGGTATCGCAGAGGACAGTTATCTTCACAACTGTTTCGGAACAGCCATTTTTATTGCAAATTTTATAACGTAACGAATCGGTGAATCCGCATGAATCGGGTGTATAAGTCAAAATATTATCTGCGCCGATGACAGCAGTACCCAGTATGGGACTCTTAGTAATTTTAATCGTATCGAGCGTGCCGTTAATTTGGTCGTTCGCTAAAATCGGAATGCGTATCGGTGTGTTTTTGCGCGTGGAAACACTATCTGGATTGGCGACAGGTTGTAAATTCGTTGAATCGCACGTAATGTTGACGTAAGCGTACGTCGAATCGCAGCCTTGCGCATTACAAATTTTATATTGAAACGAATCGCGCACACCACAATAACCTTGACTCGGTGTGTAAACAACGGCATTCGCGACTATATTAATGGTTCCGAATTTCGGATTTTTAGTAATCACGACTGGTGAAGTTAAAACGCCGTTGAGCGTATCGTTCGCTAAAACATTAATGACGACTGGTTTATTTCTAACCGTTGTTGCGTTATCTGCCACTGCTTTGGGTGTTTTAGGGACATCACAACTCACGCTTATAAAAACAAACGCTGTATCGCAACCAATAGCATTACAAATTCTGTACTGAAAAGTATCTATGTAGCCACAAGAATCCTTCGTGGGCGTGTAATCAATTTTAGTGCCGTTGAAAATGAGTTTCCCTTTTTTCGGATCTCGAACAATCGTCGTTGCTGTCAATATTCCGTTCGGCGTATCGTTTGCGAGTATATCTATCGTTACCGTTTTATTTTTATACGTCGTCGCCTTATCTGTTACAGCAATCGGTTTTTTGGTTGAATCGGGCGGACAAGTAACTGAAACGATAACGCTCGCCGAATCGCAACCCACTGCGTTACAAATTTTATATTGCAGCGTGTCGGAATAGTTGCACGAATCGCGTTGTGGCGTGTAATCAATTTTATTATTGTTGACAACTGCCGTTCCACGACGCGGTGCTTTATTGATAGTTGTTGTGGCAACTCCATTCAATGTGTCATTCGCCTGAACGTCTACGCTCACCAAAACATTCTTTTTAGTCGTTGCGTTATCGGCAACGGCAACAGGTTTTTGGGTGGTATCGCACAAAACGTTTACAAAAACGAAGGCTGAATCACACAAATTGCTGGTGTTGCACACCATGTATCGGAAAGTATCGCGTCCACAAAAATCTTTTTTAGGTGTGTATATTAACGAGTCTAAACCAATGTATTTCACATCGCCATTTTTAGGTTCATAACCAGCTACCATACTGACTGAAGCGAGCGTTCCATTAATATTATCGTTCGCCGTTGGTCGGAAACGCGCCGGGACGTTTTTGTTGGTTGTCACATTGTCGTTCACAGCTATTGGTTTTTTAGGTATTTGTGTCGTGTCGCAAGTTATTTTTACAAATACAAAAGCCGAATCACATCCGACAGCATTACAAATTTTATATTGTAACGTGTCGGAGTAGTTGCACGAATCGCGTTGTGGCGAATAATCGAATTTATAATTATTAGAAACGACAGTGCCTCGTTTTGGCTGCTTAATAATCGCGAAAGTGATTAACGTCCCGTTTTGCGTATCGTTAGCGAGCACATCAATAGTTACCAAAGTATTTTTCTTTGTTGTTGCATTGTCTGTACGCGCAATTGGTTTTTGTATGAGTGGCGTTGAATCGCACGTAACGAGAACAATCACATACGTTGAATCGCAACCGACGGCGTTACAAATTTTATATTGCAGCGTGTCGGAATAGTTGCACGAATCGCGTTGTGGCGAATAATCGAATTTATTATTATTAGAAACGACAGTGCCTCGTTTTGGCTGCTTAATAATCGCGAAAGTGGTCAAAGTACCGTTTTGCGTATCGTTAGCGAGCACATCAATCGAAA
>JAYVNP010000071.1:0-38697 GCA_043758385.1 Saprospiraceae bacterium
CCTGCAATAGCATCCGAACCATATTGCGCAGACGCACCGTCGCGTAAAATTTCGATACGTTTAATCGCTTCGGTTGGAATAGCAGATAAGTCAACACCCGTTTCACCGCGACCTGGTGAAAACTGTACGTACAGCAATGAACTCAAGTTTTTGCGTTTACCATTAATTAAAATTAATGTGCGGCTGGGTCCGAGGTTACGGATTTCGTAAGGATCTAATAAAGTTGTTGCATCGTTAACGGGCGTATTAACTGTATTGAATGATGGCACGCGATACATTAATTGCTTGTCCAAAGTTAATTGCCCCGTTGTTGCTAAATCTCCCGCCGATAAAACATCTATCGGAACAGGTGAATCGGTAACAGTACGTTGCGAACTACGACCTCCCGTACTAATTACAACTTCGCTTAAATTACTTTCTGTTGATTCTAAAACAACATTAATGGTATTCGATGCAGGAATCGGGACTTCAACCGTACCATAACCGATAAAAGATAATTCTAAAACCGAAGCAGAAGCTGGTGCAGAAAACGAAAACTTGCCATCGTTATCTGTAACAGCACCAACAGCAGTACCTTTTGCAACTACACTCACACCGATGAGTGGACTACCATTTTTTTCGCTAACTTTACCGCCCACATTGCGTTGCGCTGTGGCAATAAAACTTGTTAGCAAAAGTGCTAAAAATAAATGAAAATGTTTTTTCATACTTTTGATTGATAAACGTAAATTAAATTGATAAAAAAATTTGTTAAATTAACTTCACTCATGTAGATTTATACACAAACTAACTTGTGTAATTTTATTCAGAATTTCTTCCAAACAAAAAAAATAAATTATTGTTCAGTGATGCAAGGAAATTAGGAAAAAAGTGTTGGTTCTCTGAATTTACAACTTAAAGTTTCTTTGTAAATAATTAGTTGATTTGCAAATTTGAAAAAAAGTTAGCGAAAATTCACTATTTTACTAAAAATAAATCTTTTAATTTTCACACATTTATACTCAACCAAATTAATCTTTATTTTTTACAAAATTATTTATTTAAAATTTAGAATCAATAAGCCTTTGCCGAATTAAATTTATGAGGCAATTTGTAAAATTTTCTTATTATGAAATTTATTGAACACATCGGTATAGCCGTTAGTAGCGCACACAAGAGCAAAATGCTTTACGAAAAATTATTAGGTGTTGCACCGTACAAACAAGAAACGGTTGAAAGTGAAAACGTTAATACTATTTTTTTTCAAACAGGAAATAATAAAATTGAACTTTTAGAAGCAACGAATAATCAAAGTACAATCGCTAAATTTATTGAAAAACGGGGCGAAGGTTTACACCATATTGCGTTCGCAGTTGATGATATTGTAGCAGAAATGGCGCGACTTAAAAACGAAGGTTTTAAACTCATTAACGAAACGCCTAAACGTGGCGCAGATAATAAATGGGTTTGCTTCGTTCATCCAAAAGATACAAACGGCGTGCTGATTGAACTTTGCCAAGATATTGAAGGATAGTGTATGTTTTTCTAATAACCGATGTTTGACAACGAGGTGCTGAGTACATCAATATTTGTAGAAATCAATAGTCTTATGCTTAGGAGGTGCAGCACACCTCAACTTAAATTTCTTTACACTCAGGTGTGCTGCACCTTACAAAATATTATTTTGTATTATTCTACAAAGATTAGGTTGCGCTATACCTTGTGGTGCATCAGTTAAATAATTTGTAATCCGATAATTACAAAAAATTACTGTAATTTTACGCTGCGTTTTGAAAAAACAAACTGCTTTATGAATTACTTGCAACTTCAATTTACTAAAGTGTTTAGATTATTTATTCTCTCAACTTTATTGTTTTCCACCGCAGCCTCAAATTTTGTTGCAGCGCAAAATACATTAACTGTTGAAGGTTATGTGTACGAAGATTTGAATCGCGGATTTTTGAATCGCGTGAAATTAACATTGCTCCAAAGCGACGGAGTATTTGTTGCCGATACAATTTCCGAAATGGATGGTCATTTTATTTTTAAAAACGTAGCAGTCGGAAAAAAATTTGAACTTCAATTTGAAAAAAAAGTTTTTGTAACGAGCATCGAAGATTTTTCGACGGAAGGAAGAAACCCCAATGATAAAGTTTTTATCAAAAAAGCGATGAAGCGTTTGCCGGGTTATTTTTTAGAAGTTACGCTCGCCGAAAAACGTCTATCGGAAAATACGCCGGTAGATGCGATAACGGGTGCGCGATTTGAAGTTTACAACAATACAACACACAAAGAAGAACTTGTGATTGATTCGACAACAAACAATCAGGTGAATGTTGTTTTGCAACAAGGCAATGAATACATATTAATGCTTCGTAAAAAAAATTATTACACTAAGCGCATGGAAGCGCGCGTGAATGTGAAAGGTTGTTATTTGTGCATGGAAGGTTTCGGAACCGTTAATCCGGGTGTTGTGAGTAATATTTCTTCGGCAGAAAATAATAATTTTGGTACGCTTATAGCGAATATGGATTTAGAGCGCATTGATTTTAAGCACAATTTGATGCTTCAAAATATTTCTTTTGAACCTGCAACTGCAACACTCCGCGAATCGTCCTATCGTGAATTAGATAAAGTGGTCAGTCTTTTAAAAAATAATCCAACCATAAAAATTGAACTTGGTGCGCACACGGATTCGCGCGGAAGTGAAGCGTCGAATTTAAAACTTTCAAATGAGCGTGCACAGTCGGCGTTGAATTATATTTTGGTTGCAGCAAAAGGCAGTATTTCAACCGAAAGAATTAGCGCAAAAGGTTATGGCGAAAGTCAATTACTGAATAAATGTGCTGACGGTATTTTATGTTCGGAAGAAGAGCATGAACGCAACAGACGCATAGAATTAAAAGTTTTGGAGTACAAACCCATTATTATTGAAAGCAAGAGTTTGATGGAAATGGTGCACCAACAAGAAATGGAAAAGTTTTTAAATAGTTCGGAAAGCGATAATATCGTGCGCGGTGCCATGCCGATTGATTCCATACAAGCTGCAGCAAAAAGCGAAGCACCCATGATGACGACAAAAATTTTAGAAAAAAAAGTTGACATTGAAAAAGTAAACGCCGAAAACAAAAAAATGGATGATTCAAAAATTATTGCTGATAAGTCTCAAGTTTCCCAATCCAAAGTAATGGTAAATTTAGAAAACGGCGCAATACCCGCAGAAAAATTTTCACTAAGTGTAAAATCTATTTCCGATTTCTCGGGCTATAAAGTTGAATTTTTAAGAACTTTAGATTCGCTCACTGCGAGCGATAAAAATCTTAAATTTGTAGCTCAAAATTATGCATCGGATGTCGCGGTTCAAAAATTAAACGATAGTAAACTCAGTTACATGGTTGGTAATTTACCAACTTGGGGTGAGGCAGAGCGTTTGTTGATACGGATTAAAACACAATATCCGACGGCGCACGTCGTTGAGTATTTTAAAGGAAAAAGGCTTAATGATTAATATAATAGTGATTAATGGTTAAATGATTAATGGTTGATTAAACATTTTTTCAGTAACTATAAAAAATCTATTTGCTAAAATCGTTAAATACTTTTACATTTGTACATACACAGTCTGAAACACACATAATTATGTTATATCGCATTCTATTTTTAGGTACACTGTTCAGTGTTTCCTTCCTCACAGCTAATGCACAAAATGCTATTTCTGATAAAGCAGAAAAATTAGTTGAGCTTCACGCTTACAGAAATGCTGCTACCGAATTTGAAAAAATTAATTCTACCAATCCACTTTCTGCAAAAGATGCTTTGCTTTGGGCGCAATCACTTACAAAGGTGGGTGAAACTTCTAAAGCACTCAGTATTTATAAATTTTTGTATAATAGTAACCGTTTGAACGATTCGGCAAAAGTTGCGTATTTCGATGCTTTATTGTTTGAAGGTAACTACTCTGTAGCTGAACAAGTTGCAAATTCAGTTCAAAACGGTTTCATTTCAGCGCATTTAAAATCGCGATCGGAATGGTTAGCAAATAATAAAAACAATATAAAAATTGCTGTTAAAAATTTGGTGCTTAATTCGGCTGCTTCCGAATTTGGTATTGCAACGTATAAAAATAATTTAGTTTGGTCGAGCGATAGAAGCGATATTGCGCGCTCAAAATCGTTGGGTTCAAAAAAAGACTGGACAGGTTCATCGAACAATCAAATGTTTGTAGCGCAAAAAACAAATAATGCAGTTGGCAATATTCAGTTTTTTCTGAACGATTTAAAAAATGTTTATAATGAAGGTTTTCCAAGTTTTACTGCCGATGGTAAAACTGTCGCTTTCATGCGCAGTAATATTAATGATGGTAAGCGTTTGCTTTCTAATAGTGGCATTGAAATGTCAATTTATTTAGCGGATGTTGATGATAATGGCAATTGGATGAATACGCGTCCGTTCAATAATAATGCGGCAGCAACAGGTTTTCCGTCACTCAGTCCCGATGGAAAAAGTTTATATTTTGTATCAGATAGAAGTGGTGGATTTGGTGGATTCGATATCTATAAATCTTTGCGCGTCGGTAGTGGTTGGTCTGAACCGCGAAATTTAGGCGAAAGTATTAACACTATGGGCGATGAAATTACACCTTCTACTGATGGTGAAAATTTATATTTTGCATCTACACAGCATAATGGTTTTGGTGGATTTGATATTTTTAAAGCACCCCTTTCCAATATTTCGAACGTTGAAAACATAGGCGCAGGAATTAATTCTGCCCAAGACGATTACGGTTATATTTCAAACGGCGCGAGCGGTGAAGCATATTTTGTGTCGAACAGAACTGGTGGAAAGGGTAGAGACGATATTTACAGTTATTCTTTCCATGCTGAAAAAAACACGTTGCAAGCTACGGCAAGTAATAAAATAAGCACTATTCCGACAACTTCTGTCGCCACGAACAGCGTTGCTGCACCCACTTTTTTAGCAAAAGAAATTCCGAAAACATACAGCATAGAAGCTGTTAAAGGAAAAAATATTTATGCTGGCAACGTCATTAATCAGACGACAAACGAAAAATTAAACGGCGTAACTGTAACACTCATAGATAATGCTACCCAAAAAAGGGCACAGAGTTTAACAGATAATGCGGGCAGTTTTACGGCTTCTTTAAAAAATTCTGGCGATTACACCGTTTCATTTTACAAAGAAGGATTTACAGAGAAAAAAATAAATCTCAAAGGCAATGCACTTAAAGCGAATAAATTACCCGATGTTCAACTGGCTGAAATTTCAGAAGTTGAGGTTATAATTCCTTCAAAGCAAACTACGCAGCCGCAAATTATTTCTAAAGAAGTTAGTCCAGAAGCATTGAAAAATAATTCAGTAGAACAACCTGAATTGACTGCGAAATCGCCGAATGCACCGAAAAAAGAAAATTTTTACGCAGTTCAATTAGCTTCATCTAAAGATAAATTTACAGATTATTTGGATAAGAAAAATGAAAAACTCACTGTGCCAGAATATATTATCGAAGAATATGGAACTTACAAAGTGCGTCTCGGGGTTTTTAATTCTAAAATGAAAGCCGATTCAATTTTAAGAATCGTACACGCATCGGCTTTCACAAACGCTTTTGTTGTCTTAGAAAAAAATGATTCTATCATAAAAAAATATTTAGTATTAGATGCTCCTGTTCCAAAAGCCTATTCGGTTGAAGTTGTAAAGAAAAATATTGCAGTTGCCGATACAACGTATAAAATTCAGTTAGGAGCATATAAAAATCCTAAAAATTTTAGCGATGATAAAGTCTCTGGTGTTTGGAAAATTGAATCGAAAAAAGAAGGCGCGCTCACTATTTTTTATATGGATGGTATCAAAAAATTAGAGAATGCTAAACAAATTAAAAAACGCGTTCAAAGCGCAGGTTTTGCCGATGCCAAAGTTGTAAAAGTTGATGGCGACAAATGGCGCGTTGTTGATTAAAAATGCAAAAAACATAATGCAAAGGGCGAAACAGAAAAGGCAAATGATAAAGGGCGAAAGGCAAAAAGCAAATAAGCAAAAAAACAAAAAAGTATTCTATATTTTTCTTTTGCAATTCGCCTCAATTACCTTTTGCCTTTCGCCTTTTATTAGTTCTGCTCAAAACAAAGCCAATTTAGATCATTTATTGATTCAGGTTAAAACTAAAATCACGGCAAAACAACTTTTAGCTCGATATTTTTTAACCAATTCTGATTGCGATGTTGCCGAATTTGAAAACCTCAATAAACTAAGTTATGCCGGAACGATTGCGGCAAATGCAAAACTGATAATGCCGATTTATATTTTTGAACTAAAAAATAATATCAGAACTTCAATTGGTATTTCAAACCTGAATACTGCACAAAATATACAATCGTATAATTTAAAACTTTTCCAAAATAAAATCCGAACCAAAAATTATAAGGAAGAAGGCATTATTTTAGTGCCACACCATTTTTTATTTTGCGATAAAAAAGAAGTATTAGCCAATCAAGAAAAGCAAACCGAAAAAGAAGAAACTGTTGAAGAAAAACCTACTGGTAAAAATGTTACGAAGTATGCGATTTTCGGAAAAAAATACCAATACGTTAAACGCATTGACCGAAAATTGGAAGGAAAAGTTTTTTATATTGAAGGTGGGCATGGTGGACCAGATCCGGGTGCGCAAGCAGTTGTTGATGGTAGAACAATTTGTGAAGATGAATATGCCTACGATGTTTCACTCCGAGTTGCCCGTGAACTAACGCGACATGATGCAACGGTTTATATTATAACGCGCGACCCAAACGATGGTATAAGAGATGGCGAATATTTAATTTGCGATACGGATGAACAAACTTATCCCGATTTGAAAGTGCCGGTATCTCAAAAAGCGCGATTAACGCAACGCTCGGATGCTATCAACGATCTTTTTGATAAAAATGAAGATCGCGGAATAAAAGACCAACGCCTTTTGGTGATTCACGTTGATTCGCGCGGAAAAGCGCAACAGACTGATACATTTTTGTATTACCAAAATGAAAATAAACAAAGTTACAATTTGGCAGCTTTCATGTTAAAAACTTTAGAAAGCAAATACGCGGGCAAGCGCGATTTTAAAGGCACTCTCACCACGCGCGACTTGCACATGCTGCGCGAATGTAAACCTACAACGGTTTATGTAGAACTCGGAAACATTAGAAACGCTTTTGATCGCAAACGTTTAATGATTGCCAATAACCGTCAAGCAATAGCCAATTGGTTGGCTGAAGGATTTATGAAACCAAAATTGTAAATAAATTTCACTTTTTTCTGGATCAATATCAACACCTACTATATCTTGCACAAACTCTTTAGTAACAATCGCGTTAGCAAATGCTTTTTTGAAAAACACCTCGTTGCTTATTTTTGCAAGTGTCATAATTTATTAAATTTTACAAAATCACTCAACCAAATTCTTAAAAATTAATTTAACGCTAAATAATTCTATTTTTTTAGAAATTCCAAATTTATAAACCCTTAAAAGCATAACCTAATTTTGAGAAATGCGCTAAGAATCGTGGTAAAGTATACAATACGCGGGGCTCTGAACGTAAACTATCGTGAAATAAAACAATTGAGCCATCAGTTGTATGCGCTAAAACATTTTTTAAAACTTGTTCATTGCTTAACTCTGCTCTAAAATCCCAGCTTAAAACATCCCAATAAATTAGTGAATAGTTTTTTTTTAATGACCTTTTTTGAAACCACCTCAAACGACCATACGGCGGGCGAAATAATTTTGAATCAACTACTTTAGCACAATCTTCTACATCTTTCAGATATTTTTTTATGGGCGTGAAAGTACCATTGAGATGATGAAATGTGTGATTACCAACTGAATGACCAGCAGATAAAACTTGTTTGTAAATACTTGGGTGCTTAATAACGTTTTCGCCGACACAAAAAAAAGTGGCGCACGCGTTGTATTGATTTAAAATTTCTAAAATCTTCGGTGTAATTATTGGTATCGGTCCATCATCGAAAGTAAGATAAATAATTTTTTCCGAAGTTTTTTTTCGCCAGGTAACATCGCTTATTAACTTTTGAATTATTGCTGGAGTTTTTACCCAAAATGTCATTTTTAAAAAATATTTTACAAAATGTAAAAATAATACAGAAAGTTTGCTGATACCAAAATTTAAACTTAGTTTTACTAAATAGTTTTGCATCAATTAAATTTAATTGTTCGTTGATAGTAAGGGACTATTTTTGAACACTTAAACAGTAGAGATTCATTTTTGAACACTTGGAATTGTGAGACTAACAACTAACAACGAGTACTTGTAAATTAACAACTATCAACTAAAATGGGAGAAGCTAAAGTTAAAATAGTAAGAGATCAGAATCAGATGAATCACTTTGTGAAGCAATTGCTACGCGACGTAGAAGCTTTGAGTTTTATGCTCGAAAAAAATTGGTTCGAAGATGATATTGTGCGTATTGGCGCAGAACAAGAAATGTGTTTGGTTGATCGCGACACTTTCAAACCGGCTTTAATTAACATTGAAGTTCTCGAAAAACTTAAACAATATGATTGGGTCGGCACTGAATTAGCGAAATTCAATTTAGAAACCAATCTTACGCCGCGCGAGTTTAAAGGCTCTGCTTTGCGCGATATGGAAAAAGAAAATTGGGACTATCTGCAAATTATCCGCGAAACGTGTAAAGGTTTCGATGCCGAAGTTGTTTTAGCGGGTATTCTACCTACACTGCGCAAATTCGATTTAAACATAGAAAATCTTACACCAAAACCGCGATACCTTGCGCTTATCGAGAGTATTCAAGAAAATAGTTTGCGCGGAAACAATCATTTTGAATTGCGATTAGATGGCATTGATGAATTGCTCATTCGGCACGATTCGCCACTGCTCGAAGCCTGCAACACCAGTTATCAAGTTCATTTGCAAGTTTCGCCGAAAAATTTTGTGCAGTATTATAATATTGCGCAAATGCTCATTGCACCCGTAGTTGCAATATCCGCTAATTCACCGATAGTTTTTGGCAGGCGTTTATGGCACGAAACGCGCATTGCTTTATTTCAACAAGCACTTGATACACGCACAAGTCACGAACATTTACGCGAACGCAAACCACGTGTAAATTTTGGTTCGGGTTGGTTAACTAATTCTGTTTTAGAAATTTATAAAGAAGATATTGCGCGCTTTCGTGTTTTGCTCGGTGACGATGTGGAAGAAAATTCGCTCGACTCCGTCAAAAGTGGCATTACGCCGAAATTGCGAGCGCTACAAATTCATAATTCTACGGTTTACCGATGGAATCGTCCGTGTTATGGTATTAGCCCGAATGGTAAACCGCATTTACGTATTGAGTGTCGCGTTTTACCAGCTGGACCGAGTAATATAGATTCATCGGCGAATGCGGCATTTTGGTTAGGTTTAATGATTGGCTACGCGCAAAGACATAAAGACATAACACAAAATATTTCTTTTGAAGACGTGCGCGATAATTTCGATAAAGCCGCGAAGTTTGGTTTCGATACCAAATTCACTTGGTTTAACGATTCTAAAGTCAGTCCGCGCGAACTCATTTTAGATGAACTTTTGCCGATTGCGCGCGATGGTTTAAAACATCAAAAAATAAATGAAGAAGATATTGAGCGTTATTTGGGTGTTATTCAGCAGCGTGCCGATAAACACGTAACCGGTGCGCGTTGGCAGTTGCGAACGTTTACAAAATTAGTAAAAGAAGTCAACGTAGATGAAGCATTGACGATTATGACGGCTTCGATTGCTAAAAACCAATGGGAAGATAAACCAGTTCATGAATGGGCAATTCCAGATAGTAAAAGTTCAGATTTGAATCCCTACCGTTACTCGCCCGCCAAATTGCGCGTCGAAGAGTTTATGCAAACCGATTTATTCACGGCACAAAAAGATGATATTGTTGACTTAGTGGCTGAACTCATGGATTGGCGCGTCATTCGCTTCATGCCCGTCGAAGACGCTAAAGGTAAATTAGTTGGTCTCATTTCTTCGCGCACATTGCTGCGTCATTTTGCTTCAAGTTATCGTCAGAAAGATGAAAGAGAAGTTACCGTAGAAGAAATTATGATTAAAAATCCGAAAACTGTACATCCGGAAACTAAACTTATGGATGCACTTGCTATTATGCGAAATAATAAAATTGGCTGCTTACCAGTGGTTAATGCAGATGAAGAACTTATTGGCGTGATTACTGAAATGGATTTTTTACGTATCTCTACGCGATTAATGGAAGGCTTAGAGAAACAGGATATTGCTTAATAGTTGCTATTAATTCAGGAAAAAAAATCTGGAAATGTTTGTTAATATCTGGTTTTAACTCAAATAATTTAGGAACAATAGTTTCTAAATTATTTTCGAAGTGCGTGCGTTTTTTAAGCATTTTAAAAACCATTTCCAAACCTTCATGTGTGGTGTAGCTGCTTAACCATTCTGAATGTATCATAGAAACCAATCGCGGTTTTAAAGCGTCGGGTATATTTTTTAAATCATCTTTAATGGTTTTATAAACTGAAGAAAAAAATGTATTGCAGTTTTCGCTGACACCTAATTGCGCGTGATAAAGTTTCCAATTTTCGATGAGTAAAAAGTCGAAAAAAATATCTGTCACAACTGGTGCGTATTTGCCAACATAAGGATTGATTAAATTATTCACTTTTTTAACTTCAATGTGCGCATCCGTGAAGTCGTCAATACAAAAATGAAGTGCTAAACCCGAATTATATTTTGGGTTTAGCACTTTTTTTTGAGCTGGTTTTAGCCAGTCAGTTAATAAATTTCCTATAAGAACGTCAGGGTTATTGCCTGATAAAACACAATGTGCAATGTGGTTCATTAATGTATTTGATAGTTGTTAATTGTTAGTTGATAGTTTGCACTAAAATCTGTCAACTAACAACTAACAACTATCAACTAATTATTGACAATAAGTTTTTCATTCATAATGTTGTTATCGCTCTGAACGCTGATGATATAAATACCTGAAGCCAAATTTTTTGTACTTACTTTTATCGTGTTCAGACCTAAATAAAAATTAGAAGATTGAACTGAGCGAATAACACCATTCATATCATAAACTCTAATTGTTGCGGGGAAAGAATTTTCAGTATTGATAGAAACATCAACATAGCCGTATTCAGAAGTACTTGGATTAGGTTGAACGGTGAAGTTTTTAACACCTGGAATTTGATTTACGCCAGAAAGTGTACCCGTTGTAAAAACACCTGTTGACGAAAATCCTGATAAATTGACTGATGTGCTCGGACAAGTTACATACGGTGAAAAACCGCGAACGCGCCAAAAATATTGTGTATTAGCCGTTAAGTAACCTGCATCAAACTTCGTATTGTTCATTACAAACGAATTTGAAGTGACTACAAATCTATGCGGGTCGATATCGAAACTACTGTACTGACTAATTTCAAGAATATATGACGTTGCACCCGTTGTAGCTGCCCAATTTAAAGTAATATTATTGTAGTTTGGTGTTGTCACTTTCCCGATAGGAGAACTTAAAACAGTTGTTGCAATCGGTGTTGTGCTTTGAGGAATATCGCCAGCACGAATATAAGCGCGACCAGAATTATTCGCGTAATTACTTTGAATAGCTACTTTTTGATCGTCAGTGAAAGTTTGTGCGCAACCAATAAAATAACTCATAATGTTTTGCGTAATAGGTGCTAATGGCACGCAAGAAGGATCTTTGTCAATTCCGCTCCAAGTGCAGCCACCATTCCAACCTAAACCTTCGCCGTAATCGGCTTGCGTGCCGCACATATAATCGCCCGCAGTCAAACAGTTTTTATCTCGATCATCGCGACTCACTTTTTCGGCGAGTGTCTGATTGTCTGCAGCAAAAGTTGGTGCGCAAGCATTTGCTTGTGTTGCTTTAAAAGTTTTTGATTCCCAACCATTAAATGGATGTAATAACGAAAAAAAATGTCCTGCTTCATGTGCAATAGTTGACGATGAACCGAGACTCGCCTCACTTTTAACCATCACTATCCAATCATTTGCATAATTTGGGTCGGTCGAATAACTTTTATTTGTATAATACGCCAACACGCCATCGTTTGCTGTCTGACCTGCAACGCTTGTGATAAATACATTCATGCCGTCCGATTGTTTAGCTTCTCTAATTACGGCATCTCCACCAAGTGCGCGCGGTGTATTGTAGGCTGCATCGCTGTTGATGTAATTAAATCCTTTAAAATAAAACTGAAGCGTTAAACCATTATCAGCATAAAATTTATTCCAACCACAAAGCATATCTAAAACGCGATATTCTGCTACACGTCCTGTTCCATCCGATTTAGCTACTAAATGAAAATACACAGGAACAAAATTTACACTGCCGCGTGTGTAAGTAAAGTTTTTACTGTCTGCGCGCGTTTTGAGTAAGTTTTCTGCCGTCACTAATCTATCAAGTTCGCTAATTCCACACGTTGGAATTTGCGCAAAAACGGATTTTGAGATTAACAAACAAAATAAAAAAACGAAGGTCTGTTTTAAGAAGTGTTGCATTATTTGTAAAATAATTTTCAGGTTTAGAAAATTTATTAAAAGTAAACGATAAAAAGAAATTAAGCAATATTTTGCTAAAAAAATTAAAAAGAATTAATTTAATCGTTGCAATAATAGACACTTTTTACAACGATTTTGTTTCTTTGCAACTGAAAAATAAATAAAATTTAATAAATCCATTAAAATGGCAAAAGTAACAGTAATCGGTGGCGGAAATGTTGGCGCTACTTGCGCAAACGTGTTAGCGCATAAAGATATTGTAAATGAAGTTGTAACCATTGATTTACAAGCTGATTTAGCGCGCGGAAAAATGTTAGACTCTTGGCAACAAGCAGCTATAGATCATTACAGTACGCGTACGGTTGGTTCAGGCGATTATGCCGATACTGCTAATTCGGATATTGTTGTTATTACAGCGGGTGTGCCACGCAAACCTGGCATGACGCGCGACGATTTAGTCGCAACGAACGCAAAAATTGTTAACAGCGTTATTGATAATGTTTTGAAATATTCGGCTAATCCGATAATTATAATGGTCTCAAATCCATTGGATGTAATGACGTATGCTGCACTTAAAAAATCGGGCTTGCCACGCGAACGCGTCATCGGTATGGCAGGCATTTTAGACACGGCACGCTATCGTGCTTTTTTAGCGAGTGAATTAAAAATTTCACCGAAAGATATTCAAGCCATTTTATTAGGTGGACATGGAGATACAATGGTGCCGTTGCCGCGCTATACAACGGTTGCTGGTATTCCAATCACAGAACTTGTTGCTGCCGATAAACTTCACGAAATTATTGAGCGCACTAAAAATGGTGGCGGCGAATTGGTAAAACTCATGGGAACGTCTGCATGGTATGCACCAGGTGCTGCTGCTGCGCAAATGGTCGAGGCGATTGTTAAAAACGAACACCGCATTTATCCATGTTGCGTTTTACTCGAAGGTGAATATGGTATCAAAGGTTTATGCGTCGGTGTTCCAACTGTTTTAGGTGCGAACGGTGTTGAACGCATCATTGAATTAAAATTAAACGATCAAGAGAAAGCAGATTTATATGCTTCTGCGAATGCGGTTAGCGAAATTGTTGAAGCATATAATAAGATGATCTTGTAAATTAAGTCGTAGTTGAATTTAAAAAGGGTTCAAAAATTTTTGAACCCTTTTACTTTAAAAGAGTTAACTTGGTACACCCAAACTAATAGTTTAACAGCTATTTTATGAAAATTAAACCCTGCACAAAATTTGATATTCCCGACTTGATGTTGGTTGCCCGACAATCCTACGAAGAACATTATTTATATTTATGGTACGATGCCGGTGCGTGGTATTTGCAAAATAATTTTACACGCCAACAATTTTCTGAAGAACTCGCTGATACCAATGCTTCATTATTTTTAATTTTTCAGGATGAAATTCCCGTTGGATTTATAAAATTAAATACTGATAAAGGTTACGAAAATTTTACAGAAGCAGAAGCCTTAGAGTTAGAGCGTATTTATTTTATAAAGTCTTCACAAAATCTTGGATTGGGTAAAGCAACAATTTCATTTGTGATGGACTACGCCAAACAAAAAAGTAAATCCATCGTCTGGTTAAAAACTATGGATAGTGCATCATCTGTTGCGTTTTATAAAAAACAAGGCTTTACAATCTTGAGCGATTATACACTGCCCTATGAACAAATGAAAATCGAATATCGCGGTATGTACGTAATGGTGAAAGAAATTTAAATTTTAGCACTCACACCAATTCCTAATACACCCTACCTATTAAAGGATTGTCAACAATCATAGATTTCATTTTAGCAGCGTCTATCGGTCCTTGTTTTTGATAAATAATTTTACCGTTGGGTTCAACCAAAAGCGTATAAGGCAAAGCACCTTGCCAATTTTTATCAATTAAGTCAATGAGCTTGTAAGTGTCGTCAATAGTAAAAATATAATTTTTATTGGAGGCATTGATTTGTTGAAGAATTTGCAAAGCTTTATCCTTCTTAGCTAATTTATCGGCACTGATGGTGATGAATTCAAAATCGCGACGACGATACATGTGATTGATGGTCATAAAATCTGGTAATTCGTTAACACACGGTCCGCACCACGTTGCCCAAACATTGATGAGTCGGAGTTTGGATGTTTCGTTTTTGAGTAATTTTTGAAGACCTAATTCATCAATTGTATCTAAGGCGACAGGTTCAGTAGCCCATTCTTCTTTTTCACTTTTTGTAAGTTTTTCTTTTTCTGACCATTTAATAGAACAACCAAATGTTTTAGTTTTATCAACTGGTACGGGTTTACTGGCGAATAAAGCATCGAGTGCATTGCGTGTGTCGTTATTTTTAGGTGTTTTTTTGGGATTTTCAACATCGTCAATTCTTCCAGAATACCGCAAAATTCTTTTTTCATCGAAAATAAAAACGTGTGGCGTGGCGATTGGTCCGTATTTGGTAGCCACTTCTTGTGTTCCACCGTCAAATAAATAAGGGAAATTATAATTTTGCTCTTTAGCGCGCAAAACCATATCGTCATAACTATCGCTCAAATCAGAATAGCCTAATTCATCGAGGCGAATACCTTTAGGATCATTCGGAGAAATGACAACAACTTGAACACCTTTATTTTGATAATCAGCTGCTAATTGTTTAATCCGACCTTCATAAGCTTGTGCCGTTGGGCAGTGATTGCAAGAAAAAATAATTGCTAATATTTTTGATTTAGAAAAAGATGACAGAGAGTACATTTTACCATCCACACCTTTTAAATTGAAGTCGGGAGCTGTCGCGCCAATTCCAAGTGTGGGATGATCTTGAAAATTTATAAAACCTAAGAACAATAATGATAAAATAACGACGAATGAATTTTTCATAGTGGTAATACAATAAAGAATAAAAATTGATTTATGATTCAAAGCTACACAAACTATTTAAAGATGCTTTAAAAAAATGATATTTTTTTTCGAAATGGTCTATTATGTAAATTGCACTAACTACATTCGTTCCACATTTATTTAAGAAGCAAAAAATTAAATTAATAATGTCCTATTTAGCAAATTCTAAACGGTATAATAGCATGGAATACCGACGTTGCGGAAAAAGTGGATTAAAATTGCCTGCTATTTCAATTGGGTTGTGGCATAATTTCGGTGGTGTTGACGTTTTTGAAAACTACCGCGATATTTTACGCGTGGCGTTCGATAAAGGCATAACGCATTTCGATTTAGCAAATAACTACGGACCGCCGCCAGGTTCAGCGGAAGAAAATTTTGGCATCATCTTCAAAAAAGATTTTTTACCCTACCGTGATGAACTCATCATTTCTTCTAAAGCAGGTTACGATATGTGGCCCGGACCGTATGGCGAATGGGGTTCGCGTAAATATTTAATAGCCAGTTGCGACCAAAGTCTGAAACGTATGGGTTTAGACTATGTTGATATTTTTTATTCGCACCGACCTGACCCTAATACACCTTTAGAAGAAACGATGGGTGCTTTAGATAGTATAGTGCGGCAAGGCAAAGCACTGTACGTTGGTATTTCGAGTTATTCGGCTACCGATACTGAAAAAGCAATTAAAATTTTACGCCAATTAGGCACTCCTTGCCTAATACATCAACCTAAATATTCTATGCTCGAACGTTGGGTAGAAGGTGGTTTGATGGACGTTTTAGCAAAAGAAGGTGTGGGCTGTATTCCGTTTTCGCCTTTGGCACAAGGATTATTAACCGATAGATATTTGAAAGGTATTCCTAACGACTCGCGAGCATCATCGCCACAAGGCACTTCAATGTTAAAGCAAATTACACCTGAAGTTATCAATAAATTAGAAAAATTAAATGCTATTGCTTTAGAGCGCGGACAAACATTAGCACAAATGGCACTGGCTTGGTTACTGAAGGATAGTCGCGTGACCTCCGTGCTCATTGGTGCAAGCCGTACTTCACAACTACTCGATTCATTAGATTGTTTAAAAAATACGCGATTCGAGACGGAAGAGTTGGCTAAAATTGAAGAGTTGTTAAAATAAAAAAATAAAAAAACGGCGTAGATTTTAAAACCTATGCCGTTCTGAAAGAATAGATATTTCCTCGCGCAAAAAAATTTAGTTTACCAAATCTCTGTGGCGCACTTGCGGCGTATATAGTTGTCCGTCCAAAATAGCGCGTGAAATAACGACGCGCTGAATTTCTGAAGTACCTTCGTATATCTGCGTAATTTTTGCATCGCGCATCAATCGCTCAACATGATATTCTTTTACAAAACCATATCCTCCATGAATTTGAACTGCTTCAACGGTGTGTTTCATTGCCACATCAGATGCATAAAGTTTTGCCATGGCTGCTGCTGTATCGTAATTTTGATGCTCATCTTTTAAAATGGCAGCTCGATAAACCAACAAGCGTGCTGCTTCAATTTCAGTTGCCATGTCAGCTAATTTAAATGCAATGGCTTGATGTTGTGCAATCGGTTTGCCGAAGGCTTCACGTTGTTTAGCATAAGCCAAAGCTAACTCGAATGCACCTGCCGCAATGCCTAATGCTTGTGCAGCAATGCCAATTCTTCCGCCAGATAAAGTTTTCATGGCAAATTTGAAACCAAAACCATCTGCGCCGATGCGATTTTCTTTGGGTACTTTAACGTTGGTGTATATAATACTCGTTGTGTCACTCGAACGAATACCGAGTTTATCTTCTTTTGCGCCAATAGTAATACCAGTCATATCAGCTTCAATAATTAAACAATTGATACCGCGATGTCCGAGTTCTTTATGTGTTTGCGCCATTACTAAATGCAGTTTTGAGGTTGCACCATTTGTAATCCAATTTTTTGTGCCGTTAACTAAATAGTAATCGCCCATATCTTCAGCCGTTGTGCGTTGGTGCGTAGCATCACTACCTGCTTCAGGTTCGCTCAAACAAAATGAACCAATACATTCGCCACTCGCTAACTTAGGTAAATACTTTTGCTTTTGTGCTTCTGTTCCGTATTCTTGAATGCCATAACACACCAAAGAATTATTAACAGACATAATAACCGAACATGAATTATCAACTTTAGAAATTTCTTCCATCGCAATCACATAGCTCAAAGTATCCATGCCGCCACCGCCATATTTCTCGTCAATCATCATTCCCATGAAACCGAGTTCGGACATTTTTTTAACTTGTTCCGCTGGGTATTTTGCCAATGTGTCGCGTTCAATCACGCCAGGTTTTAATTGTGTTTGCGCTAAATTACGCGCTGCTTCGCGCACAGCTTCGTGTACTTCTGAAAAATCTACTTTCATATTTTTTTAAATTTTTTTAAGGGTTGATTCCTTAAAATACGAAACAAAGTTATTGCAAAAACACGCAGCCAACCAAATTTGTTTTAAAATTTTATTATTGAAAAAATTGGATTAAATTTGTAAGTTTGTGAAAAAAGGATTAGAGCCAAATGTCTGATAAAATAATTTTTCGATTTGCACCAACGCCCAGTGGTTTTTTGCATTTAGGCAATGTAGCATCGTTCATGCTTACAGAATTATTGGCTAAAAAAGACAATGCGCTAATTTTACTGCGCATTGACGATTTAGACAGCGATAGAACTCGCTCGATTTGTATTGATAATATTTTCAGAACCCTCGAACTTTTAGAAATAAATTATCAACTCGGACCAAAAAATACGTCTGATTTTTACCAAAATTATTCGCAACTCAAGCGACTTTCGCATTACAGCGAAGCACTAAATTTTTTAAAAGAAGCTAATCATCTCTTTGCTTGCACTTGCTCGAGAAAAGAAAAAGAGCAAACACCTTGCACTTGTCCAGAAAAAAATATTTCTTTCGATGCTCCCAATGTTGCTTGGCGATTAAAAATGGATGCTACTAAAAAAATTGAATCGTGCGCAGAAAACGGAACTAAACAAACTTATACGCTCAATAAAGATTTTGTAGTGCGTCAGAAAAATGGTAAACCCGCTTATCAACTTGCAACAGTTGTTGACGACATTTATTTCGGTGTAAATCGTATCGTGCGTGGTGAAGATTTATTTCAATCAACATTGATGCAAATTTATTTGGCTTCACTACTGCCTCATAAAAACTATTTCGACGCCGTTAAATTTTGGCATCACCCGTTGTTGATGGATGCATATGGTGAAAAACTTTCAAAATCGGCGGGTGCAACGGCAGTGAAGGATGAAGAAAATGTCTCAGGATTAAAACTTAAATTATATTATGGTGTTTCCGATTGGTTGAAACAAACTGGAAGTTTCACTTTTAAAATCAAAGTAAATTATTAATTTTCTCTCAAGAACTTCTCCGAAATATTCAGAGAATTAAAAGTGATAATTAATACTAAATAAAAAATAGCGAGGCAATAACCGAATGCGATTTGTTTGTATGTAGTAATCTGTAGCAGAACTGTTTATGAATTCGGTGGTGTTAAGAATGTTCTTCACATCAATTGAAAATCCAAGTTTGTTATTAATGGCTGTGTAATTAATTGATGCGTTAGAAAAGTAATATTTCTGCCAAACGTTTTCAGTTGTTTGCTTAAAACTAAATAATTCATTTTCTATACGAACAAAAAATTTACTGCGGTAGCTCATTGTAAAATCTATGAACGCGCCAATGGATTGATTACCCGTTGTAGTTTTTAGATTTTGTGAAGTTGTAGTATTATTAGAAAAAGAAACATTGCTTCCCGCATGAAAATTAAACCAACTAAGATAACCCGATGAAATGGTCAAATCAACCGATTTTATTTCAGCATCTGTTTGTCGCGTGTCTGAACCATTTAAATTGTTTTGGTAATTTCTTAAACTATACGACGGAATAATCTTTAAACGCCAATGAAGGATTGAAATAAAATTATCAAGTCCAACGCGCACAGTAGTATTGCTAGATGGTAAAAAGTTGGGGACTTGCGTATTAAAATTGTAATTGTTATTCACAGTTAAATCGCTTCTATAGCCCCCGTTATTTCTGTTGTGAATGAGGTTGATATAAAATGAATATCGGTTTGCGAAGTTTCCATATTTATAATACGCCACAAACGTATTGGAATTTTGCGCGACTAAAGCTGTGTCACCACGCGTCAGTGTTCTATAGTCATTCAAAATATAAGAATTGAGTAAATTCTGTGTTTGTGGTAAAATGTAATTCAAACCATAAGTGAAAAGTAAGTTACTTCGATCTGAAAATTTTTTCTGAAGTAGCCAAGTTGGTAATACGTATAATCCTGAAGCTAAAACATTATTTCCACTTTCTGTTTTCTGATAGCCCGCTGAAACATCCAGCCCTAATTTGATACCAAATAATATTTTATTCAAATTCAAACCGACGTAATAATTTTCTTGGTTGAAATTGGTTATGTTTTCAAATGAATCGGATAACGTGAATTCTACTTTTCTGTAGTAAGGGCTCAGCAGCGAATTACTTTTTTCAACTCTCTGGACAAAACCTGTATAAGTTGCAATTTGCAAATTGTTATAATTGTAAAGCCATTGTCCGTTAAACGAAAAGTACGATATTGAGCGCGAAATATTTTGATTCAGAGCATCGCTAAACGCTTTTCCGAATGGAACTGTTCTGTCAATACTTTGCGATAAAGCGTAATTTTGTCTATTGTTATCAGAAACAAAACTAGCGTTGGCAGTGAGAGCCTGTTGGTTGTTAATGCGATATGTTAAATCGAAAGTATTGGCAGCAGAAAAAATGTCCGTATTTAAAATATTTGCAATTGTATTGCCATTCGATATTGCCTGCGCCGAATTATCTATCAGCGATTTGCGCACGTCCATTTTATACCGCAGTAATAATTTGTCACTTGCATCGAATTGAGCGTCGAAATGTGTTTCAAAAATATTTGGTCTTGACTGATTGATGTTTTGTTCGGAAAGCACAAAACTTGAATCGGGGAGCAAATATTTTTGATCGTTACTAATATAAGAAAGCATATTGTCGCGACTGAAAGTTATGCCGCCTTTTAAGACCAATTTTTCTATTGGTCTTAAAACAAAAAGTGTAGAGGCTAAAGCCGCTTTATTAAAGCGAACACTCTGAGAATTGAGTCCTAAATCCGGAACAGTTCCAAAATTAATGATGGAACTATTGTTACTATGTAATAGAGAGCGTTGTGCTTCCGCTTCGCCATCTTCTTTAAACTCGGTGTGCAACATATTTTCAGCAACAGAAATTCTACCCACCGAATTGTACGAACCAAACGACAGGGTTTTTAATTTTTTGAATGCGCCAATTAAATTGATTGAACTTTCGTAACGGTCATCATTTCCTGCTCCTACATTTGCCGTTCCAAAAAATAAATAGCGCTTATTTTCTTTCAGGGTTAAATTAATCACTATATCATCCGAATTTTTAATGCCTTTGAGTTGTTTGTTTTCTACAAACTTATCAATCAGTTGAATTTTATCGATAGCATCTGCGGGCATATTCTGAGAGATTAATTGGTAATTTCTTCCGGTCATATCGTCGCCTTCAAACAGTATTTTTTTAATCGACTTACCTTGCACCGAAATGGCTCCGGTTGTTTTATTTACTTCGACACCAGGTAATTTCGCAATTACTTGGTCAATAGTTCGATCCGTCGAGTCGCGAAATTTATCTGCACTAAAAGTCGTAGTGTCGCTTTTCTGAATGGTGCTGCTGGCTCTGACAATTGTCTCTTTTAATGTAAATGTTTTGGGACTTAGGTTATAATGAATGCTTATTTCCGATTTTTCGTTGTTTTCAAAACGAATAATTTTGGCTTCGAAACCTAATAAATTGGCTTTAACAATAAAGTTTTTAAGGAGTGGCGCAGAAAAACTAAACGCACCTTCGCTATTAGTGCTGCCAAAAGCAACAACAGAAATCGAATCTGTTTTCTGCACATATACCTGAGCAAAAAGTATTGGCTCTTTAAGAGAATCGCGCACAAAACCTGTTATTCTCATGCGGTCTTGCGCCAAAGCATAGAAACAGTTAAATGATAGGAGAAGAAAAAAAAGACATTTTAGCATTTATTTCAAATCAGAGCTTATTTAATTCTTCATATCGTCAAAATTAAGTTCTTGAGCATTAGCATTGCTGCGCTTCACTTTTTTGGGATCAAAAGACATGTATACTGATGCGCCCTTAGATTCTACTTCAGTGATTGCTTTGCTAAGCGCATCTTGTGTAATTTTATCTCTGACCTTTTGATAATCATTTAATAAACAGCGTTCACCGAGTTTAGGCTCTTTTATGAGATTGATATTCTTTTCAGATAAATCAACAGATTCTAATACATAAGAAAATAGGCTATCATCTGTTTGCGCTTCCAAAATCAGACCCGGTAAGCCATGTAATTTCCAAGGTCCGTTAGAAATAGGTATCTCCAATGTGTACCAAACTTCGTATTTTCTTCCTCTAAAAGATGTCGTTGCTTTTTGACAATTAAATTTGCCAATTCTTTTCGTTTCCTCTAAAATATTCCAGTTTAACACTGGAAGTTTGGGTTCAACTGTAATTAATGGTGCGTTTGTTAAAACATGTCTGAAAATCAAAATACTATCTTTGAAATTTTTATATACGCAATCACCTTCCTCATCTATAAAATAAGTGTAAATCTTTCTTTTGTTCATCGCTGCCTCTTGAAACTCTTTTTCGTCAATACCCAAGGTGTCGTCAAAAGAAAGAGGAGGAGTTAATTTTTGTAATCGAATTGCTTGCGATCCTTTATTACCAACATAAAGAGATTTGTTAGCATCGAAGTATAATTTAAAAAAAGTAATTTTGCCATTTAGGCCGCCACTGGTATATTTATAAATAGCAGAACCTTGAATTTGTGCAAAAGAACTTAGCTTTATTAATGAAAAGCAAGTAATAATAATTATTTTTTTCATAAATAGGTATTAATATAATCCCCATCTTTCCGTTGAAAATGGGGGTATAATTGTATGACTTTTTAATCTTCTACACAACAGCCAGCTGCATCGTCAACCTGCTGTCCAAGAAATCTTGCAGCACCTGCTGAAAATTCAGCATTTCCACTACATACTGTTATATCTCCAGCACAAGAATTATAGGTTGCACAATAACTTTCAATCTCAGATTTTCTAATATCAGATTTTTCACAAAGCTTAACCTCTGATTTAATTTCTGATTTTGTCATATCAGATTTTTCACAAAGCTTAATCTCTGATTTAATTTCTGATTTTGTCATATCATTGCTTGCGCTTGCACTTAAGGTGAACCCGGCAACAAATAAAAATGCAATAAATACTTTTTTCATGTTTTTAAAAATTAAAAATGTTAAGAAATAAAATTTACACATAGAGTATTCGCGAAAACTTCTATGATGCAAAATTATAATGCTTCAACGATTTAATAGCAGACACAATCAGACTTATTCCGACATATTCGGACATTCTATTCATTTTTAATTTTCGGGGGGGGGTAATTATCTTCAATATTCAAAAATCCAAATTCAATAAGTGTTATGCGTTGTTCTTTTGGTGAAATCATTCTGCCTACATATTCTATTCCATGCTCTTTCCGTTTTCTCAGAAAAGTTCTTTCGCAGAAGCCGAGTTTTTCAGCAAACTCACTGTGTGTGATGTAATGGTCTTCTACAATAGGTTTTGGAACAATTGGATCTTCCTTTTTCATTGTTTAAGTTTATTTTGATAAATTGCGTAATGATATGGAATTTATTACAAAGATATGTAATAGCATAGTTATCAAGCGCACAAAATTAAAATTAAATTTGTGCGGATAAATAAACTCAATATAACAGTTTTACGCGTCGGCTGAAGATCTATGGGATAAAATACAAATTCACAAACCCAACTTCAAAAATAGTGAAATATCATCGAATCAAATGAATAGGGAATCCATTTTGCGTAAATCGATGAGCATTAATTAGTAGAAACTACTTGTATGTAGCTTTAACTTGTTTTTAGATTCTCAAACAATTTTTTATTTTATTTACCAGTTTAACCCTCAATTATAAAACTATCTTTGTGCCGTTATTTTTAATTTGAGTGATGCAAAAAGGATTAGATATTATTTTCGAAGACGACAGCGTAGTAGTGGTAAACAAACCGCCGTTTATTTTATCCATTCCCGATAGGTCTGGAAAAGATCCGAACAACATTCTTTCTATGTTGAGAGAAACGCGCGACAGTGTTTTTACAGTTCATAGAATTGATAAAGAAACGTCGGGTGCGATTGTATTTGCAAAAACAGCGGAAGCGCACAGACATCTTTCGATGCAATTTGAAAACAGAGAGACAAAAAAAGTTTACTTAACTCTCGTTGATGGTGTGCTGCATACTGAATCGGGTACAATAAATAATCCGATAACGGAACACCCGAGTATAGCAGGTAAAATGATGGTGGCAAAAAAAGGTAAGGATGCCATTACAGATTTTAAATTGCGCAAAAGTTATAAATTATTTTCGCTCGTCGAAGCCGATATTAAAACTGGGCGGATGCACCAAATTCGTGTACATTTTCAATCTATCGGTTATCCGTTAGCCGTTGATAAACTTTATGGTAAGCGCGAAGAACTATTTGCCGATGAAATTAAAACCAAAAAATTTAAAATGGGTGATGAAGAGGGAAGAGTACCTTTGATAAAACGTTCGACGCTTCATGCGCAAACATTGAGTTTTACGCATCCCGTAACTTTGGAGCGTGTAACTTTTGAAGCACCACTACCCAAAGATTTTCGCGCTGTAATTCAACAATTGGAACGTTGGGGGAATTAAAAATTAAGGAACTAAAAATTAAGGAAATAAAAATTAAGGAATTAAAATTGGAAAACCCCAGACAAAAACTCTGAAAGAGTTTAATATTTATAGATTATGAAAGTGATTAGCTCAAAAATTATTGCTTTAATTATTGCTATTGTAGCTGCTATTTTATTTTTACCATTTCTGAGTTCAGCACATTTATTTGATTGGGACGAAATAAATTTTGCCGAATGTGCGCGCGAAATGATTCTCACCAAAAATTACACACAACCGCAAATAAATTTTCAACCCTTTTACGAAAAACCACCGCTATTTATTTGGTTTCAAGTTTTGAGCATGAAAGTTTTTGGTGTAAACGAATACGCAGCGCGATTTCCCGATGCGCTTTGTGGTGTATTAACTTTAGTAACCGTTTTTTTTGTCGGAAAAAAAGTAACGAACAATTCGCGATTTGGCATTTTGTGGGCAACTTGTTTTGGTGCTTCGCTATTGCCGCATTTATATTTTAAGTCTGGAATAATTGATCCGTGGTTTAATTTTTTTATTTTTATGTCGCTTACGTATCTTTCTAAAACTTTTGATGTGCTCAATTTTTGGAAAAATATCGGAGTAGTTTTTTTAGCTGCCATTTTTGGCGGATTGGCTTTGCTTACAAAAGGTCCGGTTGCACTTTTAATGATCGGTTTAACGTATTCTATCACGTATTTAATTTTAAATTTTAATAAAAATTTCCTAAAGTTAGTATTAAACTATCTTAAAATTTTTGTGCCATTTTGCCTTTTAGCCATCGTGATAGCGAGTTTATGGTTTGGCGACGACTTATTAAATCATTATGGAAAGTTTACAGAAAATTTTATTCAATATAATTTGCGTTTAGCACAAACACAAGATGCTGGTCATGGCGGATTTATGGGTTATCATGTTGTGGTTTTGCTGCTGGGTTGTTTTCCTGCCGTAGCATTTGCATTACCAGAACTTTTTTCCCCGAATCGCGAAAGTATTTTTATTTCTGAAAAACATTTTACATTATTGATGCGCGTTCTTTTTTTTGCAACGCTTATTGTGTTTAGTTTAGTGCAATCCAAAATAGTTCATTATTCGAGTTTGTGTTATTTTCCGTTGACGTATTTAGCAGCTGTTCATTTAGAACACATTTTAATTATGCAGCGTGATAAACGTGTACTTTCGCGATTAAAAAAAATATTACCAGCAGTAATTTTATGTCTCGTCGGTGCCATTTGGTGCGCCGTAATTATTATTTTACCGCTTGTTGGTCAGCATCCTGAAATTATTAAACCACTTTTTAATAAGGATGCTTTTGCACTTGCCAATTTAAACGCCCAAGTTGAGTGGAGTAATTGGGAATTGGGTTTCGGTATTGAGTTTGGGGTGATGTTTATTTTAGGTGTTGTACTTTATTTGAATCAAAAAATTAGGTTGGGTTTAGTTATAATTTTTTTTGCTTCGCTTTTTTTAGCACAAACAATTATTTATCAATTTGTACCAAAAATCGAGAAATATTCGCAAGGCGCGGCTATTGAATTTTATGGAGCGCACAAAAATCTCAATTCCGTCATTGAAACAACAAATTTTAAGAGCTACGCCCAATATTTTTATACCGAAAAAAAACCAGTGAATTACATCAATTATAATATTTCTACGCTCGATTCGCTTTTTGTTTCTAAGTTAGATCGCCCACGCGATTCTTCGTTTCAAAAAATTGGACAAAAAAATGGCTTCGTTTTTTATAAAAAACGAAGCCATCAATAAAAAAGAATTTAAACGTATTTAAATCATTCTAATTTTTATATTTTTAAACCAAACCCGATTGCCGTGATTTTGTAAAGCAATGTGCCCGCTTTTCGATTTGCCAAACATCGTCATTGATTTGAATTTGCTGCCTGCTATCATTTTTTCCCAATTCGCGTCGTTCATATCAGCAGTAACAACTTTTATATCGTTCAACCATTGTTCAATTTTTCCATTTTTTTGAACTAATCGAACTTTATTCCAAACGCCTGCGGGTTTAACCGTTTCGACGGAACAACTTACTAAATCGTACAAGTCACCTGCACGGTGTTTTATAATTTTTGCATCTGGATGACATGTATTGTCCAAAATTTGCATTTCGAGACCAGACTCGTATGTTGCATTGAGTTTAGGATCTTCAACAATATCGTAAATAATACCCGAATTACCGCAACTATCAATTTTCCAATCCAAACGTAATTCGTAATTTTCATAAGTGGCATCCGTCATTATATCACCATCTTCTGTTTTCCAGTTTCCATTCTCGCGGTGAGCATTTAGCATTAACGATTGATCGTTTGTGTCAATGATCCAATCTTTTGAAAGCGGACTTTTGTTATAGCCTCTCCAACCATTGGTTGTTTTTCCATCAAATAAGAGTTTCCAACCTTTCAAGGATTCTAAAGGAGTGAGTGCGTTAGATTGTTCTGATTTCTGTCTGTAAATTTTTGTTGTCAGGACGGATGAATCCGCTAAATAAACGCCTATGCAAATTACCGAAAGCGTTAAAACCTTAATCATGTTTAATTTTTAAGTGAAGAAATAATTAGTCTTCATGTGTCCAATTAAAATTGAGACTAATTTCATACAAGTATAGGAACTTTTTAGAAGATTCGCAATAAATTTTACGGTTTAGTAAATAAGTTTAACAATTTTTAGTGCGAGGGACTCTGAATAACTTATTTTTCATCAACAATTATTTAAAATAGCTGGGAACATAGTGTTTTATGCTCGTTAAATTCTTTCTGTTCACATCAATCCAAGAAATTGTATCAAATTTTAAAAAAGCAATGCTACAAGTTGACATCGTTTTATCGAAATCCAAAGTTAATGACATAATAATTTCAGTAAGTTTAGGCTCATGTCCAAAAAGCCAAAATGTTTCTATGTCACTACGTAATTCTTTTATAAAGTCTAAAATATCATTTGCTTCTGCATCGTAAATCAGTTTTTCTTCTTGAATAATTAATGAATTGAAATTTTTCTTCTTGAAAATTTCAGCCGTCTGCAGTGCGCGTGTTGCCGAACTAGATAAAATCATTTCAGGTTGAGGTAATTTTTCGGTCATAATTTCAGACATGAGTTCGGCTTCTTCTATTCCTTTATGGGATAAAACGCGATAAAAATCTGGCTTACCTTGAGGCGCAAAAAATTCTGCATGGGCATGACGGATTAAAATAAGGTTTTTCATAAATGAAAGCTATGTTATTTTCTGGAGAATGCTTAATTTTGTATGATATACTATTTTGAAACTTTTATCAAAGATATTTATTAATCATGAAATTACCTTTTGCGCTCGATAAGTTTAGCGATTTTTTTTCAGAAGAATCTGTTACGGATGCAGAAGTACATTTATCGGAAGGGCGAATTGGTTCTTTAGAAGAGATCGAAAAAAAACTTTGGTTATGTAAATACGAAGAAGGCGCGCAACTTTATGAAATTGAAATTATGTTGGTTGGTAAAAAAGTAAAAGATTTTGCCTGCGACTGTGGTTTGCCCGAAAAAGATTGTCGTCACGCTTACTACGCATTCGAAGAATTGAACGGACGCTTTGAAGAAGCACGCGATAATAAAGTAAAGCAAGCTGAAGATAAAAAGAAAAACGCGCCTATAAAACCTCAAACAGTTAAAAACATTATTCAGAACGTCGAATTTGAAGAGCTTAAAAAATTTGTGATTGATGTCAGTTCGAGTAATAAAAACTTTGAAATGGCTGTTCGTGCGCGTTTCGGTTTAGATGCCGATGGGCAAAATATCGAAACTTCTTCTAAAGAAATTTTTTCTAAATTAATTACAAAAGCGAGAACTTCTCATGGCGATATTAACCCGAAAGGTTGGGAACAACTTGTAACTTTTTTGGATGGCATTAAATTTAAAATTGAAAACTGTTTTCAGCAGAAGAATTTTTCAAACGCTTTAGAGTTCTGGTATTGTTACACCCATTTCATTTTGCGTTTGCATCGGAGTGATTTTAGTATAGGAAAAAAATTAGAAAAACGCCGTCAATTTTCAAACGATTTTTTAGCAACCATTCATCCACTGATTGTTGCTCCCGAACTAAAAGAAAAACTGCGCAAATATCTTCTCACTTTAGCACAGGCGTATATTAAATTGGCAGAATCTCAAGCTATTGTAAACTATGCTTTCAAAGAAAAAATATTTACCGAAGAAAACAATCTCGAATTATTGGATTCTATCCGTGAGGCACTTTCAAAAAGTTCGCTTTATTTTGAAGAACAATTTTATTTAGAGCTTTTAGAAATTAATTTCTTATACCGACTCAATAAAAACGATGAAGCGCGTAAAATTTTGCGCGTTAAAAAAAGAAATTCAAATCTGTATTTAAACGCTGTTTACAACTGCATCGAAAGAGAAGAATATATTGAAGCGAAATATCTGATCGAACAAGGTAAATTATATTATTCTGAACCCGAAGTTAGTTTTGGTTTTCTAAGGCTCGAATACGACATTGCAGTAAAGCAAAATAATGTTGCTGAAATTAAAGATTTAGCTTACCAAATGCTCATCACTTCAAACCAAAAAAGCTTTTTAGATGTTTTGTATGAACATAATATTTCAGCTGAAGGCATTGAAAAATTGACAAAAGTATATGAATCTAAAATGAGCGATTCGGAATCGAGAGAAGTTTTAGCGTATATTTATTTTAGGAAAGAAGATTGGGAAAGCATCATTAAAATGATTGAAAAAACAAATGATGTGGAATTATTTGGCGAGTACGCGGAAAAACTATACGCTATTGATCCAGAAAAAACAAAAAATAGGTTTTTAGATACGTTTATAAAATTTTTAAAAACAAGTTCGGGTTCTTCATTCGTGGAAAGATTGCATAATGTTTTTTATGAGCTATTTGATACTGATTGCAAACCTTTAGTTAAGTTTTTAGCAAAAGGTATTACTTTAGAATTTAAAACAAGACACTATTTGAGAACACGATTGTATGAGTTTTTAACAAGAGATGAAATATATGCGTAATTAGTTTTTGTTTTTCCATATTTTAGCCTAAATTTGAAGCCTAAGACGATGTGCTGATGAACAAAATATATTTTACAATCGGTGTTTTATTTTTGCAGGTATATTCCGCGAAAGCACAATACACTGACGACGGTAGCGCGAAAGGATTTATTTATAATAAAGAGCGCGGTATTGATTTTCGGATTCATACTGCGCGTGGATGGAATATCGGATACACGCAAGGCGATATAAAAACGTACTTCAAAACTACCTATTATAAAATTAGTTTGGGCGAACTGAGACACTACAAAGAAACAATTAAAACATCTGACTACGGCGGATTTCAGCCGCAGCAAGGTTTTAATAGTTATTCTTATGGCAAACAAAATGATTGCTTTCCAATACGTTTAAGTTATGGTATCAAAAGATATTATTCCGAAAAAGCGTCGCGTAATGGTGTAGCATTGGCGGTAAATTATTCTGGTGGACTAACTGTCGCCGTTATGAAACCGTATTATATTGACATTAATGCAAGCAGAGAGCCCACTGTAAGCATAAAATATACTGACGCGACAGCTACAACTTTTTTAGACCCTACTCAGATTAATGGTGCATCTAATTTTTTTAAAGGTTTTAATGAAGTGTCTGTTGTACCCGGTGTACATACTCAAGTAGGTGTACATTTAGATTGGGGTGCTTTCGACGAATTTTTAAAAGCGGTTGAAGTTGGCGTCATGCTCGACGTTTTTCCAAAAAGATTACCCATTATGGCGAATGAACAAAATTTGCCTTATTTTTTAAACTTTTACATTTCTGTACAGTTAGGTGTAAGACAATAATGATGGATAGAAAAAGTTATTGGTTAATTTTTTTTAACCTCAAAAAAAATAATATCCAACACTGAAATTAATTTATGGAAGATACTCTTGCTCTTGAAGTTATAAAAGAACGCGTCAAACGCCCTGATTGGTTGCGCGTAAAACTTCCGATTGGTGAAGAATTTAAGAAAGTTAGAAATTTAGTTGACGAATATAAGCTACACACTATTTGCCAATCGGGTAATTGCCCAAACATGGGTGAATGTTGGGGTGCAGGCACTGCAACGTTTATGATTTTGGGAAACGTTTGTACGCGCTCGTGTTCTTTTTGTGCAGTAAAAACGGGAAGACCAACCGAACTTGATACAGATGAACCACAACGCGTAGCTGAGGCGATTCGGTTGATGCGCGTTAAACACGCTGTAATAACTTCCGTCAACAGAGATGAATTGAAAGATAAAGGTGCAGAAATTTGGTTTAGAACAGTCGTTAACGTTAAAGCCTTTTCACCTCAAACGACTATTGAAACTTTAATACCCGACGTTAAAGCAGTCTGGGATGCGTTAGAATTAATTATTTCGGCTAGACAAGAAGTTGTTTCGCACAATATGGAAACTGTGCCGCGTCTGTATCGTTTGGTCAGACCGCAAGCAAAATACAGTCGCAGTTTAGAGCAAATTAAACGGACAAAAGATTTTGGTAAGCGCACAAAATCGGGAATAATGGTAGGTTTAGGTGAAACTAAAGAAGAAGTTTTTCAAACCATGGATGATTTATTAGCAAATGGTTGCGATGTAATGACCATCGGACAATATTTACAACCTACTAAAATGCACCTAAACGTAGCCGAATTTATTCATCCGGAAATTTTTGCCGAGTACAAAGAAGTCGGAATGCAAAAAGGTTTTAAAATTGTTGAAAGTTCACCGCTTGTGCGTTCCAGTTACCACGCTGAAAGGCATATTTAATAGTTTAAATTTAAACAGCCTTTAAAGCCCTCGTAAATTTTTAAAACTTACGAGAGCTATTTTTTTTATGCTTGCATGTAACTTTCTAACGGCGGACAAGTACAAATTAAATTCCTATCGCCTTGTGCGCTATTAATTCTACCAACAGTTGCCCAAATTTTATAACCATTTTTTAAATAGGGTAGAGGATACGCCGCTTTTTCGCGAGTGTAGGCATATTTCCAATAATCAGCAGTTACAATTTCGGCAGTGTGCGGCGCATTGCATAACACATTGTTATCTGTTGGATAGTCGCCGTTGGCAATTTCATCAATTTCTTTCCTGATTTCTAAAAGCGCATCGCAAAAACGATCGAGTTCTTCTTTGTTTTCACTTTCGGTAGGTTCAATCATAATTGTACCCGCAACTGGAAAACTTAAAGTCGGAGCATGAAAACCATAATCCATCAAACGTTTCGCAATATCTTCCGCCGAACAAATTGATTTGAAGGGACGCATATCGAGAATCATTTCGTGCGCGCAATGTCCATTTTCGCCAGTGTAAAGCACTTGAAAATCTTTTTCTAATCGCGCTTTCATGTAATTGGCGTTAAGAATCGCGTACTTTGTAGCATTTGTCACACCTTCCGAACCCAACATCGCCACATAACCATAGCTAATTAATAAAATACTCGAACTGCCGAAAGGCGCACTCGATACGGCATGAATTGCTTTTTTGCCACCCGTTTTTGTATGAATATGCCCCGGCAAAAATGGCGCGAGCGAATCGTTACAACAAATTGGTCCAACACCAGGTCCGCCGCCGCCATGCGGAATAGCAAAAGTTTTATGTAAGTTCAAATGGCAAACATCAGCGCCAATTTCGTTCGGACTTGTTAAACCAACTTGCGCATTCATATTTGCACCATCCATGTAAACCTTACCGCCTAAATCGTGAATAATTTTACAAATTTCTTGAATAGACGTTTCAAAAACGCCATGTGTTGATGGATAAGTCACCATTAAACACGCTAAATTATCTTTGTGCTGTTCTGCTTTTGCACGTAAATCTGCCACGTCAATATTTCCTTTTTCATCGCACGCTGTTACAACAACTTCCATGCCCGCCATCACTGCCGATGCAGGATTTGTTCCGTGTGCAGAAGATGGAATAATAGCAATATTTCTGTGCGCATCGCCACGACTTAAATGATACGCGCGAATAGTTAACAAGCCAGCATATTCACCTTGCGCGCCACTATTTGGTTGAAATGAACACGCAGTAAAACCAGTAATGTCGCATAACCATTTCGAGAGTTGATCAATAATAAATTTGTAACCGCGCGTCTGCTCGCTCGGCGCGAGTGGGTGAATGTTTGCAAATTCTTCCCAACTTACCGGAATAAGTTCCGATGCGGCATTTAATTTCATCGTGCAAGAACCTAAAGCAATCATGGAGTGCATCAATGAAACATCTTTATTTTCCAAACGCTTTATGTAGCGCATCATCGAAGATTCCGTGTGAAACGAATTGAATATTGGGTGCGTCAAAAATTCAGAAGTACGTACTAATACGTCTGGTATTCCAAAAGTTTTATTTTGTTTTTGTGTCGTTTCTTTTGTGCGCGTCGAAAGAAATAATAAAAAGATATCTGAAATGTCTCGGTCATTAATCGTTTCGTCAAGCGCAATTTGAATTATATTTTTTTCGCCATACCAAAAATTGATTCCATACTTTATAGCGTTGCGTTTGATATCTTGAAGAAGCGTTGCATCTTTAACAACAACTGAAATCGTATCAAAAAAATGTGTGTGCTTTACTTCAAAACCTATATCCGTAAGTTTTTGCGCTAAAGTTTTTGCATTATTATTTATAATAGTCGCAATCTTTTTCAAACCATTGGGTCCATGATATACAGCATACATACTCGCCATAATAGAAAGTAGTGCTTGTGCCGTACAAATATTGGATGTTGCTTTTTCGCGGCGTATGTGTTGTTCGCGTGTTTGCAAAGCCATGCGCAATGCCTTTTTGCCGTGCACATCCACAGAAACGCCTATTATTCTACCTGGTATATTGCGTTTATATTCTTCTTTAGTTGCAAAATACGCGGCATGCGGTCCGCCAAAACCCAATGGTACACCAAAACGTTGCGTAGTTCCGACCACGCAATCAGCACCCCATTCACCGGGCGGAGTTAAAAGCGTGAGCGATAAAATATCGGCCGCAACAATGACGTGGATTTTATTTTCATTGCACTTTAAAGAAAATGCGCGATAGTCTTCAACTGCTCCTTCTGTGTTTGGGTATTGTAACATCACCCCAAAAAATTCAGAAGTTAATGTAATCGTTTTCCAATCGCCTACAACTATTTCTATTCCGAGCGGGTGCGCGCGCGTTGTCAGAACATCTAAAGTAGCAGGAAAAACGTGTGCATCAACAAAAAATTTAGCTGACGTTACACTTTTTTTGTTTTTTTCATGAAAGAACATATTCATCGCTTCAGCAGCTGATGTCCCTTCATCTAAAAGAGACGCATTAGCAATGGATAAACCTGTTAAATCGCAAACAACTGTCTGAAAGTTAAGTAACGCTTCTAATCTGCCTTGTGCAATTTCCGCTTGGTAAGGTGTGTATTGTGTGTACCAGCCTGGATTTTGAAAAATATTTCTCAGAATTACGGATGGCGTAACAGTACCATTATATCCCATACCGATATAAGAACGAAAAACTTTATTTTTAGCAGCTACTTTTTTAAGTTCGCGAAGATATTCAAATTCTGATTGCGCTTCTACATTTTGCAACGGAACTTTAAGTCTGATATTTTCAGGAACTGTTTGCGCAATCAGCGTTTCTAAACTATCTACTCCGATAGTTTTTAACATGGCAGACATCTCGGAAATGTTTGCACCAATATGGCGACTTTCAAAAGTATTAACTGTATTTTTGGTGGACATTGTAATAGGTCTTAAATTTTTTTTGCAAAGTTAAGACACTAAAAGCATAAAATTGTTCTGACAATTAGAAGTTTTTCTTCGGTGAGCGTTTATAAAAATCTACACCCGACCCATGTACCCAACCTTCAGTGCCACGTTTAGTTTTTATTTTAAACCATGGCGCAGAAACTTCTGTACCGTCTGCCAAATGCACTGTCGTTACATCATCCGATTTGTCGTTCATAAAATAAACAATATCATTCAAATGCAATTTGCCAAGTGAGCGCGCTTTTAAACTCGGCGAAGTATGCACATTTAAACCGGCAATAAGTACATACAAAGGCGCATTGTTTGAAAACACAACACTCGGTTGGTTTTGTCCTTGCGTTTGCGGTGTCGAAGGTGTTAAACTTTTGCTCCGAACAACGTTAGTGTTATAAGATGCAGGAACATTTGGCGAAGTAACAGCAGGTTGAAGTGTTGCATTGGTAGCTGAACTGTTTAAATCTGGTGAAGATAAATCATTAGAATTTTGTATCTTAACGGGTGATTTTGGCGCATTCACTCTGCGTAAAGCCGGTAAATTTGACGAAGCAGGAGAAGTTGGCGTAGCCAATGATGTTGTGGTATCTCGAAAATTGGGTAGTGCCGTTGTTGTTGTGGGAACGGTTGATATGATAGTATTCGCATTTTTTGCTCGGCAAGATTTTATGCCCCACAATGATGCCGAGATAATAACTAAAAAAATTATTCCTGTTTCTATATTAGGAAAAATATTTCTCATAAAAAAAGATTATTGAAAATTACAGTGTTTTAATGCAACAAAATTAATCATTTTTTTTAGTGAAATCATTTTTTTAAACTAAAAACTTAAAAATCTTAATTTTATTAACAAAAAAACGCAAAAAATATTTGAATTCTGTTATTTTGTGCTTTAAGAATTTAAAAAACAATGAGCGAATTACTTTACAGATTAGCACTTATAAAATCAACAAAAATTGGTGCAGTTACAGCTAAAAATTTAGTCCATCATTTCGGCAGTGCAGAAAACGTATTTAAAGCATCGAGTAAATCGCTTTTAGCCGTTAAATGGGTAGGTGAAACTTCTGTGAATGATATATCGAACGGAAAAACAATTGCATGGGCGGAAAATGAATTGCGCTTTATTGAAGAAAACGACATTCGCGTCATCTTTAGAACTGATAAAGACTATCCTCAACGACTTTTAAATTGCGTTGATGCCCCATTTTTAATTTATTACAAAGGAAACGCTGATTTGAATCATGGGCGAATGATTTCAATTGTCGGTACGCGACAAATGTCGAATTATGGACAGCGGATGTGCGCAGAAATTATTGAAGCCCTTCAACCGTATCACCCTATCATCGTTTCTGGTTTAGCACTCGGTGTTGATGGTGCGGCGCATTCGCAAGCTTTAGAAAAAAAATTACAGACTGTTGCTGTTATGGGAACAGGTTTTCAAACCATTTATCCGCGTACGCACAAAAGTTTGGCTGATAAAATGTTGACCCAAGGCGGTTTAATTTCAGAATATCCGAGCGATCAACAACCTGACCGCGAGCACTTTCCGATGCGCAACCGCATCATTGCCGGTATGTGCGACGCATTGGTAGTTGTTGAAACGGCGCGAAAAGGTGGCTCAATGATTAGCGCACAGATTGCGCACAGTTACGATAGAGAAATTTTTGCCGTCCCTGGTCGAATAGGTGATAAAATGTCGGAAGGTTGTTTGCATCTTATACAATCACTCAAAGCGCAAATTGTTTCTGCGCCCTCCGATATAGCCAATTCTTTAGGTTGGGAAACTTTAGATGCACCCAAAAGTATTCAACCTAAACTTTTTATTGACTTAACGCCCAATGAATCGCGTTTGGTTGATTTGCTTAAAGCCAGCGAAAATGGTATTTTAATTGATGCTCTTACACACGCCATGCAACTTTCTCACAGTGCCATTGCAGGTTTAATCTTTGAACTTGAAATTAAAAATGTAGTCAAAGTTTTGCCCGGTAAACGCTATGTGTTAGTGGGTAATTAAAATCAAATCCATTTTAAAATATAAACTACTTTAAACTTTTTAATATATTTTTGTGATATGGAATCTCTTATTCGTAATGTTGACAGTCTTGTAAAAACTTTAACTGCTTTGCAACCCATTAAAGCTGAGCATCAACGCGCCTTTGATGAAAAGATTCGATTGGAGTTTAATTACAATTCGAATCATATTGAAGGCAATACGCTCACTTATGGCGAGACCAAACTATTATTACTCTTTGATAAAACAACTGGCAATCACGAATTAAGAGAGTATGAAGAAATGAAAGCGCATGATGTCACTTTCGAACTCATAAAACAATTGGCAAAAGATTCTGAACGACCTATTTCCGAATCGGATTTAAAACATTTGCACGGAGTTTTACTCGTTCGACCTTTTTGGAAAGAAGCACAGACTGCTGATGGGCAAGGTACTCGCCGATTAATTGACGTTGGAACGTATAAAAAATATCCCAACTCAGTGCGTTTGCAAAACGGCGAAATATTCGAATATGCTTCGCCAATAGATACACCCATAAAAATGGGCGAGCTTTTTCAATGGATTAGAACCGAAGATGAAAAAAATGAATTACATCCAATCGCTTTAGCAGCTATACTTCATTATAAATTTGTTTGTATTCACCCTTTCGATGATGGCAACGGTCGTATTTCTCGCTTGCTGATGAATTATGTTTTGCTCAAACATAATTTACCACCCGTCATCGTCAAAACTTCCGACAAAAAAAATTATTTATTCGCACTCAATCAAGCAGATTCTGGCGACATTAATGCTTTTGTAAGATATATCATAGAGCAATTTGTTTGGAGTTTAAAACTGAACATTAAAGCAGCAAAAGGAGAATCTTTAGAAGAGCCGACAGATTTGGAGAAAGAGATTTCGGTGTGGAAGAGAGGAGCTAACCCAAATATAATCAAATCACCTCGTAGAAATAATAAAGTTATCCTAAGTCTTTTTGAAAATTGTTTGAATCTACTCGTTGATAAGTTTATTGACTCTTCAAAAATATTTTCTGATTTATTTATAAAAATTGAGATCGAAAAAATTGTAAATGGTAAATATTATGAAGAAATAAAGTATGCCATCAATGTAATAAGAGAAGAAAATTACGATAATTACAACGTTGATGAATATTATTATGACTCATATTCATCTGTAGATTTTTTAATAGAAAAATCGAACAATAAGTACGAAGATGATGATATTTCAGACTATTTAATTTCTTTAAATTTTATAGACTTTAAAATTAAAAAAACATTTTCAATTCAATCAAACATTAAAATAGTCACTAAAAAATTTGAATACTTAGTTTACAATAATGATATCCTTCTTTCTCAAAAAAATTATGACCAATTTTTAAGTGAAGAAGAAGTTGACCAGATTGTAAAAACTTGCGTCAGAAATATTTTTGAAGAAATTAAAGAAAAGTCGAATCGTGAAATCAACTGATTTTATAATTAAAAATTTAAGCAGATTTAATAATATCTTCTGAAAAATCAAAAAACCCCGCCACTACAAACGCTGTGACGAGGTTTTATTTTATTCTATTTCTTGAAAACCAATAATCTTAATGGCTTACAACTATTCGCAAATTCTCAACTTTATCACCAGTTTGTAGCGAACAGATATAAAGTCCATTCGGCAAATTTCCGACGTTGAATACCTTTTCATAATAACCAATAGACAGCACTTCATTAGAGGTTAAAGTGGCAACCTCTTCACCAAAAATATTAATCACTTTCAAAGAAACTATTGAGGACTCTTTAAGTTCGTAACTAATAGTCGTATTATCAGACAAAGGGTTTGGTGTAGCTTGAAGAGCGGATGAAGATTTTGTAACAGGCAAATTAACCAAAGCACTAATTGTCGAATTACCAATAACCAAAACGCCACCTGCATCTGACATTGCGCTACCACCTAGTGTAATTGTTACAGTAACATTGTTGCCATTTGGCGTTTGAGAAACAGTATATCCAGTATTAGGTGTTAAGCCTGTAACTATTTGACTTGTTACCGTGGATGGTACGCTGTAAGTTGTAGAAGTGAAAGCAGCATTCCAAACATTTGGGAATAAAACAGCGATGTTTTTAACAATTGAACCTTCAAATAGAGTACCAGCAGTGCTTTGAAGCGATGTGGCAACATCTTGCAATACGTTTCCATCAGCACCTTGAATAACATTTAAAAATCGAATATCGCTTGGGTTTGACGGATCTTCGATTTTTAATTCACTCGTTGTTTGCTCTAATTGTGCCAAACTGTTCAGTATTTCAGATGGTGCTGTTGTAAGAACCGATGTAGTTGGCAATAAATTAGACACATACACTTTTTGTCCGCCCGGAGTGCTAACCGTTACATTTTTACCAGAAATGGCTGGAGGTGCGGTGAATTGTAAGAAGAAACGTTTGAAACGATTGGCAGTTTTAGATTTAGCGCGGTCGTAAACAACAATAAAATTAGGTTTGAGCCAAACAATTGAACGGCTTGCAAAAAGTATATCGGTGGCGTTATATCGGTTGTATAAGTTTGTTGCATCGCCTGTTGCATACACAAAACCATTTCCTATGCTATTTATGGCCGTAGGATCGCCAATTGCCGCACTGTTCGTCCACTGTCCACCACGTTGCGACGTAGCACCTTCAAACCATTGCAAATTGGCGGG
>JAYVNP010000072.1:0-4987 GCA_043758385.1 Saprospiraceae bacterium
AGAGCTTTAATAGCTGAAGCATTTTTCTTTCTCGCTTCTGCATCTGATGAAAGTAACTCTATGCCAATACCTAATGCTTCGCTCGATTTCTTTAATTTGAGTTGTTCAAGTTGGAATTTTAAATCGCCTGTGCGCTTTTCGTTTTTGAGTGTTATGTCGTTATAATGGTTATTAGCATCTGTTTTAGCCGTCAATAATTTAGCAAGTTCGGCTTTTTCTTTATCGCTGAGTTCTTTACCCAGTTTTGTTTCTTGTTCGGCAGCTTTTAAAGCAATATCGTAGGCTTTATCGGCACCTTCCTTTTTTATGCGCGCAATTTCATTCTCGAACTGAATTTCATTAAATACCTGTTGTGCGAATTTTTGTTGAATCATCTTCGTCTCAGCTTCGCTCGTTTCGTGCAGCTTTTGTAATTGCAAGTCTTTATCGTCTTGTTTAACACTTGGTATTTCACCCGATTTGAGGGTGGCAATAGATTCCGTTACGCGCGTATTTTTAGGTGCGAGTTTTGCGGTTGTCTCAATCAGTTTTTTTTGTTCTTCGAGTTGTTTGAGTTCAATATCGGTAGCTTCTTTCGATTTCTCACCAAACGCGTGTTTGTAATTTTCGTAAATATCAAGCATATCGCGATATTTATTCTTTTGTAATTCAAGTTCAAATTTATTGTATTGGCTTTCAGTAATCCGTTTTTGCAGAAATGCTACTTCAGCTACTAATTGCTCGCGCTTAAAATAAATTTCAGATTCTTTCAATTCAGCGTCCATTGCATCCTTTACGCGTTTCAAATGTTCCTTACGCGCTTTATCTGAGTCTTCTTCATTTTTAGCTTCAATCTCTTTTTTCTTTTCACCTAAATCAACTGTTTCGCTGATGATTTTATCTTTTTGCGCTTCGAGTTGATTAATGCGCTTGAGTGTAGCTTCTTGTCCAGCTTCATCATCTCTGTCCGATGCTGCTTGTAACTCTTTATATGCAGCATCTATTTCTTCAGATAAAGCACTTGTATTGCTTTGAATCATGGTCGCAATACTCTTTGATACTTCGCGCGCAGTACCTTCAAAAGTAGAAGTAAACTCTTTTGTTTTATTTAGAATTTGCTGCTGTTTTTGCAATAATCCATCTAAAGATGTATTAACAACTTCAGAAGTACCGTCTTCGTTAACTAACAACCCACCCGGCTTACTCCGCTCTTTAGCTATTGCGAGATTTGTTTCTAATAATTCATTTGCAAATTCTTGAATCTTATTGGCTTTAACACGCGCTAATCCTTCTTCAATAATTTTCTCATTAACGCGTTGTTGCGCTACTTCAAGGTTAGCAAGCAAATCTTTCTCTGTTTTAATGTCACCGAGATAATCCGGATACTGTTGCATTATTTTTTGAACAGCAGCGTGTTTTTGCTCATAACTTGTAGAAACATCTTTAAGTATGGCAAATAGATTTGTTGATGTTTGAATTTCGCCTTTAATCGCTGTTGTTGCTTCTTCGGTAGCATCTTTAATCGCTTGCTGACCTGCGCTAAGAGCTGTCATTTTATCATAAAGCGCAATTGCTACTTCAATGGCGAGTGTAATACCTGCAACCCACAAACCAAATGCAGCTTGTGTTTTTTTCGCAGCTTCAGCTAATTTTTCTTCTGCGGATGTAGCTACTTTTGTCGCTGCCGCTAACGCTAATTTTGCTTTTGTCTCGGCATTAATTGGAATTATTCCAAGCCACTGTAAAGCTATTACTGCTGTCATGGCTACTTTGTAAGTTGCTAAACCTGCATTGTAAGCGACATAAATGCTCACAATCCGCAGTAAAGCAGGTCCGAAGTCAAAAAGAAATTTTACCAAATTACCAACCGATTCTCCAAATGCTTTTACTTTTTCTCTGTCAAGTCCATTTGTAAAATTAATGAGAGATTTTAGCATTTCTTTGAACGCTATATTAAAACCATCGCCAAAACTGACAAAAAGTAAATCTATATTATCTTTTAAAGTGCTGAGTAATCCTTGTGTTGTCAGCGATTGTTTTTGCATTAATCCAGCAAACTTTCCGCCTTCAGTAGTTAAACTTTCAATGGCTTTTTCTACATCTTTAAACTTAATCTCGCCTTCGCGCGCCATTTTTGAGATTTCTTCTTTAGCCACGCCAAACTGTTTTGCCAACTCTTCTATGAGCGGAACACCGGCTTGATTAAATTGACGTAATTCCTTTCCGGATAGCTTTGTTGCAGTTGATACTTCGCCATAAGCCAAAACCAATTGCGGTAATTTATCTCTACCAACGCCCGCAGCAATATCTCCGAGATGCGTCATTGTAGCGATTACTTTATCGCCTTCAATACCCATCGCGATCAGTTGTTTGGCATAGTCGGTTAATTCTTTAGTTTCAAAAGGTGTGTTTGCTGCAAGTTTTTGAATCTCTCCAACCAATTTACGCGCTTTACTTTCACTGCCTAGCATGGTTTCAAAGGCGATAGTCGCTTGCTCCATTTGAGAGCTTAAATCGGATGCTTTAAAAACGTTAGATACTATTGATCGCAAACCGAAAAATGCAGTCCCAATGGCATAAATTGTATTTGTCACGCTGCGCATAGCGTTCATTTCGTCTGAAGTAGCTTTAGCCGAAACTTTAACGCGTCCGAGTTCTATATTTATCAACTCAAGTTCGGCAGCCATTTTTTTGCGCTCACCGCTATCAATGGTGATATTTTGCATGGCATCTTTCAACTGCTTTGCGCGCGTTTCGAGTTGCGAAGGAAGTAATTTGCTTAAATCAACTTTGCTGAGTTGTTGCCCTGTATTGACAATATTTTGCAAAGCTGTATTAACTTTCAATTCAGCAGCAGCGAGTTTTTTTTGGGTCTCAGTTGTATCTTCACCTGCTGCACTGAGCTTCGCCATTTCTTTGTTCAGCTTCGCAACTTCACTTTGCGCACTGTTAAGTTCTTTTTTAAATTCTTGTGTATCCTTAATGGTTTTAGCCATTTGTTTGCTTTCATCGGTAAAAATATCCACCCGAATCTGTACATTATCAGTAGTTGCCATTTAGTTATTTTGAAAGGCGTTTACAATATTTTCTTTAGCAGTCAGAGGTAATTTTGCCGCTAAATCGTTAACTAAGTTCGCGATGGAAGCCGTCTTCGCTTTATTCCACCACACTGTGCGTTTAAATTTTCCTTCTGTGCGCGACATAGCGATGCCAAACGCAATAGAATTTATGATAGCTTCTTTCGATTGTTTTGTTGATGTTATGCCGCGTTTTTTCATCCAGTTAGCAATAAATTTTTCTGAATCGTTGCGCGTTATCCAGTTTGCTAAATTGTTTATAAAATCATTTCCACCCTTACCGCGCTTATAATGTATGCTTGTTGGTCGCATATCAATAAATCGCCCAGAGTCGGAAAAAGCGATGGCAACGGAAAATGCCTCATCACCGGCAGCACGAATTTCCTCAACTTTAAATGATTTAATTAAATTTCCGGTACTGATTGATTTCTTTTTAGATAGTTTAGCAATGCGCTGCTTCATTAGTACGCGCGCAAACTCCATGCCTTCCTCTTTTACAACTTCTTCGACAGTTTGCATCGTTTTTTATTCAAAATTGCGATGCTATACATTTTCTTGAAAGGACGCGATTTAATGTTGGATAGACAAAAAAAAACGACCCCTCGATGTGTCGAGAGGTCGTTTACTGCTAATTACAAAAGCATTAACAGTTTAATTTTCTGTGTTAGCAATTTTGCGACAAGTGCGTACCAATTGTTGCGTCTGCGCCCAATGCTGAAACATAGTTTCGGGAAACATATCTTGGTCTTTACTTTCAAAAGACCGCCAAACAATGGTTAGTAAGTCTTCTGTAAATTGCTCGTATTCTAAGTTGAGCATATAAGAACTTACAGCTTTAAGTGTCGCTTCTTTCTGAGCGTTACTTAAAGCTTCGTAGCGCACACGGCGCGGATCAATTACTTCTTTCATCTTCTTTTGCAATTTTAGATGATTAAAAAATGAGGTGTAAAAAATGCAAAAAGGCACGTATGCCGTTCTGCTGCAAAAGACCTACAGGTAGGAAAAGCGTTTCTAAAACGCTCAGAACGGACATACGCGCCTTTGAGTATAAAAGCTCGAGTTGAGTATAGGCATAAAAAAAGCCTACTTGTTTAGTAGGCTATTGCCTACCTGTTAAAAATCTTTTGCAATACAAATGTATAAAAAACTGTACCAATTTTCAAATAAAAGTTACTTAATTTATTGTCGCTTCTATACAATTACCCAAACATAACCTCTGTCGTTAGTACCACCGCCTTTAACAATCATTTTAAATGGTTTTAAAAACTTGCATTGGCTCTATCAAGTTCAACTCTTTTTTGAGCGCGCTCCAATTTTATTAATGGCAAATGCACTTCAAAATTGCTTTGCCAATTCTCAATGCTTTTAGTGAAAGCATCGAGTTTATTTTCGATGCCAGAAGTGTTGAAATTTGCAGAAACTGCCGTTATGCCTGAAAAATCAGTATAACTCGGTGTAGTATTCACAAAACCGCCGGTAGCAAAACCTTGCCGTTTTAATCGCGAATTTTCGAGTACGGAAAGAACTGATGCAAATTTTGGATTATCTACGATGTGTTTAGGGACTACGTATTCGCCTTCATGTACAATGCCTTTTACACCAAAACCTGAAGAATCTTTCAATCCGCCGAGTCCGGTATAACCGCCTTCAGCATATTGAGTTGCTGCAATTTTATTGATTGCTGCTCCTGTACGCGCTACAGCAAAACCTGTTTCTACACCTGCAAGTACAGCTCCGAATCCAGGAATAGCTGCATTCAGCAAATTCATATTTGAATGTTCCCAAATTGCCTGAACCTCTGTTACGCCTTGAACAGTTACTTGACCAATTTCGAGAGCTTTAATAGCTGAAGCATTTTTCTTTCTCGCTTCTGCATCTGATGAAAGTAACTCTATGCCAATACCTAATGCTTCGCTCGATTTCTTTAATTT
>JAYVNP010000073.1:0-14815 GCA_043758385.1 Saprospiraceae bacterium
ATTAGCAGAACCAACCGGTGCATTTGTTGCTCCATCAACACCCACAGCAATAACATTGGGTGTTGGAATATTAAGTGCTGCAAAGTAAGTATTTAAATCAGCTACAACATGACCACCACCGAGTTCAATAATTCCGATACATTGCCCGGCACCCGTTGCTTTGGCTGGATAACTATATAGCTTGGCTAAATCAGTAGCGTAAAAACTCGCAGAAGCATCAGGAGCTACAGCACGACTCTTAGCAACAGCTGAAGAATTTCCTAGAATTTGAAAATGTGTTTTGGCTTTTGGGCGATTATCTAATCCAAAAACGCCTTCAATTAATACATGAACGCTTTCAGCAACATTTATATACCCCTCACGCGCACGATACGTAACGCCTTTTTCTTTAAAAGTTTGCAATTTAACACCAAAAGCATTTTGCATATTCGTGGCAGTACCGCGCACTGAAACAGAACGCGCATCAACGGCGTTGTGGCTAACACTTAATCCGTTTGCAGCTGCATAATCTCTTACTTTTTGAAGGTTTTCGGGCGATGCTGCATATTTTACAGCTAACTCATCGCGTGTTAAATACACGCCTGTTTTTAAAACTTCGTCTAAAATAGCATCAATGGATGTTTCTGTTTTTAGATAGATTGTTGCTTCGACAATAGCGTTGCCATCAATTGGCGAGTTTGTTTTACCTGTTGATTTCTTAAAGTAGCTATCAACTAATGGCTTTGGTGTGTGTGTCATATAAATAGAAAATTTAAAAATGAAAAGTGAAAAGTGAATGTAAGCCGTCAGCTACTAACTTTCAGCTTACAGTTTTGCTCGCGACTGTTAGCGGATTGCTGATTGACTGCTGAAACAACGAAACAAAAGCATTTCCATCCGCAACACCTAAACCAGAGGCAGCATCCCAACCTTTGGTTGCTGTAAATCCTTGGTTGGTAGAAGTGGTTGTATTATTGCCTGAAACAATATCGCGAAAAGCCAACGGATCAGCATAAATTATTGGATGAATAAAACCGATGTTTTTCCCTAAAATTTGATTCGTCAGCGCAATCAGTCCTGCCATAAGTGGTGCGACCGCGCTTGTGCCGCCGAAAACATAATTACCGCCGTCAACAGTAATTTTATAACCTGTTGCCGGATCGGCATCGGCTGAAACATCCGGTAATCCTCGACCAGCAAAATTATTATTGAAAGAAGTAGGCACGTTTGATTGCGCTTGATAATCGGGTAAAGCGAAAAAATCGCTGACACCACCGCCACCTGCTGACGTTGTGCCTTCATTCCAAACAATTTCGGAATCAATGGAATTACCATCGGCACTCAAAATAATTTTTGTGCCACCACAAGCTAATACGTACGGACTCGATGCCGGAAAATCTACATTCACACTGCCGTCATTTACACCATCGCTACTACCCGCATCGCCCGCAGCAACAGTTATTGTTACGCCAATGGCAGCAGCAGATTTAAAAGCATCGTTAAAAGCATTGAGTGATTGAACTGTCCAAAATTGTTCAGGGTTTCCCCAACTTATACTAATTACCGAAGGATTATTTGTGGTATCGTTTATGGCAGTTGTTATCGCGTCCAAAAAACCAATATCGGTATTGGGCGCGTAATACATGGCAATTGTAGCGTTCGGTGCAATTCCACCTGCGACTTCAATATCGAGCATCACTTCACCATCAGCAGAGTTAGCATTTCCAACGGGCGTATTAGTGACGCCATCAACGCCTACTGTTACAATGTTAGGACTCGTTAAGTTTAGTTTTGTGAAGTAAGAATCTAAATCAGTTTGCGTATGTCCACCACCCAATTCTATAATTCCTATGCACTGACCTGTACCGTCGGCATCGGTAGGAAAATTATAAAGTTTTGCTAAATCGGTAGGGTAGAAACCTGTGTTTGGTGTTACAGCGCGTTCCATAATAGCGTGCGGTTGCGCGAAACTTTTTTGAACAATACTTTTTTGTTCAATCGTTTTAGGATAATCGAGAATTTGAAAGCGCGTTCGTGCTTTGGGTCTTGTATCTAAACCAAAAACGCCTTCAATCAAAGGATGAACGTTTGCATCAACTTTTATAAAACCCTCGCGCGTATGAAATATTTTTCCGGATTTATTTTTAACGACATTTAAATTGACGCCAAAAGCACTTTTTATATTCGCCGCAGAACCATGTACAGAAATTGCTCGTGTATTTGTGGTATTATTTTTAATAATATTTAGTCCGTGCGATTCAGCAAATGCCACAACTTTTTTAATATTTTCTGGTGATGCTTTATAAGTTGCAGATAGTTCTTGTCGCGTCAAGTATTTTCCTGATTTTAGCACCTCCGCTAAAATAGAATCAATTGAAACTTCTGGTTTTAAATAAATTGTCGCTTCAACCATTGCATGGTCACTAATGCGTTTTCTTGTACTACCAACAGGTTGCTTTAAACTACTGTTTTCGAGAATGACTTGACGAGACATATTGTTATATTTTAATCAAAAATAGCATTAATTATGCAACAAAAAAATTTTAGAGCTTAATCTTTTTTTTAATATTTTAATGCGCGCTTCGCTTTGTATGTATTTTTTTTGCAATTGAATGTTATAACGTTCTTTTTCATAAATATTTTACTCAGAACAACTTATTACTGATAAAATTTAAAACTTTGTAGATTATTATTGCGTAATCTAACTGTGAAATTGAATTTTAAAGTTTTTATTACGCCATACTAAATAAATGATTTACAATAATTTAAAACATATTTCATTCTGTTTGGCATTGTAAATACAAACTATTTTCTTGTTCAATACAGCCATTAGTAACTTATTTTTACATCAAAAATTAGAAAAAATAGAAATTGGATAATTTAAATAAATACAGTCAGCGCATCACGCAAGATGAAACACAACCTGCTTCGCAAGCTATGCTGCACGGAATAGGTTTAACAAATGAAGATTTTAAGAAAGCGCAGGTTGGTATCGTATCAACGGGTTGGGAAGGGAATCCGTGCAATATGCACTTAAACGCACTCGCACTCGACATAAAAAAAAGCATCAACAAAGAAAATTTAATTGGACTTATTTTTAATACTATTGGTGTGAGTGATGGAATTTCGATGGGAACAGATGGTATGCGCTATTCGCTTTTGAGTCGCGATTTAATCGCAGACTCTATTGAAACAGTTGTTTCTGCGCAGTGGTACGATGCCGTTGTCGCGATTGTTGGTTGCGACAAAAATATGCCCGGTGCTATAATGGGAATGGGAAGATTGAATCGTCCTTCGCTTTTAGTGTATGGTGGAACTATTGCGCCAGGCTATTACAAAAACCAAAAGTTGGATGTTGTTTCAGCATTTGAAGTTTTTGGAAAAAAATTAGCGGGTACAATCTCAGAAGAAGATTTTGCGGGCATTGTTCAAAATTCTATACCCGGACCAGGCGCGTGTGGTGGAATGTACACAGCTAACACATTAAGTTCAGCCATTGAAGCACTCGGCATGGCATTGCCGGGCGATGCGTCTTTTCCAGCAATCAGTAAAGATAAAAGCGATGAGTGCGCGCGGATCGGTGCAGCCGTTCGTGTGCTTCTCGAAAAAAATATTCTACCGCGCGATATAATGACGTTTGAAGCATTTGAAAATGCTTTCACGCTTGTTACAATTTTAGGTGGCTCGACAAATGCAGTGATGCACTTAATTGCTATGGCAAAATCGGTTGACGTAAATTTTACTTTGCAAGACTGTCAACGCATCAGTAACAAAACGCCTTTTCTTGCCGATTTAAAACCATCAGGTAAATACGTGATGGAAGATTTATGGCGCGTCGGTGGTATTCCTGCGGTGATGCGTTTATTACTCGACCATAATTTTTTACATCCACACTGTTTAACAGTAACAGGTAAAACGATTGCAGAAAATTATGCAAACACGCCTCCGCTCGATTTAGAAATAGGTATTATTCGACCGTTTACTAATCCAGTGAAAGCAACTGGTCATCTTCAAATTTTGTATGGTAATTTAGCAGAAGGTGGCTCGGTCGCAAAAATTACAGGTAAAGAAGGCGAAATTTTTACGGGCACAGCTAAAGTATTTAATAGCGAGCAATCCGCTAATGATGCCATCATAGCTGGTAAAATTGTTTCGGGTGATGTGATAGTTATTCGCTACATCGGACCAAAAGGTGGACCTGGAATGCCAGAAATGTTAAAACCTACGTCTGCAATTATGGGTGCAGGACTCGGAACAAGTGTCGCACTAATTACAGATGGTCGTTTTTCTGGTGGAACGCATGGTTTTGTTGTTGGTCATATTACACCCGAAGCACAATCGGGTGGTAATTTAGCATTATTGATTGATGGTGATAAAATTACTATTGATGCGGTTAATAATCGTTTGGATGTGCATTTAAGTGACGAAGAATGGAAAAAAAGACGTGAGCAGTATGTGCCGCGACCGTTATTAGCTACTAACGGCGCGCTATTAAAATATGCCAAATTGGTTTCATCGGCAAGTGAAGGTTGTGTGACAGACACATTATAGGATAGGGGATAAGTAAAAAAGTAATAAGGAATATTAAACGCTGAAAGCGCGATATATAACAGTGATGGGTGTAAATCCATCGAAAAAAAATGAATTATGCAGAAACAAGCGTATCATTCAGAAAAATCGAGTGCTTTACCGGAAGCAGTACAGTCGGTACATCTTTCAGGAGCGGAAGCCATTTGCGAATGTTTATTGAAAGAGGGAGTAGATACTATTTTTGGTTATCCGGGTGGTGCCATCATGCCTTTTTATGATGCGCTTTATAGTTATATGGATCGGTTGAGACATATTTTACCACGGCATGAGCAAGGCGGCATTCATGCAGCAGAAGGTTATGCACGCGTGACGCGAAAAACAGGCATTGCAATTTCTACATCGGGCCCGGGTGCAACAAATTTAATAACAGGTTTAGGTGATGCACTTTTAGACTCAACGCCGTTGGTTTGCATTACGGGTCAAGTGCGTTCAAATTTATTGGGAACAGATGCTTTTCAAGAAGTTGATATACTCGGTTGTACTTTTCCGGTGACTAAATGGAGTTATCAGATTACGAAAGCGAGTGAAGTGCCCGCAGTTTTTGCAAAAGCATTTTATATTGCTAATTCAGGCAGACCTGGACCTGTTCTAATTGATATTACACGCGATGCTCAGCTCGAAAAATTTGATTTTATTTATAAGAAGACAGATTCGGTGCGTTCGTATCATCCAAGACCTAAATTAGATTTTTCTGATTTGAAAGAAGCAGCGAAACTCATCAATGCTTCCCAAAAACCGTATATTTTAGCTGGTCATGGTATTCAGATTGCAGGTGCGCAAGATATTTTTAGACAATTTGTAGAAAAAACGGGTATTCCTGTTGGGCATACGTTGCATGGTCTTGGTAATTTACCTTCAGGGCATCATCTCAACGCCGGAATGCTCGGGATGCACGGAAACTACGGTGCAAACATAAAAAATAATGAGTGTGATGTTTTAATTGCAATCGGAATGCGATTTGACGATCGCGTTACGGGCGACCTCTCTCGTTTTGCTAAGCAAGCCAAACTTATTCATATCGAAATTGATCCTGCGGAAATTGATAAAAATATGGAAACAACGGTTGCTATAAATGCTGATGCGCGCGAAGCGATAGAAGCATTAATGCCTTTAGTGAAAAAGAAAACGCATACATCTTGGGTTCAAGAATTTAAAAAATGCGATGCGATTGAACACGAAAAAGTTATTCGTCGCGATTTGAACGAAGAAGGTAACGAAACAATGCGCATGGGACAAGTTGTTCGCGAAGTATCGAACCAAACAAACCACGAAGCACTCGTTGTTGCCGATGTCGGTCAGCACCAAATGTCAACGGCGCGTTATTATAAATATATGCACGCCAATCAGTGGGTGAGTTCGGGCGGTGCAGGAACAATGGGCTTTGCTTTACCCGCATTGTTTGGTGTTCAATTGGCATTTCCGGATAAAGTGGCTGTAGCGTTTATCGGAGATGGAGGTTTTCAAATGACACTGCAAGAACTCGGTATGTTTTCACAATGGGATGTGCCTGGTAAAATTGTCATTCTCGATAACGAATATCTGGGTATGGTGCGGCAATGGCAGCAACTTTTTTTCGACAATAGATACAGTTCAGTTGCGCTGAAAAATCCAAATTTTGTAAAAATTGCTGAAGGTTTTGGTATTACGGGTAAAAAAATTACTAAAACATCGGAACTTAAATCGGGCGTTGCAGAAATGTTAGCGCACAAAGGTCCGTTTTTATTGCACGTAATGGTTGAACGCGAGGATAACGTTTTTCCGATGGTGCCAGCTGGCAAATCGGTAGCAGAAATTGTTTTGAGTGCAGATTTTTAAGGAATACGATAAGGGCTAAGGAAATTTATTCCAATCTCACTTGAGGTTGGTGGGAATTGTAAGGGTCCCTATTTGAACCCCACAGAAATAAAAATATGATTGAGCAGTTTACAATAAGTGTTTTTACAGAAAATAAAGCGGGTTTATTAATGCGCGTCGTTATGGTTTTTACGCGCCGACACATTAATATTGAATCTCTGACGACATCGCAATCTTCAATGGAAGGAATTTTTAGATTTACGATTGTAGTTAATTGCACCGAAAGTGCCGTTAAAAAATTGGTGCAACAACTCGATAAACAAGTTGATGTGTTGAAATCTTTTTATTACAGGGATAGTGAAATTATAAATCAAGAAATAGCTTTGTATAAAGTGCCGTCTGCACCATTCAGAGAACAAGGTGTAATGATAAAGCTTATCAGAAAACATAATGCACGTATTTTAACCACAGAAGAAGAATTTATAGTGATTGAAAAAACGGGTATAGAATCTGAAACGGAAGCATTATTGGATGACTTGCGCAAAATTGGTATCTACGAATTTGTTCGGTCGGGTAGAGTAGCAATTGCAACACCTATGGAACAACTGAATGAGTATTTGAAAAAAATGGACGTGACAAAAGAACAAATTTAGTTTAAAGTTCAAAAGGCAAAGGCAAAGTCAGAAGGACTTACGAATTTTAAAGACAAGGATTTGAAACACAAACAAAAAGTAAACTGTATTAATTAATAATAAAAAAAGAAATCGTCATCCAAAGGAGTTCAATGGAAATTGCCAAACTAAATTGGCTTTTACAATGTGCTTTTTGCAATCTGCTTTTTGTAGTTTGCTTTTTGAGACGTACTTTCACCAAATTTTTAAAGTAAAATCAACTCAAGTATGGCAAAATTGAATTTTGGCGGCTCAGAAGAAAACGTAGTGATGCGCTCCGAATTTTCTTTGCGCAAAGCAAAAAGTGTTTTAAAAGATGAGACAATCGCCGTGATAGGTTATGGCGTACAAGGTCCTGGACAAGCACTTAATTTACGCGACAATGGTTTCAACGTCATTGTTGGTCAGCGTAAAGATTCTAAAACGTGGCAAAAAGCCATCAATGATAGTTGGGTAGCAGGCGAAAATTTATTTGAAATAGAAGAAGCTTGCGCAAAAGCAACAATTATAATGTACTTGCTCAGCGACGCCGCGCAAATTGCGGTATGGCCTACTGTAAAAAAGCATTTAACTGCTGGGAAAGCGTTATACTTCTCGCACGGATTTGGTATAACTTACAAAGAGCGTACAGGTATTATTCCACCAACCGATATTGACGTTTTCTTGGTTGCACCAAAAGGTTCCGGAACATCGTTACGCCGAATGTTTTTGCAAAAACGCGGACTCAATTCATCTTACGCTATTTTTCAGAAAGCGACTAAGAATTGCAAAGATCGCTGTTTAGCGGTAGGTATAGGTATTGGTTCGGGTTATATGTTCGAGACGGATTTTAAACGTGAGGTATATTCCGATTTAACGGGAGAGCGTGGAACTTTAATGGGTGCTATTCAAGGTATTTTTGCGGCACAATACGACGAGTTGCGCAAACGCGGACACACACCGAGTGAAGCATTCAACGAAACGGTAGAAGAATTGACACAATCGCTCATGCCTTTAGTGGCAGAAAACGGCATGGATTGGATGTATGCTAACTGCTCAACTACTGCGCAACGCGGTGCATTAGACTGGTGGAAAAAATTTAGAGATGCCGTTAAACCCGTATTCACTGATTTATACGATGCTGTTGCAGCTGGTCACGAAGCACAACGCTCAATAGACTCTAACTCTAAAGTGGATTACCGCGAAAAATTAGAAGTGGAATTGGCAGAATTGCGCAATTCAGAAATGTGGCGCGCAGGCGAAACTGTGCGTAGTTTGCGCCCAGAACGCAATGATCCAAAAAAGAAAATTGTAAAAAAGAAAATAGAAATGGCTTAATCACCCGTTTTCTTTTCGGAGCAACACATTAAAACCTCCTAATATTGTTAAGATTTTAGGAGGCTTTTTATTTTTTGTTTGGCGCAACGCAATAGCTTCAAGTGAGATTTAACAGAGCGAAGCGTTTTTATTTTTTTATTGATAAGCACTAATAATTTCTACCATAATATTAATAATCATGTTTCCCGTTCGCGCTTACACTTTTTTTGGAAAAATATTAATATGGATACTTGATGGCATTTTAAGTTTAGTGCATTTATTTTTGGGTAAACATCGCCGATTTGCACCCCAATATTTTCACGACGATCCACGCCGATTTAATTTTAAAGATATTATATACTTTGCGTATAAATATTATCTCAATCCACCCATTGAAGACGATGCAAACGGTAGAACAGCGCAATTTTTTAAAACTCATTTGCCAATTTTTTCTGATAAATCCCCGTTAAAAGAAAAAATTTCTACTACTCGCCATGCACCAATCTCCACTCAAATTACTTTGCATGCTGCGGGCGATTTAATGCCGTATTCGTGGGTACAAAAACAATTTTGCGAACATCTTTGGGACGATATTGAAACCGATTTTCGTAATTGCGACATCAGTTTTGCTAATTTAGAAACGCCCGTTTTATTGTCTAAGCCGCCGTCGTTTGTGCCAGAAATTATGCTGACCGATATGCGTTTCAACGCCGATGCAGCGATGTGCGATATTTTTTTTGACACTAAAAACGACAGTAAACCTATTTTCGATGTTCTTAGTACGGCAAATAATCACGCTTTAGATATGGGAGTTGAAGGCGTAGCGAGTACGATTGATTTTCTGACTTCAAACAAAATTTTTCATACAGGGACATCCAAAATAGCCAAAGATGTTTACGATTTTCCAATCGTTGAATCGAACAGAATACGCGTAGCTTTCCTTGCATTTACGTATTCAATGAATCAATACACAAATCCTGAAAACGAAAATTGGTGGGTAAATCATATAGAAATCAATCAACCCGAAGTTGATTTAACGCCAATAAAAAAATTAGTTGAGCACGCGCGTTTGGCGCGCACTGCCGATTTTGTGGTGCTGAGTTTGCATTTTAGCAATGCGTATCAGGTGTATCCGAATGCGCACATCGTAGAAAATGCAAAACGTATTTTTTCTGAGTGCGGCGTTGATATTATTTTAGGTGGACACGCGCACAACCCTCAACCGAGTGCTAAAATTGATTTTATGTGCCCCTTCACGCGTAAACAAAAATCAGGTTTTATCGTTTTTTCTATGGGCGATTTTATAGCAAACGATATTTTTATTTGGTGCAAGATGCCGATGTACGTAAAAATTATTTTGACAAAACATCAACCCGAGACAGAAAATATTTGCGAAATTACTGACGTTATGCTCATTCCCATTTTTGTTTACTCGGCGTATAAAAATAACAATGAGCGCGATGTACGTTTACTTAAAGTGGATAGGGTAGCGGCTTTTTTAAAAGAAACCCCTAAATACTCCAAAACTAATTTGAAAGATTTTAATGAGATGACTGATTTTTATAAAAAATTTATACTTTTTAGCTAAAGCCAAATAAGCACTAAATTTAAATAATTGCATTGAATGCAGTTAAAATCTATTCAAATTTTAGACGATTCGCCGCTTAACAAAATTAAGCGTGACTGTTTGTTTTAGGGTTGTGGAGTTTGTATTAAATTTGCAATTGCTAAAAAGCTATCGTTGACTTTTTACGTCATTTATAAATTACTCAGTGTGAAAAAAATATTCAAACACATCACCCATCACAACTAAGAATGTTTACTAAAACAGGAATTGAAGGCTTACTTATTTATGAACCGCGCATTTTTGGAGATGAACGCGGTTATTTTTTTGAAAGTTTTAACACCGCCATTTTTAAAAAACAAGGCATTGAAACTGCTTTTGTGCAAGACAACCAAAGCAGATCTACACGTGGCGTTTTACGTGGATTGCATTACCAACTGCCACCGTTTGCACAAGCTAAATTAGTGCGCTGCACGTACGGCGAAGTTTTAGACGTAGTGGTTGATATTCGAGAAGACTCTGAAACGTACGGTAAAACATTTAGTATTTTACTCAGCGCAGAAAATAAAAAACAACTGTATATCCCTCGCGGATTTGCGCACGGCTTCGCAGTCATGAGTGATGAAGCTGAGTTTTTTTATAAGTGCGATAATTATTACGCTAAAAATTATGAAGCTGGAATTGCTTACAACGACCCTAAATTAAAAATTAATTGGCAATTAAACGCATCGGAAACAAAACTTTCTGATAAAGATTTAATTCTTCCTCATTTCGGTAATCACACAAAATTTAATGAAATTTTCTCAATAATTTAAGACTTGTTGTTACAATATAATTGGAGCTTAACCGATTTAATGTTTATAACAATAAAGTCTTTCATTTTTAAAATTTTATTTCAATGAATTTGGTAAACGACCTAAGGTGGAGATACGCCACTAAAAACATGACTGGAGAATCGGTCACGGAAGAAAATCTTAATTATATTTTAGATGCCACTAATTTATCGGCATCTTCATACGGATTGCAGCCTTATACTGCAGTTGTAGTGAGTAATACAGAAATTAAACAACAATTACAGGCTGCTGCTTACGGACAAGTTCAAATTGGAAGTAGTTCGCACGTTTTTGTTTTTTGTGTGCCTGCTCAAATTACAGAAGCCGGTGTACAAAGTTTTATAGATCACGTTGCTTCTGTGAGAAGTATTCCTGTTAATGTTTTAGACGGTTATAAAGGAATGATTTTAGGTTTAACAAATAGCCTAACTCACGAACAGCAACAAAATTGGGCTGCAAAACAAGCTTACCTTGCTCTTGGAACAGCACTCGTAGCTGCAGCTGAACAAAAAGTTGATGCTTGCCCGATGGAAGGATTTGATAAAGCACAATTCGATAAAATTCTTGGTTTAGATGCTTTAGGATTAAAATCAGTTGTTGTTATGCCTATTGGATTTAGGGCAAAGGATGATGCAACTGCTCATTTCGCTAAAGTTAGAAAGCCTAAGGAACAAATGTTTCATTTCGTTAAATAGGCTTTGAATTTATTTATTATTTTGCGGGTGCATTAGCTGTTGCTGTTTTTTTAGAATTTACTAAAGTATTGAGCAAATTAAGCCAATAATTGCGTGTTCCGATAAAAGTAATTTTATTGTAATAAGCTTTGGCAGCATCAGCAGCAGCATTTGCAGCCGCAAAATTTTGTACTTCCCATTCGCTACTGAATTGCATGTGCCGCGTGTATCCGTTTAAAGCATTTGTTGTGGCATCTTCACCTTGCATAATGGCTGAATCGTATTGCTTTGCACCTTCATCGGCACGTCCTTTGGTGTATAAAAAATTAGCATAGCTTCTTACACCCGAAAGTTTGCTGGTTACTGAATCGGTGTAAACATCAATAGTAGAAATTGCCCGTTTAAAATATTGTTCTGCTTTGTTATCGTCAAAAACGGAAACAAGCCCGCGCGCAATATTGACATATTCAGAAGTTGAAACCGTAGTATGCGTTGATTCGAGAAACCAAATGATTTGGTTCACAAGTGTTTGACGCTTAGTATTATACCATGAGCTGAGATTATAATTATAAATGTAATTTGGAATTGCTTGATCTTCGGCACATTTAAGCTCAAGATCTAAAAGTTCGCGCAGCAATGCAGAAACAGTTAATCGGTTTTTCTGGCTATCCGAATCGTCCGAACTTTTTGTATTCGACACGATAGCCTCGGCAGACGGTGTGTTGGTTAAATTTAAATAATTGTCTGGCAGATAATCAATAATTTTTAAGATGTTGATGTTTATTTGGTTTAATTTTGTTTGAAATTCATCCGCGGCAAGTGTGCCTAAAACACTGTTCCGATTAACCGTTTCGAGTTCTGTTCTGATTACAATAATTGCGTTTTCTAAATCTCTGTCGTTTGCTGCATCCACAACAGTAACTAAATAATCGAGTGCGACTTTCGCATCGGGCGAAATCATTTTCTTAATGTCTGTTCTTGTATTCATAATAGGTTTTATTTTAGGTTGATAACTATTGGTTGATAACTATCAACTATTTTTCGCAAACTGTTTTTAAATTAGCTAATCCGTGTTCGTAATCGGGTGCAACCCAACTTTCCATTTTTAAACCGAGATAGCGAAACATTGGGTTCATTCCTAAATCCATATCAAACGACCAACTCACGGTGGTGTGCGTAGAATCTTTAGGCATAAATTTGAAATCGGATGTTGAACTTCCCATACCTTCAAAATCGGTACGCGAATGTATTTGTGTGTTGGGTTTTGTGCTCAGAATTATTTGTTTACCCTTACCAACTTCTTTATTATCGCTCGCCCAAGTAAAATAAGCACCGTCACCTGCTGTAGTTGGTTGAGAGTACGTGTATTTTGTATTTAAATCTATTTTAGACCAGGGCGACCAATCATTCCAATTTTTAAGTTCGTTGGTTTCAGTAAAAATTTTTGCCACTGGCGCGTTAATATCAATTTGTCGGACAAAATGAACACTGCCCGGTAGAAAAAAACCAATCGCAATGATTGCTAATAAACAGATGCCGAAATATTTTAGAAATTTTATCATTTGAATAAATTTATTAATAATGATTTACGAAAATCAAAACGAAAATCAAAACGAAAATCAAAACGAAAATCAAAACGAAAAGCGTTTCAATTTTCAATCAAAATTAATTCTATTTACTGATAACTACTTTACTTGTTGCAGACAAAAAATTTCCAAACAAAAATAATAACTATTTATCGAATCACCAAAATTTTTACCACAACGCCATCTCCGGCATCTATATTTCTAACATTTGCCACCCATGCTAAATACACACCCGATTGCACGCGACGACTATTAAAATCGCGACCGTTCCAAATTGCTTCGCCACCATTAGCGCGTGTTTCATAAATCAGATTGCCGTTCACATCCGTAATTTTTACGGCGGCATCGCGCGAAAGGTTTTTTATTGCTATTGGTCCGTCATAATCAGGTTGTACCGGATTTGGAAAAGCATACGCCGAATCAACGGCATTAAACGTTCCGCCAGTTGTTGCATTCGCGCGATACACCATCACGCCTTTATCGGTGCCGATAAATACTTCGCCTGTTTTATTTCTGATGGCGAGTGAAGTAATATTATTACTTACCAACGGACTGTTATCGGTATTGAAATTATAAATTTGCGTTTTGCCATCGGCAGTTGTTACTATAAGACCCGTTGTTGTACCAAACCATTTTCTGTTGCCACCATCAACGGCAATTACGTTGACTGCTTTATTGAGTAATAAATACTCGCTAATGCCACCGAGTGTTGAAATAATTAGCCGTGCTGTGCAAGTTGTTGAAGCAATTGGATCGCTGCCGCAATCGAAAACACAAACGCCTTTATCAGTTCCTACCCAAACACGACCTTCTAAATCGGTGCAAATGGTGTTTAAAATACCATTCTGAACTTCTGTCGGCAAAGCCGAATTATCAATATATCTGGTGCGATGATTAGAAACATTGTTGATGGAATATTGCGTCGTGTCATAAATCCAAATGCCACCGCTGCCGTTGGATGCATTAATAATCCATTTATAATTCGATGAATCGGAAACGATGTGCGTTAAAACGTTTTGTGGCGATAGCGTTTGCATTTTCAGCCACGTATTATTGGGTTTCAGAACCAATAGTGCATTCGGCGTGTTCGCGTTAATCACCCATTCGTTACCTTGGTCGTCGGCAAATAAACCCGTCACACGTTGCCGACCAACATCGCCAACAGCAGGTTGAATTGGAGAGTTCGAGCTATCGTAAACTTTAGTAATTATGCCATTTTGTAATTCAATCAGTCCGTGATTAAAAGAACTAACGTACACTTTGTTTGTCACTTTATTAATACTGACTTCATAATTATCAATTCCAGATTGGGTGTTTTGCAGCGCAGGTTGTGTTGCCGGCGTGTAATTTGTCCATTGGTTTTTTTGCGACGGCTGATAAAGCGAAAAACCTTCACCCTCAAACCGCGCCACTAAACCCGCAACACCTTGCGAAACAATCCAAGCAGAACTATCTGTCAGCGCAATACTTCCCGCCGATGACAAAACGGGTGAATTTATTTGAACAGCGTTACAATTATTTGCGTTGTTGTTTAAATATCTGAAATCGGTTGGATATTGACTGGCAAACCAAACATTGTTCGCTGCATCTTCAATGGCGCGCGTATTGGCTGAGTAACAATTGTTCGGCAAATTTTTAACGGCGTTGGTTGCATCAATTTTAAAACCGACGGTGCAAGCACCAAAAAAAAATGGTGAGCAATCCTGAATAAAACCAGCAATTAAATTTTTACCTTCCGTAGTGAGATAATTTAATTTGAGTGATTTATCAATTTGTAGGCTAATAATTTTTTTAGACGCTGATAAGTAACACAGCGAATCGTTGTAGT
>JAYVNP010000074.1:0-37164 GCA_043758385.1 Saprospiraceae bacterium
GTCAAATTTAATTTTCAATTAAAAAATAAATTGTTACTTCATGCTGAATAAAGTTTAATCATGAGAATTTTAATTCAATCCGCTCTATTTTTTGCTTCCAATACAAACCTTTTGGCATAAAAAAAATCAACTTCACACGCGTACCTGCCCGTTGTTCTTAAAATTGAATTTTCCATCGTAAACAAAAACCGCGTAATTTGGGTTTAAGTCTCATGTTTCAAATTCAATCCGATAATTCAAAACACTGCCTCGCCGAGTGTCCGAGATGTGGAAAAACACACCCTTGCAAAGCCAATGCACCGCACAAATGCGAATGTGTTAAAGTGAGTTTAACGCAAGATGAAATTATTTTCATCAACCAAGAAATGCTTGACGAGCCCGATTGTATCTGTATGAATTGCCTCGACGATTTAAAACACCTCTATAATATGAAAAAAGCGCAACTTAAACTTATTTAAAGTTTGAGCTGCGCTTTTCTAATTTTATTACTTTATCTACGCCGTTAATGATTTTACATTTTCGACGCGTAACGTTTCTTTATCGTCATTCACGCGCATTTCTAAAACAGAACCTTCAGCAGGTTGCTCATTCAGAATGTATTCCGCTAATGGATCTTCAACAAACTTCTGAATAGCGCGTGCTAAAGGACGCGCACCATATTTCGGATCATATCCTTTCTCGGCTAAGAATGCTTTAGCATCGTCCGTCAAATTAACTGAAATACCCATCGCACTTAAGCGTTTCATCAAATTGCCAAGCATGATTTCGACAATTTTTTGAATTTCGGGTGTGCCGAGTTCATTAAATACAATCACGTCATCAATTCTGTTTAAAAACTCGGGGGAGAAAGTTTTTTGCAGTGCATTTTGAATAACTGCTTTCGACATATCTTCCGATGCTTCTTCGCGCGCTTTAGTTTTAAAGCCGAGACCGCCGCCAAAATCTTTTAATTGTCTGACACCAATATTTGATGTCATAATAATAATGGTATTCTTGAAATCAACTTTTCTGCCTAAGCTATCCGTTAATTGTCCGTCGTCGAGCACTTGCAACAAAATATTATACACATCGGGGTGTGCTTTTTCAATTTCATCAAGTAGAATAACGGAATACGGTTTGCGACGTACTTTTTCAGTGAGTTGTCCACCTTCTTCGTAACCCACAAAACCTGGGGGCGCACCAATGAGACGCGTTATACTAAATTTTTCCATGTACTCACTCATATCAATTCGTATGAGTGAATCATCTGAATTGAACAAATAGCGTGCAATTGTTTTTGCCATTTCTGTTTTACCAACGCCTGTGGGTCCTAAAAATATAAAAGTACCAATCGGTTTTTTCGGATCTTTTAATCCGACGCGGTTGCGTTGAATGGCTTTGGTAATTTTTGTAACAGCTTCGGTCTGACCGATGACGATTTTTTTCAAATCTTCACCCATCGAAAGCAGTTTAATATTTTCGGATGCACCTACTTTCTGTACAGGTATGCCTGTCATCATCGCCACTACTTCAGAAATATCATCCTCGGTAACAGGATAACGCATGGTTTTGGAATCTTCTTCCCATTGGAATTTTTCTTGCTCCAATTGTTTACCGAGTTTTGTTTCTAAATCGCGTAGGTCGGCAGCGCGCTCATACAGTTGATTTTTAACTGCTTGACTTTTTTCATCTTTCAATTCTTCGATGCGTTTTTCTAAAACTTCGATGTGTTGCGGTACATGTATATTTTTTAAATGCACACGCGCGCCCACTTCATCTAAAACGTCAATGGCTTTATCAGGTAGAAAACGATCGGTGATGTAACGATCACTCAAAACGGCACAAGCGCGAATGGCTTCGGGCGTGTAATCAACGTTGTGAAAATCTTCGTATTTAGAACTAATATTTTGTAAGATGTGAATCGTGTCTTCTAAAGACGGTGGATCAATCATTACTTTTTGGAAACGACGATCTAACGCGCCATCTTTCTCAATATATTGGCGATATTCATCCAAAGTAGAAGCACCGATACATTGTAATTCGCCACGCGCTAACGCAGGTTTTAAGATATTTGAAGCATCGAGAGAGCCCGTTGCGCCACCTGCACCGACCATTGTATGAATTTCGTCAATAAATAAAATGACATCGTGCGTTTTTTCAAGCTCTGCCATGATAGATTTCATGCGCTCTTCAAACTGTCCGCGATATTTAGTTCCTGCAACTAATGCTGCCAAGTCGAGCATGACAACACGTTTATTAAATAACGTGCGACTCACTTTTTTCTGAATGATGCGCAGTGCAAGACCCTCTACTATTGCTGTTTTACCTACACCAGGTTCACCGATGAGTATTGGATTATTTTTTTTGCGGCGACTTAAAATTTGACTCACGCGTTCAATTTCTTGATCGCGACCAATTATTGGATCTAATTTTCCTTCTTCAGCTAAACGCGTGACGTCTCTTCCGTAATTATCTAAAACAGGTGTACGACTCTTTGTGTTCGCCTTTCTGTAATTGCGTGATTCGTCTTCTTCGTATTGATCCTCGCTTTCGCCAGGTGCTTGATTTAAAACTTTTGGTGGCATATAATCAGATTCTTGACGTACGTAACCCATTTCTTGTTTGAAGGTTTCGTAGTCTATGTATAAATCGTTAAGTAAACGAGTAACATTTGTTTCTTTCTGTTTTAAAATAGAAAGCATTAAATGTTCTGGTTGTGCTTCGTCGTTTTGCATATCACGTGCTTCGAGCACAGAATATTTCAAAACTTTTTCTGCTTGAGAGTTGAGACTAATATTTCCGAGATTGAGATGAGAACTTGGACCGGAGTAGCGTTGAATGTTATCTTCTACTTTGCGTTTTAGATCGTCGAAATTAATTTCTAACGATTTCAAAACTCGGACGGGTAAACATTCTTTGTCAACAATTAAACCTAAGAGTAAATGTTCCGAACCAATGTAATCGTGCCCTAATCTCAGGGCTTCTCCACGGCTGTTGTCTAAAATTTCTTTAAATTTGCGCGAAAACTTTTTATTGTTCATAAAGGCAATGGTTGTAAACTCACTAATAAACAAAATATGAGCGCGTATGTTCGGATTTATTGGATTTAAAATTTAAGTCTTTCTCAAATAATTCAAAGAAAATTTTTCTTAACTCAAGTCCTTTAAAATAAAACAGCCACTTTCAAATTACAATTCAAACTTACTTTAACAAAATAATACCAAATTTATAAAAGTAATATTTTGCGTCAAAATGGCATTTAATTTTTAAAAACAAGACAAAAGGACTTGCTGCGAAAAAGAAATTGCCTGTTTTAAATTCAAAATACACTCTATTTTAATGGCATCTCTTAGTTGTTGTACAAATATATGTTAGTGATTATTTTTTTCAAAAAAACATTTGAAATAAAAGATGAAGTTATGCAAAATATATATTTGGCATTCTAAAATTTAGGGCGAATTGTAGAATAATTAACTAAAAAAAGTGATTTAGGTAGAGAAATAGGTAATAATTTTTTTTTTCGGTTGCTTAAAAATAATTTTTTTTTAAAATTGACACTTTAAAAATGAAGAAGCGAAAAAAATGTGCAGCAATTATATTTATTTCGCATTGTATTAAGGTTGATACCACAATGTAGCTTATGAAATATTCAGTAAACCGCGAAGAGCGATACACCATTTTTGAATTGCACGAAGAGAATTTAAACTCTTTGGTTGCTCCTACACTAAAATCGGAGTTTACAATTTTTAAAAATGAAGGAGTCAAAAATTTTATTCTCAATTTAAAAGATGTCCGATACATTGACTCTTCAGGTTTGAGTTCAATTCTCACAGGTAAACGTTTGTGGCAAGACACAGGCGGTTCGTTTGTGATGTGCAATGTGCAACACTCTAACGTGCGCAAACTCATTGAAATTTCTCGACTTGATAGCGTTTTAGTAATTCTCCCAACTTTGGAAGAATCTATTGAATACGTTTTTATGTCGGATATTGAACAAGAATTAAACGGATAAATAATTGAGCGATGACGCAAATCTTATTTTTATTGATTAGTACAATCAGTGTTTATTTTGCTGCGCAGAATTTTTTGAAAATCCGCCGTAATATAAATTTGGGTACGCCAGAAGTTATCTCTGGAAATTCGGCGCAACGTTGGAACAACGTTTTCCTTGTTGCATTGGGTCAGAAAAAAATGTTCCAAAATTGGACACCCGCTGTTTTGCATTTATTCATTTACACAGCGTTCTTAATAACTCAAATTGAACTGCTCGAAATAATGACGGATGGTGCATTAGGTTTGCATCGTTTTTTTTCGCCATTCCTCGGTGTGTTTTATACCTTTATTGTCAGCGCAATTGAAATTTTAAGCGTACTTGCTTTTATTGCAACCGTTGCATTCTTAGCGCGACGTTTTGTTTTAAACATCGCACGGTTTCAAAAACCTGAACTTGAAGGATTCCCTACGCTCGATGCGGCTACAATTCTCATTTTAGAAATCATTTTGATTTTTGCTATTTTTTGTATGAATGGTGCGGACACCGTTTTGCAAACGCGTTTACCCGATCATTATCATCACACAGGTTTTTTTGTAGTAAGCGGTTGGTTAGGTCCGTTATTGTTTGGTGGGTTAAATAATTCAACCTTAATTTTTTTAGAACGTACAGGTTGGTGGATGCACATTGCTTTGGTTTTTGCTTATTTAAACTATTTGCCTTTTTCAAAACACTTGCATATCATTTTCGCATTCATTAATACGTACTATGCGCGACTTACGCCGCGTGGTGAAATGACGAATATGCCCGAAGTGACGAAAGAATTGCGAAGTATGCTCGGCATGGAAGCAGAAGTACCTCAAACAGGAATTTCAGATGATGCCGTTGTGAGTTTCGGATCGAACGATGTAACAAATTTAAGCTGGCGAAATATTTTAGAAGCGTATAGCTGCACAGAGTGCGGACGTTGCACAGCACAATGCCCGGCAAATTTAACAGGCAAGAAACTTTCGCCACGAAAAATTGTTATGAATGTACGCGATCGCGCTAGAGAAATTGGTAATAAACTCGATTCTAAAAGCATAGAATTTATAAATAAAACCGAACACCCGAACGATACAGTTTTAACAGCTAAAAATTTCAGCGACGGTAAATCGTTATTCAATTATATTACGAAAGAAGAACTCAATGCTTGCACAACGTGTAATGCTTGCGTCGAAGCGTGTCCGATATTAATAAATCCTTTAGATGTTATTTTAAAAATGCGCCGTTACGAAATTTTAACGCTTTCGGAAGGGCCAACTGATTGGATACCGATGTTCACAAGTTTAGAAAACTCTGGCTCAGTGTGGCAAATGCCGACACCACGCGAAAAGTGGGCGACGGATGCGACGGCTTAAAGAAAATTTTATTACATTTAGAAAAATACAAATCCAACTAAAACTATTTTTTAATTTTTACAATCGAATATTATTTCTTACACAATAATTTCAAATCACATTCTATGAAACAAAATTTCACGCTCGCTTTTATTCTTTTTTTGTTTTTTACGGTAGCAAAATCGCAAACAACAACAACAACATCTCAAGTAGATCAAAATCGCAATTCTTGTGGTGATTATTTAAAACTTAAAAAAGTTATAGACGAAATATCTGGTCGTATTGCTGACGATTATGCGCAAGATGTAGTATTTATGTCTCGGTTTAAAAAAGCACAAGCTAGTTGGGAAGCGTACCGCGATGCACAACTTGATATGGTTTTTCCAGATAACGATAAAAGCGGTTACGGCACTAATTATCCGACTTGTCGGTGCAATTGGCTATTAGATTTTTCCAACGCGCGCCTCGATTATTTAGTTAAATGGGTAGCGCACACTGACGAAAACGAATCGTGTGGCGGCTCAATTACTTCTAAGAAACGTAAGAGTTATATAAAATTTAATGACTAAATTTTCGCTGCTCGCTGTTAGTTGTTCAATTATGAGCTCCTGACAACGAATAACGAACAACGAACAACGGATGAAGATTCCAACAATGGCGTTATTAGCCGCACAAGGAGAAACACCAGAGATTTTATTTTGGGTGGGATGTGCGGGCAGTTTCGATCCGCGTGCACAACGCGTATCGAAAGCATTTGCAAAAATTTTAAATGAAGTGGGTATTTCGTTCGCTATTCTCGGCGATGAAGAGGCTTGCACCGGTGATCCAGCGCGTCGCGCGGGCAATGAATTTGTTTTCCAGATGATGGCTTTGCAAAATATTCAGACTTTGAATACTTACAATGTTAAAAAAATTGTCACGGCTTGTCCGCATTGTTTCAATACACTTAAAAATGAATATCCTATTTTAGGTGGCAATTATGAAGTCATTCATCACGCAACTTTTTTAAAACAATTGCTCGATGAAGGCAAATTGAGCGTTGAAGGTGGTGAGTTTAAAGGAAAAAAAATAACGTATCACGATAGTTGCTACTTAGGTAGAGCCAATAATATTTACGAAGCCCCGCGCGACGTACTTGCTGCGCTGGATGCCGATTTAGTAGAACTCAAGCGGTGTAAAACCAATGGATTGTGCTGTGGTGCAGGCGGTGGACAAATGTTTAAAGAGGATGAACCTGGCACATCGCGCATTAATTTTGAACGTACGAAAGATATTTTAGAATCGAATGCCACTGTTGTTGCTGCCAACTGCCCATTTTGTATAACCATGCTCAGTGATGGCATCAAAGCGCACAACAAACAAGACGACATTATGGTATACGATTTATCGGAAATGATAGTGAAGTCGAATAGTTGGTAGAAATATTAGAAATATTTAAAATTATGGTTCACCTCAATCTTTTGTAACACTGCATAAATTATTTTAATCACATTTTCTACATCACTTTTGTGTGCCATTTCAACTGTGGTATGCATATAGCGTAGCGGCAAAGAAATCAAAGCTGAAACAACACCACCGTTAGAATAAGCAAACGCATCCGTATCAGTACCAGTGAATCGGCTGTGTGCTAAACGTTGAAAATCCATTTTTTCATCTGTTGCTGTATCGATAATAAGTTGTAACAATTTATTATGGACTGCAGGCCCATACGCAAAACACGGACCTTTACCGCATTTGACATCCCCTTGTTGTTTAGCGTTCATTAAAGGTGTTGAAGTGTCGTGACAAACATCTGTTACAATAGCTACGTGGGGTTTAATCGAATCTGCGATCATTTGTGCACCGTGTAAACCAACTTCTTCTTGAACAGAATTGACGATATAAAGCGAATAAGGCAGTTCAATTTTATTTTCGTGCAACAAACGCGCAACTTCAGCAATGCAAAATCCGCCAATGCGATTATCGAGCGCACGACCGCAATACATGATTTCGTTTAAAATCATCAATTCATCTTCATAAGTAATGACGCAACCTACATGAATATCTTTACTTAAAACTTCTTCTTTATTTTTAGCACCAATATCAATAAAAATATTTGTCAATTCCGGATTAATATTGGCTTCCTTACCTACACGAGTGTGAATAGCAGGCCAACCAAAAACACCTTTAACGAATCCGTTTTTGGTATGAATATTCACGCGCTTCGAAGGTGAAATAGTTTGATCAGATCCACCGTTGCGAATAACACCAATAAAACCATCTTCAGTGATATGATTTACATACCATGAAACTTCATCAGCATGACCTTCTATGACAACTTTATAGTTTTTCCCTGGATTAATAACACCATATACTGTTCCATAATTGTCAATGTGCCATTCGTGAATATACGGTTTAATATATTCAAGCCATAACTTTTGGCCTTCCGCTTCGTAACCCGTGGGAGAAGCATTATTGAGATATTTATGCAAAAAGATTTCCGAATTAGGGGTAATAATACTCATACAAAACTGTTGGTTACTCGATCTGGATTAATTTAAAAAATTTTTTTTTAATAAAAAGCACAAAAACTTTGCAAAATAACATTACTATCATTAAAAATAAAAAAAAGTAGGTTCAAAATGTAGCAATTTCACTCTTTTTATTTTCAATTCATTGGGTAAATAAATTGATAATAGAATGCTCGCTTCTGTTATAAAATTTTTAAATAGTTAAGCACGCCAAGTTGACGGCGAAATGCGCCAGTTTTTTAAATCTTCAAGTTGTTCTTGCTTGATGTATTTAGTATCAAGTGCCGTTTTTAAAAGTGTATCGTAATTGCAAAGTGAGATGTAAGGACAGTTTATTTTAGTGAAAGCTTCGAAAGTCTCGTTAAAGTCGTAATCGAAAATAGAAAGTACGCCTGCTACTTTTATTTTTGCTTCGCGCGCTGCTTCAAAAGCAATGATAGAACTTTTTCCAGTTGAAATTAAATCTTCAACAATTAAAGTTGTAGAACCCGATTCTTGCGCACCTTCAATTTGATTTTGTCTGCCATGACCTTTTGGTTTTTCGCGAATATAACCGAAAGGAATATTGATAGCATAAGCAATTAACATTCCGTAAGGAATTCCAGCCGTTGCAACACCATGAACAGCATCAAAGTCTTCAAAATTTTCTGTCGCATCTAATAAGTAAGCAATAATTTTTTCGCGCGCTTCAGGATGAGCAAGTGTTATACGGTTATCGCAATAAATGGGTGATTTGATGCCGGATGTCCAGGTAAAAGGATTTTCAGAGTTTAGTTTAATTGCTTTTATGTCAAGCAATATGCGCGCAACATCTTCAGCAATTTTTTTATCGTAGAGCATGATTTTTATTTTGGGGGTAAACTTAAACAATATTTATAAATCTTGGTTAAGTTTGCATTTTAGATTGATATATTGATCGCATGAAAAAATATTTTTCGCTTATAGTTTTTGCCCATACTGTCTTCGCGCTACCGTTTGCTGTCATCGGTTATTTATTAGGCACGCATCACATTGGTACTTCGCCGCAAATTGAAACCTTTGCCTACATTATTTTATGCATGATTTTTGCGCGCAGTGCTGCCATGGCGTTTAATCGGTATTTAGATAGAGACATTGATGCTATCAATCCGAGAACAGCTATGCGTGAAATTCCAGCCGGAGAAATTTCTGCCAATAGTGCTTTGTTTTTTGTGATTGCTAATGTGGCAGCATTTATTTTCTGTACGTATCTCATCAACAGAATGTGTTTTTTGCTTTCACCAATCGCCTTACTTGTCATTTTAGGTTACAGTTACACGAAGCGATTTACTTTTTTGTGTCATTTTATTCTTGGTTTAGGTTTATCGCTCGCGCCGATTGGTGCTTACATTGCCGTTACGGGTGAATTTGGATTTTTACCTTTGGTGTATTCGGGCTTAGTTCTACTTTGGGTTTCTGGTTTCGATATTATTTATGCTTTGCAAGACGATACATTCGATGCAACAAATGGGTTATATTCCGTACCTTCTACTTTTGGTAAAGCGCGTGCGATGAATATTTCTAACGGACTTCACATTTTGTGCGGGATAATAATGGTGGGTATAACAGTTTATATTTTTAAATCCGATTTGCCACTAAAATATATTCAAATTGTTGGTGCCATAATTTTTATTTCAATGCTGATTTATCAACACAGCATCATTAGTGTTAATAATTTATCGCGCGTCAATCGCGCTTTTTTTACAACAAACGGTATAGCAAGTGTAGTTTACGGTTGTTTTTTTATAATAGATTATTTTGTATAGCTTTGAAATTTGAGCTATTAACTTTGAGCATTCTTAAAACTCAAAGTTTAAAGCTCAAAGCCCATTGCATAAAGTTAAAAATATGGATAAAATTAAAATAATAGAGGCATTGCGCAGAGTGAGCGATCCTGCAACGGGTCAGGATATTATTGCGCGACGCATGGTAGAGAATTTAGAAGTTGAAGGCAAGGCCGTTAATCTGAATTTAGTTTTGCCAACGCTTAATATGCCAAACAAAACCGAACTTATTTTCGCAATTATTGGTGCAGTTAAACAAATTTACCCTGACGCAGAAACTAACGTTCATACTATTGCGCGACAAACAGAAACGGTGCAGGAAAGTCGGGTGTTACCGCATTTGAAAAATATTATTGCTGTTGCATCGGGTAAGGGTGGTGTAGGTAAATCAACTATTGCTGTAAATTTAGCTTTAGGTTTACAAGCTTTGGGTGCGCGGGTAGGTTTAATTGATGCTGATATGTACGGTCCGAGTATTCCGACAATGCTTGGATTGCAAAAACAAAAACCCGAAATAAAAGAAATTTATGGTACGCCTAAAATGGTGCCGCTCAATTTTAAAGGATTAGAGTTTATATCTATCGGCAATATTATTGAACCCGAACAAGCCGTTGTTTTACGCGGTCCGAGACTTTCGGCATTAGTGAAACAATTTTTTAACGATGTTTTATGGTCTGAGCTGGATTACATAGTGGTAGATTTACCACCTGGAACTGGTGATGTGCAACTGAGTTTGGTGCAAACAGTACCTGTAACAGGAGTTGTTATAGTAACTACGCCACAAGAAGTTGCTGTTATTGACGCTGTTCGCGCTGTAAGTATGTTTGGTTTGCCACAAATAAATGTACCAATTTTAGGGGTAGTCGAAAATATGGCATGGTTTACACCTGCCGAACTACCAAACAATAAATATTTTATTTTTGGTTCGGGTGGCGGAAAAAAATTGGCATTGCAAACTGAATCTATGCTTTTAGGTCAAGTGCCTTTAGTGATGTCAATTCGTGAGTCAGGCGATGCAGGCATTCCGATTATGGCGCAAAGCGATGCAAAAGCGAAAGCACCTTTTATTGAAATTGCTCAAAATACCGCGCGACAAATTGCAATGCGTAACGAAGTTTTACCCGCTACGCGTTCCGTGACAATGCAAGGATAATTAGATAAAATTAAAAGAAAACTTTTTATTTCAATGATGGATAAGGAAGAAGATGTAAAAATAAAATCGCCCCAAATTTTTGATATAATAAACAATAAAGGCGGGCGTTTATTTTTTATTTTGGGTGGATTTTTTGTAGCTAATACGCTTTGTGCAGAGTTTATGGGTGTAAAGATTTTTTCTTTGGAGCACAGTTTAGGTTTACAGCAAGTACACTGGAAAATTTTTGGTGGCGAGTATAATTTCGATTTAACGGCTGGTGTTTTATTATGGCCCGTTGTTTTTATAATGACCGATATTATTAACGAATACTACGGACATAAGGGCGTCAATTTTCTTTCATGGTTGGTTGCAGGATTTATTGCTTACGCTTACTTTATGTTTTTCAGTTCCATTAGTTTGCAACCAGCACCTTGGTGGCCCGGCAGCCAAATGACCAAAGGTGTGAGCGATATGAACGCATCGTACTCGAGTGTATTTGGACAAAGTAATTCAATAATAATTGCATCGTTAGTTGCCTTTTTGTTAGGTCAGTTTGTTGACGTTGCCATTTTTCATCAGATAAAAAAAGTAACAGGTGAAAAATATTTGTGGTTGCGCTCGACGGGTAGTACCCTTTTTTCCCAACTCATAGATACTTTTGTCGTCACATCGTTGGCATTTTATTTTATTCCGCGCTGGTTTCCTGGCACCGGTCAGACACCTTGGACGTTACAACAACTTTTCACCGTTTCTTCGGGTGGATATCTGTATAAATTTATTGTCGCAATTGCTATGACACCTGTTATTTATTTGGTGCATAACGCCATAGAAAAATATCTCGGTCACGATTTAGCCAAACGCATGAAAAATCATGCTGCGAATGTTTAGTAATATAGTTCGATTTCTATTAATTTTTATCAATAAAAATCGAACTTAGAAAATGAATGATTTAGCGTAATTCAATCTTTTATAAAAAAACAAATGCCGATAGATTTTCTATCGGCATTTGTTTTTTGAACGCATCAAAATAATTTTTGAAATTATTTTCTCAATCAGCTATCAGACATCAATTATTCTGAAATTGATGAACTGGAAGATAATGGCTATTTTAATTGCGTGGTCGAGAATTTGTATCGCGCGGTTTTAAAAACTTATCCATTTCAGATCCTCTGCTTCGCTGTCCACTGCCATCGCGGCTTTTATAACCGCCACTTCCGTTGCGTGGATTCGAGGTTCTATCGTAAGAAGATTTTTTTTCGTAATTACCACCGCCGCCAGAACTTCTACGATCTTCGTTTTCTTTGCTATCGGCGTTATCAACACGCACTTTACGGTTGTTAATCATCCAACTGGACATATTGCTTTTTACTTTAGCAGCATCGTCGTTAGCAATATCGAAGTGCATGTACGTACGTTTAATCGCAATATCGCCAAAACTATTTGAATCTATGCCAACTTCAGCAGATACTTTTTTAATAAAATCGGAAGGCGTTACGCCGTCCATGCCACCAATATTAGCGAATAAACGCGTAAAATTGGCACCTGAACCACGACGCTCTGTTGATCCATTAATCGTAAATCCGCGCTCTTCAGTGCCACGCGTTGTGCGCGGTTTGCTGTAATAATTTAAATCAGGTGCATTTTTGTAATACACCAAAAAGCGATTAAATTCAACACTCGCAAAACGCTTGATCAAATCTTCTTTGCTCAATTCATTGAGTTCAGCATAAATTTGTGGTAAGTACGGCTCAATCGCTGTATCGTGAACTTCAGCAGTATGAATATTGTGAATGATGTTCAACAATTGTGCTTCACAAACTTCTTTTCCAGATGGAATCTGTAATTTTAAAAAATGCGATTTTGTCAAACGTTCCACTTCGCGAATACGCGATTCAAACTTAGTAGAAACAATTACAATTGATTTACCTTGCTTTCCTGCGCGACCTGTTCTGCCACTGCGGTGCGTGTAAACTTCGTTGTCGTCGGGTAAACCATAATGGATAACGTGCGAAATATCACTCACGTCAATACCACGCGCAGCTACATCGGTAGCAACCAGTAATTCAAGTGTGCGCTCTCTGAATAAATTCATAACGCGATCGCGATCGTCTTGTGTTAAATCGCCATGTAATGCATCGGCATTGTAACCGTCGCGCATCATTTGTTCTGCAATATCTTTTGTATCAGCTTTTGTTCTGCAAAAAATAAGACCAAATATGCCCGGTGTGGCATCAACAACGCGTTTCAAAACGGCGTAGCGATCGTCGGCGCGACAAGTATAGTAAACGTGCTCGATGTTTACGTTCGACTCGTTTGTTCCTACCAGTTTCATTTCTTGCGCATCCGTCATGTAGTTGCTCGCGATGTTGCGAATTTCTTTAGACATCGTCGCAGAAAATAACCATACCGATTTGTCGTTCGGTACCGATTCTAAAATCGTGTCGATGGCTTCTTTAAAACCCATGTTCAACATTTCGTCGGCTTCATCTAAAACGAGGTTTGAGAGTGAATCGAGTGAAACGCCACGGCGTTCTAAAATATCTATTAATCTGCCGGGTGTTGCAACAATGACGTGCGCTCCGTCGCGCAGTTGTTTGAGTTGCACATCAATACGCGCGCCACCATAAACTGCAACAATTTTGCAGTTAGGAATAAACTGTGCGTAATTCGTCAAATCTTGAGCAACTTGTAAGCAAAGTTCGCGCGTCGGGCATAAAATTAAACCTTGTGTCACCGCTTGACGCGACGAGGTATCAATTTTGTTCAACAGTGGCAAACCAAACGCAGCCGTTTTACCGGTGCCTGTTTGTGCTAAAGCTACTAAATCGCGTTCGCTTTTCATAGCGAAGGGAATAACTGCTTCTTGTACCGGGGTAGGATTGACAAATCCTAAACTATCTACGGCACGAAGCAAAGGCTCTTTCAAACCTAATTCGTGAAAGGTGGGCATCTAAAAATTTTCGCAAAGATAAAATAAATTTACCACAAATAGAAGTTTCTTTCAAATTTTACGTTATTGTATCGTTAAAAACAATTGTTTTAGGATCTAATAAGAATAAAAAATGGGCTAAATATATTTTTATTGCGCCCTTTTATAGCACTGAGTATTTTATTTTTTGTAACTTAGCGTTAAAAGTTAAACATTTTTCATTATTAACTTCATAAGAAACACTAAAATTTTATTTAAACCATGGCAGTTTATAAAAAAAGTAATAGTAACAACCCAACAAATAATCCTTACATCGAACGTGAAGGTATCAATCTACTTATTGTAAAATGGATGTGGCGAGGCTTCTATGTTTTTGCTGGAATAATTTTATTTTCAATCATCGTTATTTCTTTCACAACGCCTTCGTTTAAAAAATTAGAGGATCCAACATTTAACCTGGCTTCCGAAATTATTGCAGGTGATGATACTTCTGTTCTCGGGCGATTGTACATCGAAAATCGCTCGCCGGTTAGTTTCGATAATTTACCGAGAGCACTCGTTCAAGCACTCGTTTCAACCGAGGATGTTCGTTTTTATAAACATTCAGGTATAGATGCGCGCGCTTTGGGTCGTGTGATTACAAAATCCGCTTTTCAATCTGGTCAAGGTGGTGGTTCAACACTTTCTATGCAGTTAGCCAAATTACTTTACAGCGATCGCGATTTCAAAAACATGAATTTTTTAGAAAAAGGTTTAGGTTATTATTATCGCAAACTCAGCGAAATGATTACGGCTGTAAAACTTGAACGTGCATACACGAAAGAAGAAATTATTGCCATGTACTTAAACAAATACGATTTCAATTACAACGCGTATGGTATTCGCGCTGCATCGGAAATATATTTTGCAAAAGCACCTGAACAGCTCACAGTGGAAGAATCGGCAACGTTAGTTGGTATGTGTAATAATTCTTCGTATTACAATCCGATAAGGCGCAATGAGAAAACGCGTCAACGCAGAAATTTGGTTTTAGAGCGTATGAATCAAAACGGATTTATAAAAATCGCGCAAACCAAAGAGCTCATGGCAAAACCGCTCGATATTTCTGGTTTTAAAACGCGTACACACTCCGATGGTTTAGCAACATATTTTAGAGCAACGATTGCCGATGAAATTAAAAATGTGCTTAAAAAAAGTAATGCAGTAAAAGCCGATGGTACGCCTTACGATATTTATCGCGATGGTTTAAAAATTTACACTACCATAGATGTTGAAATGCAACGCACTGCTGAAGAAGCTATGCGCGAACACATGAGTGCATTGCAAGCAAAATTTTTTAGAGTTTGGTCAGGAAAAGATCCTTGGCGTTACGGTGCGACGGACGACAACGAAGCACAAATTCGGCAACGATTAGCTACCCTTGACGGCGATATTCGTCAGTCGGATCGGTATCAAATTATTCGCGGAAAAATTTTGGATGAAACAGAATCGCAAATAGAAAAAGAGTATTCCAACTTCAATATGTCAGATTCGGATATTCAGATTATGATGATGGAAGAAAAAAAACCAGGTATTATTGAAACAATGCTCGGCACAAATAGTATTCGCGGTCATCAAGCCGATGTTTTGCGCCAAATAATGGGGAGTGCTGATTGGAAAATATTGAAAACGCAATGGAACACTTTTCAAGCAGAGGTGCGCAGAAGTTTTAACACACCCACGAAAATGAAAGTTTTTTCTTATAATGTAACAGGCGAGCGCGATACTGTTTTAACGCCGCTCGATTCAGTGCGTTATCATAAAATGCTTTTGCAAATTGGTTCGCTGGGCGTAAACCCTATCAATGGATTTGTAAAATTTTGGGTTGGTGGCATTAGTCATAAATATTTTCAGTATGATCACGTGCGCTCCGATCGTCAAGTTGGTTCAACGTTTAAACCTTTTGTTTACTCAACCGCGATTGCACAATTTGGCGTTTCACCATGTATGGAAGTGTTGGATGTGCCTCAAACAATTTCGGTTGGTGAAGGCAGTTTTGGTTTGGCGCAAAGTTGGACGCCAAAAAATTCGGGCGGTTATAGCGGCAATACAATGACCCTATGGGATGCTTTGAAAGAATCGAAAAATACAGCATCGGTGCGATTGGTTAAAGATATGCAATCTGTTCAACCCATTCGCGAAATTGTGCGCGAAATGTATATTGACGTAGATAAAAAATATCCGAACGGACAATTGCGCGTACCAAAAAATCCTGCTATTTGTTTGGGCGCAGCCGATTTAACCGTTTTTGAAATGGCAGGTGCTTACACAACTTTTGCGAATAACGGAATGTGTCGTAAACCATTTTATTTGAGGCGCATTACAGATAAATTTGGGAAAGAAATTTATTTATCGCTACCCGAATCGCACCAAGCATTGCCCGAAAATGCAGCCTACACGATGCAGCAAATGTTGAAATACAACGTTAAAGGTGCGCCCGGAATTAGTACACTCAAAAGTGATATCGGCGGAAAAACTGGAACGACAAACGATTTTAAAGACGGTTGGTTTATGGGTGTTACACCACAATTGGTTGTCGGCACTTGGGTAGGCGGCGAAGATTCTTGGATTCGGTTTTTGAGTATTGATCAAGGTCAAGGCTCTGTGATGGCGCGACCATTTTTTGCAAAATTCATGGCAAAATTAGAAAATAGTAAAACAGGCGTTTACGACGTGAATTTAAAATTCAAACCTTTAGAAGGTAAACTCGGAATTGATTTAAATTGCGGCAATTACACCACGCCTGCCAGCGCTTTAGGTACAGGTTTCGATGCTAATAAATTTGGCGACGAAGAACAAAGCGCGAAAACACAAACTTCACCATCACTCAACACTGCGCCAAATACGCCGTTACCCGCACCAACTTTGCCAAATAAAAATACATTAAAACCTGCAACGCCACAAGCACCACGCAAACCCAATAAAGCCGATGATGGTTTTAGTGGATAATTAATCCAAGTCTGAAAGAATGATTATAAACTTCTTGAGAGAATTTAAAATTTGTATTAACTTTTGGTAACTACTTTGATATAATTTTTTTGTGTCGTAAAATGGATAACTAATGGTAAACTTTTAAAAGTATAGCGAAATTTGCAAGTAAACCCCCAAAAAAAGGCGGGACGCTGAGCGACGATAGGAGCGCAACCGCCTTTTTGGGGTTTACTTGCAAATTTACGCGGGCTTTTTGTGGCAACTTTTTTGCGAACTTTTTTTTTGCCAGAAAAAAAGTGGAATAAAAAATGATTTTTAAAAGAAAATATGAGTACCTGAGTAATTGTCTAGAAAGTAATTAATTAGGGGAATAAAAAAAATGGTGCGCGTTTGCGCACCATTTTTTTTACAGTATTGAAAATTTATTTCGTTACAACAAACGCTTTTGTTCTCCAACCATCCGAACCAAGCAAACGCACAAAATATAAACCGTTTGCAAAATCGCTCACGTTTATAGTTTGCGTACCTGTTTGCACATTTTTAAATTGCCCAGCTTTTATTTCTAAACCTTCAACACTCGTAATGAGATAATCAACGGTTGGGTTTAAAGTTTGCAAATCAAAATTTAAAGTGAGTTGTGTACTGACAGGATTTGGAAGCACAACCACTTGATTTTCTGCCCAAGCTGCCAAATCGTTTGTTCCAGTAGTACCAGGTTTAAAGCCAGCCATACCCAGACGAACGATGAATTTAGGTTGACCAAAGAAATTTGTAAAAAAAGATTGTCTTTTCAAAGTTCCAGCAAGGTAAGCATACGTTATGTCGTCGGCATTATTTGAAGAAGGGTTTTTGCCTGCATAAACAAAGTAAGGATAATTTGTTGGCGTAGCACCTGATCCAGCTGTTACATCGTAATATGCTACAAGTCCGTATGAAGCATTTGGTTTAAGTGTCGCAGGTGTTTTAAACTCAACAGTTAAAAGCGAATCTGTATAACCCGTTGTTTCTTTTCCAGTGACTTTATAATCACCAGAAGCTACAATAGTTAGATCTGAAAAATCTAAATTTGCTGCTTGTAATTTTGCATTCAATGCGTCATTAAATTCAAATAAGACAACAGTAATTGGGTCACCAACAGGTAAATCTTTGGCATTGTAAATTTCAAACATACCATGCGTTGCTTTATCCGTGACGTTTCCAGTATAAAAAATGTGCCCGGCACCCCATTTTAAATTTACTGCGAAATTCGTAGCGTTAATTCTGCTGGCACCAACTAATGTGGTTTGATCTTGCTGAAAAATATAATCGTTTGTCCGGAAGCTATCAATTACAAAGTCTGCATTTTTATCGTTCGTGTAAATAACCTGATACAAACCTTTTTTTGTAGGTGTATAAGCTGGAAATATTACACTCTGCACACTATCGAGATAATTCTGAGAATAACCGTTATTAGAAGCCAATGCAACTGTAGGTGTAATAGTTTTAACAACACCATCCGGTTCTGTTATTGATAACTTACCTGTAATTAATCCTACTTTAGAATTAAATGGCGCAGCAATATTAATATTAAGCGGACGAATTTGTTTAAGCGGCGTGATAAAATTATCGTACAAACCTGGACTTACTAATGAATTGCCGCGATAATTGACGCTCACAGTTGTACCTGCTTTTAAGGATATTATTAATTTTTGTGCATCAGCGTAAGATATGATAGAAACTGGAATATGGACAGACGTATCGCCGGCACTAAATCCATTTTCAGATGAAATAGTTTGAGAAACTGTTTCAACAAGATACGCAATGACTCCAATAGCACCAGCTTTTTGAGCCAATAAAGCTTTTACACTTGTGTTGCACGTGCCGCGTCTAATAAGTACAAACTTTCCTTTAACGTTGTTAGTAATCGTAGTGCAACATTCAAGTCTTTTTGTTGAATCAGATTGTGTACTATCTAAACCAATGATTACATCACCTTTAACTGTTGCTGTTAAATTTGGAAAAAAATATCCCCATGCAGGATTTGTAGAGCTGTTTTCATACATATTTGTTGGTCTTCCGGAATTTAAAGTCCCAACTAATCCCGCAGGAGCAGTGACATCTAAAACTGGTTTTAAATCAGGCAATTGAGCGAAAGCGCCAACACACAAACATAAAAATAAAATTTGTAAGTAAAATTTTTTCATGAACATTAATTTAATTATTGAATATGAGGCGCAAGTTATTTAGCTTTTTAAATTTCTTTAACTTATGAACCAATTATTTTTAAATTTTTCTTAAATTTTAGTTTTTAAAATTTTTTATTGGATGTTAAATAAAAAAGGCGCACAGTTAGTGCGCCTTTTCAAAATTTTATTTTTTCTATTTCGCTACTACGAAAGTTTTTGTTCTCCAACCATCAGTACCTAATAATCGCACAAAATATAAACCGTTTGTAAAATTACTCACATTTATAGTTTGCGTACCAGTTTGCACATTTTTAAACTGTCCAGCTTTAATTTCTAAACCTTCAACATTTGTAATGAGATAATCAACTGTTGGGTTTAAATTTTGTAAATCAAAATTTAATGTCAATTGGTTTGAAACTGGATTTGGGAATACAGTAACTTGGTTTTCTGCCCAGGCTTCTAAAGTTTTAGTATCAATTGTGCCTGGTTTAAAACCAGCCATAGCGAGACGAACAATATTAGAAGTATTTCCTCGCCATCCGCCATAGAATACATTAGTTGTAGTCCCTAAAGTATAAACCACGTCTGATAAATAATATACACCTCCATGCGATAAACCCGAAGCGGAATAAAAAGGAGGATGACTTTGGTTACCTGATAGAGATCCATCATACTCAGCCATTACAAGATACAAAGAAGTATCGTTAAGGACTATTGGTTTTTTAAATTCAACTGTCAGTAATGAATCTGCAAATCGCTCTTTACCTGTAAATGTATAACTACCACCGCCTGCAATAGAACTATTTAGATCATCATAAGTAAGTGTTCCATTATTAAATTTAGACTGAATGACACCAGTCGCTTCATATACACTAAAGTTAAAAATTTCGCCTTTCGGAAAGTCCGTTGGATTAGCAATAGCAAATATTCCATGCGTAGCTTTATCGGCACTAACACCATTGTAAAAAAAATGTCCAACATTAAATACTAAATTACCTTTTATAAATGTAGTCGTATCAATGCCAGGTGCTCCGTCAACTACGCCTAATTTATCTTGGGCGAATATGTAATTGGTAACTACAAAACTATCCGAAAATACTTCAGAAGTTTTGCTATTGGAGTACGTAACTTGATATTTTCCAATTTTTGTAGGTAGATAGAGCGGCATATTATTGCTGAAATCTCTTAAAGTGTCACTCGCACTTTGACTGTAATATAACGAGCCCGAAACGGCTGATGAACTAACTATTTTTCCATCTGGTTCAACAACTTTAACTTTGATAGTTTGTGGCACGTTATCGGTGGGACTATTTTGTATTAATTTTGACGTTGAAATTCCAAATTGATACTGAGAAGTTTCTTTCAAAGGTGTTGCATAATTTAGTTGAGAAGCGTAAAAATAGTAATCTGAAATTTTGTAAGTAATATTTACTTTCACACCTGCATTAATTTGTTTGATTATTTTTTGGGCATCGTTGTAAGAAATAGAAAGAACTGGAATTTTATTTACTATTGTATCACCTAAATTTGTCAAAGCCATACCCGGCACTTGTGTTGCCGCCGTCTCTTGCGAATAGATTATAACGCCTGCCGCACCAGCTTTAAAAGCATCAACCGCTTTTGCACTGAATCCGCATGTTCCGCGACGAATTAAAGCGTATTTACCTTTCACACTTTTTGAAGTACCATTTAGAGTACAGTTTTCTAATTTTTTAGTTGAGTCTGTCAATGTGCTATCAATAGCAATTGCAACATCAGCATTCACACTATCCTTCTTAGCCTTAATATGAAATCCCCAATCTGGTGTTGTTGTTGTCGAACCACTTGTGCCGTACGTTAAATTACCAGCAATTCCGTTGGGAGCATTAATTACAAGAACAGCATTTTGAGTAAATGCCCAAGTACTGATAGTCAAAAACAAAATTTGAAATAAAAACTTTTTCATAAATTCTATTAATTTAAAAATTATAGCGCAAGTTATTTAGTTGTATTAAGTTTCACTAATTTTTTTAATTTTTGAACAAAAAAATTGAAAAAAATAAAAAACTTTAACAAATCGTTTTGGTTTGAATAAAAAAAATAATCAAAAACCAATAAGTTTTTACTGTGAAACAAGTTGAACGTAAGAATTTTTTACAAACTAATGCAGAACTATTATCTTTTCAAAGTAATTTATTTTCCGTTGACAAATTAAAAAAGGCGCGATTTTATCGCGCCTTTTTTAATTTGTCAATACTCATCTTCATTAAAGAAGAAGTCGTCTTTGCGTGGGTAATCGGGCCAAATATCTTCGATGCTTTCGTACAGTTCATTTTCTTCATCGAGTGATTGTAAGTTTTCAACCACTTCTCTTGGTGAGCCTGAGCGAATAGCATAGTCAATAAGTTCATCGCGAGTAGCGGGCCAAGGTGCTTCTTCTAAATATGATGCTAATTCGAGTGTCCAATACATGATAAAAGGTTTATTATTAGATAAAAAATAATTTTGTAGTTTAAAGAATCAACATCGCGTCGCCGTAGCTGTAAAAACGATACTGTTCTTTCATGGCAATGGCATAGGCTTCTGAAATAATATCGAAACCACCGAAAGCGCATGTTAAAACATACAGACTCGATTTTGGTAAATGAAAATTTGTTATCAGTGCGTTATTAATTAAAAAATCGTGCGGCGGATAAATAAATTTATTCGACCAACCTTCTGCGCCTTTCAATGTACCGCCGGCTGTCACCGCCGATTCTATGGATCGCACTACGGTTGTGCCGATAGCACAAACGCGTTTGCCTTTTTCTTTAGCAGCATTCACTTTATCGGCTTGACCTTGTTCAATTTTAAAATACTCGGCTTCCATTTTATGTTTGGATAGATCTTCTACATCAATAGCGCGAAAAGATCCGAGTCCAACGTGCAATGTAATATCTGCAAAGTCAACACCTTTTAACTCGAAGCGTTTAATTAATTCGCGCGAAAAGTGTAAACCTGCTGTTGGTGCAGCCACTGCGCCCATTTCTTTAGCGTAAACAGTTTGGTATCGCTCGGCATCGTTTTCATCCGCTTCGCGATCAATATATTTCGGCAACGGCGTCTGACCTAAAACTTCGAGTTCTTTATTAAATTCTTCATCCGTGCCATCGTAGATAAAACGAATAGTTCTTCCGCGCGATGTTGTGTTGTCAACTACCTCAGCCACGAGCAAATCGTTGCCTTGTTTATCTTCAAAATATAATTTATTACCGACGCGAATTTTTCGCGCCGGATCAACCAACACATCCCACAAACGCGCTTCTCTGTTGAGTTCGCGCAGTAAAAAAACTTCGATGAGTGATCCTGTTTTTTCTTTTTTACCAAACATACGAGCCGGAAAAACTTTTGTATTGTTCCGAATCATAATGTCGCCTTCATCAAAATAGTTCAGCACATCCTTAAAGATTTTATGCTCAATTTTTTTTGTTTTCCTATTTACCACCATCAAACGACTTTCATCGCGATTTTTTACGGGGTGTTGTGCTATTAATTTTTCATCCATCTCGAAATCGAAGAAAGATAATTTAGTTCTAACGCTCATGCAGTAATATTTTTATTTCCTAATCGTCTGATTTTCAATTTAATATCTTTTTTAGATTTAAACTTCAACGAAAAGGCACGCAAAATTAATTTTTTTATTTAAAATTACTATTAAAATTCTGATTTTAACACTTTTAATTTGACGCTGTTTATAGACGCAGAATGGGACATTTGGTTACGTAAAAATAATTTTGTAGTAAAAAAACCTTATTTCGTCGAAAATAGTTTAGTCATAGTATCAAATACGTTTAATTTACACAAAAATTTTATTTTCGGCGATATTCAACACAAATAGCCTTGCAAACCATAAAAGAAAGTTTTTTACAAGCATTCGATCAATTGCGTGCAAATAAATTGCGCAGCTTTTTATCGCTCCTCGGTGTCATGGTCGGTATTTTTTGTATCATGGCAGTAAAATCTGCGATAGATTCTTTAGAGGATAACGTGCGTGGCAGCGTGAATAAATTAGGCAGCGATATTTTATACGTCGCTAAATTTTCGTGGGGCGAAGACCCAGGCGATAATTATTGGAAATATGCACGTCGCCCAAATCCTGCTATCTCGGATTACAAAGCTTGTAAAGAAAATGTAAAAACCGCAGATTTAGTGGCGTTTTCTACTTTCATCGGTACAAAAACAATTAAGTACGAGCGCAACTCTGTTGATCGCGCATTTGCAGTGGCAGTAACAGAAGAATACGATAAACTCCATAATTTAGAATATGCTGACGGTCGTTTTTTTACATCGTCAGAATATAATTTAGGATTGAAAAAAATTATTCTCGGTTTTAAAGTGGCTAATTTACTTTTTGGAGATAATACTTCTGCCGTCGGTAAAGAAGTTGAAGCGATGGGGCAACGCATGGAAGTTGTGGGCGTGTTGAAAGAATCGGGTAAAGATTTACTTAAAATTTTTAATTACGATAACGCCATTCTCATAGGTTTCGAGACAGCCCGTTTTGTTACAAATGTAAAACCTAATAGTCCATTTTCGGGTAACGTTATGGTAAAAGCTGCAGCAGGAGTTACAGAAAAAAGTTTTCGCGACGATGTCACAATCGTTCTGCGCAAAGCACACGCTTTAAATCCGCGCCAATCGGATGATTTCTCAATCAATTCTATGTCTATCCTCACCGATGGTTTGAATAAATTGTTTAGCGCGCTCAATATTGTTGGTTGGGTGATTGGCGGTTTTGCGCTTTTGGTCGGAATGTTCAGTGTAGCTAATATTATTTTTGTTTCTGTTAAAGAACGAACACCTATTATTGGTATAAAGAAAGCACTCGGTGCAAAGCAGTATGAAATACTTTTAGAATTTCTTATTGAATCGGTTGTGCTGTGTCTAATCGGTGGATTTATGGGTTTAGGTTTAGTTTTTTTAGTTACAAAAATAATTTCTTTAACTAGCGCTTTTGAAATTTACGTTTCAATCAATAATGCGCTATTTACGTTTGGGCTTTCTGTTTTTGTAGGCGTTATAGCCGGTATTTTACCCGCGTTGCAAGCATCGAGAATGGATCCAGTTGCTGCTATTAGAGCGTAAAATTTCACTTAACGCATTATCAGTTGCAAGTTGCGCAGACTTTCTTGGATTTTGATGTAGCTACTAAAAAAGTCTGTGCAGTCAATCATGAAAATTTTAATCTAAGAATGCCTGTCTAACATCTTCTCTAAATATTTAATCACCAATTTGTAAACGCTGTGCATACATAGCTTTAGCATCTCCACCTGCTACATAACGTAATTTTTCTTTACCATCCGTTGCAGCTTCATTAACTTAAAATTTAAGTTCACAAAAATACTAAGTAAATTCTATTTGCGTATTATCACCGATATTTAAAATGCGGTTTGCGCCTTTAACCGACGCATCGGAACCAATAATTGATTTAGTAATTACTACATCGGTCAATGCCGAGTAATCGCCGACGATGGAATTTTTTATAATGGATGAATGAATAACGGCATTGTTACCAATAGAAACGTAGGGACCGATAATCGAATCATTAATGATACAGTTTTCTCCAATGCTGACAGGATGAACAAAAATAGTGTTGTCGTAAGGCGGTAAATCAACGGCATACATACCTTTTTGTACGAGCAACAAAGCGTTTGTTTTGAGCAAAATATCCGTTCGGCTACAATCGTACCAATTATTAATGGTTATGGCTGTTATAGAAATACCGCTTTCAACCATATTTTGCACAGCATCAGTGAATTGAATTTCATTGTGCGTCCGTCTATTTTCTTTTACAAGTTTATGCAAAGTTTCGAAAAGTAGCTCAACATCTGTAAATTTAAATAAACCAACTAAAGCTATATTCGAATGTGGAATACGGGGTTTATCTTCTACTTTTTTAACTAAACCATTGGCATCAAGTTCTACGATACCGAAAGCGCGCGGATCTTTAACTTCGCGCACACCTACACAATTGGTTGTGCTATTAATAAAAACTTTGAGATCGGTATCGAAAATAGAATCTCCAATAATTAAATAAAGTTCTTTTTCATTTTTGTAAAATTTATGCGCCAACCACACCGCATGACCAATACCTTCGCGAACATCTTGTTCAATAAATTCTACACGTAGCGTGGGATAAATTTCTTTAACGTAGTCGCGAATTTTTTCACCTAAATAACCTACCACTAAAATAAATTCTGTAAATCCGTTCGCTGTAAGCGAATCAATTAAATGACTTAAAATGGGTTTTCCGGCAACGCGAATGAGCGCAGTAGGTTGTGTGTAAGTGAGCGGTCGCAAATGCGTACCTGAACCAGCTACTGGAATTAAAACTTTCATGCACGAATTTACAATTCAAAAACTAAAAACCAAAAACCAAAAGGTAAAAAACGAAAATAATAAGGTTCAATTAAAATTAGGAGTGAATAGAACAAACAAAAAAATTTGAAAATAAACCTTTAAAGTAGAATTAGATTTAATTTTGCGCAAAATTAAATCAGAAATATGGCGCGCCCAATTTTATTTATTGATAGAGATGGAACTTTAATCGTAGAACCTACTGTTACGCAACAAGTAGATGCGTTGGATAAACTCGAATTTTTACCACAAGTTTTTAATTATTTAGGTAAGATAGCAGAAAAAAATGTGTACGATTTAGTCATAGTTACTAACCAAGATGGTCTCGGTACAAATTCTTTTCCTGAGGTAGATTTTCATCTTCCTCATAATAAAATGTTAGAAACCTTTAAAAACGAAAATATTATTTTTAAAGCAGAACATATTGACAGATCTTTTCTGCATGAAAACGCGGTAACGCGCAAACCGAATACGGGTTTATTAACCGAGTATATTAATAATCCGTTGGTTTACGATTTGCCAAACTCGTTCGTAATTGGCGATAGATTAACCGATATAGTTTTGGCAAAAAATTTAGGTTGCAAAGGCATTTTAATTCATCCAGATGCTCAGAAACTTTTAGAAAAAAATCCTGAATTAATTCCTTACTGTGCTTTAGCGACAACACACTGGCGCGATATTTATTATTTTTTACATAATTTAGGAAGAACCGCACACGTTAAACGCACAACCAAAGAAACAGAAATTGAAATAACGTTGGCACTGAATGGCAGTGGAATATCAAAAATTTCAACGGGTTTGTATTTTTTTGATCACATGTTGGAGCAAATTGCGCGGCATAGTTTGTGCGATTTAACCATTTTAACCCACGGCGATTTACATATTGATGAACATCACACGATTGAAGATACGGCTTTAGCACTCGGTGAAGCTTTTAAAAAAGCACTTGGCGATAAACGTGGTGTGGAACGTTATGGTTTTTGTTTGCCTATGGATGATGCACTGGCACAAGTAAGTATTGATTTTGGAGGAAGACCTTGGTGTGTGTGGAACGTACATTTTAAACGCGAACGCATTGGCGACGTGCCGACCGAAATGTATTTTCATTTCTTTAAATCTTTTAGCGACGCGGCGCAGTGCAATCTCAATATTTCTGCCGAAGGCGAAAACGAACATCATAAAATAGAAAGTGTTTTTAAAGCATTTGCAAAAGCTGTTAAAATGGCTGTCCGTTTCGATGAGCGCAATGCAAGCATTTTACCATCCACGAAAGGAGTTTTGTAAAGAAAAGAAATTTGGAAAAAGGAATAGGGACTATTTAGAAATCTGTGTCAAAATTAAAAATTACTTTGTATTTCCTTGTTTCCTTTTCCTTATTCCTTATTCCTTATTCTGTATCTTTACGTTTTTGAAATTTAATTTTTATTTCTGTGCAAATTATTCCAGCCATAGATATTCGTGATGGCAAAGTTGTTCGGCTGACTGAAGGTGACTACAACCAAATGAGTGTTTATAAAAATTCTCCACTCGATACCGCTAAAATGTTTGAAGATGCAGGTTTAAAAAATGTGCACATTGTTGATTTAGATGGTGCGCGATTGGGAAGAATTGTAAATTATAAAATCATTGAGCAAATTGCTACTCAAACCAGTTTAAAAATTGATACAGGCGGCGGACTTAAAACACACGAAGATGTGCGCATTGTTTTTGAATGTGGCGCGCATCAAATAAATGTTGGAACGTTGGCAGTAAAAAATAAATCGCTTTTTTTAGAATGGCTTAATTTTTATGGCAACGAAAAAGTAATTTTAAGTGCCGATGTGCGCGATGAAAAAATTGCGGTGTCGGGTTGGGAAGAAGCGACAAAAATTGATTTGTCTGATTTTTTAAACGAGTATATTTCGCAAGGATTAAAATATTGCGTTTGTACAGATATTTCTAAGGATGGAAAATTGCAAGGCATTTCGATTGATTTATACAAAAAAATTTTAGAACAGTTTCCGACCTTGCAAATAATTGCATCGGGTGGTGTGAAAGATATATCAGATATTGAAAATGCGCAAAAAATAAATTGCTTTGGTATCATTATCGGTAAAGCATTGTACGAAAATAAAATAACATTGAAAGAGCTATCAACAATCAGTTTTTTGCTTTAAACTTTCTGAATACTTAAAACATAAATAAAATAAACACCGAGGGCTTAAAGCTCATGGCTCAAAGCTATATAGTATGGAAAATTTTGTTGACTACGTAAAAATAATGATGCGCTCCGGAAAGGGTGGGGCAGGTTCTGTTCATTTCTATCGCGCAAAATATATTCCGAAAGGTGGACCTGACGGCGGCGATGGTGGAAAAGGTGGCAGTATAATTTTGCATGGAAATAAGCAAATGTGGACGTTGCTGCATTTAAAATATCGGAAACATATTTTTGCGCAAGATGGTGTTGCCGGTAGCGGCGGCGATTCGTATGGAAGTGATGGAGAAAATATGGTTTTGGAAGTGCCACTTGGTACTATTGCCAAAGATGCTGAAACTTTTGAAGTTTTAGCGGAAGTGACTGAAAACGACCAGAATATTGTACTTTTAAAAGGCGGTCGCGGCGGAAAAGGCAACGCGCATTTTAAAACGGCGACGTTTCAGACACCGCGCTTTGCGCAACCTGGCGAAGAAGCGATTGAAAAATGGGTGATTCTTGAATTGAAAGTATTAGCAGATGTCGGCTTAGTCGGGTTTCCAAACGCTGGTAAATCTACATTGTTGGCCTCGGTAACGGCAGCTAAACCAGAAATTGCTAATTATCAGTTCACTACCTTAGTTCCAAATTTAGGAATAGTGTCCTATCGTGATTATAGATCGTTCGTCATGGCTGATATCCCTGGCATTATTGAAGATGCACATCTCGGCAAAGGTCTTGGTACGCGATTTTTGCGACATATTGAACGCAACGCGACTTTACTTTTTATGATTGCTTGCGATACATCGCAAGGTATTGCGAATGAGTATGCGATTCTTTTAAATGAATTGAAACTTTATAACGAAGAATTGCTTTTTAAACCGCGTGTCATTGCTATCACTAAATGCGATTTAATTGACGATGAAATGCAAAAACTCATCGAGACAGAGTTACCGACTGACGTGCCCAACATTTTTATCTCGGCGGTTACGGGTAAAAACTTGGTTCAGTTAAAAGATTTATTATGGAATGCGATTAATACGGAAGGATATTAAGTATTGAACGATGATCAATACTTTTTCTTAGAAATTTTATTTCCTGTCGGACGCTGCATTCTGCTTCTGAAAATAGTTATATCTTCATCGCGATTGGCTACGTGTTTCGTCGCTCTGCCTTGAACGCGCGCACGCCATTTGCGCCAATTTTTTTCGTGCATTTCGTACTTCATTAATTTAATAACGTCGCCTTCCGGAACGCCAAATTGAGATTTTATAGCATCGAAAGGTGTCCTATCTTCCCAAGCCATTTCTACAATGCGGTCAACATCTTCTTGCGTAAGTTTATATTTTTCAATAATTTCCATAAAAATTCACTTTTAAAAAACTCAATTTTGAAAAACTATTACCTCCCGTAAATCATTACACTAAATTAGTGCACAAAACGTTTTACATTTGTTCTGCGTACGCTTATAAACACAATTACTTTACAATTGTTGAACTCTATTTCTGTTCAAATACGCCATGTTAAATCGAATTTTTATAATTATTCTTTTTTTTGCTTGCAATTTGTGTCTAATGGCGCAAACACCGCAAACAATAGTTCTCGATAATCCTTCATTCGAAGATTTTCCGGTTGCTGCACATACACCATTTGGTTGGTTTAATTGTGGTTTTACCGGTGAAACAGATGTTGATATACAACCTGGTTCTTTTCAAGTAATGCGACCTGCACAAAACGGACGCACTTATATGGGTATGGTGACGCGCGACGTTAATACGTGGGAAGCCGTGGGACAAAAACTAAAAACGCCTATACTAAAAGGCGTAAAATATAATTTTAGTTTTTATGCTGCACGCTCCGAACTGTATGTCAGTCAGAGTCAACTCACGCACAAAGATGTAAATTACATAACCCCTGCTATTGTGCGCATTTGGGGTGGAAACAGCGCGTGCGCCAAAGATGAACTTTTGGGGGAAACACCACAGGTGTCTGCTGCTGAATGGCAACACTTTAATTTAAGTTGTAAAACCAAAGCCAATTACGATTTTATAGTCGTTGAAGCCTTTTACAAAGTTCCTACACTTTTTCCTTACAATGGCAATATTCTGATTGATAATTTTTCTGACATTAAACCGGATACTCCAGTAAAAGTTCCGCCGCGTATTGTTCAAACACCCAAACCAATACAGCGCGTTCCGCCCGCTCGACCAATGGATAAACCAAAAGATGTAGTGACTGCGGATACGCATACGGTTAAACCCTTCAATAATAAACCTGTCCTTACGCCTGATGCGACAAAGCCTGTTGAACATTTAGGGCTGAAAGAAGGTCAGATTATTAGAATTGAAAAACTACAATTCAGTTCTCAATCTGCCGAAATAAGTTCCGAATCGTATCAATCGCTCGATAAAATTTATGAGTTCTTAAATTCAAACGCTAACTTGATTGTTGAAATTGGTGGTCATACAAATTTAATTATTGCAGATGAAGTGGGCTTAGGTTTATCTTTAAAACGGGCTGAAGCCGTCGCAGAATATTTAGCAAAAAAAGGTATTGATAGAAAACGTTTACAAACCAAAGGCTATGGCGGCACTCAACCCATTATGAATGAAACATCGGCTGCGGCTAATAAAGCTAATCAGCGTGTAGAAATAAAAATAATTAGCGTTAATGGTTGAAATAAAAATAATTAATGTACTCAATTTATTTAATCTACAAGGCATTATTCGATTAGCACCGTTTTTGAATAGAATTGCTAAATTCGGTTTAATAAATATTTTGGTTGTTTTATTTTTTGCACAGTGCAGTTCAAAAAATAATGATGCGCAAACATTTTCGCGCGATCAGCTTGCGATTGAACACGGTACGGACGTAGAGATAATTTATTCCGATTCTGCTAAAGTTAAAGTGCGCGTGACAGGTAAAAAGATGAATTATTATACAGAGACGACAAATCCGAGACAAGAATTTCCAGAAGGTGTGATTATTTATTTTTACGACGAAAACCAAAAGCAAATTAGTATTTTAACTGCTAAATATGGTATTCGAGATGAGCGCAAGCGCACCGTTACTGCGCGCGATAGTGTGGTGTGGACAAGCTTAGCCGACGGTAAATTAGAAACGGATGAATTATATTGGGATGAAAAAACCAATAAAGTGCGCTCCACTAAATTCACCACTATTACGCGCGACAAAGAAAAAATATATGGATTCGATTTTGAAACCGATGATAAACTTTCTCATTGGTTACTTAAAAATCCGAAAGGTACTATGAAAGTGCAATCACCTATTCAATAGTTAATTGTTGCTATTTAAATAACGCTTTTCAACTAACCAATAACCAATAACCACTAAATATCTTTTTAATGCAAAAAATTCAGAACCAACAAATCCGATTAGCGTCTCGACCCACTGGAGAGCCAACGCCGGCAAACTGGAACAAAACTATTGAGGAAGTTCCAACACTCGAAGACGGTGACGTTTTAGTGAAAGTGGAATACATTTCACTCGATCCCGCTATGCGTGGTTGGATGAATGCTGCGCGTTCCTACATTCGCCCCGTTGAAATTGGTGAAGTGATGCGCGCAGGTGGTTGTGGTAAAGTTATTGATTCTAAAAATGAAAAGTTTGTTATCGGCGATTACGTCACGGGTTCGCCGGGTGTGCAAAATTTTTGGCTCATAAAAGGTGGTAAAGGTGCTTTAAAAGTGAATACCCGTATTGCACCCGCAACAACTTGGCTCGGTGCATTAGGCATGGTCGGTATGACGGCGTATTTTGGTTTATTCGATGTGTGCGCGCTAAAACCAACGGATGTTGTTGTTGTTTCAGGTGGTGCCGGTGCGGTAGGTTCGCTTGTTGGGCAAATGGCAAAAATACAGGGTTGCAGAGTGGTTGGTATCGCCGGCGGCGAAGAAAAAACAAAATTAATGCAGGAAACATTTGGTTTCGATGCCGTTGTAGATTATAAAAAGGGCAATTTGCGTTCGCAACTCCGGGCCGCTTGTCCGGAAGGTATTGACGTTTATTTCGATAACGTTGGCGGTGAAATTCTCGATACTTGTCTTTCGATGTTGCGTCTTAAAGCGCGAATCGCTATTTGCGGTGCTATATCATCCTACAATGCAACAGAAATGGTAGGTCCGAAAAATTACTTATCGCTTTTGGTTAATCGTGCGCGCATGGAAGGTTTTGTTGTTTTCGATTATGCGTCGCGTTATACCGAAGCTGTTAATCAGATGGCGCAATGGATTCACGAAGGTAAATTAAAAACCATCGAAACTGTTGTAGATGGTAATATTGATAGTTTTCACGAAACTTTTATGCAATTGTTCAAAGGTGAAAATATCGGTAAACTGATGCTTAAAATTAAAGAATAGGTAATGAGGAATAATCTGTTCGGGTGATGGCATTTAACTTTCAATCTTTTGAATTTCTTATAATTTTAACATAATACTATGCGACACTATTTTAGATTTTTTAGCAGAAGCACGCCCCATGAGCGTTACGAAAAACGCGTTCAATATGGCGAGCGTAAAATTTTGCTGCAACTTTTATTTTTTATGCTTTTAGGCTTTATTGTTTACGAATTAGTAACTTGGAGTAATTGACCAAAGTATAGATTAAGACATTCCTAATAAAGCCGAATCTTTTCGATTTTGAAGCGCGCTATTTATGCGCTGCAAAAATAATTTAAATCTGGATAATTTTCATAAATGTTTATCAATGAACAATGATTAGGTGCGAAGTGGGTAATTGTATTATAAACTCAGTACCCACACCTTCTATACTTTCAACATTTAATGTGCCACCATGTCCTTTTGTAACAATATCAAAAGCGAGCGATAAACCTAATCCAGTTCCTTTTCCTGAGGGTTTTGTGGTGAAGAAAGGTTTAAATATTTTTTCTTTAATGCTATCAGATATTCCGGTACCGTTGTCTTTTATACGAATTTCAATCGCTTTTTCTAATTTGTAGGTTGATAAAGTTACTGTTGGATTGTAGGACAAATTGGTTAATCTTTTGTGTTCCGTAACCGCATAAAAAGCATTATTGATTAAATTTAAAACCACGCGACCAATATCTTGCGAAATGATATCTATTTTTGGAATAGTTTCATCAAAATGCGTTGTCATTTCGCAATTAAAATCTTTGTCTTTCGCGCGCAAACCATGAAAAGCTAATCTGAAATACTCGTCGCAAAGTTTGTTAATGTTTATTAATTCTTTTACGCCTGTATTCGTACGGGAATGTTCGAGCATTCCTTTAACAATTATGCTCGCGCGTTTGCCATGCAAATTTATTTTTTCTTGATTGTGCATTAAATCGGTGAGTAGTTCATCAACATATTCTTTATCAATATTTTGTTTATGGATTTCTGAATTTATATCCTTCGCTAAATATACACTCAATTCTGCAAAATTATTGACGAAGTTGAGTGGATTTTGAATCTCGTGCGCAATGCCCGCTGTTAGTTCACCTAAACTTGCAAGTTTTTCGGATTGTATGAGCTGTGATTGCGTAGCTTTTAGATTTGAAAGTGTTTTTTCGAGTTGTTGACTTTTTTCATTAATTTCCGCTTTCTGAATTTTCAATAGAGTATTGGCTTTTTGCTTTTGCCGATTATTTGTAAATAATCCAAAAGCTAATGCACCAACGAAAGCCAATATTCCTATGAGAATATCTATCCGGATTCTATTTTGATTCGCTACGTTAGTGGCTTCAATTTCTTGCTTGTGTTGTTTTTCTTCAAATGAAATAGAGAGCATTTGTTTTATTTTGTCTTGGCTGTATAAACTGTCTTTCGCAGCAATTGCAATTTCATAATAATGTAACGCTTCTGAATCGTTTTTGCTTTTGTAAAGTGTTGCCAATAATTGGCTACTTTTCAAAACACCTTGAATATAGGGTGCTTTCTCACTGAACATTAAGGCAAGTTTAGCATATTGTATAATAGAATCGCGTTGTCCCGTTTTTTGATACAATTTTGCTAATCTAAAATAGGTTTCATACAATTGTACGAACAATTCGTTTTGAGACGCATAATCAATACTTTTTTTATAGTATTCAATCGCAGCGTTTTTACTATTTTGTGCCCATGCCACATCTCCTAAATTGTAAAGAATAGTGCTATAAGTTCCAAGTTTTTGTTCTTTCGCCAGTGGAAGTGCCTGATTCAGATAAAACGTTGCTGAATCCAATTGATTTAAATTGTAGTAACATTCACCAATATTCGCAAAATAAATGGGTTTAGAACTTGCTCTCGGATTAGATAAAGTTTTATAAATGGCGTAACAATCTTGCATATTTGAGAGACCCATTTGCCAATCACCTTGTTGCATATACAAATCGGCGATATTATTCAGGATAGTAGCTTCACCCTGCGCGTTTTTTAATTTGATATAAATTTCTCGCGCTTGAATATACGCTTTTAATCCTTTGGCATAGTCACCAAGTTGTACGAGTCCGGTAGCAATATTATTCAAAGCTCTTGCTTCCCCTGTTGGATAATGAAGTTTGCGAGATAATTCGTAAGCTTGTTGCGCCAACAAAAAAGTTTTATCGGGTTTGGTGAAATTATATTCAAAAGCTAAAAGGTATAGCGTATTAACTTTATTGGTGTCATCCGGTAAAGTAATGAGCAGTTTTGATAGGCTATCTCGAACAGCAGAAGGTTGAGCATTAGACTTTATAGTACACACAAATAATAAAAAGATGGAAAAAATGTTTGATTTCATATTTAGAAGTTTCTTTTGGTAATCAAATAAGCATCAGTTTTAAACACATTTAATTTAAAATTGGTAAAGTAACTACAAACTCACTGCCTACATCTGGTGTACTTCCAACTTTTAGCGTTCCGCTATGCCCTTTAGTGATAATGTCATACGCGAGCGATAAACCCAAACCCGTGCCTGAGCCTGTCGGTTTAGTAGTAAAAAAAGGTTGAAATATTTTTTCTATCACATTTTCAGACATTCCCGTACCATTGTCTATCACGCGAATTTCGATGGCATTTTCAAATTTGTGTGTTGAGACGGTTACTGTTGGTGCGTAAGATGTCCTGGTTGGAGGGTTCAAAAATGAACCCTGAGTATCGTTATTTGAACCCTCCCATTTTTTTCGTTCATTGACGGCGTAAAACGCGTTATTAATCAAATTTAAAATTACACGACCGACATCTTGGGGAATGATTTCAATTTTTGGGAGAGTCTCATCAAATTGTGAAATTAATTCGCAATTAAATTCTTTGTCTTTTGCACGCAAACCGTGATATGCCAATCGGAAATATTCGTCGCATAGTTTATTGATGTCTGCCCATTCTTTCACACCCGAACTTGAGCGCGAATGTTCGAGCATTCCTTTTACAATGCTACTTGCGCGCTTACCATGCAAATTTATTTTTTCTTGATTGTGCTTTAGATCGGTAAGTAATTCTTCAAGATACACTTTATCCATATCTTGTTTATGGATTTCAAAGTTTATATCTTTTGCTAAATCAACACTCAACTCCGCAAAATTATTAACAAAATTGAGCGGATTTTGAATCTCATGTGCAATACCTGCCGTAAGTTCACCCAAACTTGCAAGTTTTTCGGATTGTATGAGTTGGTTTTGCGTGGCTTTGAGTTCTTTCAGCGCGAGTTCTAATTCATCCTTTTGTTTTGTCAACTCTGCTGTGCGTTCAGCCACTTGGTTTTCAAGGGAATCGCGCTGCGCTTCTAATGCTTTGCGTTTATCTTCTTCAATTTTAAATTTAATTTTATCTTGCTTGTTTTGCCTAAAAGCGTAAATGCCGAAACCGAGTAACCAAAAACCAGTTATACTAACAATTGTGCTGAAAGTATTATCATGATTGTGCTGGAAATTAGGCGAAACAAGTTCAATAAAATCACTTAAAAAATCGCCAACGGCAAAAGGCAAAAGTGCAACTATTAATAAGCGGGTTGAGGAGATGTTTCTAAATCGGTAGAGTAAATAAAGCGCGAAAACGATTACAATATTAAAAAAATTATGCCTGAAAAAATGGAATGGTAAAAAATAATCCATCCCAACAATAGGAATAACGAGTAGCCATGCCATTTTTAGTTGGGCATCTAAGTCGGGTATTTTATTGGCAGTGTCATAGTAATTTCGAAACAATTTTGAAACACCCGCTACAAGTAATGCTAAAATTATTATTACTCCAAATGTTTCGCCTTTGCTGTGAGTATTCATTTTTGAAAAATAATTATTCGAGAAACACTTTTTTAAAACCTAATCCTTCAATGCCTGTTACTCGAGTTTATGTTTTAACTCTAGCGAAACCCAGCTCAGTTCAATTGTGCCGTGCGTTTGTTCGGGTTGCACGTCGGTAAAATAAGTGCCTTTAAAAGTTTTAGGTTTATCGTAATCGTTAAGCGTTAATAGCGTGTAACCATTAAATCTTTGGATAAGTTTTTTATGCTGCACTTCAGTAGGCATTTCGCCTTGCCAATAAAAGCAAAGCGTGAATTGGTTTTCGTTGTCATCGGCTGCAATTTCAACTAAAATACTTTTTGATGTGCCAATAGTTGAATACGCATGGACTTTCAATGTCGTTAGAGATTGAATCACCTCAACGACAAATTTATGTGGCTCAACACTAATAGAACTTTGAACCATGCCTTCCCAACGTCCACGAATATCGGGTGCGATGTTAAATGTTTTGCGCATAGCTTGAACAAAACTGTAGTGCCAAAGCGATTTTTCAAGCCATACCCATAAAAAAGTTATTGGAGCAATGAGGAAACCATAGTGCATTAAGAGTTCGCCCAATTTTTCAGTTTCAACCATGTGGAGCATAAAAAGTGCTGCTGAAAAAATGACGATACTCAGGATTGCGACTGCAAAAACGATTGTTTTTATTTCGAGTTTATAGGCTTTCATAGCGCAATGAATTTAGACTGATAAAGTTTTTAAAAATAAGAAGGCAAGATAAGCAAAAGTTGAAAAAATTAAATAAATAAATGCGATACTTTTTTGAAAACAACTTTCGTTTTTGTTGTGTTTGGAAAACAAACTTAAACAAAAAACGCAAGTCAAAATTCAATTCAACCAATTTTAGGAAAAATTTTACCCTAAAATATTACAAAGACGGTGATTGATGGAGTATCCACAATTTAAACAAACTTTATAAATCACTTGTTAGTATTTGAATTTTATATTTGAGTAAAATTCAATAAAATGTCAAATAGAAACCGTACAATAATTTTAATTTTTTGCATCGTAACAGTTGGAATTTTTTTTTCTGATTGTGGCGGTACTGCCGATACACCTTATAAACAGGGTCGTGGCTTGTATTTGAGTTATTGCGCCAACTGTCATAACGAAAACGGCACGGGTTTAATGAGTCTTGTCCCGCCTTTAGCGCAAGCTAATTATATAAATTTACACCGCATAGAATTACCTTGCATCATTCGGCACGGGTTAAAAGGCACTATTAACGTTAACAGTAAACCTTACAGCGTTCAGAACATGCCTGCGCTCAATCAATTTACGTCTTTTGAAGTAACAAATATTTTGAATTATATCGGTTCAGAGTGGGGAAACAAAGAAAAACTTTGGACTGTTGATGAGGTAGATGCGTCGCTCAATAAATGCCCTGAATAAATCTTGAATAAATCTTGAATAAATCTTGAAAGAATAGATATTATTCAGAAAACATTTTAGGTTTTTGAATTTTGATTTACTTTGTGAATGAAATACGAAGAACAAATCACAAATCGAACTATGTTTTT
>JAYVNP010000075.1:0-37016 GCA_043758385.1 Saprospiraceae bacterium
TATCTATCGCTCAGCAAAAGTTGAATTTGTTTTTTGGCGAAGTCGGCATCAATGCGCGCAAACACAATGGCGTGAAATGCTAAATCCCAAGCAGCAAACCACGGATATTCCCAAGTGTCGGGCATAGAAATAATATCGCACGCTTTAACGTGTTGCCAATCCGAATTTCTGCCGTTCCAGCGTTGCGCGGGTGGAGGCGGCTGATTTTCGTCGCCTGTTAACCATAAATGCACATCATATCTGAAAAATTGTTTGCTCCAAAGCATTCCGGCGTAAGCTTGCCGCTGAATATTTTTATGTTCTTCGTTTTTTAGCTTGGCTTGAATATTTTCGTAAAAATTATTGGCAGCCGTAATTTTTTTTTTGAAAATTACATCGTAATCTGAAAAAGGCGCGTCGTTTTGTTTATTCGTCAATCGCAAACGAATACTTACCGAACCATGTCCATCAATTTCTTTTTCTATGACGGCTGCTGCTTTAGTACCCGCTTTTTTAAATTTTATGGATTCATCGCCATCAACAACAAAATCGTTAATACTACACTTTGTGTCATTTTGCGATTTTTCGGCACCGTGTAATCTGTGATAATTGGTTTCATTTTCAGTAAAAAGCCAATCCGCGCCATCGTAATCAAGGTGAAGAAAATAATTTCCTAAGTCTTGCTGAAATATTTCTACAATGCCATTGTATAAATTCATGGACGGTTTCGGAATTTCTGGATGAAACGCCCAGCGATTACGAAACCAAACAGTTGGCAAAATAAACAAAGTTGCCGATTCTGAATACCGATTATAAGCTGTTATATTTATTAAAATATCGCCGTCATCCGCTTTCGCGTATTCTATAAATATATCGAAGTAGGCATTGTTATCAAAAATACCTGTGTCTAAAATTTCATATTCTGCGTCTAATCTGTTTCGCTCTGCATTAACGCGCAAAAGTTCTTCGTACGGAAAAGCATTTTGCGGATATTTATACAGCATTTTCATGTACGAGTGGTCAGGTAAATTATCTAAAAAATAGTACAACTCCTTTACATCCTCACCATGATTACCCTCCGCATTCGTCAAACCAAAATACCGCTCTTTAATAATGCTGTCCGCGCCATTCCAAAAAGCAGGTGCAAAACACAAATACTGATAATCGTCACTAATTCCACCAATCCCTTCTTCACCCCAACGCCATGCTTTCGAGCGCGCCATGTCGTGCGTCGTAAATTCCCACGCATCGCCTCCCGCGCTGTAATCTTCGCGCACTGTTCCCCATTGTCTATCACTTAAATAAGGTCCCCACGTTTTGCTATCCATAATTTTAATTGTGTTACAAAGGTAGTAATCAATATCGAAAAATGGATTTAACTTATCCAATCGTGTTATTGAAAATTAATTATTGCACTGAATTTTTTTATTTAAGCATTCAATATTAATGATAATTTTTGTATTTTTGTTGCTCAAAACATAACGATGAGAATACGTAACGATACCTTGTTTAAAAGTATTATTGAAGAATATTGTGTGGAACTTATTCGATTCTTTTTTCCTGATGCGGATGAGATTTTCGATTTAGATAAAAAAATTTTATTTTTTGATAAAGAATTCGCTAATTTATTCCCTCAACATGAAGACGAAGAAAACGTCATGTATGTTGATAAATTGATTCGCGTTTGGCGCAAAGATGGTAAGAAAGAATGGATTTTAATTCATATCGAAGTGCAGGATAAACCTGAAAAGAACTTTGCAGAAAGAATGTTTGTTTACTACTATCATATTCGAGACAGATTTAAACATAAAATTACAGCAGTTGTTATTTATACAGGTACAAATAAAAAATTCGCGCCTTCATTTTATCAGGAAGAGCAACTTGGAACAGGAATAAAATATTGGTTCAATACTTATAAAATTTTTGATCAGGATGAAAAAGCATTGGCATTGAGCGATAATCCTTTCGCTGTTGTTATTGAAACGGTTTTATTATCTTTAAAAAAAAGTAAAATTGAAGAAGACAAATTGCCAAACTTGATGATAAAAATTGCAGAAAATTTGCAGAAAAAGAATATTTCTGAAGAAAAAATTGCTGGACTGGCTCTGTTTTTAAGAAATTATGTGCGTTTAAGTCCTGAATATGATGCTATATTTGAAAAAAAATATTTAAAACTCACAAATAAAAATAAGTTTCCGATGAGAATTCAAGATCAAGTTTTAGAAATTGAAAAAAAAGAAGCTCGTAAAATTGGTAGAGCAGAAGGCAAAGCAGAAGGCAAAGCAGAAGGCGTTTCTGAAGGAAGAGCTGAGGGTATTTCCGAAGGAAGGGCAGTAGGTGAAGAGTTAAAAGCGCGTAAAGTAATACGCAATTTAAGATTGGTGAGAAAATTTTCGATTGAACTCATAGCAGAAGTTGTTGAGCTACATCCTGCAAGAGTTCGCGAAATTTTGGATGAGATGGGAATCGAGTAAAATACTCATTGGAATTGAAACACTAAAATAATTTGAACGCTTCTCATTTTGCTTCTGTTATGTTACCGTTGGCTTTGCCTTCGGTGTTTTCGTATAAAATACCCGACAAATTAAAAAACGAAATACAGTTTGGCGTTCGCGTTGAAGTGCAATTTGGTAACGGAGCTGATTTATATTCGGCTATCGTTGTTGGCTTTTCTGATGTTGCGCCTGAAGGAAACACCAAAAGTATTTTATCCGTCATTGATAAAACGCCAATTATTTCGCCATTACATTTCAAATTTTGGATGTGGATTGCCGAATACTATATGTGTACGCTCGGCGAAGTTATGAGTGCTGCATTGCCTTCCAATTTAAAATTAACGAGCGCAACTAAAATTAAATACATTGCTACGCACGGCGTAGATTTAAAAATACTTACCAATACCGAGTTTATTTTAGTAGAAGCACTTCAGTTAAAAAGTGAATTGACTGTCGAAGATGTGAAATTAATTGCGAACACAAAACATATTTTTCCGATTTTAAATGCACTTGTTGCCTGGGGAATAATTTCTATAGATGAAGTTATTACCAATAAATATACACCGAGAACAATATTATTTGTAGGTTGGAACGTTCGCATGACGACGGGGAAAGATATTTTTTTAGCAGAAGCCTTCGAGAAAACAAAAAAAGCGGAGGTGCAAACGCGCTTGTTGCTAGCATTATTAAATCAGTTAAAAGATAAAAATCGTGCGCGCGTAACGGAAGTTTTAGAATCGGCAAATGCGCCATTAACCGCATTGCGTTCGCTGGAAGAAAAAGGAATTATTGAAATTTTTTTAGAACAAGTGAGTCGTATAAAGTCGCGCATACAGAACGAAGCAGATGCGCAACCGCTCACAAATTCTCAAGCTTTAGCTGTTCAAGATATTAAAAATTATTTTGAGACCAAAAATGTTGTGCTGTTAGAAGGTGTAACGGGTAGTGGTAAAACGCGCGTTTATATCGAATTGATGAATGAAGTTTTAGCTTCGGGTGGTAACGTCTTGTATCTTTTGCCCGAAATAAATCTCACGACAACCATTATTGCGCGATTAGAAAAAATTTTTGGCGATAAAATCGCGGTGTATCATTCGCGCGTAAATGCGCAAGAACGCGTCGAATTGTGGCTTAAAGCGTTTAATGGTCAGCGTATTTTTTTGGGTGTGCGTTCTTCGGTTTTATTACCGCATCAAAATTTGAAATTAATTATTATTGATGAAGAACATGACGGTAGTTTTAAACAAACTGATCCTTCACCCCGATACAGCGCGCGCGATGCTGCTATTAAATTGGCAGCACTACACGAGGGCGCAAAAGTTTTATTGGGAACGGCAACGCCTTCGGTTGAATCTCGTGTGAATGCGATGCAAAATAAATTTGGTTGGGTGCGATTAAATGAACGTTTTGGTGGTGCAGCATTGCCAGAAGTGCAACTCATTGATTTATCGAAACAGAAAAAAGGATTTAAAAATGGCGAAAATAATTTTACCGAAGAGGCCATAACTGCTTTGAAAAAAGTTATTGAAAACAAATCGCAAGCTATTATTTTTTTAAATCGGCGTGGATTTGCACCATTTTTATTTTGTAACGTCTGCAAGTGGTCAATGAAATGCCGCGATTGCGATGTATCACTCACTTACCATAAACAAACGCGCGCCATGACTTGCCATTATTGCGGTTACGCAGCGCGCATTCCGAAAGAATGTAAATCGTGCCATTCAACCGATTTGTTTATGAAAGGTTTTGGAACCGAGCGCATTGAAACAGAATTAGCAGAATTATTCCCGGAAGCGCGAATTGGTCGTCTCGATTGGGATACGGCAAAAACAAAAGCAGGTTTTTTAAAAATTTGGGAATCGTTCTCGGCAGGTGAAATAGATTTTTTAGTCGGTACACAAATGGTTACAAAAGGACTTGATTTCGACAACGTGAGTTTAGTTTTAGTACCTGATGCTGATGCGATGTTGCGTTTGCCAAATTATAGATCCAACGAGCGCGCTTTTCAGTTATTAACGCAAGTGGCAGGTAGAGCTGGCAGACGCGGCGCACCAAGTAAAATACTGATTCAGACGTTTGATGTAAAAAATAAAACCATTCAACGATTTTTAAATAATGAGCACGACGCTTTTTATAACGATGAAATAACAGAACGATCGAATGAAGCACATCTTTATCCGCCGTATGCGCGCTTAATTTTTGTTCAAGTGCGCCACCGCGATGCTGCTGTTTTGCAAAAAGGCGTAGATTTTTTCAGCTTCGAGATTAAAAATATGTTAGGTGATAAACGCGTCATGGGTCCGACAGTACCGAATGTGGCGCGCGTTAAAACGTATTATGTGCAGCAATTTATTATTCGCTGCGAAAATAATGCGTCGAGATTGGTAGAAATAAAAAAAGCATTGAAATCAATTGCTGATACCACGACGAAACTGAAAGGCTTTTCTCAAATTCGATTTGCGATTGAAGTGGATTATTAGGGAATAGGGAACAACTCATAGCATTCACTATTTTTATTCCCGATTCCCTAATTAAATTTATTCCTTAACTAAATTTATTTACTAATTTTTATCGTATCCAGTTCTTTCCCATCCGCTGATTGCTGGCTCAGTTTTAATGTTTTGCCATCCACATCAACAACGGTTAAAGAGTGAATTTTAGAAATAAACTTATCCGTAAATTTTTGCCAAGAATCCGCATCGTCTTGTTGCTCAGGATTATACAGCGTTTGTCCGCCGGCACCTGTTACGATGTAGATAACACCGTTAGGTTTTGTATTTGTAATGCCGTCGAAAGTATGATCTAATTTCCATGCGCCCGGCACAACACGACCGCGTGGCGATTTCCCATCTTTACCGCCAACCATTAAAACGCCTTTTTTTTCTGGTTTAAAACTCAACGGAAACGACCGCTGATAATTATGTACGTGTCCGTTAAAAACAATATCAACATTTCCTTTTTCAAAAATGGGTGCCAATAAACGCATTTGTTGTTGCTCAAAATGATCTATCGAAGAATTAAAACCGGGATGATGGTACAAAACAAAATGCCATATCGCATCTTTTGAGTCGGCTAAATCTTTCGTTACCCAGTCTGTAAGTTCTTTATTTGTCCAATCAACATAAGTATCGGCGTCTAAAACTGTCCAATGCGCATTGCCATAATTAAAAGAAAAATTTGCCATTGTTGGATAACGCGATCCTGCACCTTCGTAAAATGCTTTTTTATTCGCCTCCGATCCTTTTAAATTCGGCACAAAAGCACCGCCTTCAATACCAACGGGTCCGTTCAAAGGTTGATCCCAAAAATGGTAATATGCTAAAGCGTCAGGTTGTTTATCCAAATCGCGTGAATCTGCATCATGATTACCCACTGCACCGACAACAGCTACCGAACGCATCATTGGCACACCAATTGAATCCACTTTATCGGCATTGTAAATAGGCCAAAAAACATTATTGTAATCCGATACAGTTCCGTATTCGTAAACAATATCTCCTGGAATTAAAATTAAGTCGGGTTTAGCATTATAAACGCCATTCGCAATTTGCTTTGCTTCGGATGTGCCTGCGCCAATATCCCCAAAAACCACAAACCTATTCGATTGATTGATTGATTTTAATGCTTTAGCTTTAGAGGTAAACACTACGCGATTATCCTTTAAAATTTTATAACTGAATGTGCTACCGGGTACTAAATTTTTAAAAGTTGAACGATACACAACGTGTGCCTCAACGCCTGCAACCGCTATTTTTGTGGAAGTCGGCGCATCATTTTTAATCCAGTTATTGTTATCGTTATGTTCAACTATCCAATTGGAATTTGCATCCGATGCGTGCCAAAGCAATTGCAAAGTTTGCGGCGTTGGGTTGGCACCAATTTGTAAATACGGACTTTGTACAAATGCTTTTTCTTGCGCTCGAACAATTGTAACTGTTGAAAACAAAAATACAAACAGCGAAATTCTTGAGAAGTATTTTTTCATAAATTTTTTTTTGTAAAATTATAACTTGCATCGCTTTTATTTTTTTAGTTTGAAAAAATTAATATTGAAATAACAAACCGTAGAAAGTTTTTCCAAAGTAGTTTCGACTGATTTTTACTAAGAGCTATTCTAAATTTTTCTCAAAAAGTTTTTCTAACATTAATTATTGCACTTAAAACACATAATGTTAAGTTTTTTAGATGCAACCTATTAATTTTGCAGAAAAATATTTGCAATGGTAGATACAACGTATATCCCGATTTTAATGATGATGATTGTGGCACTTGGTTTTGTGGTTGCTACAATGTTTGCAACGCATTGGATGGGACCGCACAAAAAATCGAAAGTAAAATCTGAACCGTTTGAATGTGGCATTGAAGTGCATGGCAATGCACGAACACCTTTTTCGATAAAATATTTTTTAGTAGCAGTGCTATTTGTTTTATTCGATGTTGAAATAATATTTATGTACCCTTGGGCAGTGAACTTTAAGAAATTAGGTTTGTTTGGTTTAATAGAGATGTTTACGTTCATTGGTGTTTTTTTGGTGGGTTTTTTTTATATCATCAAGAAAGGCGCTTTAGATTGGGAAAAATAAATTAGTTTTTATTTGATAGTTATAACATTATTAATAGAACTATCAATCTCTAACTGTCAACTTAAAAAATTATGTCAGAATTAACAGTTCAAAATAATACAGCCATTTCAATTGATGCAGCAAATACGCCGCCCAATATTTCAGGGGCAGGTTTTTTTGCTACGCGTTTAGATGCTGCGGTAGGTTTAGCGCGTAAAAATTCTTTGTGGCCTCTGCCATTCGCAACATCTTGCTGCGGTATAGAATTTATGGCAACTATGGCTGCTACTTACGATTTAGCGCGCTTCGGTATGGAACGTTTAAGTTTTTCGCCACGCCAAGCCGACTTATTAATTGTAGCGGGTACTATTTCTAAAAAATTAGCACCTGTGTTGCGCCAAATTTATGAACAGATGGCAGAACCTAAATGGGTAATTTCTATGGGTGCGTGTGCTTCAAGCGGTGGTATTTTCGATACCTATTCTGTTTTGCAGGGTATTGATCGCGTTATACCAGTCGATGTTTACGTGCCAGGTTGTCCGCCGAGACCGGAGCAATTGCTCGAAGGTATTATTAAAATTCAAGAGTTAGTCGGCTCCGAACAACGCATTCGTCGCGATTCGGCGGTTTATGAAAAGGAATTGAATCGTTTTGGAATTGAATAATAGATGACAGTTGTAAGTTGATAGTCGTAGATTGAATTAAAATTAACAACCATCAACCATCAACCATTAACCAGCAACTAAATTTATGAACGCGAATACATTTAATCCGGCGGCAAAATACACAACACCCGTTGTTGAAGCTTTGCGCGCCGAAATAGCTGAAAAATTATCCTCGCGCTTTGGCGATAATTTTATAACGTCGCATTGCGATTACGATTTTCCCGTTTTCACAGTTAAGAGTGCTGCAGTGATTGATATTCTCGAGTATTTATATTATGAAACGACGACTAAATTTCAGTTTTTAACAACAATGTGCGCCTCGCATTTTCCTGAAAAAGTGAATGAAGAATTTGTGGTGATGTATCAGTTGCACAATTTGCAAGCTAATACACGTATTCGTATAAAAACGGCATTGCCTTTAAGCAATCCGAAAATTCGCACAGCAACAACTATTTTTGCAGCAGCAAACTGGATGGAACGTCAGGAATACGATTTTTTCGGAATTATTTTTGAAGGACATCCACATTTAAAACGTATTTTGAACATGGATGAAATGAATTATCATCCGATGCGCAAAGAATTTGCTTTAGAAGATGAGCGCAGAGAAGACAAAGACAATACTTTTTTTGGTCGGTAAATTATAGTTAGGATTCATTTTTGAATCCTTCGCAAAAAATATTTTGGTATGCTCGATACAGTATTAGTTGAACAAAAACTCGTTGATAAAGAATATCAATTCCTAAATCTCGGACCAACGCACCCAGCAACGCACGGCATTTTTCAGAACGTACTGAAAATGGACGGTGAAACTATTTTGGATGCAGAGCAGACCATTGGTTATATTCATCGGGCGTTTGAAAAATTAGGCGAACGCCGACCATATTATCAAATTCCGACGATTACCGATAGATTAAACTATTGCTCGTCGCCGATAAATAATATGGGTTGGCACATGACGGTTGAAAAACTTATCGGTGCCGAAATTCCGAAACGCGCGCAGTATATGCGTGTTATTATTATGGAGTTGGCGCGCATTTCTGATCATATTGTGTGCGATACTGTTATTGCTGTTGACACAGGTGCAATGACCGGTTTTTTATACTTGTTTCAGTGGCGCGAAAAGATTTACGAAATTTTTGAAGAAATATGTGGCTCGCGCTTAACCACAAACATTGGTAGAATCGGCGGCATGGAACGCGATTTTACCGAAAAAGCATGGAATAAACTTTTAGCCTTCATTAAAGAATTTCCAGCTGGATTGAAAGAGTTTGACGCGCTTGTTACACGCAACCGAATTTTTATGGATCGCGTAATTGGTACCGGACCAATTTCTGCGGAACGCGCTTTGAATTATGGATTTACGGGACCGAATTTACGCGCAGCAGGCGTGGATTACGATGTGCGTGTTCATGCGCCGTACAGCAGTTACGAAGATTTTGAATTTGAAATTCCAATCGGGAAAAGTGGCGATACTTTTGACAGATACATGGTACGGATGGAAGAAATGTGGCAATCGCTGCGCATTATTCAGCAAGCGGTAGAAAAAATGCCGAGCGGACCATTTCATGCAGATTTACCAGAATTTTTTCATCCCGATAAAGCAGACGTGTATTCTAAAATGGAAGCTTTGATTTACCATTTTAAAATTGTGATGGGCGAATCGGATATTGCAAAAGGAGAAGTTTATCATGCAGTGGAAGGTGGTAATGGCGAATTAGGTTATTACATCATCAGTGATGGCGGCAGAACGCCCTATCGTTTTCATATTCGCCGACCAAGTTTTATTTATTATCAAGCCTATCCGGAAATGATTCGTGGCGGAATGCTTTCCGATGCGATTTTGGTGATGTCGAGTATGAATGTGATTGCAGGAGAATTAGACGCATAGAAATTAAGAATTAATAATTAAGAATTAAAAATCAGTTTACTCCTAATTATTAATTAATCGTGCAGTGCTTAATTATTAATTATTAATTTTTAATTGAAATGATTTCAGTATCAGAAACATCAACAACGCCGTTAAAATTTTCGGAAGCAGCGATGAAGCATGCGAACGAAATTATTGCGCGTTACCCAAGCGATAAAACAAAATCGGCTTTGATTCCATTATTACACATCGCGCAAGATGAATTTGGTGGTTGGTTAAGTGTGCCGGCTATGGAATACGTGGCATCAATTTTAAGAATTCAACAAATAGAAGTTTTTGAAGTCGCTTCGTTTTATTCGATGTTTAATTTAAAACCGCGCGGTCGCTGTTTGATTGAAGTATGCAGAACAAGCAGTTGTTGGTTAATGGGTGCAGAAGACGTTGTAAGGCACATTGAAGATAAATTGCAAATTAAAAATGGCGAAACAACATCGGATGGACAATTCACTTTAAAAACAGTGGAATGTTTAGGTGCTTGTGGTTACGCACCGATGTTTCAAGTGGGTGAAAAATTTTATGAACATTTAACTTTAGAAAAAGTGGACACACTTTTAAACGAATTTAGAAACGAATATAAAGATTCGTTTTCGGCGTATTTGCAAACTTCAGAAATTTAAATTAACCCTCAAAGTTAACAGGTTTTAAAAACCTATTAGCTTTAAAAAATTATAAAAAATGGGAAAGAAAATTCTTTTAGAAAAAATTGGCGTACCAGGTATTGAAACATTTGAGGTTTATCGTCGCGAAGGCGGTTACGCTTCAACTGAAAAAGCTATTAAAACCATGACACCCGATGCCATTGTAAACGAAGTGAAAACTTCGGGTTTGCGCGGACGCGGTGGTGCAGGTTTTCCTACAGGATTAAAATGGTCTTTTTTAGCGAAGCCAGAAGGTGTGCCCCGTTATTTGGTGTGCAATGCCGACGAATCGGAACCCGGCACTTTCAAGGATAGATACTTGATGGAAAAAATTCCGCATCTGCTGATTGAAGGCATGATTACGTCTTCGTTTGCGCTCGGCGCAAACACATCTTACATATATATACGTGGCGAGTATTCACACGCGTATAAAATTTTAGAAAAAGCCATTGCCGAAGCTTACGCTGCGGGTTTTTTGGGTAAAAATATTTTGGGTTCCGGTTACGATTTAGATTTGTATATGCAAATCGGTGCAGGTGCTTACATCTGTGGTGAAGAAACGGCGTTGCTCGAAAGTTTAGAAGGTAAGCGCGGCAATCCACGCATTAAACCACCGTTTCCTGCGGTTGCAGGTTTGTGGGGTCGTCCAACTGTTGTGAATAATGTAGAAACTATTGCAGCCGTTGTACCGATTATAAATATGGGTGGCGCAGAATATGCTAAAATTGGAATTGGTCGCTCAACGGGAACAAAATTAATTTCTGCATCGGGGCACATTAATAAGCCAGGTGTTTACGAAATTGATTTAGGCGTACCTGTAGAAGAATTTATTTATTCTGATGAATATTGTGGTGGCATAAAAGGCGGACGAAAATTAAAAGCAGTGGTTGCCGGCGGTTCTTCCGTTCCAGTTTTACCAGCCGATTTAATTTTAAAAACGGCTAAAGGCGAAGCGCGTTTAATGACGTATGAAAGTTTAGCTGACGGTGGTTTTGCGACAGGCACGATGCTCGGTTCTGGCGGATTTATAGTGATGGACGAAACAACAAGTATTGTTAAAAACTTATTTACGTTTGCGCGTTTCTATCATCACGAAAGTTGCGGACAATGTTCGCCGTGCAGAGAAGGAACGGGTTGGATGGAAAAAATAATGCGCAAAATTTTAGCAGGTAAAGGCTCGATGAGTGATATTGATTTACTTTGGGATATTCAATCGAAAATAGAAGGCAAAACAATTTGTCCGCTCGGCGATGCCGCAGCTTGGCCAGTTGCAAGTGCTATTCGCCATTTTCGTTCTGAGTTTGAGGCGTATATCCAAAAACCTGAAGCTATTGTAGATATTAAACATTATTACAGATTGCAAGAAGCAGTTTGAAATTGATAATGATAAACGGTTAATAAAAAAGCGGTTCAATTTTTTGAATCGCTTTTTATTATTATAAATGTTACACCAATTTTAAATACACAAATTGAATAATTTTGAGAGGGCTTTACGAAGCCCTCTTTTTTTAAGGTAGCTATTTATTTTCTATTAAATTTTTTCAATAATTTTTTCAATAATTTTTTCAGTAAAATTTTCAGTTAAAAAGATTAATTTTGCACAACTTCAGCACTAAAATTATTCATTAATGCAAGCGCCAGCCGATAATATTAAACAGCTACACGATAAAAAATTTGAAATTTATTTGAGTGCGCAAGCTATACAAAACCGTATCTCAGTTTTAGGTGAGCAAATTTCGCGCGACTACGAAGATAAAAATCCAATCTTACTCTGTATTTTAAACGGTGCTTTTATTTTTGCTGCCGATTTAGCGCGTGCCATAACTATTAATTGTGAAGTCCATTTCGTTAAACTATCTTCTTATCTCGGCGCGCAAAGCACGGGCACAGTTAAAACAATCGTCGGTTTAGATGTGTCTATTATGGGAAGACACGTAATAGTTGTTGAAGACATTGTTGATACGGGTTTGACTATGCAACGTTTGTTGCGCAATTTATGGCAAGAAGAACCACTTTCGACAGCTGTTGCATCGTGTTTTGTAAAACCTTCAGCCCTTTTACACCCACTCGATATTGCTTACACAGGTTTTGAAATCCCAAATTTATTTATCATTGGTTATGGTCTCGACTATAACAAACTCGGGCGTAATTTTGCAGATGTGTACATAGCTTCAGGCGAAATTCATTAATTTTATTCCGTTACAACTTCTCGCGAATAGGCTTTTAATCCAATAATACCTGCAATAGTAACAGCTAAAAAAAATAATTCGGGTAAACTGATGCGTGTTTTAGTTAAAACTAATTCCGCCACTTTAATAAAAATTATTGATACGGTTGTCCAAATAGCAAAAGCGGTAGCCGTTGGAATTGTTTTAAGTGCCAATGAAAAAAAATAGACATTGCCAATACCGAATGCTACGTAACCAAAAAGCGGCAACCAAATACCCAAACCTTCCGGCAAGAAAAAATTAGCCCAAGTGAGTAGTGCAAATTTTTTGAAATGCAAATACTTCAAGCAATACGTCCAACATGTTTCCATAACCGCAGCAATTGCGATAAATAACCATTGCATAATTTAGTTTTAGTGGGAGTTGTTAGTTGATAGTCGTTCATTATCAGTTCTTGTGAACCAACAACCAATAACTAACAACAAGCAACTAATCCGTTTTAGTGGGTGGCATGAAATTAACATTCCAACCCGTGCGTTTATTTATTTGTTGCGCTGTGAAATGCAAAACATTTCTTCTCGAATTATGATACGCAGCAAACCATTTATATTTCATCAAATTATTTTCATCGAAGCGTTTAAACATAAACGCGTGTTGCAGAAAATAATCTTTAGGATAGTCGTAATATAGTCCCCAATTTTCTGGTTTATTACCTGGTTTTTTTCCAGGGTCGTAAGCTGTACCGAACATATAATCCCAAAAAGAAAATTTGGTGGAGAAATTAGCGTGAAAAACCTCTTGATAATTCGCATGATGCCATAAATGCAATTCAGGTGAATTAAAAATCTTTTTCAAACGCCCCATTTTTACGTCAATATTGGAGTGGATAAACATTCCTTGACCCGCATCAATCAATCCTTTAATCGGTACAACGCGTGGATCAGCACCAAAAATAATAATTGGTAAAAACTCTATTGTCTGATTGATTATAATCTCCAAAATATTTGAACGCGAACCTTCTACGAAATCAACAACTTTACCGGAATGATGCGCTTCGTGGGTACGCCAAAAATATTTATTAGCGTGTTGGAAGCGGTGAAACCAATAGATGTAGAGGTCGTGTGTGATGACGAAAAATAAAACTTGCATCGGTAACGACCACGATTTTACAAATTGATATGGTGCCCAATTCATACTGACATGAATCGGAGCGATGATGTATTCAAAAATGACAATGCGCAGTACGTAATTTTGTATGAGGGTGTACCAAATAAAATCAACCCAGAAACCTTCGCGTACAATAAAAAATGGAATGCCTTTCCTATACGGAAAAACACGTTCAAGCACCATCATCGTTACTATGATAATTCCTAAAAGTATGCTGCTGTAAAGAACGGTCTGGTTGAACGATAAATTCATCGGAAAAAAAGTTGGGTTGTGCAAATCTAAAACAAAGAACCCCTTCAAAACAATTTTACTAAGAAGAGGTTCTGGTGAATTCTGAATTATTACTTTTCTATGACAATCGGATTTAAATAGTGCCTGCTTAGGTAATAAAAATGTGCTCATGTTGGGCACAAAAATTAGCCGGAACTATACCTTGAACTCGGGTGCAATGTTTAAACGCAAACGGCGCATCGGTCCAATTTCAGATTCGTACACTTTTTTTACACCATCACCCATAGATGCTTCAATATCGCGCACATCGCGCACTAAACGTTGAAAACCACCAGGTTCAACAGATGCTGCATGATCAGAACCCCACATCGCGCGGTCTAAAGTGAAATGACGTTCGATGAACGTTGCACCTAAGGCAACTGCTGCTAAAGTTGTTGAAAGTCCAGTTTCGTGACCAGAATAACCAATCGGACATTTTGGAAAAGCTGTTGCGAGTGTATTAATCATGCGCATATTGAGCTCTTCTGTTTTGCACGGATAGGCAGACGTAGCGTGTGCAATCATTAAAGGGTAATTCGAATTGAAGTCGTAAATATGTTTTACTGTAGCTTCTATTTCGCGCATCAACGACATACCCGTTGAAATCATGATAGGACGACCTGTTTTCAGCATCCTATCCACTAAAACAAAATCTGTTAAAGAAGCCGACGCTAACTTATACATAACAGCATCATACTCTTCTAAAAAATCTACTGATTCCGCATCCCAAGCAGACGCGAACCAATCAATTCCGAGTTCTTTGCAGTATTTATCAATTTCGGCGTACTCGTCGTAACCAAATTCTGTTTTGCGTTTGTAGTCAATATAAGTAATACGACCCCACGGTGTATCGCGCATATTATTCCATTGATCTTTCGGTACCGCTATTTCCGGTGTCCGTTTCTGGAATTTCACGGCATCTACTTTAGCGATGACAGCTTCGTGAATTAATTTTTTAGCAATTTCGAGATCACCGTTATGGTTGATCCCAATTTCAGCAATAATGTAGCACGGTTGACCTGTGCCAATTTTTCGTCCGTTTTTAAGTGTTACAACGCTCATTTTTTATTGAAAAGTTGAGTGAGAATAATCGAGTTTATAAATTATGATTAGTTAATTGTTGTTTTGCCCAAATTATGAGTTCTGCCAATTCGCGAAAAGCACCATGACCACCTTTATTTTCGCAAATATAATGCGACTTTTGTTTTGCAAAAAACATAGCATCGTTCGGGCAAGCCGCTAAACCGACCACTGAAAGCACATCAACATCATTCGTGTCGTCGCCGATATAAGCAATCTCGTTTACTTCCAATAAATTTCGCTTTAAAATATCGTTTAGAACTGCCGATTTATCTTTAATGCCCAAATGTAATTCAGTAATACGTAATTTTTCGGAGCGCATACGCACACTCGGTGAAAATTCTCCCGTAATTATTCCTGTTTCTACCGCTGCGTGTTTGCGCAATCGCTCTACACCCATTCCATCGCGAATATTAAAGCGTTTAAAAGTTTCGCCGTTTTCGCCATAAAAAACGCCACCGTCGGTTAAAACGCCGTCGTTATCGGTTAAAACCATTTTTATGCGTTGCGCACGTTGTATTATTTCTGGACTTATATTTTCAAAAATATCCATTCTTTTAATTTTTTTCAAATCTGATAGAAACTTTGTAGTTGCTTCGCAACCATAAAGCACCTAACAGGTTGTTACTCTTTCATTCCTTCATTTACTAAATCGCTGTCCATCCACCATCAACGACTAAATTTGCGCCAGTCATATACGATGAGGCATCGGATGCTAAAAAAATGAGCGCACCTTTGTAGTCGCTCGGTTTTGCCATTCTACCTAATGGTGTTTTTGCCGAATAATTCTTTACGAACGTTTCATCTTGCGCGTTTTCTACACCACCTGGCGAAAGCGTATTCACGCGCACATTTTTTTCACCCCAATAAGCGGCCAAAAAACGTGTAAAATTTATAACTGCACCTTTTGTAGTCGGGTAAACTGCCGATTTATAAAACGTACGTTTACCTTCTGCATCTAAATAAATACTTTGGTCAGGTCCGACCATTCCGTACGTTGAAGCGAGATTAATAATACTGCCACTACACTGCGCTGCCATGACAGTTCCGAAAATTTGTGAACATAAAAAAACACCCGTTACATTCACTTCTAAAGAAGCTCTGAAAGAAGCGACAGGATATTTTTCAAAAGCGGATTGCTCGGCTGCTAATAGTGGGTTTTCAAACATATCGTTAATAGCAGCATTATTGACCAACACATCAATTGTTCCAAATTTTTTTAAAATGACATCACGTGCTACGGTTAAACTTTTTTCATCGGTTACGTTACACGCTATTCCCAGATGATTTTTTCCTAAACTTTTTGCAAATATTTCGCAAACTTCACCGTTCATATCTGCTACTACAACGTGTGCACCTGCTTGTGCTAACGCCTCGCAATGATTTTTACCAATCAAACCCAACGCACCTGTAACAATAGCAACTTTTCCTTTTAACGAAAACAAATCCATTCATTTTATTTAATGACGCAAAATTAACGCGTGTTCACCACCTTTTCACAACTTAGTGTAAAGTTTAGGATAATTTTACTGTTCTGTGATAAACGAAGTTCAAAATACGAATTTCTTATGATGATTACGCAAAAAATCATTTTTTCAAAATAAAAAAATATATGTTTTCTAAACAAAAAATATAAACATTGTTAACGAAATATGAAAAGACTTGATATATCGCAAAAACTCTGCAAATTTTGTGACCACAAGCCAAAACTGTTATCTTTATTTTGAACATTTAGAACAGTACAAACATTTAACATGAGAAATTTTATTATTACACAATCCCTGTTAGTATTTCTTTTTTTCTCACAATTTAATTCACAAGCGCAAGGTTTAGCCATTCCAGATGTGTATCGTTACAAAGATAAATCCTCTGTTGGCATTCTTATTAAGGCAACCGATTCTACTGAGAATGCTAAAATTTTTAAACGTAATCGCGATTTTGTCTATGATTATTATATCCCTACAACGGATGTTAATAATAAAAGCACTAAAATTTCAATTATTCCGCATTGGCATTTAGATGGAAAAGACACAATTCTGAATTTTGATCCGCAATTTCACGACACGCCGAACAGTTATTTAATCGAAAAAGTCCGTCTGAAAGTGATGAACAAAAAGATTAAAATTCCAAAAAGTTCTGATCAAACAGTTGTTAAGTACGAGTATTCTAATTTCAGAGGCGTTTTAAATTTACTTTCAGAAGTATCGAGCATTGTAGAAACGGATTCTAAAGTAGCGATTCATCCGCCAAGTAATTCGTATTTTCGTTTTTTAGAGTATGCGCCGAATCCGGAACAAAATAATTTAAATTTTGAAAAATCTTGGTGCGAGTCGAAAGACATTACACTTAACAGAAAGTATAAAAATTTGCAACCGCTTACGTTGGAGTTTGAATACACGCCTTCGGGAACGAAAGATGTTTGGTTTAATAACAGGCTCGTGCCGTGCCAAATTATTAAAGCGCAAAGCAAACCGAATTTTCACGACATAAATTCGACGGCTACTTTTTTGTTTAATAAAGAGTATGGCTTTTTGAAAATGGATTATTCTGTAACGGTGGCGAACACTTCGCCCGAAAAAATTATTTTCAATTTAGAACGCATTGAAGATAAATTATACTAATTTATTTTTTTAACGGAGGAAAATGCGCGCAAAAAAATTAAAAGATTTTTTGCGCGTTTTTTTTTGATATAAATTTATGTAGGTTTGTTCCTAAAAATCAAAAATAAAATAAATCTTTTTAAATCAATTTAAATCAATTTAAATCAATTTAAGTTCAGTTTAGTGAATTTATCTGTTTTTGATTTTTAAAAAATATTAAACATTGGGTTGAACTTCCAAAAATTATTCTTATGGCGAAACATAAAATCTTGTTCTTGTTTTTTATTTTACTTTTCACAGTAGTATCGGCGCATGAATTTTGGTTAGCACCCAATAAATACTTTTTCAAACTTGACGAAGAAGTTATTATAAATCCTTCGGTTGGAGAAGACTTTAAAGCAGATGATTGGGCTAACCGCGCAAAACGAACTTTATGGTTGAAATGTTTTTCACTAAAAAATGGAAAAGAATTTGTTGAACAGCTTGCCGTTTCTGATACTTTACAGCCAAGTTTTAAGCCTACAAAAAATGGTAATTATTTAATTGCTTTGCAATCGAAGCTTTCTTTTATAGAATTACCGGGTTATAAATTTGAAGAATATTTAAAAGAAGACGGAATTGAAAATATTGCGCAATATCGTTTAGTGCATGGCGATACTGCGAAACGTTCGCGCGAATTTTACCAACGTTGCGCAAAAACTTTAATTCAAGTTGGCGATATGCAAACTGACGCTTACTCCGTAAAAACAAATATGCCACTCGAAATAACACCACTCGCTAATCCGTATAAATTAAAAAAGAACGATTCAATCGCTTTTCGTTTTGAATTTAAAGGAAAACCACTCGTGAATCAAACGGTTCGTAGCTGGTGCAAATCAATGGATTCTTTGAAAGTAAAAGCATTTTATAAAACCAATGAGAATGGTTTAGCCATAATTCCAATTTCTGAAAGTGGTGAATGGATGATTAGCTTAGTGAAAATGGAATTATATTCGGAGGTTATGAAAGCCGATTACGAAAGCTTTTGGGGAAGTTATACTTTTAGAGTTCGTTAATAAATTATTGGAATTCAATTTTTATGAAATTGCGTTGACTTTAGAATCCAAATTAAAAATTTGTTTGACTTTATTATTTTTACCCGCTCGATTGAGTAAATAACCAGAAATAGAACCAACAACAATGGTATAAAAAATTTGTATTGAAAAGAACATAATGTTTGCAAAAGAAAATGCGTCATCGCCTTTTATATCATAGAGTAACAATGCCGACGTTGCTAAAAAATGATATGTTCCCATGCCACCTGGCGAAGGAATGACAACGCCAAAAGTACCAAAAACAAAAACAGTTAATGCAGCCAACGCCGTTAAATGTGCCGTCGGCGGGAATGCAAAAAAACAAAAGTAAGTCATCAGAAAGTACATCACCCAAATAGTAATTGAATGAAATAAAAACAGCGGTAAGTTTTTAACGTAACGAATAGATTTTACGCCATCCGAAAAGCGTTTAACCAAAGGTTCAACTTTGTTGATGAGCGGCAATTGTAAAATTTTTTTTCTCAGAATAAATAAAATAACCAAAGCTGCGACCGAAGACGCCCCTAAAATTATAAACCACGTTGATTGCAATAATCTGTAACTACCATCGCCAGAACCCATATTTTTATCGAGCCAAGACCAAAGCGTTTTGTACTCGACGAAAAAAGCAAAACATACAATCAGTGCCAATGAAATTAAATCTAAAACGCGATCAACAACCACTGTTCCCATAACTTTCGACATTGATTGTTTTTCTATGCGCGCCAAAGAGCCCGCACGTACAAATTCTCCTGCGCGAGACATCCATAAATTAGTTAAATACGTGACGTTAACGGCGTAAAAGCAATTCAGTGTTTTTGGTACAAAACCGAGTGGCTCCATTAACATTCGCCAACGCACCGCGCGCGAATAATTACTTTGTGTGAAAGCGGCAAAAACTAAAAGTAACCACGCAATACGAATAGATTTAAAATCGGCAATAATTTTTTCGTACAACGGATAAGCGACTTTACCCTCCAATTTTAATTGCGATTGAAAGGCGTTATTCTGCGAACTATACAACCAAACCATAATGGCACTGCCAACGCCAAAAAATAAAGCGTATTTCAATATGTTTCTAACAATAAAAGAAAATTTTTTTGTCCCTTCATTGTTAATTCCTCCGTCTTTCAACTCTTCATTTTTCATTTCTCAGTCCTTAATTTAAAAATTGCCAACGCAAGCCAAAACGTAACGGCGTATAAATAGCACCGCCTGTCGAAAAATCGGGTGTAGGGTATAAATATGTTTCGTAATTGACGCGATTTGTAAATGCGCCAGCTACGTTTTCAAGTTTTATGAAAACGCGCAACCGTTTCACTTGCGCCGAAAAAAATACGTCAACTACTGGTGCTGCTACAATTTCTTGGGTTTGCTGCACATAAAATTGATTGATGAGAGGCATATAACCCGGCGCAAACCATGCGCTCGCGTATCGCACATCAAATCCGCCGCGCACCAACATTCCATGTTTAAAAATACGCCCTTCAGCAAATAAACTACTTTTAGTATAAAAACTCGGTACAGGCACAAAAAATTGTGAAGATTTTTGAAATAGTAATTGCGTCTCTACATGAAAAATGCCTACGGCAAATTCTTTTTTTATAGAAAATTGCAACAAACTCACAGATGCACCCGATTGTTGTGGCGTATAAGTTTGGTCGAAATAAATCGAATTGTTAGTAAGTGTGTATGCACCTTGCAATGCTACATCAATAATATCAATTACTAATTTACCCGAAATGCTTGTTTGAAGCGTTTTAGAATAATTATTTTGCCAAACCAGTGAATCGGTTATAAACAATTGATTTTGTAAAAATGTAGGTGAAAATAATTGATTTTTTGCACTGACAACCAGCGAACCAATTTTCGGAACAATGGTAGTAAAATCAGCACCGAAGGCGTAATCTCCTATATTGTTTCCCAAAAAATTTATTTGACCTGTTGCCTGCGCGTTTATATTGGGTGTCGGTGCAAATCTGAATCGCGCTAAACCAATTAAATTTTGCGGATGTTGTAAAGAACTGCCATTTTTAATTGACCAAAACTCGTGCATCAAACCTATTTCTAAATTATCTGACGATTTACTCGTAGTCGTATCAAGCAGTAGTAGCGCGCGTGCAGAATCAGTTTTAAGTTTTTGTTGGAAAGCGATTGAATCATTCTTTGTCAAAATTTTTGATATTGTATCATTTCGGATAGCTCTAAAACTTCTTTTAAATGAATCAACGATACTGAGTTTGGGTTGCAGTTGTAAAGAATCGGATAGGGGAGTGGTTTGTAATTTGCGCAGCTTAGGTTTTTTTTCTGTCGAAATCCAAACAGTATTGGCAAACCTCAATGTGTTTATATTGAGTTGCAAGCCGCGCGTATCGGCAAAAAGTTTTCCATAAAAATTTGGTTTTTTTGCTAATTCGGTGGTGTCGGTCGGAAAATCGTAATTAAAATTTTTTGTCGTAGAAAGCTGAACAGTGTGCGCCACTTTATATTGTCGGTGTTCTGGCGCATTTGGAACGGTATCAATTTTGCCGAGCCTAAAAAAATGTTGGTAAGTATAATCGTAGCGTTCGTAGCGCGATTGCGCATTCGGATTCACTTTTGCCAAAAGTGCGGTCGAATTGGTTGTGTTAATAGTATCGAAAGACGTGTTGGTTGTTATGCCACCTCTATCCAATTCAGACACTAAATGCGATGTGTAAGTCAAAAAACTTTCATATCGCGCACCGTTATACCATAAACCAATGCCGAGTGCGGTTGTTCTACCTCGCGGAACGGAATAGAGCGTATTGCGAACGCTGGGTAAATCGTTTTCTGTGACAAAAAGTGTTGAAGCACGCCTATAATCAACCGTGAGATGTAAATTATTGGCGAAATTGCGCGCAATTTTTGCTTCAATGAGAGAATTGTTCTGTGTAGAACCTGAATAAAAAACATCGCTAAATGTTTTTGTTTGATTGTAAAATTTGAGTGTATTGTGCGAAATGGCATAGACATCGAAAGCGTGAAAGCCTTGATCTAATCCTGTTGTGGCGTTGGGTGAAATCCATAACGAATGTGCTGGCGTAGCAGGAAAACCCAAATGTGCGTAATCGTATTCTTGCCGATAAACGGGATCGTGTTGCTCAAAATGGTTATTGAGTAAAGAGTCGTGCTCCGATTCAATTTTAAGTCTATTGCTTAAACTAAAATAATTGATTGTTGCTGTATCAAGTTCTTGTTCTTTTGTCAGCAGCGTATCAGTATTTTCTGTTGGCGTAGTTGCTGGTGTATTGCGCTCATCGCCTGTGGGTGGCACAGTTTGTTGCGCATTCAGTTTTATGGCTACACCCAAAATTAATACCAATAGTTTAATTGCACGTTGCTTTGTTAAAGTTGATAGTTTATCTACAACAAATAATAAGCAACGTACAATTAAATTTCTTTTTAAAATAAGCAATCTCAATCCTATCAAAACAGATTTATTAATAAGTGTTGAGCTACAAACTAAAAGTTCACAAACTCATAATAGTACGCCCCGTTAATAGCTCAAAGCGCTCGACTTTTTTAGTTTAACACAATCACGCCACGCGCGGTAAAACTAATTTTATCTTCGGGCTTTGTGATTTTTAAAATTTCTTCGGGTGTTTTTCCGTCGTCTTCCGCATAATGTCGCAACTCATCCACTGACACTGTTTCTTTAAATGCTTCACCCACCATCACAACTTTTTTACCTTTAATATCTTTCGGCATAAAAAAAGCATAGTTTTTAAATTTAACCATCATCGGTTGCGCACTGGCTTCACCTTTTAAATTCATCCAACACCCGCGCGCTTGGCAAACTGCTTCCACGGTTCCTTCCACTTTTACATCGGCAATTTTTTGCGTTTTCTGAATACGCTCCATTAATTTGCCGTAAGTAATCGCGTTTTTGGCATCCATTTTTTCGCCAAAAATTTTACCATCTACTTTTTTAGTTTTGTAAGCATTGTAGGCTTCTGTTTCTGAGGGCGGACATGCTTTTTTTTCAGTCGTTTGTGCCTGCAAAACCATAACGTTTGCAAACAATAAAAATAGTAAAAAATATCTTTTCTGGATGCGCATAAATTTAAAGTTTTAGAATTAAAAAATAAACGCCCAAATTTACATCTAATTTTAAGAAGCGGATAATATAAATCAACGAAATAAAATAAACTATGAAACAGATACCTACTTACTGGGAAAATGTTTACGACGTCGTTCGATGTATTCCGAGCGGGCGAGTTAGTACGTATGGTCTCATCGCCGATTTTCTAACTCTTGGTTCTGCGCGTATGGTCGGTTGGGCACTCAATAATTGTCATGGTAGAGAAGATGTTCCCGCACATCGCGTCGTTAATCGCAAAGGAGAACTGAGCGGTCGTCATCATTTTTCGCCACCCGAAATTATGCAAGCCCTTTTAGAAAGCGAAGGCATAAAAGTTGTAAATGATTCGGTTCAAAATTTTGAAAATGTCGTTTGGAAACCGAATGTGTGAAAACTAAATTGAAATCTAAAATTTAACAAAGTTATACAATTACTTTGGTAAAATATTAAGCACATTTGGTTCAAACCTAAATCTTACTTTTATCAACCGATTTTAAGTTTTTTATTTGCGATAATCATTAAATTTAGTAATTTAGTGTATTTATTTCAATCATCTGCCTGTATTATGGTAGCCGTTGTTTTAATTAGCGTTTAAACACATTTTTTATAAAAGAAATAACATACTGAGAGACATTCGGCACATTTTGAAATTAACTCAATCATGAAGGAATCCACGCACATTAATAATTTAAATTTGGGCGCCGATGCGCACAGCTCGGTAGTTAAGTCGTTGCGGATTTCTAAAATTTTTATTCCGATATTTTTAGGTTTTGGTGTTATTATATGGCTCATTTCGCGCGATTTCGATTTTGAAAAGCTGCAAGATATTGATTGGGGTTATGAAACTTTTGCTTGGATAAGTTTGGCTTCCGCTTTGATGATTTTGCGGCATTTGGCTTTTTCGTTACGGATGTACATTTTAGCGCAGGGACATTTTAGTTTCAGAAAGTGTATTGAGCTTGTCCTTATTTTTGAATTTAGTTTGTGTGTAACACCTACAACACTCGGCGGCTCGGCGGTTTCGCTTTTTGTTTTAACGCAAGAACGACTTTCAGCAGCGCGCACCACAGCCATTGTTTTGTATAAAGTGGTGCTCGATACTTTTTTCTTTGTCGGTACTTTTCCAATTTTATTTTTACTCAATGGTGCAAATGTTATTGCGCCACATATCTGGAATCTCGCGACTCCCCATTGGGAATCGCGACTATTCTTTTTTTCTTATTTCGCCATGATGGGTTACGGAAGCGTACTATTTTACGGCTTGTTCATCAATCCGAAACTTATCCGAAGTTTATTGGTAGGTGCAACGCGCTTGCCATTTTTAAATAAACTGCGCGCACGCGCCGAAAAATTGGGCGATGAAATAATTGTCGCTGCCGTTGAAATGAAAAATATACGATTGCGCGAACATTTATTTGCTTTTTTAGCAACGTGCGCCGCGTGGGCATTCAAATTTATTCTCATTGCGTGCATTATTTACGGTATTGATGCGCCTGAACTCACCATTGGTCGCGATACTTTACTGTATGGTAGATTGCAAGTGATGTTTATTATCATGGCATTTTCGCCAACGCCCGGCGGTGCAGGTTTTGCGGAAGGTTTATTTTTTCCTTTTCTAAAAGATTTTATCTCAAATGTAGAAATTGCAACGGTTATTGCGCTCATCTGGCGTTTGATGTCTTATTATTTATATTTAGCGTTGGGTGCAGTCGTTATTCCAAATTGGATAAAAAAAGTTTACCTCGCTAATAAGCAAATAACAACCTAAAGCGATTATTTTTGTTCACCTTTTTATTTTATCATAAAAATTCTCTGTTATGACATTCTTAAAACAAGTTTTCATTATTTCATTTTTCACGCTTTCATTCTTTCATTCGCAAGTTTCAGCGCAATCTTGTTGTCAATTAATGACGATGGACGATTATCAAATTTTGGGTGGCAGTGCAGCATTCAGAAATGCCCATGCTGAACCTTTGCCATTTCATTTTATTAGTTTAGAAGGCGGAACATCTGTCACTTTCGATGCGCCTGATGGAACAAAAGCCAAAGGTTTTTTTATTAAAGCTAAAAAGAAATCGAATAAATGGTTGTTTGTGTATCAGGAATGGTGGGGTTTGAACGATCACATCAAACGCGAATCGGAAAAATATTATACTGAAATGAAAGGCGATGTAAACGTTTTAGCCGTTGATTTATACGATGGTAAAGTTGCCGCAAAACGCGAGGAAGCTGGTAAACTTATGGGTGGTGTAAAAGAGCCCCGTTTAGAAAACATTATACACGGTGCAGTTTCTTATGCCGGAAAAAAAGCTAAAATTGTGAGCGTTGGTTGGTGTTTTGGTGGTGGTTGGTCTTTACGCTCGGCACTCATTGAAGGTAAACATGCCGAAGGTTGTATTATGTATTATGGTATGCCCGTTAAAGAATCATCTAAACTCAAAGCACTTAATTGCGATGTGATTGGTTTTTTTGCTGGAAAAGAAAACTGGATTTCACCTAGAGTTGTTGAGCAGTTCGATTCTACGATGAAAGTTGCGGGAAAAAGTTTGACGTATAAAATTTACGATGCCGATCACGCTTTTGCAAACCCAAGTAATCCTGCTTTCGATAAAGCCGCAACCGAAGATGCGCATACGCAAGCCATTGCTTATTTACAGAAAAAGTTTGAATTGAAATAATTTAAGAAAAAAGATGGGTTTATTTCATAATTTTTTTGTACTAAATTTTTTAATGTTGTGAATAATATTTAATTTTATCCGTCAGAGTTCAGTTGAGCACTGTGAGCAAATAATTTTAAATCAATTTTTCAACTAAAAAAAACTAATTATGGAAGGAATTGTAATCACACTTATTCTTGGTGCCATTGCTGGTTGGCTCGGTAGTTTGTTTTATCAAGGTAGTAGCCTTGGTTTAATCGGAAATATCGTTGTAGGTATTCTTGGAAGTTATATCGGCAACTGGGGTTTTGGTAAATTAGGTGTAAGTTTGGGTTCAGGTTTAATTGGAAGTATTTTAACGGCTGCCATTGGTGCATTTGTTTTACTTGCTATCGTAAATCTGATATCCAGGAATAGATAGCTTACGCTTAATTATTCAAACTCGAATTTAAAAAGGTTGCCCAATGATGGCAACCTTTTTAAGTTAATTTACAAACCTACGCACATAAATTAGAACCAAACGCGTTACTGTGCGTAAATAGTTCAGACCTTTTCAGCTATCAACTTTTCATGATGATTTATAAATCCCATGTTGTTTGCGTTCTACTATGTATTTCAGTTGTATTAACACTCATTTTTAATGCGTGTAAACCCGACACTTCAACATTGAGCGATCCCTCCGCTAAATTAAATTTTACAACCGATACGCTGCGCTTCGATACTGTTTTTACTCAAATTGGTTCGGCAACGCGCTATTTTAAAGTCGTGAATACTTATAATAAACCGTTCAGAATAAATAATATCAGCGTTACTTCGCAAACGGGGGTTACGGTAAAACTTAACGTGAATGGACTTTCTGCGCAAAGTTTTACGAACATTGACGTTCCTTCAAAAGACAGTATTTATGTTTTCGTAGAAGTAACTATTAATCCGAACGCACCATTGAGCGTTAGTCCGTTTGTAGCGGATGAATATATTAATTTTGAAACTGCGGGCGGAACGCAAAAAGTTGTGATTGAAGCGTGGGGACAAAATGCAAATTATTTGCCGAGTAGATTTTCATCGGGTGGCTTATCGCTTTTAAGTGGTGGAAGTCTGGAACGCGTCATCGCGCTCGATGATAAAAAACCTTACGTTATTTACGGCGTCCTTTTCGTTGATTCGTGTATTTTGCAGATTCCTGCGGGTGCGCATATTTATGTGCATGGTGGATTGGGTGGAAAAGCCACTGGCGATTTTTATCGCGATGGTATCATTTATATTTTACCGAATGCACACCTTGAAATAAATGGCACAGCAGCCAATCCGGTTGTTTTTGAAGGCGATAGACGCGAGAGCGAATTTTCTGATGCACCCGACCAGTGGGCAGGCATAATTATTGGCGCGAAAAGTCAGAATAATGTTTTGAACTACATGACGATTAAAAATTCGCGTGTCGGTATTCGCGCTGATAGCGCGAGCACAACGACGCTTAAAAATTGTAGATTCTACAACACGTCGGGTTCTGCTATTTTGGCAACGCATAGCACGCTCAATGCTGAAAATTGTCTTTCGTATAACACCTACGATAAAAATCTTGAAATTCATTTTGGTGGGAACTACACTTTTAATTACTGTACCTTTTCGAGCGTCGGTTCAAAAAACACGTCGCTTTACGCCGATAACTATAATTGTTACGTGCAAGATGCTCTCGGAAATTGCGTGAGTGGTAAAGTATTTGGTTTAAATTTAAACATTAACAACAGTATTATTTATGGCAATAAATTGGATGAACTCATTATTTACAATGCTGACCAAAATAAAACAACCCCGTTCAATTATGCTTTAAAAAATTGTTTAATTCGCGCTGTTGATACGGTTAAATCTGTACCATCCGATTTTTTTAAGTATTGTACCAACTGCATCGTTTACAAAAATGATAATAAATTATTTAAAAATATTGGTGGTAGCGATTACAGTTTAGATTCGCTCAGCATAGCGAAGTATAAAGCGCAACCCATAAACACGATTCCAAAAGATATTATTGATAAACTCCGCGACGCGAAAATGCCTGATATAGGTTGTTTTGAAAGCTATCCGAGATAGAATGAGTTATGATTGATTATTAATGGGTAGAATTTCTCTAATGGCGAAAGTGCCTTCAAATAATTATTTAATCGTTGTTTCCAGCGAATATCTTTATTATCCATTTATAAATTTGGATTGTAAGTACGCGTAAAAAATCAGTTTGAAATGTAAAATGATTCCTTTTGTTCTACATCTCTGATAACGCATAGCCGAAATACTTTTAATTAATTCTTTATCCTACTTAATGAATAATATACACACGAATTGTTGAAGTATTTACAGGACAAAGTTAGTAAGATAAAGTTTTTTTAGCAAACTAATTTTTTTAAAGTCGCGAATGGTGCAATATTTGCATTTTACTATGAACGAAAACGCGAACTCACAAAATGGTTTTTAATAGTATTCCTTTTTTAATTTTTATTTCTATTGTGTTGCCGCTGTATTGGTATTTGAAAGGCAATGCGCGACAATGGTTATGTCTAATCGCTTCCTATTTTTTTTATGGTTGGTGGGATATACGTTTTCTGAGCATCGTCGCTTTTACAACTATTCTCGATTTTTCGCTCGGTATTTTAATTGAAGATGCTACGGGTGATGCAGCGCGCAAACGCATGGTTCTAATTTCTGTTTTAGCCAATTTATCTTTTCTCGGATTTTTTAAATACTTTAATTTTTTTACCGATTCTTTAATTAAATCTTTTCATTTAATCGGATTTAAAGCCGATTGGACAACGCTCCATATTATTTTACCGATTGGGATTTCGTTTTATACTTTCCAAAGTATGAGTTACACGATTGACGTGTACAGGAACGAAATTAGAGCAGAAAGAAATTTTTGGCGCTATGCAACGTTTGTGTCATTTTTTCCGCAATTGGTAGCTGGACCTATCGTTCGCGCAAAACAATTTCTACCGCAATTTCAAAATGGTGACAGACCTTTTGTGCTTAATAAATTTTTAGATGGATTAACGCAAGTGATGTGGGGATTTTTTAAAAAAGTCGCTATTGCCGATACAGTTGCGCCATTCGTTGATCAAATTTTTGCTTTTCCGACAAATTTCAGCGCGTTGAGTTGCATTATAGGAATTGTTTTTTATTCCATTCAAATTTACGCTGATTTTTCAGGCTATTCCAACATCGCTTGTGGTTTAGCGGAAATGATGGGTTTTGAATTTCCTTGGAATTTTAGAACGCCGTATTTCAGTAAAAACTTTTCTGAATTTTGGACGCGTTGGCATATTTCTTTGTCGTCGTGGCTGCGCGATTATCTGTATATTTCACTCGGAGGCAGTCGGAATGGTAAATTAATGACGTACCGAAATAATATGCTGACTATGCTCATTGGTGGTTTATGGCATGGTGCGAATTGGACGTTTGTTTTCTGGGGATTTTTACATGGTACGTATCTCATTGGTCAACGTTTACTGTCAAAACCGTTTCGTGCGGTGTATAATATTTTGCGCGTTCCACATTTTTTGCGCGTCGGTATTGATGTACTTCTTGTTTATACGCTCACTTGTTTTGCTTGGGTTTTTTTCAGAGCGCAAAATTTTAGTATCGCTTGGCAAGTTATTCGAACTGCAACAAGCGGGCAGGGTATGGGTTGGAATACCGTTTTAGATAAATTTATTGTGATTAAATGCGCCATACTCATTGTAATTCTTATTTCAGCCGAACTCATACACAATAATATCGGTGATTTACAAAATCTCACTGTTCGGAGTGCAACGTTCAGAGTTGCCAGTTATGCGGTACTTATTTGGCTTATTTCTTTTTTTGGAACTTTTGGTTCAGGCTCGTTTATTTATTTTCAGTTCTGAAGCCTCGAAATTTTCTCGTTGTCCGAGATTTTTATTTTAACCTGTAACTTGAGTTAATTATGTACATTTGCACTAATATAGGCGTGTTAAAAAATTTGCGCCCCAGAAGTAGTTATGATTTTACCCATTTACGCCTACGGTCAACCCGTTTTGAAGCAAAAGTCTGTTGAAATAAAACCCGATTATCCAAACCTAAAACAACTTATCGCAAATATGTGGGAGACGATGTATTACGCATCGGGTGTGGGCATTGCTGCACCACAAATTGGTTTGGCTATTCGTCTTTTTGTAATTGATAGTACGCAAAGCGAAAACGAAGAGCGCGTGGGTTTTGTGGGTTTTAAACGCGTTTTCATAAATGCTAAACGCATTGAACCCGACAAAGGCGATAAAAATGCGCAAGAAGAAGGTTGTTTGAGTATTCCTGGAATTCGCGGTGAAGTAACACGCGCCAGCGTTTTACATCTCGAATGGCTCGACGAAAATTTTGAAAAACATAGCCAAATTTTTGACGGTTTGAATGCGCGCATTATTCAACACGAATACGACCATATTGAGGGTATTCTTTTCACAGAACACCTTACGCCGATTAAACGCAATCTCATCAGAAATAAACTCGAAAATATCCGACGCGGGAAAATTGACGCGGAGTATAAATTAAAAGTTGTGGGTAGATAAAAAAAGCTTTTAATTTTTCCACTCCGAAAATTGAATGTGCGTGATTGTTGTCACAGGGCAAATGTCTTCGCAAACCATGCATGCAATATCGCACGGCGTATTAACAGCAATGGTATCGAAAGCAGAAATAAATCCTGCATCGTGCGGACAAACAGCTACACACGCGCCACAATTTATACACGCATTCCAACCAATTTGAAAAATAACAGGTTCTTTAATCTTCATAGCGTTTTAAACTTTTTTATAAATTGAGTTAGGGTTAAAATAATCGGACATCGTTTGATACAATTTATCGTTTCGTTGTGCAATATCTTTGGTTTGAAAAATATCTTTTTTTACCCGATATAACTGCCACATTTTATTGCCAAGCTGTTCGAGCCACGCATCCTGATAACCCTTTAAATTTTCTGCACTCGCTTTTTTATCGGTTTTAATAAGTTCCGATAAAAACTCGCCTGCAATTGTACCGCCTTTTAGTGCGGTGTGCAAACCGCCACCTGTAATCGGATTAACGTGTCGCGCAGCATCGCCGACTAAAATTAAATTTTCCGTATATTGGGTTGTTAACGGCGCGGCTAACGGCACACCGCCGCCATGTATTTCTAAAGTGCGCGCATTTTTCAATCTATCCTTTAAAAATGAATTTTGTATAAAATGATCTAAATGCCATTGCGCATTTTCTTTTGTCATCGTTCTGATAACACCCAAACCGACTTCGGCATAACCATTGCCTTTCGGAAACAGCCACGCATAACCACCCGGTGCCCATTCATGTCCAGTTACAATTTCGAGTAAACCATTTGTTTCAACACCATCAACGATGAATTGAAAACAACTCGCGAGTTCCGTCATTTTAATATGCGTTTGCAAACCCGACCATTTACCGACTTGCGATTGCAAACCATCGGCACCGACTAAAACTTTTGTACGTATCGTAATTTCTTTATTCAAGCGTCGTAAATACACTTCGCAAGTCCCATCCTCTAAAGGTTTATAATTAATACCTTCTGTTTTCAACCAAATATCAACACTTGCGCGCTCAGCTAAAGTAAAAAGATAGCGGTCGAATCTCCGGCGATCAACGACATAACCGAGTGGTTTTTTACCAGCGTCAGTTCCATATTTTTCCGATTTTAATTTTCTGTAATCCAGTACCGTTTCATCGCCCTCGTTGTTATAGACGCTAAAACCAAAAACAGCTTCCTGAATAAATTCTTTATTCGGCTCAATATTACATTCTTCTAAAGCATTAGCACTGAGCGCACCCGAACATTGAATCGGTGCACCGAGTTCTTGTCTTTTATCAATGAGTAATACTTTTAAACCATTTTCGGCGGCTACGCGTGCTGTTGTTGTTCCCGCCGGACCGCAACCGATAACCACAATATCATAATCCGTTTTAATCATACAAGCTAAAAGTATTTTTATTTTTGGTTAAAATTATACGCGTTCAGACTGAACAACGATTATTTACGTAAATTTACGCATGAAAAGTTTAAAAATTTTGTGGCAATTTAGCCGACCACACACAATTATTGGTAGTACACTGAGTATTCTTGCAATTTTTGCAATAGCTGTCGGCACAAGCACATACGATTTTATACCAACTTTAGTCTTACCACTCAGTTTATTAAGTGCAATTGCTTGCAATATTTATATTACTGGATTAAATCAATGGAGCGATATTGAAGTAGATAAAATAAATAAACCTTGGCTTCCTATTGCCGCAGGAACACTTACTAAAAAGAACGCATTGCGCATCGTTTTAGTTTGCGGTTTCTTATCTTTGTTGAGTGCTGTTTTATTATCGCTGCCTTTTTTTTTACTCATTTTATTGATAATGAGTATCGGCACAGCGTATTCGTTGCCTCCTCTTAAACTTAAAAAAAATTATATTGCGGCGGCGGCGGCTATATCAGTGGTGCGCGGACTGCTCGTAAATATTGGTTTCTATTTGCATTTTCGGCACGAACTAACCGGGAGTTGGTCATTCACTACCGCTATTATTCCGCTCACTATTTTTGTGACAGCATTCAGCATTGGCATTGCATTGTTTAAAGATATTCCCGACACAGAAGGCGACGCTGAATATAAATTCGGAACACTTGCTGTTAAAAACGGCAGACGCAGCGCGTTTTTAATCGGTGTTGGAGTGGTTTCTTTTGCTTACTTGTATATTATTTTCGCGGCGTTAGTCGGTCAGCTTCCCTCAAAATGGTTTTATGTTTTTACACAAGCTGCAGCACTCTCATTTTTTTTGTATCAATCGCGCAAACTCAACGTTGCTGATGACAAGCAAGTTAAACGCTTCTACATGATTTTTTGGGGATTATTTTTTATCGAGTACATCGTTTATCCGTTAGGTTTTTATTTATAAAGTAACAGGTGTGTTCTAAGTTTTCGTAAACTCTGAATTGAAGCGCAACTTTTTGACTGAAAAACATTAAAGTTTGTTGCACTTGAATTTAAAATTTAAGAAATTAACTCAAAATCTCTTAAACGTAAATATGATTTTATGAAGCTGTTCAAGAGTAGTTTTACGTACCTCTTAATAACATTGGTTTTAAACTCCAATTGTAGCAGTAAGTTTATACAAATGGTACAAAAAGAAAATAGGGTAAACTTGGATGCGTATTCTTATTTCTCAAACGATAGTTTAAAATTGAATGCACAATTCTACGGTGATTACGTTTTGGTAAATAAAAATGATTCCGATTATCAGAGAACTATAAAAAACCTGTCTAAAATCATTGAACAAAGCAAAATCAAAACACGTAATATTACCCCTGTTTTGATGAAAACGAATACTGATCCGTGGTTTTATTCGGCACTTGTTTTGGTGGAAAAACCTTTCGTCAAAACGCCAAGTTGGACTCAAGTAATTTCGCAAGCACGATATTTTGATGACAAATACTCCAATTCTCAGAATTTCGATGTTCGATTAGTCAACTTGGACTATGAAATTAAAAGCAAACATTTGGTTTGGTTAACTTGGATAGACCACAAAGAAAATTACGATAGTGTTTTAAAAAAAGAAACTGATTTTATTTTAGAAACATTTAAATTTGATGAAAATCACTCAAATTTTATTCCTGTAAGTCCTTTTAATCTTGCTAATCAAGCTTTTATTGCTGATGAAGAAGAAGGAGGTAATTATTTACAGCCCTATAAAAAACTCATTGAAAGTGAAAACAATTACAATTCTACTTCTCAAAAAGATTTTTACCAACAAGCACTCGACACGTATAAGTCTTTTTTAAGCATCAACGATAAAAATCGTTTCAATGATACCAAACTGACAAATGTTTTAAAATCAACTGAAAGCATTAAAAACAAAGCGGCAAGAGATTTTTTGATAAAAAAATGCTCTGAGAATCAAGTTGTGATGTTTAATGAAACGCATAAAAATCCAGAACAAAGATATTTTGTTTCAACCCTGCTTGATACACTTTATAAACTAAATTTTCGTGTTCTTTCCTTAGAAGCCTTCCAACAAAATTCATTATTCTCAACTGATAAACCTACTCTTAAATCTGGGTTTTATTTGCGTGAACCCCAGATGAGTAATTTAGTACGTCACGCATTATCAATTGGATTTAAAGTCATTGGCTATGAAGATACTTCATCAAGTAGTACGAACCGAGAAAAATCGCAGGCAGAAAACCTGATAGCGGCAACTTTGAAAAATAATCCCAATGAAAAAGTTGTGCTTCTCGGTGGCGGTTCACATATTCAAAAAAAAACAAAGCCGAATGAAAAAAGATGGATGGCGAGTTATTTTAAAGAAATGACTGGAATTGAGCCGTTGACTATTAATCAGACACTTGGTAATATTCCATTTTCTGATGATAATCTTATGCTTTTTAATGGTAAAGATTTGTCAAATCGAACAGGAAATAATTTCTCTGACGACTTTTATTTGATAAATCGGACGCAAGCTGATGAATTTAAATTGAATCCTGAAGAACCAGATTGTTCATTTATTCTCAAATTTAAAATAGACGAAAAAAAGCGCATAGAAAATCAGTATGTATTTTTGGTTTACTTAGCTTCTGAATTTAATCAACTCTATAAATTGCCAATTTTTACTCAGCTAATAGATGCTAGTAAAAAAGAAATTAAATTAAAGTTTCCTAAAGGTGAGTATGTATTAGTCGTCAAAAATTCTATTGGACAAACCCTGTTTAAAGGAAGTACAATTATTGGCACTAAATGTAAAATTAGTGAATAGATAACTTTTGATTTAGTTTATGAAAATTGTACAAAGCTATTGGTCGCTGCTTTATCAGAAAGGCGAAAACGATTTTGAGTGCGATCATAAAATTTTAAATTTATTTTCGCGTCATTAGAAGTTGAGTTTTCTATTTAATTGAAACCGTTTTACAGAAAACTTGTTATTACTTTTAGTTTTGAATTAAACACTTGACATGATTCACGCCCGACTTCTGCACACTTTCTTAATTTTATTAAGTTGCTTTCTTTTTGAAAAATCTTTTTCTCAAACGGCAACGTTTTCTGGCTATGTTAAAGATGGCAAGACTGGTGAAACTTTAATTGGCGTAAATGTTTTTACGAAAGATTCTGTTTTGCTCGGTGCAACAACAAATACCTATGGTTTTTTTTCACTCACCGTACCGAAAGGTGTGCATACTTTTCGTGTATCGTTTGTAGGTTATAACGATAAAGATTTAAAACTCGATTTAACGACGGATAAAACTATGAATGTTGAATTATTATCGGGTGTAAATTTGCAAGAAGTTGTTATAAATGCAGAAAGTGCCGACAAAAACGTACGCGATACAAAAATGGGAACGATATCGCTTTCGACGGAATACGTAAAAAAAATCCCCATAATTTTTGGTGAATCTGATATTTTAAAAGCGATTCAATTATTACCGGGTGTAAAAGCGATTGAAGGCAGCAGCGGTTTATTTATTCGCGGCGGTGGCGTTGATCAAAATCTGATTTTACTTGATGAAGCAATTGTTTATAATCCAGGTCATTTACTCGGTTTTTTCAGTATTTTTAATTCTGATGCGATAAAAAACACAACGCTCATTAAAGGTGGAATGCCTGCGCAATACGGCGGCAGACTTTCGAGTGTATTGGATATTCAGATGAAAGAAGGTAATGATAAAGAATATGTAGTTGAAGGCGGTATTGGTTTAATTGCCTCGCGTGTAACGGTGCAAGGTCCGATTGTTAAAAATAAATCTTCGTTTATTGTTTCTGCGCGCCGCACGTATGCTTTAGATTTAGCGCAACCGTTCATTAATAAAACTAAATTTGCAGGCTCGAACTATTATTTTTACGACATCAACGCCAAACTCAATTATACTTTTAGCGAAAAAGATAGGATTTATTTTAGCACGTATTTTGGTCGAGATGTGTTCACGTTTAAAAATAAAGAGCGTGATTTTAATTTCGATTTACCTTACGGTAACGCCACAGCAACACTACGTTGGAATCACGTTTTTTCACCCAAACTTTTTTTAAACGTATCGGGTGTTTACAACGATTATAATTTTTCGGCAGGTGGCGGACAAGATGTTTTTCAATTTAAAGCCTACTCAGGTGTGAAAGATTGGAACGCAAAAGTTGATTTCGATTATTTTAAAAATAATAACCACACCATTCGTTACGGTTTAAATTATACATACCATCAACTTTCGCCGAGTGTTGTAACAGGTACAAATGGCGATCAAGTGTTTACAAATTCTGGCGCGGTAAAACCCAAGTATGCACACGAATTAGCATTATACGTAAGCGACGATTGGAAAATTACAAATGCTTTCACACTCAATTACGGAACGCGATTGAGTGGATTCTCGCAAGTTGGTCCTTACACATCCGATTTGACAGGTGTTACTTACACCAATAATCAACTTGTAAAAACTTATACTGGTTTTGAACCGCGCTTAACGGGTAAATATAGTTTTAACGACGTGTCTTCACTTAAATTTGGATTCACGGCTACAACTCAATACGTGCATTTGGTTTCTAACTCGACGAGTACACTACCCGCCGATGTTTGGGTACCGAGTTCGGATATTGTAAAACCACAACGTGGCACGCAATACGCACTCGGTTATTTCCATAATTTCAACGATAATATGTGGGAGACGAGTTTAGAAGTGTATTACAAAGACTTACAAAACCAAATTGATTATCCCGAAAATTATGTCCGTAAACCCGCAGAGCAAGTTGAAAATAGTTTTGTGTTTGGTTCGGGTAAAGCGTACGGAACAGAATTATACATTCGTAAAGCAAAAGGCAGATTGACAGGTTGGGTGGCTTATACTTGGGCGCGCACGTTGCGCACTTTTCCTGACATTAACAACGGCAAAGAGTTTCCTTCTTCGTACGATATTATAAACGATCTTTCGATTGTGGCTACCTATCAACTTTCCAGAAAGTGGGATTTGAGTGCTAATTTTGTTTACACAACCGGTAAACCGTTTACGCCGTTGAAAGAATTATTTTTTATCAACAATAATTTAAATTTGGCGTATGGCGAGCGTAATTCGTTGCGCTTACCGTCTTATCATCGTTTAGATTTTGGTGCTAACTATGTACCGCATCCAGAAAAAAGCGGCTTTGCCGGTTCTTGGACGTTTTCAATTTACAATGTCTATAACCAACTCAATCCGTTTTTTTTGTATTACGATGTTCAGACCGCTTTTGCAAAAAATGAAGCTAAAGCAACGGCTTATACTGTCACGCTTTTCCCAATTATTCCAGCTGTTACTTGGAATTATAAGTTTCAGACGGGCGCGAAAAAAGTTTATTGAAGTTTAGAACCATTAGCATTGAATTGTTTTTAGTTTTTTTGGCTGCGTCAAGCGTAAAATAAATAACGTGGTTTTTAAACTCAACAAGTATTAGAACCTGTTAAGTTTAAAATAGAATTAAACGAATTTAATGTAGAACGCTTTTCTTTACGCGCCAAAATGCGCAATTATTTTATCCACTAATTCTAAACCGATATTTTTTTGCGCTTCAACAGTAGCAGCGCCGATGTGTGGCGAAACGCTAATACGCGGATGATTGAGCAATAAAGGATTAGGC
>JAYVNP010000076.1:0-14072 GCA_043758385.1 Saprospiraceae bacterium
GGTTGAAAGGAGTGAGGTAGAGGGTGTTAAAACCATAAACCGCACTCCTCAAACCTGATGACTCAAAGAAATATGCTTTAAATCGGTTTTTGGGATGGCTCCTCGCGCTACTTGTAGCGTTGAGGAGCTTTTTTTTTAACACTTTTTCATTGCATCCTTGTTAGCCGTGATAAAATATTACAACTTTCGCAGCGTTTAGCGTTTTAGATGCCTCTAACCTTTATCTTTGCATCCAAAAAATATTTAGAAAATGTTTTTCAAAAAAAATCCGATTCATTGTCTATTCGTTTGCTTTATCTTTTTGTTTTTTAACCTTAAAAATGTTTCAGCACAAAATAATGCCACGAGCGATGGTTTAGTTTCTTATTTCCCTTTCGATAAATATCCGATAGTTGATAGCAGTGGTGGAAGCAATAAAGCTATTTTTAACGGCGATTCCACGTTGGGTTGTGGCGTAACAGGTCAGAGTATTCGCTTAGATGGAATTAATACGGAGGTTTATTTTATCGGACCAGCGTATTTCGATAATTTTAAAATTGGCGATTTTACCTTCAGTTTTTATTTTAAAGCCAATCAATTAACCGGTAATGCCACACTCGATTTATTCAGTAAAAGAAAAAATTGCACACAAGATAGTTCTTTCGCCATCAGATATACACCTGCAACAAATACATTGAGCGTTGAACTTACAGAGAATGCTCTAAAAGGACACGTGATGACGCAACGTTTAGATTACAACCGTTGTTGGCAAAATATTACCATCGTTCGTAACTATACGCGTTTACTTTTGTATGTAAATGGTAAATTAGTGCAGCAGAACGCCTCAACCAAACGCGTGAATATTTCAAATGATAAACCGCTTGCCATTGCTGCAAGTCCATGTCTTTCTTCAACGGATAGAAAATTCGGTGGTTACATTGACGAAATTAGATTATACGACCGTCCGCTTTCTGATTTAGAAGTGGCAGGTTTATATTTCGCTCCCGATAAATTAGCTACACACGATACCATAATTTTCTTGGGTGCAACTGTGCCGTTGCGCACAACGCAAACGTGTGCCAAAGATTTTTCTTGGACGCCAAAAGAAATTATGAGCGATTCAAAAGCAACGAATCCGATTGCAACACCAACAACTGGTGGAACTTACACCGTTAAAGTGATAATGAAAGAATCGCAATGCACAGCTATTGACTCGCTGCATTTAAAAGTTATTGACACCAAAGATTTAGATTGCAAAACCGTATTTTTACCCAACGCCTTCACACCGAATGGCGATGGCGAAAATGATAAATTTTTTATTTCAAATCCTTACGCACTGGATGCTTTGACTGTTTTTGAAATCTTTGATCCTTGGGGAAATCGCGTTTTTTCAACAACCGATAAGTTTGAAGGTTGGGATGGAAGCGTAAACAATAAAATTTTAAGTTCAGGTGTATTTTTATGGAAAGTGCGTTACGTATGCAAAGGTCAGGAATTGCAACAATTCGGCAGTATTACTATTTTGCGATGATGATTTTAGACTAATTGCTTAAATTGATGCAAACAAAAAACGATTACTGCGTATAAAACTTTAGCATAAATACAGTGTAAAATAAATTTGTTACGATTTATCCTCGCGCGTTTGGTCGGAAGTTTTTTTGTATTGATGATAACCTCAGTATTTCTATTTTATTTGAGTGATGTTATACCCGGCGATCCCATTTTACAAGCCATTGATTCAGAATTTGAAGAATCGCAAAATGGCGGAATGAACGAAGCGCTTTACGAAAAAAAAGCTATTCAACTTCACAAAAACTTACCAAAGTTTTATTTTTCTGTTGTCCCTAATTTTTTACCTGATACGCTACAAAAAATCGAAAATCCCAAAAGTCGAATGATTTTGGAAAATGTTTTCATTGCTTCTTCTATAGAAAATTCAAAATTTTTGTCTTTTAAAGAAAAATTTAATTTTTTTAAACCTAAAATTTTCTGGAACGGAACAAAAAATCAATACCATTACTTTTTGCGGGGTTTTTTAAATTTTGATGTCGGAAAATCTGCACGCGACGGTATTCCAATTTTTCAGAAAATGGAAAAACCTTTGCACGTTACATTTATACTTTCCCTGTTGGCACTTATATTTTCTGTTTCAGGCGCATGGTATTTTGGTTTAGCGCGCGTTAAAAACCCGAATAATAATTTATTTAAAATTATTGAGCGCATTTTTGATGTTGTTTATGCTATGCCTACTTTTTGGATTGCTACACTGGCTATCTTATTTTTTTGCACACCCGAGTTTCATTTAAAAATATTTCCATCGCCCGGTTTACCCGATACGTTCGCAGGTAACTATTGGTTAGAGTACCTAACGCACATTGCCTATTTTTTTTTACCCGCTTTGTGTTTATCGCTTCACTTATTAATTATTTTAGCACAACACTTTAAGGCATCGCTTTTAGAAAACGCTTCAGAAAATTATTTTATGACTGCTCGCGCTAAAGGATTAAATTATTCGCAAAGCGTGAGAAAACATTTAGTGCCGAATGCTGTTTTCCCATTCGTCACAGTGGTGGGTCAGGCAGTGCCGATTTTAATAACGGGTGCGTTTGTCAGTGAAATTATTTTTAATTTGCCAGGCATGGGAAGATTAACTTTCGATGCAATCACTCAACGTGATTGGCTTTTGGTGCAAACAGTTTTTATGTTGAGTAGTGCCGTTTTGATTCTGAGCAATTTAATTGTCGATATTATTTATTTTTGGCTGAATCCAAAATTAATTGATAAAATTGAAAATTAATAATTAATTTTGTTTCAGACTATCAACGGTCAACTATCAAACATCAATTAATATGAAATTGAGTGTGCGGTTAGCTTTAGCAATTCTATACTTTTGGGGAATTATAGCATTGCTGGGTTTATTTGCGGGAAAACGAGATGCGCCTATTAACAGGAATTTTTTTACGTGGTCTTACCAAGAACAAGACGTTGAAAATGTTTACTTGCCACCACAGTTTAAAAGTAACACAGCGCATGTTGCGCATTTTTTAGGAACGGATGCAGTAGGCAGAGACGTTGCCGCAGGAATTTTTCATGGTGCACAAATTACTTTAGCCGTAGCTATTTTTGGCTTCGCGCTCACTTTTATTTTGGGTTTTTTAGTGGGTGCTATCGCAGGATTCACCGCCGATAAACCTGCAAAAGTTACCTATTTAGCTTCAATAATAAGTATTCTTGTTTTATTGACCGTTTTTTGGTACTCCTACATTTTTTACTTATTTAGCAATCTCGATACACTGACTTTTGGCATTATTATAACTATAAAAATTTTGACTGGACCATGCTTAGCACTTCTCAATCAATGGTTATTGCACAAAGGTTTCAAATACTTTACTTTTTCGATTGACTTTGTTTTAATGCGTGTAGTTGAAATTTTTCAATCTGTACCACTCATCATGTGGTTGCTGGGTGCAGCAGCCGTTTTTTCTCAAATTACACCGCTCGGATTAATTATTTTAGTTGGCTTAACATCATGGATGAGTCTTGCGCGTTTAGTGCGTTCCGAGTTTTACCGCTTGCGCACAACTGCTTTTGTGGATGCTGCAAAAGCAGTTGGCGCATCAACACCGCGCATTATTTTGAAACATATTTTGCCGAATATGCTCGGCACGTTGGTAGTTGCAACAAGCTATGGTGTTGCAAGCGTCATCGGGTTTGAAGCTTTGATTTCATATATCGGTCTCGGTTTACCGGTCGAAGAAGTTACTTGGGGAACACAACTCGGTGGCGCGCGCCAAAATTTTTCAGCATGGTGGTTGGCTGTTTTCCCGGGTCTCGCTATTTTTTCTGTCATTTTTGCGCTCAATGTTTTAGGTAACGCTGTGCACAGAAACAAAAAACGCATTTAAAAAAGGGTATACAATTTGCTCAACTCCCGTTCAGCTTTTAATGCAGAAACAATTTTAACAAAAACTTTATTTGATTTTTTGAATTTTTAGACACCAAAAATTTATAGTTAAAGTTAATGGTTTTAATATAAAAGCCATAGTTTAGGTTTTAATTTGTATCCGTTTAAAACCTAAAGATTTACGTCATGCTTTTTTCTAAAAAAATAACCTTCCTATTGTGTTTAATAATTCAGCTAAATAGTGCAAAAACCCAAACCATTTGGTTTTTTCGCGATGCTGCCAATGCTGATTATTACGATTCGGGTATTACAACTTTAACACCGCCGAGCACATTCGAACAAGCAGGGCCGAGCGGCGATAAAATTCCTGTAAGTTCTACCATTTTTTTTCAAGGCACTAACAGTTTAAAATTGCATTGGAATTCAAAATCTGGTGGTGATTGGGCGGCGTATATTATTGATCCCAATTTTAAATTGCAGGATATAAACGCCTCCGATTCTATCGCGTTTCAAGTTTTTGCACCAAACGGATTGACAAAAGCGGCGATGCCTAAAATTTTTTTAGAGTGTGGCGCACCCGGCGTTAAGTCTCAAAAATATAATATTGGCGATTATAATAATGATATTGCACCCAATGTTTGGACAACTGTGCGTGTGCCGTTGAATATTTTTTTTACCGATGTTGGCAACAATGGTGTTGATTTTACAAAAACAAAATCCGTTATTATTGGTCAGAATGCAGCCGACGGTGCAGAGCATACAATTTATATTGATAACGTGCGCGCTTATTACGGTGGAAATAGCGGCGGAAATGTTTTAACAGCCCCGACTAATTTAGTGGCTTCGGGTTTTGATGCGCACATAGAATTTAATTGGACGCCAGCACAAAACGCAAGTAGCTATGAATTTTATAACTCTACGGACGGAAAAAATTATATTTTACACAAGACGATTCAAGCAGGCAGACCTTATTTTTTAGATTATTTAGGTGAAGGTTTTGCTGATAAAAACTACACTTTTAAAATGCGCGCGCTCAGTGCTAACGGCGATGTTTCTGATTATTCAAACCTTGTAAACGTTTCTACCAAAACTTTAAGCGATACTGCGCTGATGACGATGGTGCAACGACAAACTTTTCGTTATTTTTGGGAGTACGGACATCCCAATTCAGGAATGGCGCGCGAGCGCAATTCTTCGGGAGATGTAGTGACGACAGGTGGAACAGGTTTTGGTATTTCAGCAATGGTAGTTGCTGCCGATCGCGGATTTGTTTCGCGCACAGATGCAACGACACGCTTATTAAAAATTACAGATTTTTTGTTACGTGCCAACCGTTTTCATGGCGCATTTCCGCATTGGATGAACGGAAATACGGGTAAAGTTGTGCCGTTTAGTCAATATGATGATGGTGGCGATTTGGTCGAGACATCGTTTCTCATTCAAGGTTTGCTCACCGCTAAACAATATTTCAATAATAATTCTGCCGATGAAACGCGATTGCGCGCCAATATTAAATCTATTTGGGAAGGTGTTGAATGGGATTGGTACAGGCAAGGTAGTCAAAATGTTTTGTATTGGCATTGGTCACCTAATTACGATTTCAAAATAAATTTTCAACTACGTGGTTATTACGAAGCACTGATTACATACATTTTAGCAATTGCATCGCCGACACATCCCATACCTGCTGAAATATACAACAAAGGTTGGGCAAGTTCGCCGTATTACAGAAATAATCAAACGTATTATGGTTATAAACTTTCGGTTGGTCCGTTAGCGGGCGGACCTTTATTTTTTGCTCATTATTCATATCTCGGTTTCGACCCGCGCAATAAAAAAGATGCTTATGCAAATTATTTCAATCACAACGTCAATCAATCGCTCATTAATTATACTTTTTGTAAAGAAAATCCTAAACAGTGGAAAGGTTACAGTGGAGATAATTGGGGATTAACGGCGAGCGACGATCCGTTTGGATATTCGGCGCATGAACCTTTTGGTTCTGCCGATAACGGTACAATTACTCCAACAGCAGCTTTGAGTTCAATGCCTTACACACCCACACAATCCATAGCAGCATTAAAATATTTTTACAGAAAAGAAGGTGCGCGAATGTGGAGCGAGCAAGGTTTTTTTGATGCTTTCAATAACACCAAAAATTGGTATTCTGATCAATACCTCGCCATTGATCAAGGACCGATAATTGGCATGATTGAGAATTACAGAACCGGTTTGCTCTGGAAAAACTTTATGCAAAATGCTGAAATAAATCCTGCGCTGACTGCCATCGGTTTTGTGCCCGATTCAACTGTGGTGAACACGGCAACGTTGGATAATTTTTTTAACGAAAATTTAAAAATATTTCCGAACCCCATGAATGGAGAAGGGTATATTGAAATTGAAAGGGCACAAAGTGATAAAGTAACTTTAGAATTATACGACTTAACAGGACGGCTAATAAAAACACTTTCCGATAAAAAAATATTGCATGAAGGCAAAAATATAATCTTATTAAAGACAGATAATGTAACAAACGGTTTGTACTTCTTGGTTACAAGGTTTGATAATTCAATAAAAAAAGCAAAATTTTCTATTTTTAACAGTTATTAATTCGCTAAATTGAAAAAATATTTTAGTTTTGTGTTGAAAATTTATTCATACACCTACTATTCTAACATTAACCTTTTTCAATGAAAAAATTATTACTGTTATTGCTACTCGTTGCAGCTAGCACCGTCCTAAAAGCACAGATTAACGAAACATTTGAAGCAGGTACAACACCACTTGGTTGGGTGGCAGCCGACAAAGCAAAATATCTCGGCGTTGTGAACAATCCTGACACAAACAAAGTGAGTATCAACAAAAGTGCTAAATGTGCTGGCTTTGTAAAAGATTCTACCACCGCATACAGTTATGCTTTTGCTAAATTTGCTACGCCTTTAAATTTAAAAGGCAACAGCAAATTTAAAATCCAGTTGTTTTCTAAAGCGAATCGCGCCACAAAATTTATTTTTAAATTTGAAGGCGGGTCAACGAAAGAGATTTTAAAAATTGTCGGTTCTAGCAATCGTTGGGAAGAGTTAGTTTTTGATGAAAAGAGTGTTGATACCGTTACACGTTTCACGCAACTCACCATATTTTTTGATGCAACAAACGGCACATCGAAAGATACTTTTTACTTCGATAATATTGTTCAAGTAGCCGATGATGCTTGCTCAGGTGTAGCAGCACCCACCAATCAAAATCTTTTAGATGATTTTGAATGTAACCGAGTGGGTGGTATAACAAGTTATTCCAGTGCGCCGGATAGTTTATCTGTTGTTGACAATCCGGATAAAACGGGTATCAACACCAGTGCAAAAGTAGGCAGATATTCAGATAGACTTCCTGAAAAGGATAATGATTGGGCGTATGCCGCAATTATTTATGAAAACATTGACCCGATTGATTTAACGAAGTTTCCTTACTTGCACGTGAAAGTTTGGGCACCAAAAGCAGGTAATTTTTTATTAAAACTCGAAGGAGGCACTGCAGCAAAGGAGCAACCCTTTACAATTACTGCCGATCAAACTCAAAAATGGATTGATGCTGTCGGCGATTTTAGTTCTGCTGCTGCCAGTGGGAATACACGACTTGTTTTGTTCTTAAATGCAGGTATTCCAGCAACGGCGGGAGATATTTACTATCTCGACGACATTCGCTTCACATCCGTTCCACCGATTGAAGATTTTGAACCACAAAAAATAACTTGGACACCACTCAATAACGATGCTACCTTACACGGTTCATTTGCAGTTGTTGCAAATCCGGCACCAACAAGTGGAGTTAACAGCAGTGCCAATGTTGGTAAATATACAAAAGGTACGGCTACAATCAGCGTATTGACGGGCGCGCTATCAGGTTTTGTAGTTAATTCGGCTGCGCCACAATTAAATATTCAAGTATATGCACCAGATTCAGGAAAAGCAGTACGCATTCAATTGGTGAGCGCAAGTTTGGGAAATTTAGAAGCTACAATATCAACAACTACCAAAAACGCTTGGGAAAGTTTAGCATTCACACTGCCGAACAATGCGATTGGTGTTACCGACATCAGCAAGATAAATATTTTGTTCGATCCATCGACAGCTGCAGCGGGTAAAGTATATTATTTCGATAATATTACACTCAGTAAATCAACCGTTAATGCTTGTTTGGGAATTGCAGCGAATCCAAATATTCTCGACGATTTTGAGTGTCAGCGTAATTATCCCATTGATGTTGCCGGTCCAATCAGAGCGATTCCAAATCCTAAGCAAGGACCTTTAAATCCGAGCGATAAAGTGGGTGAATACACTGATCCATTTGATCAGTATTCTGCCTTGACATATATTTTTCCGAAAGCGATTGATCTATCTAAATTCAACCAATTTAGTATTAAAATTTGGGCACCCAAAGTTGTGCCGCTTCTATTTAAATTAGAAGGCAGCGCAAAAGGATTAACGAAGGAATTCCCTGCTACGGTTACTAAATCGGGTGATTGGGTTACTTACACAACTGATTTTAGTGGTGAAAAAGGTAAAGATTATACGAAAATTTCAATTTTCTTCAACGTTGGTATCATCCCGACAACAACTGATGTTTACTATGTTGACGATATTCAATTAAAATCAGAACCCATTAATGGTTGTTTAACGACTTTTGAAACACTTCCGCTTCCTTTCACATACTTCGGTACAAACGATGCAACGAAAGAATCAACTGCTTTAACGGTAGTGGTAAATCCTAAAAAAACTGGGATTGATACAAGTGCTAATGTTTTAAAATTTACACGCTTTAAAAACTCTTTACCTTTCCAAGGTGCTTTTTCAGATTTACCGGCTATCTTGAAATGGACGAATGCAAAAATCACGGTTCGTGCTAAGGTTTATATGGATCATATTGGTAATCTCGGTTTAAAACTTGAGCCGGGTTTAGTCGGAAGTGGCAACGGGCATGAGCTTCCAATTGCAAACACTAAAGTAAATGATTGGGAAGAAATTACTGCTGATTTTACCACTTTAGTTGCAGCGGGTGAAGTTTTTAGTCGTTTAACTTTCTTTTTCGATTTGAATTTACCTGTTAATACAGCCAGCGACGTAACATCTTATATTGACGATATCGTGATTGGTGACGGCGCAGGTTGCGTAGCTACTAAAGTTGGTACAAACGATGTTGCGATTGCACAATTAGGGTTTGCACCGAATCCGGCACAAAACGAAATTTATGTGCGCAATCTTCAAAACGTACGCCGTTTAGATGTTACAAATGTTTGGGGACAAATAGTCAGATCTATGTCGTTCACCAATAATTCATTCGATATTCAAACCATTCCGCTTGAAGGTTTGTCGGCAGGTATGTACATCGTATCTGGTTATGATGAAAAAGGCATGATTGCAAATGGTAAATTTGTAAAAGAATAAATTGAGTTAGAAACATTCGGGGAACTTTTAAAGTTCCCCGAACATCTAACTAACAACTAACAACTAAAAGCGTATGCAACCTAAAATCTACATCCATTTATTTTTTATTGTTACGCTCATCATTAGCTTTCAGCCATCAGCTCTCAGCCAACAAAAAAGTGCAAAGCGCAAAGCGCAAAGCGCAAAGCAATTCTCGCTCGAAGAATTAGAACATCGTACATTTAATTGGTTTTGGGATTTGGTGGATAAGAATTATCAAGTACCCGATAGACATCCGACGCGACAGTTTTCGAGTATTGCAGCCACAGGTTTTGGTTTAACCACTTATTGCATCGGCGTTGAAAGACATTATGTTACACGCAATCAAGCAGCAGAACGTGTTTTAAAAACGCTTCAATTTTTACTCAATGCACCGCAGGGCGCAGCACAAAGTGGTGTAACAGGTTTTCACGGATTTTATTACCATTTTTTAGACCACGAAAACGGAACGCGTTATAAAGATGTTGAGCTTTCAACTATTGATACCGGCTTATTAATGGCAGGCGTACTTTCTGTAATGAGTTATTTCGACAGCACTGATGCGACCGAAATAGCAATTCGCGAAGTTGCTGAAAAATTGTATCGTCGCGTTGAATGGGATTGGTTTCAAAACGATAATAAAAATCTTTCTATGGGCTATCATCCTGAGAAAGGTTTTATAAAAGCAGAATGGATCGGTTATAACGAGGCGATGGTGTTATTGATTATAGCAATCGGTTCTCCTACGCATCCGATTGATGCGAGCGCGTGGCAACGTTGGTGCGCGCCGTATAAATGGGAAACTTTTTACGGTCAGGAACACGTTAACTTCGATCCTCTGTTCGGACATCAATATAGCCAAATGTATATTGATTTCAAAGGTATTCAAGATAGTTTCATGCGTGCAAAAGGCATTGACTATTTTGAAAACTCGCGACGTGCTACATTAGCCAATCGGGCATATTGCATCGCGAATCCTCAAAAATATAAAAATTACGGTGTGAATGAATGGGGTTTAACCGCTTGCGATGGACCTGGCGATGCATTAAAAAATGAAGAAGTAAAAGAATTAAAGAATGGTAAAGACGCTTCTTATTCTATTGCTCGAAAATTTATGGGATATTCAGCGCGCGGTGCAGCCTCAACCAATATTGTTGATGATGGCACCATTGCACCGACAGCCGTGGGTGGTTCGTTACCGTTCGCGCCCGAAGTGTGTTTGCCCGCTTTGCAAAATATATGGGATAAATATTACGGCACTTTAATAACGGAATACGGTTTTAAGGATGCGTATAATGCAACATTTAGTCTTCAGCAATCAGCAGTCAGTCAGCAGCCTTCGAGTATATCAGCTCAAAGCTCAAAGCTCAAAGCTCAAAGCTCAGATTTTTGGATTGATAAAGATTATCTCGGCATTGATCAAGGACCTATCATCATTCAGATTGAAAATTATCGCTCGCAATTTGTATGGAAGCTCATGCGTAAAAATCCGTACATTGTTTCAGGTTTAAAAAAAGCGGGATTTAAAAACGGTTGGATAGATAATAAGGGATAGATAATAAGGAATAGAGAATAACTGATTTACTAAAAAAATAAATCAAAAGCAATTTCGCAGCAAATTGATTTTTAAAAAATAACAACTAATATGTCTAAACAAATTTACTTGAAAGCTATTTTTAGTGCAGCAATAATACTTTCTTTATTTTTTAACGATAAGATTTTTGCACAGCAAAGAACCGACTCAAAAGTTATTACACCATCAACGGTGCGAAAGCCAAATAGAACGCGACAGAAACCCAATCCTTCATCGGAAGCAAAAAATATTGATACGCGTGTTGATTCAGTTCTAAATTTAATGACACTTGATGAAAAAATTGGTCAAATAACTTTATACACTTCCGATTATGACGTGACAGGACCTACAATTCGCAAAGGTTACGCGGACGATATTAAATCGGGTAAGTGTGGTAATATTTTTAACGCACAAACAGCAGCTTTTACGCGCAAATTGCAAGATATTGCGATGACACAAACGCGTTTGAAAATTCCGTTGTTGTTCGGTTACGATGTTATTCATGGTTATAAAACTATTTTTCCAACGCCGCTCGGCGAGTCAACGAGCTGGGATTTAGAAGCCATTGAAAAATCGGCGCATATTGCTGGTGAAGAAGCTGCTGCATCTGGTTTGCACTGGACGTATGCACCGATGGTTGACATTGCGCGCGATCCACGTTGGGGTCGTTGCATGGAAGGTTCGGGCGAAGATACTTACCTGGGTTCTCTAATTGCAGCTGCACGCGTGCGCGGATTTCAAACAAAAATTGGTGCAACAAACAGCGTTGCAGCGTGTGCGAAACATTTTGCAGCGTATGGCGCAGCACTCGCCGGGCGCGATTATAATTCCGTGGATATGAGCGATGTTGCGCTTTGGGAAACGTATTTGCCGCCCTTTAAAGCGTGTGTTGATGCAGGCGCATTAACATTTATGACATCGTTTAATGAAATTAATGGTGTTCCTTCATCGGCAAATAAAACTTTGCTCACCGATATTTTAAAAAATAAATGGGGATTTAAAGGCTTTGTTGTTACCGATTACACTTCTATAAACGAAATGGTGCAGCACGGTAACGTGAAAGACGATAAAGACGCGGGCGAAAAATCAATCAATGCTGGTGTAGATATGGATATGCAAGGCGCAGTATATTCTACCTATTTGTCTAAATCAATTTCGGAAGGCAGTGTTTCTTTGGAGCGCGTGAACGATGCCGTGAAACGCATTTTGCGTGTTAAATTTCAACTCGGTTTGTTTGAAGACCCCTATAAATTCAGTAATGAAGCGCGCGAAAAATCTATCATTTTTTCCGAAGCCAACCGACAAGTGGCGCGTGATATAGCGCGAAAATGTATGGTGCTACTTAAAAATGACAAGCAGATATTGCCATTGAATAAATCTGTTAAAAATATTGCGGTCATCGGCTCATTAGCAAATAGTAAACCTGATATGATGGGTTCTTGGTCGGGTGCAGGCGAAGGCGATAAATGCGTGAGTTTACTCGAAGGTTTGCAAAATAAATTGCCTTCTGCCAATATTATCTATACCGAAGGTTACAAACTCGAAAATAATCCGCCCAAAATGCAAAACAGTGCCATGCACATTGAATCAGCTACCGATTTTTCTGAGGCTGTAAAAACTGCAAATGCTGCCGATGTAGTCATCGTTGCCGTTGGAGAACGCGGTTGGATGACTGGTGAAGCATCGTGTAGAGCAGATATTACATTACCGGGTGCGCAAGAAAATTTAGTGCGCGCATTGATTGCGACGGGTAAACCCGTAGTGGTAGTTTTAATGAACGGTCGCCCATTAGCCATTCCATATCTCGCCGAAAATGCACCAGCTATATTAGAAGCTTGGTTTCCTGGGACGGAGGGCGGTAACGCGATAGCAGATGTTTTATTCGGCGATTATAATCCAGCCGGTAAATTAACGATGACGTTTCCCCGCGCGGTTGGTCAAGTGCCGTTATACTACAATCATAAAAATACAGGTCGCCCAACAACGCCAGATAATAAATACTCTACAAAATACATGGACATTGCCGAAACGCCGCAATATCCTTTTGGTTTTGGTTTAAGCTATACGTCTTTCGATTATTCTAATCTCGGCGTAAATAAAACAAATTTTACTTTCGGTGAAAAATTAGAAGCGACTGTTACAGTAACAAATTCCGGTAATTTTGATGGCGAAGAAGTAGTACAATTGTATGTGCGCGATTTAGTCGGCAGTTTAACGCGCCCTGTTAAAGAGTTAAAAGGTTTTAAAAAAATATTTTTGAAGCGCGGCGAATCGAAAACAGTGAGTTTTACTTTAACTTCGGACGACTTAGCTTTTTACCACACCAATCTGGATAAATTTGCTGAAGCAGGCGAATTTGATATTTTTATCGGTACTAATTCGGATGTGAGTAAACCTGCGCGCGTGACGTTGAGATAAATTAAGAGTTTAGCTATTTGTTTATTAGTAAAATAAAAAATTCTTTGATAATTAGACTATAACCCCAGCGTTCACGCTGGGGTTATAGTCTAATTATCAAGTTATAGTCTGATTATTAAAGAATGATTATTTATTGAAATCAAATCCGTGCAAGGTCAACTCGAAATACCCATTTTGCAATTTTTTAGTTAATTTACTTCGCTGGAATTATAAATTTAATTCACCAATAGATATTTAAGATTCATGAAAAAAAACTTGTTACTCTCATTTTTTTTAATTTTTAGCGCAGCACTTTTTGCGCAAAAACATACTATGCAAGGCACTGTCACAGATGGCAAAGCACCATTGCCAGGTGTGAGTATTGCTGTAAAAAATACAACAGAAGGAGCCATAACAGATATTGACGGCGTCTATAAAATTGAAGCGGAAGACGATGTAACACTCGTTTTTTCTTTTGTCGGTTTTTACACGCAAGAAATTCCTTTAGCTAAAAGAAGATTTCTCGACGTTATTCTGGCAGAAAATACTGAAAATCTGAACGAAGTGGTGGTTGTGGCTTATGGCACGCAAGCTAAAAGCGATTTAACAGGTTCTGTCAGTAGCATTAAAGCGAAAGATATTCAAGGTATTGCTACAGGTTCAGTCGATCAAGCCTTGCAAGGAAAATTTGCAGGCGTTTTAGTGACACCAACTGATGGCACACCCGGCGCAGCAGCTATCATTCGTATTCGCGGGACAG
>JAYVNP010000077.1:0-14055 GCA_043758385.1 Saprospiraceae bacterium
ATTTGGATTGACCTTAAAAATTACGTAGGTAATGATGTAACTATTACGATTTCTGATTTTATGGGCAGAACAATTCAAACCGAAAAGATTAACGTAAATACAGCGCAATCATTCAACTTAGATGTTTCTCAGAACGCAACAGGTTTATATTTTTTAAAAATTCAAACATCAAATCAAGAATTTTTGACAAAAAAATTGCAAGTCACACGATAATTTATAGTATATTTGTTCCAGTTTTTGAAAGCATATCTTAACTGCTATTAATTTTAGATTATCAATTGATAGTTTAAACTAATAACTAATCACAGCCCCGTTTACTCCAACCGATTAATTATAATTTGCCATTTGCATCATTCCAACCGATTAACTATTAATTTTTTCTACTTCAAATTTCTGTAAATTGTGTAAACCTTTAATTGATAGATATGGCTTATCGTTACGCTAATGAACTTAAAATTAAATCAAAATTACTTTTTGTAATTATTCTATCCATTTTCTCAAAGGTCGCCTTGGCGCAACATATATCCGATACAAATTTTGCTGCTGCAATTCGAAGTAATTGCTCATCGTGTATTGATGGATCTAATAATTTAACTGCCGCCGCCGCAAATTTAGCTACTTTAACTATTGGTGGGAAAGGGATCTTCAATTTAAGCGGGATAGAGAGTTTTACGAATTTAACTACATTAGATTGTAGTAATAATTCCATTTCTACTGCCACTTTAGGTAATTTACCTCACAGTTTACAAGGTTTAAATGTGAGTTCGAACCTCGGTATTACTTCTCTTCCGAGCTTTTCAAGTTTTACAAATTTAGTATATTTATTTTGCACCAGTTGTAGTCTTACAAGTTTACCGAGTATGCCTAACAGTTTGCAACGTCTTGATTGCTATAGTAATAGCATCACCGCCCTGCCTGATTTATCGAATACTCAAATTGCTTTACTCATTTGTCTTCACAACAACATTAGTTCTATCCCCTCAGGATATTTGCCAAATACTTTACTAACTCTAGAAATATTAAATAATTTACTTACCTCCATAGGTTCTCTACCTCCGAATTTAACTAAATTAAATGTTGAGGGTAATGTAGGATTAAATAGTTTGCCGACTCTGCCTAATAGTTTACTCGACCTATACCTCGACCCAACGCATATAATGTCGTTACCCAATTGTCCTCCAAAATTAGACATTCATAATCAGAATAATGGTGATGCTAGAATAAATTTATCGCCTTGCAATTATTCATTGCCTTTAACGTGGCTCTCTTTTCAAACCAAAGTTACAGGTGAGAGCAATAAAAAAGTACAACTCAATTGGTCAACAGTTGAAGAGGTGAATGTAAAAAACTTTATCGTTCAGCGCAGCTCGGATGGTATTAATTACCAAGTTATTTCTGACCCTATCCGCGCTTTTAATGCATCAAGTCAAAATAATTATGCTTATATTGATGCGCAGCCGATTGATGGCGTTTCGTATTACCGCGTGGTAGAAACAGATTTTGATGGCACTATGGATTTTTCTTTGGTGCGCTCTGTGAATAATTTAATTGAAAAAACAGATTTTAGTATTTTTCCTAATCCAAGTAATGGTGAAGTTTCAATTGATTTAAAATCGTTTCAAGGTAAAGAGGTTACAATAAGTATTTCGGATGTTTCGGGCAAAACGCTAAAAATGGAAACGATTAATGAAGTTACATCGGCGACATATACTTTGGGTCTGTCAAATCTGTTGAACGGTTTTTATTTAGTTCGGATTCAAACACAAGGTGGTGAATTGCTTCCCAAAAAATTACAAATAATGAAACAGTAATTTAAATTTAGTTTAAAAAAATTATCGCGTTCGCGTAATGAAGGTTCTAAAATTGAACACAAAGGCGGCGATAAAATGAAAAATATTGAATATAAAAAAATGGAAGAAAAAAAAGAACTAATTTTTTGTTTCATTGTAACACAAAAGGCACTCTATATTGAGTGCCTTTTGTGTTTTAGTTAAATGAGAGTTAAAAGGAGTCTAAAAATTAAACTAAATAAACCAAAAAAAGTCAATGTATTAAGTTTGCAAAAACAATCAATTACTTTTGTGAACTAATTTTTAACTTTTATTTTTAAATAATTAATCTTTTTAAATGAAGAATTTTTTTGTGATTGCAGCATTTGCAACTTTAAGCACAGCAGTATCTGCTCAAACGACACCTTCAAGCACGCCTGTTATTGATAAGCGTGAAGTGAATCAACAAAAGCGCATTGCTAATGGCGTTAAAACAGGTGCGTTAACACCTAATGAAACTGTGAAGTTGGAAAAGCAACAACAACGTATTGATAACGTGGAGGCTAGAGACAAAGCTAAAGGACCTATGACAAATGGCGAGCGCAAACAGCTTACTAAAATGCAGAACAACGCGAGCAACAATATTTACAAGAAAAAACACAATGCAAAAAAAGCTGGTTAATTTAATTTAGCAAAGTTTCATACCGCCGTAAAACGTCCCGAAGTTTACCTTTGTGTAAATTCGGGATGTTTTATTTTAGGGTTATTGTATAAAAATTCTAAACTTTTTTGGTAGTGGGTGTTGGGTCGGGCGTTAAATCGAACAAACGAAGACGGGTAGCATTTTTAATTTTATAGACTTTCTTATTGCCAATTTTATCGAGTAAAAAACCCGTTACCATGCAAGCCGCACCAACCACTTGCGCTTCCGGACAATTATCGCACGTTGTAAGTTTGCCCACCGTTCCATAAAACAGCGCGCCTGCGCCAAAAATTAAAATAGCTTTTCCAATTTTATGCTGCAACGCACCGCCGTTATCTTTCCGAACCGCAATAATATCGTTAATATTAATGTGCCAGTTTTGAAAAATGATTTCCTGCCGACTTAAATCGAACTCAATAATATTTTCAGCGTACCAAATATCATTCTCGGCAGTTTTATCGAGTTGAAAAATAAGTAACGAACCCACATTGTAAGTAATTTTTTTTAAATCAGGCGGTACTTCTAAGCGCATAAATTTTTGCGCATTTGCAAGGAGTGTGCAGCAAAAGAAAAAAAATATTAATTTAGGGCGCATTGGTAAAAACTTGAAATTCTAAAATCGGAAGATACGTTACGGAACGCTATTTTTAATTTCTTCTATAAATTTGCGTAGCATTTTTTTCATTCCCTTATCAATTTCAGCGTAGGTCAAAATTTCTTTTGCTACATACAAAATCATAAAAGAATAATTTTTATAGTACGAAGTTTCATTTTCCAAAGAAGAAATTTTAGCGTACACATCGTTTTTATTTAAACGATACGACTCGCGTAAACGCCGCTTCACGTGGTTTCTATCAACAGCAAGTTTAAATTTTTTCTTAGGAACGCTGAACGAAACTTGAATAGGAAATCCAAATTGGGTTTCAGAATCGGAGACACTATAGATGAGCCTTAATGGGTACGCAGGAAAAGATTGCCCAACTTTAAACAGTTGGGCAATCTTTTTTTCGCTTTTGAGGCGTTCGGCAGGTGTATGTGTAAATTTTTTTAGCATTTTAAGCCGTTAGTCTTTTGCGAAAAGCAGCTAACCAAACGAAAATACAAAAAAATAAAAATACAAAAAATTATTTCAAACGTTTTTCGTCAGAAACAGTTAATTTGTAGCGACCGTTTGCACGACGACGTGCCAAAACTTTACGACCGCTTTTTGTAGCCATGCGCTCACGAAAACCGTGTTTGTTAACGCGTTTGCGGCGCGATGGTTGAAATGTTCTTTTCATTACTTAATTCTTTATTATTACTACGCGTAAATTAAAATTCAGTGCTTTTTTCTAAAAGCGGTGCAAAATTATAATTATTTCAGGGAAATACAAATAGCCATCTCATTTTTATTTCGTAATTCTTAACTTAAAAAGTTTTTATGGGTGTTTATCTGAAACATTCTACGCCATTCAACTAAACCATACACGGCAATCCCCAAAAAAATGAGATACTCTAAACCGATAAACTTTAAATCTTTCAGGTAATATACAATCGGTGCCAGCGTATCTACCAAAATCCATAAATACCACGATTCTATTTTTTTTTTCGCAGAAAGCGCATTACCCGCCATACTTATCACCCAAATAAAACTATCTACAATTGGATAAGCGGCGGGTATGGTAAAATAATGCGGTAGTAAAATATGCACATTGCTGATAAACAAAACTAAAACCACATAGGCAATCGAAATACCAATGAACCAATTTTTGCGCTCAACACTATTGAGGTACACCACGTCCAAAGTAATGTTTTCGATCCTATTTTTGCGCCACAAATACCAACCATAAATGTTAGTGGCAACAAAATAAATCTGAAGAAATAAATCGGCATAAAGCTGCGCATTATAAAATAAAATTGCCGCTGTAACCACACTAATTATTCCTAAAAACCAATTAATAATTTTTCCGCGCGCATTCAGAAACACCGCTAATAATCCTGTGAGTGATGAAATTAATTCAAAATAACTCACTGTATAATGTAAAACAGTGAACGCAGGTAAAAAACCGAATTGAAAAAGGCTTTGTAAAAAACTACTCACTGAATGCATTTGTATTAATTTCGTAAATATTTAGCTAAAACTAGAGCATTAATCTGTTGAACATTTTCTAAGTTAGCTGCAACACTTAAACAAATACTTAATTTCTTAAAATTGTGCAATTATTTATGGCACATTAGCGTGTGTTTAGCGCAAAAATAAATAAAAGTTTGGTGAAGGTAAATTCAATTGGCGAATCCAAATTAGGAGGGCAATTTTTTTTTAAAATAAACATTAACAATTTAAATTTTTGTTTATACCATTATATGATTATTTTTGCGTTGCGTTTAATTCTCACCTAAGGATGTTGTGTTAGTTCTCCTTAATCATCATTAAAACCAAAACCTTAAAGTTGGTCGCTCACAGCTGTTTGTTAAACCTAATTGGTTCTGACAAATACTTTTGAGCACATTTTTAAGTTTTATTTAAAAAATCACTAAAACTTATAATATACTGAATTTTAGAACATAGAACCTCTTTTGTATGAAGCAATTTAAATTCGATAGAACCAATGTCATACTAATTGTAGTAAGCTTAGTTGCTTTTGTTTCTGCGCTCGTTTGCGATGAAATTTATACGCAAAGTAGAAATATGATGCGTTATAAAAACATTGTAGAAAGCGATTTGCACCAAAAGGAAAAACAAGTTGAGGAATTATTCGGTAACACGACTAACAATCAGTTACTACTGAATTATAAGTCAACGGCTTTACCAAAACGCCAAATGGCGACAATTGACTCTTTGTTCAATAGTCAGAATAATAATTTTACGTACCTCATATTTGCAGATAGTATTTATCAATTCTGGACGAAAAGCGAATGTCAGTTTCCAAAAGAATCGGATTTAGCGCAAATACAACCGACTTTAAAAGACAGCATATCGCTCTATCAGATTAATAATTCTTTTTACGAGTTGCGTTTTCATCATACCGATTTATATTTTCACGGCTTAACTAAACCTGTCATCCTGTGTGCACTGATTCCGATTAAGCAATCGTATTCCAATTTTGAAGGTGAATATTTAGCGACACATTTTGCAGTCAGTCAAAACATACCGACAGAAATTAATGTCGTTTTACCGACGCCGTCCGAAAACCCCAAAAATATTACGGTTAGCATAACAACAACCGATAATTTGCCATTGTGCCAATTAAGTTATAAAGCTGGTGCAAACATTGCAGACGCTACACGCGATAGAACGATAGCCTTTTTTCTCATCATTGGTTTTGTATTTTTAGGTTTCTTTTTTAATAGAATTGCCAAAGAAATAATATTTGAGCAAAGAGGGAGTAGCTTTAGTTGGTTTATATTTTTTGTGCTGCTCGGAAGTTTGCGTTATCTGGTTTGGATGGCGCAAAAACATATTTCCCTACCAACCCTTTTTGTCCGCCCCGATTTACTTTCGGTGCAACAAATTTGGATAGAAACGTTATTCTTTTTTTGGTTTGCCAATTTTATAAGCAAAAATTATCGTTTCGACCTTTTAAAAAACACATCCGATCGTGTTAAAATTACTATTGCCGCGCTTTTCACGCTTGTATCGGTTACTTTTTTCAACATTTTCATATTCATTGTTCACCTGTTGGTAACTAAATTAGCACACTCTGTATCGTTCGATAATTTGGTTAATTTTAATAGCGAAAGCATTGTAACCATTGTTGCTTTGGGTTTAATACTGGTATCTATTTTAATTCTAAGTTTGCGCGTCGTTGATTTTATAAAGCAACTTAACTTGAGCAATTTGCTAATCTCTATGCTTTTGCTTGAAATTTTATTATTCGTTGGTTGGTTTTTTTCAACTTATACTGAAATTCCTATCTGGTATCATTTAAGTTTTTGTATTGCTTTTGCTTTGGTTTTAGCTTGTTTCGAGGTTATGCGTTTCAACGTCTATCTGAATTTATTACTATTACTTTTTTTCTCAGTTAGCATAGCGGGTCTAATTTATGCTTTTAACCAAGTGAAAGACGAAGCAAACTTAGTGAGCAGTGCCAAAACGCTATTAATGCCAACCGATAGTTTAGCTTCTATACATTTAGACAGTATTCGCAGGAATATTATTGACAAAACCATTGCGCCCGAAGAAGTAACGCAAATTGATAAAAGGCAATTAGTTATTGATTCGGTTGTAAAAAATTTTAAACAAAATATAGACCGCGTTTTAGAACTCGATCCCTACATTAATAGTCATTACGATTTAAATTACGTCATTTCCGATTCCAGATCGCTCATCCTTTCTTCCGGCAACACCGTCGGTAGTCCCGATTTTTTAGCGCAATCGCGCAATTCTTCTAAAGATGCGGTGCGACAAAATATTTTAGTAAGCACCAACGGTTTGAATGCACAGTATTTTACATTTCCGCATTTAAAAACCGTCAATAATAACGATGCTGATATTATCGTTCAAATTCGTTGCTCGCGAAATAATAAAGTGCGCAGTGTGCTATATAGTGAGGTTTTCTCACATTTTACATTTAAAGGAATTACCGATTTAGGTCGCTACAAATACGATATTTTTAACACCAACGCACCGAACGTACCAATTCCTGATTCAATAAACTTAAAAACAATTAGATCGGAGGGTTATAAAGAATATAAAAACAGAGATGAGATTGGTTTATTTTACAGATTAAGAGACAAAGATCACGATAAGACAATTAAAATTAGCGTCGAAAACCGTTTAGACACGCAATTTAAATCGCTCTTTGCCCAAACTATTATAATTATTTTGTCTCTCGGGTTTGTGCTTTTAATGGCTAATTACTTTCTGCACTTTTTGCCAACCTATTTCGATAACGTTATTACACCTGTTAAAGGCTCAATCTCAACACGCATTATTTTACCTGTCTCTTTATTATTGTTCGTGAGTTTTTTTTTCATCTACAATGGTTTTGAATCAATGTATGTACGGATAAATGAGAATCTATACCAAACTGAAATTCAACCAAAAATTGAAAGCTCGTTGAAACAAACGGCAGAAAAAATAACAGGTATATGGTCGGAAACAACGCACAGAAACAAACAAAATTTATTAGATAGCCTGATGCAAAGCGTGGATGAAGATAAATCGGCGTCATTGCACTTTTATCAAACAAATGGAAAAGATTTATTGACAAGCCACAATGTGCTTTACAACAATGGTTTGAGTTCCGATTACATGGAAGCCAAAGCTTTTTGGGATATGACAACGCACAATCTGAATTATTTGGAGCAAGAATCGAATTTAGGCAAATTTAAGTACAAAAGTATTTTTGTCGCCGTTTCGGATGCCAACAACAATCGGATTGGTTATTTAGAAAAATCGCTGTATTCCAGCTATCGAAAATCGTTGAACGATTTAGAAACCACGCGCATCAATACTATTTTTTGGTTACCGATACTCTATATCATTACACTCGTCATCATTTTTCTCATCATTAATACTTTCATCATAAAACCAATTCAGATTGTATCCGATAATTTAGAAAAATTAGATATCGAGCAATTTTCTGGTCACGAAAAAATTGAATACCAATATAACGATGAAATAAAAATCCTCGTTGATGCACACAATAAACTCATTCCAGAAATGAAAGGGAAACTTAAATTAATGGAAGAAAGTCAACGGAATTTTGCATTTAGGCAAATGGCTCAGCAAATTGCACACGATATTAAAAATCCACTTTCGCCTATTAACATGGGTGCGCAATTGGTACTTTCGCTCGATGATGATTTTGATAGTGCCGATTTTAGAGATCAAACACGGGTAACAATGCAAGTCATTGTTGACCAAGTGCGCGTGATTGATAGGTTAACGAAAGATTTGAGAAATTTCGCCATCGGACCCGAAAACTCTAATAATGAAACATTTGATTTGAATGCAACCGTTATTTCAGTGAAAAATTTAATGGAAGCCGAATTTAAAAGTAAGAATATTATTCTAAACGTTTCTGTACCAGAAGAAAAGATTTTTATTTACGCTGATAGTATAATTATCAATCGCGCGCTCACAAATTTAGTTAAAAATGGCGAACAGGCAATATCAAGTGGTACTCAAGGGTTAATAAATATTTACTTAGAAAAAGTTGACGATAAAGCACGCATAACTATTAGCGATTCGGGCGACGGCATACCCGAAGAAATTCAAGACAAAATATTTGAAGCCACGTTTACAACAAAACCGACAGGTAACGGATTGGGTCTTTCCATTACAAAGCAAATTGTAGTTGCGTCGAGCGGGACAATAAAATTTGTGACAAAAAAAGGCGTAGGTACTGATTTTATTATTGATTTCCCGATAAAACATATAGAGTTTGCGTCGAGTAGCCATAATGACAACGAAGTGCAACCGTCTGAAACTATCCGAGTTCCGAGTCGCAGCAACGGTTAAACAATAGCCTTTTCAAATAATAAAGTAACGTAGGAAGACACATTAAATTTGTTGATTTTTTTAGTATAAAAAGCCGCCATTGAAACAGCGGCTTTTTATTTTTTAGGCACTCTGCTATGTATTTTAAATTTTGCTTTTAGAATGTGGGTATGTATTTTAAATCTATGAAAAAAATTAAAAAATTGTGCACATAATTTGCATTGAAAACGTTATTGATATTATCTTTAGCGAAAATTCGCTAATTCTATAAATTTAATAATAAACAGTTTTAAATTCTCCTTGTATGGCAGAGCTTCTTGAAAAAAAATCAGTGCTGAACGGTGGTGCGTTCATCATAACCGATTCAACAACCGATGATACTTTCATTCCCGAAGAGTTCAATGAAGAACAATTGATGGTGAAAGGAATGATAAATGATTTTTTAAGAAATGATCTCAATCCGTTAAAAGAAAGATTAGAAAAGCGTGAAAACGGTTTAGCTGTTGGGTTATTGCGCCAAATGGGTGATTTAGGTTTGCTCGGTACGCACATGCCGGAACAGTACGGTGGCTCTGCTATGGATACAAACACCAACACTTTAATCTGCGATTTACTCGGTGCAACGGGTGGTTTTGGTGTAACGTTTGCCGTTCAGACGGGTATAGGAATGTTACCCATTTTTTATTTTGGTACCGAAGCGCAGAAAAATAAATACCTCCCCGATTTAATTACAGCAAAAGTAGTTTGTGCTTATTGTTTAACGGAACCAACATCTGGTTCGGATTCGTTAGCCGCAAAAACACGCGCCGATTTAAGTCCTGATGGAAAAAGCTACATCATTAACGGACAAAAAATGTGGATTTCTAACGGCGGTTGGGCTGATATTTTTATTGTGTTTGCTAAAATTGACGGCGATAAATTCACTGGTATTATTGTTGATAGACACGCGCCTGGTGTAACACTGGGTGCGGAAGAAGAAAAACTCGGTATCAAAGGTTCGAGTACGTGCCAAGTATTTTTTGAAAACGTGCATGTACCTGTCGAAAATGTTTTAGGTCAAATCGGGAAAGGTCATCTTATTGCATTTAACGTTCTGAACATCGGTCGTTTCAAATTAGGTGCATTAAGTTCGGGTGGTGCGAAAGGATTAATTGACATGTCTGCGCATTTCGCTAACGCACGCGAACAATTTAAAGTGCCGATTGCTTCGTTTGGCGCTATACAATACAAATTAGCAGAAATGGCAATGCGCGTTTTTTGTTTCGATGCCGCGCAATATCGCACCTCGCATCTCATTCAAGAACATATTCACGTTGCTAAGGAAGCTGGAAAAACGTATGCAGAAGCCACTTTGGAAGCTGCCGAAGAATACGCGATTGAATGTTCACTTTTAAAGTTTGGTGGTTCTGAAGTGTTGAGCTATTGCGCCGATGAAAATGTTCAGATTCACGGCGGCATGGGTTATAGCGAAGAATTAGGTGCTGCGCGCGCCTATCGCGATTCGCGCATCAACAGAATTTACGAAGGTACGAACGAAATTAATCGCTTATTAAGCGTTGATATGCTGCTTAAACGCGCCTTGAAAGGTGCTATTGATATTGTCGGACCAGCTTGGGCAGTACAAAAAGAATTAGCATCAATGCCTTCGTTCGATAAACCTGCTGGAAAATATGGCAACGAAATGGCGGCTGTTAAAGATTTCAAAAAAATTATTTTAATGGTAGCAGGCGGCGCAGCTAAATTGCAAATGGAAGGCAAACTCGATTTACGCCACGAGCAAGAAATTTTAATGAACGTTGCCGATATGTTACTCGACGTTTATACTTGCGAATCAACTTTGCTCCGCGTTCAAAAAATTGCTGAAAATCCGAATTTTGCAAAACAACCGATAGAAGTTTACGAAGCTACTATGCACGTGCATTTCAACGATGCGCAAGCGCGCATTAGTAAAAATGCCAGCGATGCTTTAGCAAGTTTCGCCGAAGGTGATTTACTCAAAACGTTTTTATTAGGTTTGAAACGTTTTACAAAATACCAACCCATAAACGTTAAAGTGGCGCGTCGCACTATTGCACACGCCGTTATAAACGCTGGAGGATATTGTTTTTAAAGTTTTCATAGTGTTGGTTACGGCTGCATCTTTTTGAAAGATGCAGCCATTTTTTTATCGTATCAAAGTTACATCACCAAAATACTCTTCTTCGCCACTATCTTTAAATTTTATTTTAAAGTAGTACATATAAATATCGGGTGGCGCATTTTTTTCATTTGAATTACCATCCCAAGCTGTGTAAGGATTGACGTTGGTTGCAGAAAAGAACTGAACACCCGTTCGGTTAAATATTTTAAAATCAATTATACTCGAAAGGGTACTATCGGAATAAAAACCGAAGGTATCATTTATGTTATCGCCGTTAGGCGAAAATACATTCGGAATGTAAACCGTTCGCGTTCTATCAACGTCAATAAAAGTGCGTGCTTGCGTATAACATTCGGAACTATCGTAAGCAGTAAAAAGAATAAATTGTGGAAATTTAGGCTTTGCAAAAGTAGTCGTGCAATGATTGCAACTCACGTTTTCAGATTCGCGCCAAGTTACGCGCTTAGGTAAAAAATTTAAATGGGGTGTCAGCAAAACGCTATCGCCAATTTTAATTTTAAAATGCTGCGATAAATCGGCGTGCAGATTAGGTGGCGTTGGAACAAAACTCACGACAACCGTTGCAATACTATCGCAACCCGATCTTGAAAGTTCGTGCTTTGTTTCATTTTTAATTTTACTGCTATCGCAAGTTGTGAAATGAAAGAAAAAAGAATCCTGTTTCCAAAGCGTGAGATTTAGAATAATCGTACTATCGCAACTTAAAATATTATTTATGGTTCTAGAATATACGCCTTCGCTATTGAGGTTCAATTCGCCGAAAGAAAAATAACTATTTCGACAAACAGTTTGATTTAAAAAAGTCGAATCAATCCGCTTTTTATTTACCGTTATATTATAAGTGGTCGTGCTATCGCAACCATACAAGTTTTTTACGGTATTTGGATAAATACCCGATTTAGTAACTCTATTATTACCGACTAAAAAATAATTACCCTCGCAAACAGGAACGTTTACGTTTACGTTATCACTGATGCGCGGTGAAGTTTCGGTGCGCAAAATAATAAGCGAGTCGCACTGACCGGCTTTAACTTGGTAAAACGTATCGGCATGCGCTGTAACTTTTGTACACTGATACAAAAAACGTTGAACGGTATCAATTTGTCGGGTGTATTCGGTTTTTACAACGCTGTCGCAACCGCGCGAACTATTATACACCACACGATCAACTGTGCCAACTTTATTTATATTACAAGTGGGCTGATACAGATAAACGCTATCGGGCGAGTTGAGCGAAGCGTATAAATCGTAAATGCTGGCTGCGCCAAAAACGCTTGTGTTTATTGAACAAATTCGATGATAGGTGTTGGTCGCCCAGTCAATTTCAAAAATGCCCGACTGCGAGTTTCCGTTAGAGACTGCAAACGTGCGAATGCCTTTGCAATCAGCAAAACCTACTAAACCAAAAATGTTATCATAATCAGCAAATGTTAAAACGACAGGACAATATTTAGGATTCGATAAACTTATTCGGATGAGATCTCTTCCGGCAACCATGTACAAGTTACCTTTATAAAAAGTTAAATCACCCGTAGATCCTTGAAAATATTTTCCATTGATACCAATTTTTCCGATATACTTTTCAATGTTATTGATCGGATCGTACGTTACAAATTCTCCCGAAAGACTCGTAAGATAAATAATGCCGTTTTTGTCCGATGTCATAGCATTCAACGGATCGGTGAGCGTTGAAAAAGTATGAACTAAATTGGTTGTGCCGTTGGTGGTGTCAATGGTAAAAATAGCATTTTTGGTGATGGCATAAAATTTACCGTTGGGATGATATGTAATATCGCCATAAATAAGACCAGACGAACCACCACGCGGTGTAACTGTACAATCTTTTAAATCTATTTTTAACAGACTTCCTTGAGCACTGATAACAAAAAAATCTTGCCCAAAAAGCGAAATACTATTTAGAAGTAGGGCAAAAAATAATTGTAAAAAACGAAATGCCATAGTGCGTATTCAATTCTGCGTTTCAGAATTATTTTGTAATAATTCTAAAACCAAAATTAACATCATTCAAGTTTAAAACAAATTAAATTTTTAAAAACAATAAGATTTTAACGTTTGAATAAAAATGAGGACTTGTTCATAATAAAGAACCGCGTAGATTTTTTTAATCTACGCGGTTGAAAACTTTAGTATCCTTGATTTTGAGTAATCGTACCGGAACTCAAATCTATTTCAGTTTGTGGAATTGGTAATAATTCATGTTTATTAACAATAAAATTTTTACCATTCGCTTTCATTGCCGTTGCTGCACGTCCTGTGCGCACCAAATCGAACCAACGTTGTTGTTCCATACCCAGTTCAACACGACGCTCGTGCCAAACAGCGTTGCGCAATGTTACTTTATCGGTTGTAGTCACATCGGGTAAAATAGTTTTTGCCGTTCCGCGTGCACGTGCGCGCACAGCGTTTAAGTATTTAAGTGCCTCAGCAGGCTTACCGTTTTCGTTCATTGCTTCAGAAGCAATTAAAAGCAGATCAGAGTAGCGCAACAAACGAATATTGCCTGGTCCCGATCCGTTTTCGCCGGCGTGTGCAGGCACCCACGCTTTTTTGTTGTAGCGCGCATTAAACTCTTTCGGATTTTTTTCGATGATGCCTGAACCATCGGGTAGAACTTCGCCTTCGTATAAAATTGTTGCACCGCGGCGCGGATCGCCTGTTTCAAATTCTGCAATAAACGAATCGGAGGGACGGTTAAAACCCCAACCTAAATTCGGTGAACCGCGAACACCCTGAATTTCATTGTATTGTGAACCTCCGTCTGTTCGCGTATCACTTACGGTGCATTGCACTTCAAATAAAGATTCCGAGCTATTTTCACCAGCGCGCGTAAAGATTTGTCCGTAGTCGGGTAGTAAACTGTATTCGTTCGAGTTAATAACATCGAGCGCATATTTTTCAGCATTGACGTAATCTTTTTGAGTCAAATATACTTTCGCTAAAAATCCCCGTGCAGCGCCTTTAGTTGCGCGACCTAAAT
>JAYVNP010000078.1:0-14043 GCA_043758385.1 Saprospiraceae bacterium
TACCCGATCATGCGCGAGTTTGGGTATATCAGAGTAGTCGCGTTTTTACGGCGCCCGAGGTGCTACAACTCAATCCGATTTTAGCGGAGTTTGCCGAAAATTGGGCAGCACATGGTAGTGCAATGGTAGCAGCAGCGGAAATTATTCTCGATAGGTTTATTATTTTTGGAATTGATGAAATGGCGCAATCAGCGAGTGGTTGCTCAATTGATACTTCCATCAATTTGTTAAAAGAAATTGAAAAAGCCTACGGCGTAAATTTATACGACCGCATGGCGACAGCTTATATTACGCCACAACACACGATAGAAATTCAATCGGTACAATTGCTTTCTCAAAACAGCGATGTTACTACCAACACTTTGGTTTTCGATAACCTTGCCAGCACTGTTGGCGATTTAAAAACGCGTTGGTTAAAACCTATTTCGGAAAGCTGGCATAAACGGTTTGTAAAAAAATAACGCGTTGCACACTAATTTTAATAAAATAAGCGCATATCAACGTAGTGGGTTTTATATTTGCACATCAAAAATTAGGATATTCATTTCAGAATAAAAATTTAAAAGATAATGGCAGAAGTAGTAGTGATGCCGCGTTTGAGCGACTCGATGGAAGAAGGTGAAATTGTAGCATGGCATAAAAAAGTCGGCGATAAAGTTCAGAAAGGAGAATTATTGGCAGAAATTAACTCCGATAAGGCAACGATGGATTTTGAAAGTCCGAGAACAGGCGTACTCTTGCACATCGGAGTGCCTGAAAACGGAAAAATATTAGTCGGCGCACCGTTAGTCGTCATTGGCGAAGCAGGCGAAGCCTTCCAAAATTTATTAAGCGGCGGCGGTGCAGCAGCAACCGAAGCACCACAAACAGAAACAAAAGCAGCACCACCTGAAAGCGCACCTGTTGCAGAAGTAGCACCGAGTTCAGAAACACACGATTCGTCGCGCATATTTGCGTCGCCCTTGGCGAAAGAAATGGCAAAATCGGCGGGCATTCCTTTGAGTAGTGTTCAAGGTTCGGGCGATAACGGTAGAGTTGTACGTCGTGACGTTGAAGCAGCGATAAATAAACCAGCGTTAGCAACTGTTGCAGCTACAACCGCTCGACCAGAAGCTAAATTTTTTGAACCTGCCACTGCGCCAACCACAACACCATCTATTGCTCCTGCAAAAGTTGCAACCGTAACAAACAACACCGACGATTATACCGATTTGCCTTTGAGCAGTATGCGCAAAACAATTGCAAAACGCTTGGCTGAGAGCAAATTTTCTGCACCGCATTTTTATTTGACGGTAGAAATTAATATGAATAAGTGTATTGCGCTGCGCAAACAGTTAAACGATTTAGCCGCACCTACAAAAATTTCTTTCAACGATTTGGTTGTGCGCGCATCGGCAGCCGCGTTGAAAAAACACGATGTCATTAATTCTTCTTGGACGGGTGAAGCGATTCGCCAAAACCATTCTGTACATATTGGCATCGCGGTGGCAGTACCCGAAGGTTTATTTGTGCCCGTTATTCGGAATACAGATACTAAAAATTTGAGCCAAATTAATGCAGAAATAAAAGATATGGCAGCGCGCGCCAAGGAAGGAAAATTGCAAATGAACGAGATGCAAGGCAATACTTTCACAATTTCTAATCTCGGAATGTTTGATATTGAAGAATTTACAGCCATTATAAATCCGCCGGCATCGTGTATTTTAGCTGTGAGTGGAATCGTTCAAAAACCCATTGTCTTGAATAATGAAATCGTTGTTGGCAATACCATGAAAGTTACGCTTTCATGCGATCACCGCGTTGTTGATGGTGCAGCAGCTGCGCAATTTTTAAAAACGCTCAAACAAATATTAGAAGAACCGATGCGTTTGTTGGTTTAATAATCTTCTAAGTTAAGTTTGTATTGTCTTAACAAGCTGTTAGGTTTTTTAATTACCCAAATTAAAAAAGCCCCACAAGAAATAATCTCGCGGGGCTTTTTATTGCAATTTTGTCTGCACCTAAATATTTTCCAAACTACGCTTAATAAACGTCGAAAGCTCCGCACCTTTCAACATATTTTGAGACACGCGCGCTAAATCGTACAAATGTTGTGCAACTTCGGTGCGGTGTGCATCATCTTTAGCGGTTAATAGTTTTTCTGATACTATCGGATTGTTTGTATTCACAACAACATTAAAACTGTCGGGCATTTCGCCAATGTTCATTTGTTGGAACTGACGCATTTCGCTCATGCGTCGCATGAACTCGTTGCGCGTAATTTGTACAGGTGTTTCTTCTGCTGTCAGTGCTTGTAGCACCACGCTGTGAAGTCTGTTTTCACCTAATAATTTTTCAAAAGTATCTTTCACTGTTTTTTCTTCCGACTCCGTTAAGACCGATGTGCGCTTCTCATCCTTTTGCACCAAATTATCAATCGTATCAGAATCAACGCGCACAAAAGTTACGTTTTCTTTATACTCAATGTGCTGCATGAAATGATTATCAATTACGGTATCCATATCGAGCACAATATAACCGCGATTTTTTGCTGCTTGGTTTTGCGCATCCGTCAGTGCAACGTTGTTCGTATAAATCTGAATCAGTTTATCGTGCTTATCAACTTGCAGCGGTTTTGTTTTTTCTTTCAATTCGTTGAGCGATAAAAATTCGCCGTCAATAGTTTTGAAAAGTGCGTAATCCATGGCGCGCTCCGAAAATTTTTCGTCGCTCAACATTCCATATTTAATAAAAACGCCCGTATCTATCCATTTTTCTTCAAAGTTTTTGCGATCATCTTTGAACATATCGGCGAGTTTCTCAGCCACTTTTTTAGTGATATACTGCGTAATTTTTTTTACTTCGCGATCGCTCTGCAAGTAACTGCGCGATACGTTGAGTGGAATATCTGGCGAATCTATAACACCGTGTAACAGCGTTAAAAATTCGGGTAAAATTTCTTTCACATCATCCGTTACAAAAACTTGGTTGCTGTAAAGCTGCACTTTATTTTTTTGCACTTCCAAAGCATTCGCTACTTTCGGAAAATATAAAATACCCGTTAAGTTAAACGGATAATCTATATTGAGATGAATCCAAAAAAGTGGTGGCGTACTGAACGGGTATAATTTATTGTAAAACGCTTTATAATCTTCGTCCGTTAAATCTTTCGGCGATTTTTTCCATAACGGATGCGTATCGTTGATGATGTTCGGTACCGTAATGTCGTGATCTACTTTTATTTCCGGATCGTTCGGGTCAATGGTTGTTTCTGTTTCATTGCGTGTGCCGAACTGAATTTCAATCGGTAAAAACTTACAATATTTATTGAGCAGTTCTTCAATTTTATTTTCGTCTAAATACTCCATTGCATCGGCACTGATGTGCAAAACGATGTCCGTTCCGCGTGTCGTTTTATCCGAAGGATCAATTTCGTAATTCGGTGAACCATCGCAACGCCAAACAATTGCTTCTGCATCCGGTTTGTAACTTTTTGAAAATACCTCTACGCGGTCGGCGACCATAAAAGCCGAGTAAAATCCTAAACCAAAATGACCGATAATATTACCGTCTTTATATTTTTCCAAAAACTCTGATGCGCTCGAAAACGCGACTTCGCTCAAATAACGCTGCGCTTCGTCGGCAGTTAAACCAATTCCTTTATCACTAATCGTTAAAGTTTTTGCTTCTGCATCAAGTTTAATTTCAATATTCGTTGCGCCAATTTCTCCTTGTACTTCGCCTCGCTTAGAAAGTAAAATCAGTTTCGTTGTTGCATCCACTGCATTCGAGACTAATTCGCGCAGAAAAATTTCTTGGTCACTGTATAAAAACTTTTTAATGATCGGAAAAATATTTTCCGTCTGTACCGAGATGCTACCTTTTGCCATAATTAATATTTTTAGAGAGTTCAAAAATGAACTCTTGCTATGAAACTTTGTAATTTATAAATTTAACTGACAGTTTTGTAAATTGATTTTTAATTTCCTACTAAAAATCGGAATTTATAAAGCACAATGTATCTTGCAAAGCACATACCATTGCATTTTTAGCGACAAAATGACAGGGTTAACGGAAGGAATGATAAATAGAGGCAAATCATTTTTATGAACGTTCGTTGTAAATCTGTTTAATACAATTTTATTAACTTTTTATTTAAACGCAACGTGTCATTTTTTGTAAAGCACACAAATTGACGTAAATTTTCGTTACTTTGCTGATACTAATTCACGCGATTAATTACCGTAAAATGAAATTGGGCTATATAATATCTAAAGAAAAAATAAAAATATGGTCAAACCTCTCTATTTTTGTAAAAAATTATCAAACATATTGACTGCAACAACGCTTCATAAAAATGAATTAGGCTACGGCTTTTACATTTACACAGATATTGCGCAATTGCTGGGCTTGCCACGCGCTAAAGTGAATCGGTATTTAAGTCAATATTGGGATGAGCGTTTAGGTAAAACATTATTCAATGATAGTTTTTCTTGGCAGACAAAGAATGATGTTAAAGCTGTCAATTTTTATGTGCTCATTGAGTTGTACATTTGTTTTAAATTGCAGGATTTAGGCGTTAATCCGAAACAAATTTTGAAAGCCCGCGAAGCGATTACAACCGAAACTGGATTAAATTATCCGTTTGCAACACAAGATATTTTGAGCGATGGGCGTAAATTTTTTTATAGATTAGAGGATGCTGTTATAAATGCAGATGGCACAAGACAATCGAATTTAATAAAAATACTAAAAGCATTCACGCAAAAAATTGATTTCAGCGCGGGATTAGCCGAACGCTTTTATCCGCTGCAAGATTCAAAAAATATTGTAATTGATCCACACCATCAATTTGGTCAGCCTGTCATTTCAGGAACAAACATTAATGCGGAACTTATTTATTCGATGTTCAGAAGTGGAGAATCCGTCGAAACTTTATCTTTTCTATACGAATTGAATACTTTTCAAGTAAATGATGCCATCAAATTTTACCAAAAAGCAGCCTAAGCGAGATGCAAAACATTTATCTCGATGAGAATCTTTCGGAATATGTTGCCGAGGCACTCAACCAACTCAATAAGGGTTATTTTCCAAAAATTACTGTTTACAGTACAAAACTTGAATTTGGCAAAGGTACTCCTGATGAATTTCTTATCCCCAAAATTGGAGAGGAAGGCTCAGTTATGGTTACGCGCGATTTCAATATTAAACGAACTCAGCTGCAATTCAATTTGTGCAAAAAATCTAACATCGGTATATTTTTTCTTTCTCCAACTAAAGGTTCACAACGACATTGGGATATTGTAAAATTACTCATAAATCACTGGCAAGAAATTATCATTAAAACAGAAAGAGACGAACATCCATTTGCTTATAGAATTACAATGAAAGGTAAATTTTATAAATTGTAACTGAAAATTCGCAATATTCGTACTGCATCTGGCGTATTATAATTTAAACGCAACGCTATGCAAGTTCGCTTCTTACTCATTATTACACTGATTTTTATTCAATTTATATCGTTCGCACAAACAAGCGGTGGCATCCTTTTCAGATTATTTCAACCGGGTGGCAAACAAACGGAATGTAAATTTTTTTTCGACACAAGGCAATCTGTTTTTGTGAGTAAAGATGGATATAAAGATGTGGTTTATAAATTGGGTGATACGACGGGTAAAGATTATTTTTCAGAGAAATTTAACGAGCAATTCACGGATTCAGCGGATGCGCGCGTTAAATATTACACAACGCAAGTGTATGACGAAGGCAACGTGATTTACAAAAATCTACGCGATAGTATTTTAATCTTCCGAGAAAATTTTAGGCAGTCTGCAATAATTGTTCAAGAGCCGAAATTGCCTGAAATACATTGGTTGATATCGGAAGAAAAGAAAATGATTGATGCGTATGAATGCCAAAAAGCGACAACCACTTTCAGAGGCAGAAATTATACGGCTTGGTTTACGCGCAAAATTCCGATCTCGAACGGACCTTGGAAACTTCACGGTTTGCCCGGTTTAATTTTAGAATTTCAGACGGATGACAATAAGTTTAGTATGCAATATGTGCGTATCGTTGTACCGATTGAAGATATTGCGCTATTGCATAAACCTATTAAAGGCCATAGGATTGATTTTGCAAATTACGATACAGAAAGAAAAAAAAGAACGGAGGATGGCTTAAAAGGCTTTATTGAAAAATATAAAAGTTTAAAAGGCGTTACAATTACAACTTCTGAAGCTGCTTTATTTGATATTCGTAAAGTAGATTTTCAAGAGTTAAATTTTGAAGAGTAGCTAAAATACTAAAATGTTGAAAGAAATTGAGCAAGTTCATTAATTAACTTGCTCAATTTAATTTCCTATTATTTACGCTTATCGTTATAAACTTTGCAGCTTACTTTTGTGAACGATTCGGCATATTTTGCTGTTGAAGGATCTTTCAAAACCATTTTACCACCGCGCTCTGCTAATGCACCGCCGGCGCGCAAAAGTTTATCACCATCCATTTTCAAACGCACTTCTTCCATTTGTTTGTTGCCTTCAATCGTCACGTTCCAATCGGCTACAATGTCATTGCCTTTCTTTTTTCCTTTGAGTGTGCCATGCGCGCTGTTTTTTTCGTACGGCATATAATCCATAGTACCTGTTACGTCATCGCCAGCAACAATGAGTTGAACAGAATTTACGTCTTTTTTCAAATGAAATTCGTAGCAAAAAGTATCCGCTTTTACCATTTTTTTCATTTCGTCGGCAGCCATTTTAGCTTTATCGGCTACGGTAGTTGCAGCCGATGCAGCCGCAGAAGTTGCAACGCCTGGCATAGCTTCAACGGCTTTAGTAGCGTTTTCTTTTGCAGTAGTGGCTGTTTCGCTCGATTTTTTTCCGTTGCAGGCAGCTAAAACAACAATGCAACTTAAAAGAAATACTTTTTTCATTGATTAAATTTTAAAAATTTGAGTTAATTATGATTGAGAATTCTCTCCAAATTATTTGGGTAAAGCATTCAAAAGTGTTAAAACTTCAGCCGTCACGTCTAATTTCGGATTAACATACAAGATTGTGCCACCGCCCGCTTTACTATAACTCATTACATAATCGTAACCTTTTTGTTGTTGTAGTTGTGTAAGAACCGTTGCGACGCGTTTTTGTAAAGTCGCGTTAAATTGTTGCGATTCATCCAGGAGTTCTTTCGATTTCTTATCGCGCTCGCCTACTAATTCTTGTTGACGACGTTGTAACGATTGCCCTTCTTGTTGTAGTTGCGCCGGTGGTGTTGTTCCTTTTTGCGCTTTTTCGTTCAGTCCCGACATTTGACGTTGTAAGTCTTGCGCTTTATTTTCAATCGAAGTTGATAAGGCGCGCTCGCGTTGCTCAAATTGCACTTTGGTTTCTTTAAACCAAGCATATTTATCTTGAAGCGAATCTAAATCAACATAAACAACTTTTGCACTACTCAAGCCCGATGCAACCGCTTCAACGGCACTCGCGCCTGTTGTTGTGGCAGTTATAGGTTTTGTACTCGATGGATTTTGGCACTGCATGAATAATAAAGTCACTGCAAGCGCACTTACATAAAACGTTGAACGCATAATCTTCTTTTTGAAAAACTGAGTTAATAAACATTGTCGAAGTAACGTTCGACCAATTAGACGTAAAAGTAATTTGGAAAAACCAAATTTGGTAGTTTTAAATCAACAAACCGTAACTTTGTGGCATCAAAATAAAACTGCTTTGGTAGCGCAACTTTCTTTTTATTTAAATTATTTAACCGCAGTAATACTCCTACTGATTATTTTGGGTGCATTGCCGCAGGGTTTATACTTTATGTGGCAGAAAAATCCGTCCAGACCGCTCGCACATTTTATTTATGGTTTGCTTTTATTGAGTAGTAGTTTTGTGCTGATTGATCGGTTCATTCAATTCACACGCCTAAATTTTTGGCATCGAGAACTTTTATTTTTTCCGACCAATGTATCTTTTCTGATTGGTCCTGTGGCTTTCTTTTTCGTAAAAAGTCAACTCTATCCGCAATTCAAATTTCAGCGTGCCGATATTAAACATTTTATTCTGCCCGTAACGCAAATAATTGTGCTCGCGCTGATTGCTTCAATGAATACGGAAACCAAAGAAACTTTGCTGACGTATTTTTTTAGTCCAGCCACAGGTAATTTTGAGCGCGGCATCTTCGCCATTCATTGTACAACATATTTATATTTTGCTTACCGATTTGTGAAACACGCGCGCGCAAAAGCAGAAAAAACGGTAGCTAAACAAAATTCAAAATATATTACTTCCGATTTGCGGTATCAGTTTTTAGTCGTCGGCTGGTTAAAACGTTGCTATAAAGTGCTCATTACTTTGTTCGGCATTCACGCCGCGTTTATTGTAACCGATTATTTTTCTTACAAACTCTTTGATGTTAATTTGCAAACTAAAACACTTTTTAGCGCGTTGTACGAATTGTCCTTCGCTGCTTTTGTAGCGTGGCTGATGCTGAATGGTTTTTTTATTTTAAGAAGACATCTATAAACTCAATTCTATGAATGATGGCATCCAAATTTTGAAAACGGAAGTGTTGGCAAATAGTTGGTATATGCTTCGTAAAATTACGTTTCAATATCGAAAAAAAGATGGCACTTGGGAAACGCAAACCCGCGAAGCCTACGACAGAGGAAACGGCGCAACCATTTTGCTGTATAGCAAACTTCAGCGCACCGTAATTTTAACCGAACAATTCAGAATGCCGACCTATTTAAACGGCAACACGACAGGCAGATTAATTGAAGCCTGCGCAGGATTACTCGACACAAATAACGCCGAAGACACTATAAAACGTGAGACGGAAGAAGAAACGGGTTACAAAGTGACAGAGGTGCGCAAAATTTTTGAAGCGTATATGTCGCCAGGTTCTGTGACCGAAATTGTACATTTTTTTGTTGCCGAATACGCCGCGAATATGAAAATAAATGAAGGCGGCGGATTAGCTGAAGAGCAAGAAAATATAGATGTACTCGAATTACCTTTCAATACCTGTTTGCAAATGGTGCGCGACGGCAAAATAAAAGATGCAAAAACAATTATGCTTTTGCAATATGCCGAAATAAATCGGTTGGTTTAATTAATTTTGTGTTTTAAAAAATTACGACAATGAGTTTAGAGCAAAAAATTGGTAAAGATTTAATTGAAGCCATGAAGGCTAAAGATGAAATACGTTTACGATCGGTTCGTGCTATTAAAGCCGCCATTTTATTAATCAAAACGGATGGCACAGGTGTAGGTTTAGATGAAGACAGCGAAATAAAACTCTTGCAACGTTTGGTTAAAACGCGTAAAGATTCGCTCTCTATTTTTGAAAAACAAAACCGCGAAGATTTAGCCAAAGGTGAGCGCGATGAAATTGCTATTATTGAATCGTATTTGCCGCAACAACTCAGTGCCGAAGCAGTTGAAGCCATCGTAAAAGAAATTATTGCCGAAACTGGCGCAACAACCATTAAAGATATGGGCAAAGTGATGGGTTTAGCGTCGAAAAAATTAGCAGGACAAGCTGAAGGCGCAGCGATTTCATCGGCAGTGAAAAAACTTTTAGTGTGATGAACGAAATTGAAGTTGATTTTTTTGAAGCCCAACCTTTTGAGGAAGCGATTGAGTTTTTTTCAGAAGAAATAGATTTTGAATTAACGAAACCCGAAATCGTCTCGAATTGGTTAACTTTGATGGCAGCAGCAGAAAAAATAGAACTTCGGCACGTGGTTTTTATTTTTTGTACCGACGCGTACCTTCACCAAATGAATTTGGAATATCTGAAACACGATACATTGACCGACGTTATTACGTTTCCGTACGCGACTGATGTTTTGGAAGGCGACATATTTATAAGTATTGAGCGCGTGCGAGAAAACGCCGCTTCTTTAAAAATTGATTTTGACACCGAATTACATCGCGTGATGGTGCACGGCGTACTGCATTTGTGTGGCTACTCGGATAAAACAATAGAAAAAACTTTAGAGATGCGCGCCAAAGAAGAACATTATCTGCAAAAATTGCTATAAATATTTGCAAAAATTATGTCGAGCTTTCTAACTTAGCGTATTGGTTATTCACAATTACTACACCGACTAAAACAATCAATAAATTCCAAAAAATAAAAGCATTGAGTTGTTCGCCACCGAGCCAAAAACCAACGAGTGCAGCAACAATAGTATTGACATACACATGAATTGTAACGCGCGCTGCTTGCCAATATTGAAGTAAATAAACAAAACACAAATACGCCAATAAGCTGCCAATTAAAACCAAATACACCAACCAAATCCAAGCTACATTGCTGACTTGCGCTAACTGCACACGCGGTTCAAAAATGAGACTAATGATATAGTTAAGAATAGCCGCAGGAATCATTTGCGCGGCAACTTTTATAAAAACGTGTTCTTTCACCGGAAAGCGTTTCATATAAATTGAACCCACTGCCCAAAAAATATTGGCTAATGCCACCAAAATAAAACCTCTCCAGAAATGAACATCAACGTTACCGCTACTTTGATTTTTTGAAATAAAAAACACACCGCCAAAACTGAGTAGTAATCCGATAACGATGAGTGGCGTAATTTTAAATCCTTTAAAAAATAAAACAGACATGAGTGTAACGTAAATGGGTGCTAACGCACAAAGTATGCCCGCAAAACTACTTGATACATAATTTTCTCCCCACGCTATTAAAGCATTACTGCCAGTAATTACAATTAAACCTGCAACCATCGAGTGGCGCAAATTATAAAGTGGCGGAATTTTTTTTTGCATTAACAGATAAATAATCAAAAAAATTATGCCCGCCGTGAAATAGCGCAACGCCGAAAGATAAAATGGTGGAAAATAAGCGATGCACACTTTAACGCCAAAAAATGTTGTTCCCCAAATAAGACAAATAGCAGCAAAGCTCAACCAAATGGATAAAGATTTCATGAGAAAAAAGAATATACCCTTGCGAGAAGGATTTGTGGGTGATGTTTTTGAGAGACTATGATTTTGGTTTTACGACACGTAATTTTGCCCGACAATTTAAATTTTAAATGCAAAGTAGTTTCAGCGCGTTCTTTCAACTCGGCATTCAGCACATTGCGGATGTTAGTGCATACGACCATATCGTTTTTTTGTTGGCTTTGTGCGCAACATATCCGTTAACTGCGTGGCGAAAAATTGCAGTGCTGGTAACTGCTTTCACTATTGGTCATTGCATAACTTTGGTTTTGGCAGCGTTGCACGTTATTACGCCTTGGTATTCCGTTATTGAAAAGCTGATACCAATAACGATTATGTGTACAGCAATTTTAAATTGCTATCGCGCAAAGAATGAAACAGAAACAAATAAACTGGATAGAAATTGGTTAGCGTATAGTTTAGCGTTGGGTTTTGGTTTTATTCATGGTATGGGTTTTTCAAATTTTTTCAGGCAACTCGAGCCCGATGGAAAAAATTTGGTGCGCGAACTTTTCGCTTTTAATTTTGGTATCGAAATCGGTCAACTCATCATTGTTTCAACAATTTTAATTGTATCTTTTTTTCTGACAAAAATTCTTAAAATAAAACAAAACGCTTGGGTTTATTTTATTTCGGGTGCAGCGTTTGGTATTGCCCTAACGCTGCTGTTGGGCAGTAAAAATTAAGTTCTTTTAATTATAATGCGCGGTAAAAAAATGGTCAACTCGGTGCCAACTTCTAAATTATCATCGTGCAAATTATTCCAGAGAATGACACTGTATTTATTGACATCTAAAATTTGTGCTAAACTTTCGAGCGTTTCACCTTCGCTGACGATATAGGTTGTTTTAAAATAATTCGGATTGCCTTCAATTTGCGGCAATTTTTCGTCAATTACTTGTGGTGAAGTTTTAAAATCGGAATTGGTTGAATCTTTAACAGCCGAAACATACGCGTTAAAAGCTGACATCACGCGACGCGGTAAATAGACATTGCAACCCGAAGCACAAAACGGAATGTACCCTTTGCCAAACTGCGGATTGAATATTTTTAAATCCGATTTCGATATGCCTGTAATTTCGGCAAGCTTATCGAAACTCATGGTGTGCGAAATATTAGTATGAATCAGACTTTGCGCATCTAAAGAAGGTAACTCTGGCGTTAAACCCAATTGGCGATAATTTTTGAGCACAAAACTGAAAGCTATAAATTTAGACAAATATTGCTGCGTTTCGGTCGGTAAAAACTTTTTAATTTTGCTAAATTCTTTCGAGTGCGCTTTTTTCATAGCTGCGCCTAAAGTACCCACACCACAATTATAACCTGCCAACACCAAATCCCAACTGTTGTAGTTTCCAAACATACGCTTCATATCTTTCAACGCCGCTTCTGTTCCTCTAATTTTATCGTGACGTTCGTCTAAATCTTTATCAATGCGCAAACCAAATTCACTTTTCACATCCGACATTAATTGCCAAACGCCAATGGCACCTGCCGATGATGACGATTCGGTCATTAATTCCGATTCCAAACACGCGATGTATTTTAAATCGGCGGGTAAATTTAAATCGTGTAGAATTTGGTCGAAGTAAGAAAAATAAATGGCTGTGCGCCCTAATAATTTTTCTGTGTCGTGTTTGGCGCGCAATAGCGCAATAATGCGTTTCTTTACCGATTCGTCGGAAGGTGCAGATACGATGGTTGAGAAATTATCGAATTGACTACTCCAATCAATATCTGTCGAAAAAATAGAAGTACTGACGGACAGACTGATTAATAACAATAGTAAGTATTTCTTCATAAGAAATTTGTAAAATTCGTCCTTCGTTATTTTAAATGCTTAGTGCAATTAGTTTTAATTTTGAAAATTTTGAGGAACACAAAGCTGTTTTTGTCTTTTAAATGTGTTACTCTTGGAGGTAAAAATGCGGCTGACTGAATATTATTTATTGGTCACAGTACAAAAGTAACAATTGCGACGGAATTAATTTATTTTTTAGAAAGTTTTTTACAGTTTAGAGCCAAATCGGATATAAAATTGGCTTTTTTAAGTTTTTTCACGTAAATAGTAATCATTTAAGCTATGCAGCCAAATATTTTTTATGAAATTGAGCAAAAAATAATTTCATCGGCGTGTATTGCCGATAAAATAAGTGCGTGGCGTGCCGAAAAAAAATCCATTATTTTTACAAATGGTTGTTTCGATTTGCTGCATTACGGTCATATTCACTATTTATGTGGCGCCCGCGCACTTGGCAATATATTGATAGTCGGTGTTAATAGTGACGCTTCGGTCAGAAAACTAAAAGGTGCAACGCGACCGATAAACGATGTGCGTTCGCGCTGCACAATGCTTGCGGCGTTTAGTTTTGTAGATGCCGTTATTGTTTTTGAAGAAGACACGCCCGCGCTGCTGATTGAAAAAATTTTGCCCGATGTTTTGGTTAAGGGTGGCGATTACTCCATCGAAAATATTGTCGGTGCCGAAACCATTTTAAAAAATGGTGGCGTAGTAAAAATTATTCCATTCGTCGCAGGTTTTTCATCAACTAAAATTATTGAGACCATGCTGAAAAAAGAATAAAAAACGATTTTGGTTTTCAAAACGATTTTGTTTTCAAAACGATTTCAGATTTCAAAACCAAATTGAAAAAGAAAACAATTTTGTACTCAACCGAAATATTTTTCTCGCCTGCTTAGCAGCAATTATTTAAAAAAATATTTTTACTGTACTTTTGCGCTCACACGTTAGAAACATCATCAAACTTTATGCTAAAATATAAACGCGTACTATTAAAGTTGAGTGGCGAAGCACTCATGGGAAATGCGCAGTACGGAATAACAGCCGATATGCTTCATCATTATAGTTTGCAAATAAAAGAAATTGTAGAAGCTGGTGCAGAAGTGGCTATTGTAATTGGTGGCGGCAATATTTATCGCGGAATTCAAGCAGAGAAATCAGGTATTGAGCGTGTTCAAGGCGATTACATAGGAATGTTGGCGACCGTAATTAACGGTATGGCGCTGCAAAGTGCGATTGAAAGTGTGGGAGTTGTAACGCGACTTGTTTCGGCTATTGAAATGC
>JAYVNP010000079.1:0-13848 GCA_043758385.1 Saprospiraceae bacterium
TTTTTATGAAAAAATTACTTGCCTATGCTTTATTATTGATTCCTATTACTTTTTTTTCTTGTAAAAATGATTGTTCAACAGTAGTACCTTACAGCGAATAGTAGGTAGGGATACATTCAATTCTAATTTTTGCGGGCGAAATTCAATGGCAAAATCGTTACTATCTTCAGATGATGGTTCTAAGCAACTTTTAAATTACAACAGTTTATCTGTTTACTTTGAAACATTACCGACTGTATCAGGCACTTACACTGTTGCAAATTTTAGTTCTGGATCAGTAGGCGCATCAGAAGTGGGAATTTTAGCAAATTCTAGTAATGGAACTTCATACTATGAGTCCTCTTATTCAATTGGAACAGAAATCCCAGCAGTTCAAGCGACGGTTATAGTTACTTGTGGAAAAATAAAAGTACTTATACCGCCCATAAAAGTTGTAACCACTGAGTATCTACGTGGTCAAACTCCCTTAAGCCATACAACTTTTCTTTCAGGAACTTTAATAGAAAATTAAACCGTAAACTAAGTTTCAAAAAATTATTTACGCGTAAATAAAAAAAGTATGTATATTTGCACATCTTCTGATAAAAAGAGGGTTGTGGTAACGCATCCCTCTTTTTGTTTTAATTATTTGTGCATTGTTAGTTTGTAGGGTTCAAAAATGAACGCCTACTATCTGAAAACAACGAACAACGAACAATATGCAACGAACAACAAATTTATGATTGATTCTCAATTAGACGAAATAATACGACGCACTTTCGAAACAGACGAATTTGCAGATTGTCAGTTGCTGGAAATAAAAATGACGGCGCACAAAGCGATTGAAATTATTGCAGATGCAGATGACGGTATGTCGCTCGAAAAATGTCGGAGTTTAAGTCGTACTATTGAAAAAGAAATTGATGAAATAGGATTTTTAGGCGACGATTATACGTTAGAGGTTTCTTCGCCTGGTGTTGATAGACCGTTAAAATTTCCGCGCCAATACAAAAAACATATTGGCAGAACGCTTGAAATTACTTTAAACGATGCAACACTACCGCCGATAGAAGCAAAATTAGACGGAGTTGATGCAGAAAAAATTACGGTTTCGTACAACACAGAACGCAAGGAAGGAAAGAAAAAAATTAAGGAATCTTTTATAAAAGAAATTCCGTTTAGCGATATAAAAAAAGCGATTGTAATTATTTCGTTTAAGTAGGATATTAAATAACCTCGTGGGTTTAAGAAACTCACGCAGTTAAAAACATAAAAATTTTTGGATTATGATGAATTTGGTAGATTCTTTTTCGGACTTTAAAGCTGGAAAAAATATTGATCGCGCACAGTTATTGCGCGTATTAGAAGACGTATTTCGCACACTGATTAAGAAAAAATACGGTTCGGATGAAAATTTTGATGTCATTGTCAACGCTTCACGTGGCGATTTAGAACTTTGGCGCGTACGCACTATCGTTCCCGACGGTGAAGTAACGGATGAGCGCGCTCAAATTTCGCTATCGGAAGCCAATGCTATTGATGCCGATTACGGCGTAAGCGATGAGTGTTACGAACAACTCGGTCTCGAAGAATTTGGTCGTAGAGCCATTCAAGCAGCGCGCCAAACTTTGCTCTCGCGTATTTCTGATTTGGAAAAAGACGATATCTTCAAAAAATATGTTGACCGTGTTGGTACTCTCATTATTGGCGAAATTAGTCAAGTGATGAAAAAAGATTTTTTAGTAATGGACGAAGCGACAAAACACGAAGTTTTATTGCCGCGCGCGGAACTTATTAAAGGCGATTTTTATCGCAAAGGTGATTCGGTAAAAGGCATTATTAAAAAAGTAGAAATGCGCAATGCGTCGCCATCTATTGTGATGTCGCGCACAGATGATGCTTTTTTAGGTAAATTATTAGAGCTCGAAGTGCCTGAAATTGAAGACGGCGTAATAACAATTAAAAATATTGTGCGCTTTCCGGGCGAGCGCGCTAAAATTTCTGTTGAAAGTCACGACGATAGAATTGATCCCGTCGGTGCGTGTGTTGGTATGAAAGGTGCGCGTATTCATGGTATTGTGCGTGAGTTGCGCAACGAAAACATTGACGTTATTAATTACACGAACAATATTGGTTTGTATATTCAGCGGGCATTAACGCCGGCGAAAGTATCGAATGTGGAAGTGAATGCACTGACTAAACACGCTAAAGTAACTTTAAAAGGCGATCAAGTGTCGTTAGCTATTGGTAAAGGTGGTACAAATATAAAGTTGGCGAGTAAACTTTGTGATTACGAAATTGATGTTATCAGAGAAGATGAGTTGGTAGATGATGTAGATTTATTAGAATTCAGCGACGAAATTGAAAGCTGGATTATTGACGAATTCAAACGCATCGGTTGCGATTCTGCGCGCGATGTATTGCGCCTGCGCGCCGATGAAATTGTTCGCCGAACAGATTTGGAAGAAGAAACTGCAGTGGAAGTACTCCGCATTTTACGCGCCGAGTTTGAAGATTAACACGGGAGACGCTTAAAAAAATTCAGAGTTAACAAGTATAAAAACCTGTTAGCTCTCTTTGTTGTGTATCATTTTAAAAAATTATTTCCGCCGTAATCTCGCCATAAAAAAACCATCAAAACCGTTGAGATGCGGTGAAATAGTGCGCTGCTCTTCTAATTCAAAATTACCGTTTTCTTTTAAGAACGATTCAACTTGTTGCTCATTTTCAGATCGCAAAATGCTACACGTAGCATACACTACGCAACCTCCGACACACGCCATACTGCTATAAGTTTTCAGAATATGCTGCTGTGTTTTTAAAACATCTTCGAGCGACTGTGGTGTGAGTTTCCATTTTGTATCGGGCTGTCGGCGCAAAACACCAAGACCTGTACACGGAACATCAAGTAAAACAGCATCGGCAGAATTTTTGAGCGCGCGAATCACTTTTTCAGAATCAATGAGTCGCATTTCAATATCATTTATGCCTTGCCTTGCTGCGCGTTTGTGTAATTCATTCAGTTTTTGTTGAAAAATATCTAATGCAATAATGCGACCTTTATTTTTCATTATTGCTGCTGCGTGTAAAGTTTTTCCGCCTGCACCAGCACACGCGTCAATAAAAGTGCCGTTGGGTTTTAATTTTAAAAAAGGCGCAATACACTGCGAACCGGCGTCCTGAATTTCAAACAAACCTTCCTTAAAAGCTGGTAGAATAATTAAATTCGCGCGTCCTTCAATCACTAAAGCATCCTTAGCTAATTCGGTACGGTGGGTAATAATATTTTCGTGGCTGAGCAAATTTTGTAAATCCTCTATGTTTGTTTTAAGTGTGTTGCAGCGAATGACAATCGGCGCAATATTATTTAAAGCAACGGCTTCATTATGCCAAATACTTTCACCTAAATTTTCGGTTGCATAAACGTTTAACCATTCCGGATAAGAAGCGCGCTGCGAAAAACTTAAATCTTTTTGAAGATTATGTAGCACTGCCAGCGTGGGTATATTTTCAAAAAAAGGATGCTCGATGTCTGTAATTTCTTTTAAAGATAAATGCACACCGATGATACGTTTTATCATCTCGGGTTTTATGTGCACTTTTTCGGTGTCAATACCTAAAAGCGCAGCATAATATCGCCACCAACGCACACATTCAAAAACGCATTCGGCTATAAATGCCCGATCGCGTTTGCCGAATTGTGCATTGAGTTTAAAAGTATTATCTAATATTTTTTCAGCATACTGCGTTGTAGCGAATGTTTGCTCTAAAATGTCGGCAACGGCTTGCAGCAAAGGGCGATGATATTTCAATGAATGAATTTAGTAAGTAATAACGGAAACATTAGGTGCAATTTTGCGCAGTTGAGCGATGAACGCTTCGCTTTTTTTAAAGCGTTGCGCTTTTGTTGAACCATCAGTTTGTATGAGAATAACCGATTTGCCAATCCAGCGAACGGTTTGAACGTCTAATAAATTAACTGTTTCAAGAATGGCGTCGCCTGTTGCGCGTTGGTAATAATCGGTTAAAAAATGTTCTGTCGTAAAAACCGAATACCGACGCAACAAAAATAAAACAGCTAATGCGGGCAAAAAACTCAATGCAATAAGTGAGGCTAACAAATAGTTATTGCTGGTTGTGCTGAAAAAAAATCCAGTTAATAAAAAAGCAAACCCGAGCCAAGGTGCCCAATTGATGGAGTGATAATATTTTTCGTTCATTATAAATTTTAAACGTGTTCCAAAAACCGATAACCCACACCCCAAGTTGTCAAAATATATTTAGGGTTGTCTAAATCGGCTTCAATTTTAATTCTTAAGCGATTAATGTGCGCATTCATGGTATGTTCTAAACCTTCAAATTCTAAACCATTCATTTTTGGCAAATTAATATCGAGCACAATCAAGTCAAAATTTTCTTTCATTGCTTTCGCGTAGCCATCCGCAGCATCGGCAGCATCCGCAGCATCGGCAGCAACAGTAACGAGAAAATTATTTTCTATCAGGTGCAGCGTTACCAACTCGCGCATAGAAGCATCGTCTTCAACAATTAAAATGTGTTGCATAAAACTACCGAACTCTAATTACCTTTGTTCTCGATGCGAATATAACGCGTAATATTTATAAAGTAAACGGTAGGACTTTTCTTATGTTATAAAAAACAAAAAAGCGGAACAGAATACTCTGCGCCGCTTTGGAAAGTAAAAGTAAATAATAATAAAACAGGGGGAGTTTTATATTTTAAATTGTATCAATATCTGTGCCACAAAAATTATTTTTTTATAATGTGAGATTTCTTTTTTTATAGAAAAGAAATTAGCGAAACACTCAATTAATGATAGTAAACAGCGTAAAGTATTCATTTTTAAACGAAATAGTAGAAATTGCGCGTACTTGCAGCGCGGAAATTCTAAAAATTTACGATTCAAATAATTTTGAAGTTAATTACAAAAAAGATGATTCGCCCGTTACACGCGCCGATAAATGGGCGGATAATTTTATCGTAACAGCACTCAAAAAAATTACGCCGCATATACCAGTTATGTCGGAAGAAGGTATTGAAACGGATTACGAAATACGAAAAAATTACAAAAAGTATTGGTGCGTTGATCCGCTTGACGGCACAAAAGAATTTGTAGGTCGCACCAACGAGTTTACTATTAATATCGCCCTCATGGAAAATGCCCGACCAGTGCTTGGTGTTTTAGCCGTGCCTTATTTCCATAAAATTTATTTTGCTGTGCAAGGTGAAGGTTCATTTTTAATTGAAAATAACGCCGTCAAAAAAATTCACTGCGCCACGTTTCAGATTAAACAAAAGTATTTGCGCATCCCAATTTCGCGCAGTTTTAAGAGTGCCGAATGGGATGAATTTTTTGTTGCGCTTAAACTTGATGCACCCATTTTTCAACCGTTGGGTAGTGCGCTCAAGTTTATGTATATCGCCGAGGGTAAATCAGATTATTATCCGCGCAAAGGCACAACGATGGAATGGGATACGGCGGCAGCAGAAATTATTTTGATTGAATCGGGTGCAACAATTGTACAACTCGAAAACGCACAACCTTTAGAATACAATAAACCCGATTTACGCAATCCGAATTTTGTAGCGCAAGGAATACGTTTAGAAAACTAAATTAAAATTTTAATATGGTTGGATGTTTCAATAATACCATCGTTTATGAAAAAATATAGTTTACTCTCACTGGTTTTAATCTGCACACTCAATGTAAACGCACAGAAAACAGAAACACCTGCACGCGCACTAACCGTTGATTTTTCGTATGGCATCAATCAACCGATTGGTATTTTAGCTCAGCGATTTGGCAACGCATCGAGTATTGGTTTAGGTGTAAATGTTTTTAACGTCGCACATGGATTTCGCTACGGCGTAAATGGTAATTATTTTTTTGGCTCTGATGTAAAAGAAGACGTGCTTGCGCCTTATAGAACTGCCGACGGAAATATTTTAAGCGATTTAAATACCTACTCCAGTGTTTTGCTGCGCGAACGTGGTTTATACATCGGTGCAGATATCGGTAAAATTTTTAAATTTAGAAGTAATGGCGATTATTTTCACGGCATCAGTTTAAGTTTGGGTGCTGGTTTTTTGATGCATCAAATTAGAGTACAAAACGATAATAAAGATGCACTGCAAATTCAAGGATCTTACACTTCGGGCTACGATAGATTAACGGCAGGCGTTGGCGTTGAAGAATCGGTAGCGTATAATTATATTAGTCACGATAAAACCATTAATTTTTTTCTGCGCTTAGAAGCCACCGAAGGTTTAACTAAAAATCAGCGCGGTTATAATTTTGACACGCGACAATACGATACTGCTACGCGACTCGATGTTATACTCGCCGCACGCATCGGTTGGAGTTTTGCACTCTTCGCACATTTTCAAGCGGATGCGGCGATTGAGTATTAAACAAAACAATCTACTCTGACATTAAAAGGCTATCTTTGCATTTTTTTTTAATAATGTTTTGAAGAGTATGATACGTCAACCGAAAGCTAAGTTAAAGCCCAAACAAATTACCCAACACAATGACACACGCACCGATAATTATTTTTGGCTCAACGAGAAAGAAAATCCAGAAGTTATAAATTATTTAAACGCTGAAAACGCGTATCGCACTGAAAAGATGGCAGATACCGAAGTGTTTCAGAAAAATATATTCACCGAAATAGTCGGTAGAATTGCGCAAACCGATATGTCTGTACCTTATTTTTATAAAAACTATTGGTACATCACGCGATTTTCGGCAGGGAAAGAATATCCTATTCACAGTCGCAAAAAAGAAAATTTAGAAGCAGAAGAAGATATTTTACTCGATGTAAACATTTTAGCGCAAGGACATAGTTATTATGCCGTAGGTGGTAGAAATTTAGCACCGAATAATAAATTTTTAGTGTATGGCGAAGACACAGTGAGCAGGCGTTTATACACGTTGCGCTTTAAAAATTTAGAAACTAACGCGCTTTTCCCCGATGCGATACCGAATACCACAGGGAGTGCCGTTTGGTCGAGCGACAACACACACGTTTTTTATACACAAAAAGATCCGAGTACGCTGCGCGCTTATAAAATCATGCGTCACGAAATTGGCACCAATGTCAACGATGACGTTTGTGTGTATGAAGAAACCGACGTAACATTCAATTGTGGCGTAGGCAAAACGCGGTCTGAAAAATATTTAGTTATTGGTTCGAGTGCTACGTTGAGTTCGGAATACCATATTTTAGAATCGAATAATCCGACGGGTGATTGGCGATTGTTTGCAGCGCGCGAGCAAAAACACGAATACAGCATCAATCATGCGCACGATACATTTTACATTCTCACGAACAGCGAAGCAGAAAATTTTAGATTGATGACGTGTAGCGAGAGCAACACGAAAAGAGAATTTTGGCAAGAAAAAATTCCGCATCGTTCCAATGTTTTACTTGAAGGACTAACGCTTTTTAAAAATTATTTTGTTCTCGACGAGCGTTGCGAAGGTTTAACACGCATCAATGTTGTAGAAAATTCGGGCGAAAGCCACTTGATTGCTTTCAGAGAAAATGTTTTTATGGCGTACACGAGTAACAACGCCGAGTTTGATACAAACATCGTGCGATTAGGTTACACGAGTTTAACGACACCTAATTCTGTTTTCGATTACGATACTACTACGCGGACGTTGCACCTGCAAAAACAAGAATCTGTTTTAGAACTTGGATTTAAACCTGATGATTATTTTACGGAGCGCGTTTGTGCTACAGCCACAGATGGCGCGCAAATTCCAGTTTCGTTAGTCTATAAAAAAGATTTATTTAAGCAAGGTAAAAACCCACTTTTATTGTATGGTTACGGCTCTTACGGACATTCGATTGATCCATATTTTAGTTCGGCGCGTTTAAGTTTGCTCAATCGCGGATTTGTTTTTGCGATTGCGCACATTCGTGGCGGACAAGAAATGGGTAGAAAATGGTATGAAAGTGGGAAGTTCCTCACAAAAAAAAATACGTTTACCGATTTTATCGCTTGCGGCGAAATGTTAGTAGAAAAAAAATATGCACATCCGAAAAAATTGTGTGCAATGGGTGGTTCGGCAGGTGGCTTACTAATGGGAGCTATTATGAATTTACGTCCTGATTTATGGTGCAGTGTTGTTGCAGCCGTACCTTTTGTGGATGTTGTTACAACTATGCTCGATGAAACAATTCCATTAACGACGGGTGAATTTGATGAATGGGGAAATCCGAAAGATGAAACGTATTACCACTACATGAAATCATATTCGCCTTATGATAACGTGACGGCGCAAAATTATCCTGCAACATTAATTACAACCGGTCTGCACGATTCTCAGGTGCAATATTTTGAACCTGCTAAATGGATTGCCAAATTGCGTGCACTCCGAACCAATAAACGCGCGCCACTCTATATGTTTTGCAATATGGAAACAGGTCATGGTGGTGCATCGGGTAGGTTTGAGCGTTTTAAAGAAACAGCGATGGAATACGCATTTTTGTTGGATAGTGTGGGCGTAAAAAAATAGTTAGGAATTCTGCTTATACTATTATCGCTTGTTCCTTGCTCTTAATTGCAAATTTAAACCACTTTATCCGCACAATTCGACGATGCGAATGCGTCGGGTTTAGCTTTGAAAGTAAAACCCATTCCCATAATATAACCCATAGCTTCTTTCAAAGCTACATTCGATTGAAAATATGGATCTGTATTAATATCGGCGTGGACTTCAAGTTCAACGTTGTATTTGTCGAGTAAATCGCACAAAGCATAGGCAATTTCCACAGATTTCCCGACTTCGGTAATCATGCGCTCGCGTAAAGACATCGTTTTTGTCGATAAATCGGGTTGAATGAACATGAACCCACCTTTGCGCTCGCGTAAAAAAACAATAACCGACGCAAAATGAATTTCTTCACCGCGCACCTGAGAGTCAGTGCCGATACATACTTTGAGTTTGTTTCCTAAATCGTGTTCGCGAATAATAGTTTGTTCAACGGCTTCTTTAATTGGCAATTCAATTCTTTGACCGTTTAATCGTCGCCACATTTTTTCCATACAATATTTTAAGTTTAATAACTAAAAAATTACAGAATTAATTACAATGTAAATACGTCAACAAATTTAATATTTTTTATCCAATTTTCTAATTTTAATCGCTTCTTTACTTAATTAATAATTCTAAATTAACAGTGTGGTTAACTCTTTTGTTTTTAAGAATAAAACTTGCCAAATTTTTAGAGCGCAAAAAATTATTTTTACTGCACTCCTTTTTGTTTTTTTTGTTTATAATTTTTGATGAAAATGAAAGCGCATCCAAAAAAATTGCAATTTTTTTTAAAAAAAACTTTGAAGCTGATAAAATAAATTTTACATTTGTAACATTATTTAGGTACGCTCATTTTTAAATTTAAAATCCCCCCAAACCATGCGTTTCTTTTTATTATTATGTGCATTGGTGTTATTGTGTTTTAATATTAAAGCACAATGTTTATCGGGGGATTGTGAAAATGGTATTGGCAGCCGCTATTTTGTGGATAAAGATACCGTTTTATATGAAGGCCATTTCAAAAACCGATATCCTGAAGGTTACGGCGTAGCAACGTACCGATTTGGAAAACGCTACGCCGGTATGTGGAGACAAGGTTTATGGCACGGTACGGGCGCACTCACTTTGGCGGATGCGCAAACAATCTCTGGCACTTGGGAATATAGCAAATTAAAAAACTTATCGGATGATTCAAACCCAATAGTTGTTAAAGAATTTTCCAGAACAGGGATGGCTTCCGAAAATTTAACACCCGATGCAGATTTTGGCGAAGCCCAAACGCAAAAAAAGAAACTCACTTCTTCAAAAATTAATGTAACAACACCAACCCAACAGCGCATTCCACAAATTTGGGCATTAGCAATTGGCGTTGCCGAATATGAAAATACAACTGTTCCACCCATTAAATATCCCGATAATGATGCTTTTGGTATGTTTGCTTTTTGGAAAAGCCCGAAAGGAGGTGCGCTCGACGAAAAACACGTACGCGTTATTACCGATGATGCCGCTACGAAAAAAGCAGTTGTCCAGAATATAGAATCTTTGTTTTACAAAGCACAGCATGATGATTTAGCCATATTATTTTTTTCTGGTCATGGTTTAATGGGCTCATTTTTAACAACCGATTACGACGGCGCGATGTTGCAACTGTATCATAAAGAAATAAATAGTTTGATGGCAAAGTGCCCGGCGCGACATAAATTAATTATTGCCGATGCGTGTTATGCGGGTAGTTATATTGCTGCTAAAGGGGTAAATACAAGTAGCAATAAATTGGCGAACACCGAAAAATTTTACAGCGATTTAAATAATTCTAATTCTGGAACAGCCTATATGCTGTCGTGCGCACCCGACGAAGAATCGTTGGAAGTAAATACTTTGCAAAATAGCGTGTTCACTTATTTTGTGCTCAAAGGATTGAACGGCGAAGCTAACACAAATAACGACGGCGAAATTACTTTGAAAGAACTCTTCGATTATGTAAAATATAATGTGATTGCTTATGCTAAAACAATTGGTAAAGTGCAAACGCCTATGTTAAAAGGTAATTACGATTTGAATATGCCTGTGGCAATAATAAAGTGAAAAGCGGATTAGAATTAGGTGTTAAAACGAAGCTATAATTTTTTTAAAACAACAATGTCTTGAAAAGCATAATTGTATTCCTTTTTTCTACCGCACCAATAACCTTTTACATGTTTTTCAATTTCAAACCCTATATTTTCAAATTGTTTAAACAAAAAATCTTTATCATAACCAACATTAGCTGATTTAACTACATTATCCATCAAGGCGTAATGCCCTAAATCGAATTTGAAATTAAAATCCTTATTGTTTTGCATTAAACTTTTACTTTCTGAATCAAGAATAAAAAAAGTTGCAACTAAAAATCCGCCTTTTTCTAAAACCTTAAGTGCCTCTTTTAGATAATTTTTAACTTCATCGGGCAACATGTGAGTAAATACAGAAATTGAACAAGCAAAATCAAAATAGTTTTTTTGATAAGGAAAAACGTAGTTCGCTGCATTGATGCCGTTGCTTTTATATAAATCGTTGAATAAATCAACGTAAAGAAAATTGAAATTTGTAAATTTTGAACTAATATTATTTTGGCACCAATCAACACCTTGTTGAACTGGTTCAAAACCACAATAATTTCCTTTTAAAAACTTTGTCATGGGAACAGCAATTCTTCCTATACCACTTCCAATGTCTAAAACATTGCTATTTTCATTCAATGTAGTATTTGATTTAAAAAATTCTACCCATTCTTCACCTTGTTTAATAAATTCACCACTACCAGTATAAATCAAACCTTTAGGAGGCTCCAGACTATTTTTTTTGCTTTTAAAAATATCTATCGGAAAATAAACGATTTTTCTTGCGAGTAGTCTTAAATTTGGTGAAAGTGAATAGTAAATTCGTCTGAGCATTTCAAATATTTTTTTAAACAATAATCAGTTTAAACCTAAAATTATTTTGCATAATATTTCGAGATCTTTGCTCATATCATTTAGTGCAGGTGAATTATCATCGCAGGTTACTATCACTAAACCATAAAACTTTGAGTTTTTCAGGTTTTTCTGAAAGGAAGTTAAGTGCTATTTACGGTTTATTTATTTTATCAATCTCTGTCCAAGTTTCGTTGAGCGATTGAAAAAAGCGTGGTAATTCAAAATTTTGCGGATCATCGTGCGAATTACGAATACCTTGATCCACGCAAGCATGAAAACCCGGAATTAAATAAGCACCTTTGCGCACTGACGCCGTAATATAAAGCAAAGCTAATCGGTCGTATTGTTTTTTTGTGAAACCCGGTTCAGGCGCGTCCGCGTCGTTGTGTCTTCCAAATCCTTTCATTACAGCGCGTGGCTGAATGAGTTCGATGTGCAAATATAAACCTTTGGATGCTGTTTCGCCTAAAACATAGCGTTCTAATTTAGTGGCTGTAATACCGTCGCTAAAAGGCGTTATTGTTTTCGATTCACCGATGCGATTGACAAATATATGCGTCACGTTGGCAAACCAACGATTCATTTTATTCCATTCCCAACTCTCGTCGTCAATATTATCCGGAAATCCGTTTTGACTGTAGCGCGGAAAACTTGTATCGTGAATGACGAAATATTGCGCTGATTTTGAAACACCACTATTATCTGTATTCGATGAAACCGGTAAGTCGAGCGTTCCACCAATTTCCCATTCGTTCACATAAATTTTATTGAGATAATTACGCAGTTGATCGCGCGTAATCTCGCACGTTTTACCTACTCGGTTAGCAAACACGCTATCTAAAACAGGAACTTCGCTGCTGACTTTACCTGTCAACATTACTTTGCGCAATAACATTTTAGATTGCTCCAACGGCGGCAAACTAGAATCTATGTACGCCGAGTGCGCTAAATCATACTGAATAAGTTTAGGAGAAAATGATAAATTGACACACACAAACACAGCTATAACAGCTAAAGTAATACCCTTCATATAGTTATTAAGAAAACACAATCCCCAATTTTTCTGATCAATGGTTCAAGTTAAGCACGGTTTAATAATCTGCAAGTCGCAAAAGTAACGCCAAACATTGATTGATAAACATTTTGGTTCGACTAATTAACAAAAGAATAATTTTTTCGATAGTTTTGAAGCCGAATTAATCTTAAACAGAAATAAAATTTGGTGATTATTTCTTTTTGACTTTTTCATTTTAAAAATAAACGCTACTGAAAAGTAAAATTAATTTATAGATTTTAGAAAACTTTTAAAATATCCTTTTATTATTCACAAGTTTATACTACATTTGAATTTAATAGTACCTGCCATGCCTCTCAAAGATGCACACTTTGGCAGGTTTTCGCTTTTTACAGGTAAATTAAAACACTTTACCTATGATATACAACAAGCCAGCTATTTCTACACAGAAACAAATTCAATTACTCAAAGACAGAGGCTTAGAGTTTAACAATGATAAGGACGCATTCCATTTTCTTTCTAATGTAAGTTACTACCGTTTACGAGCTTATACTTATCCCTTTCAAGACAATTCCGATTCTAACCATTCTTTTATTAATAAAGTGTCTTTTCAGGATATTATTGGAAACGGAATGAATAATTTAAATAATTAAGCAATAAAAAAGGGTATTAAATAGAGGAGATGCAACAAAAACGCGTTGTGATGGTTTATTTTTGCGCTAGCGTTAGCCAAGAAATAACGCTTCAAGAATAAAATCACGCGCAAAATAAATATGGATACACAGTTTTACAGTTTAAGCATTAAAAATATTGTAGAAGAAACCCACGACGCTAGAACAATCTATTTTGATGTACCGACCGAAATGGCTGAAAAGTTTGACTACAAAGCCGGACAGTATTTAACGCTACGTTTTAACATTAAAGGTAAAGAAGAACGTCGCGCGTATTCGCTCAGTACAAGCCCGCACCAAAATTTGTGGGGCGTTTCGGTAAAACAAGTTGAAAAAGGCATTGTGTCAACACATATAAATACGCAATTAAAAGTAGGTGATGTTGTTGATGTAATGCCACCACAAGGTCATTTCACTTTAGAAACTTCACCAACACAGCGCAAAACGTACTATGTTTTTGGCGCGGGTTCAGGCATCACGCCGCTTATGTCGCTCATGCGCACCATTTTAGAAGAGGAGCCAACCTCAGAAGTGCATCTTCTTTATGGAAACAGAAATGAAGAGGAAATAATGTTTCGAGAAACTTTGGCATCACTTGAAAATAAATACGCCGGGCAGTTAACGGTATCACATATTTTAAGTCAACCCAAACGCGAAAAA
>JAYVNP010000080.1:0-90866 GCA_043758385.1 Saprospiraceae bacterium
AATTTCAATTCATTAAAATTCTTTGTTTCATCCGTTACTTAATTATTTATTACAGCTTTTCACTACATTTGTGGAAAATAAAAATAGAGCGACTTAATAATGAAGAATACGTATTTCGATTTAGTAGATCAAACTTTTGACTTCCCGCAAGCGGCATTTACTTTACAAGAGCATTCGCTGCATTTCCATGGTATTGATCTGCATGATTTAATTCTTAAATACGGGACGCCCATGCGTATAACGTATTTACCCAAAATTTCTACCCAAATTCAGAATGCTAAAAAATGGTTTAATAATGCCATTGACGATTTAAACTACAACGGCGAATATTTTTTTTGTTACTGTACTAAAAGTTCGCATTTTAGATTTGTGCTCGATGAAGTAATGAAAAACCATGCGCAAATTGAAACTTCCTCCGCTTTCGATATTGACCTGATTATTAAATTATTGCAAAGCGATAAACTGACGAAGGATAAAACGGTCATTTGTAACGGTTACAAAAACCCGGTCTACATTCGCAAAATTGCTTTTCTGATAAACAGTCTTGGTTTTTCAAACGTGATTCCAATTTGCGATAATCGCGACGAGATAGATGCTTTAGATCAGCACATCGTCAAATCATGTAATATAGGTGTGCGTATTGCCACCGAAGAAGAACCTAATTTTCAGTTTTATACATCTCGCCTCGGTATTCGTCATACTCGGATAATTAATTTTGTTAAAGATAAGATACTCACCAATCCGAAGTTTAAACTCAAAATGCTCCATTTTTTTGTTGATACAGGCATTAAAGATACGACATATTATTGGTCTGAATTACGTAAAGCGATAAAAATGTATTGCCAACTCAAACAATTTTGTCCCGATTTAGATTCGATTGACATTGGTGGCGGTTTACCTATTGCTAATTCACTCACCTTCACTTACGATTATAATTATATGGTACGCGAAATTGTGCGTACCATTAAAGAATATTGCGACGACGAAGAAGTACCCTGCCCAAATATCTATTCCGAATTTGGAAAATACACCGTCGGCGAAAGCAGCGCAACAATTTTATCAGTCATCGGACAAAAACAACAAAACGATTCAGAACTTTGGTATATGGTTGATAATTCGTTGATAACAACCATTCCGGATGCGTGGGCGATAAACGAAAGATTTATTCTATTACCAATTAACCATTGGAATAAAGAATATGCGCGCGTTAATATTGGCGGTTTAAGTTGCGATAATGCAGATTACTACAACTCGGAAGCACATTTAAATATGGTTTATATGCCTAAGTTTTCAAAAAGTGAAGAGCCACTCTCAATAGGTTTCTTCAATACAGGTGCTTATCAGGATGCGTTGAGCGGATACGGCGGCATTAAACATTGTTTGTTGCCTTCGCCTAAGCGTGTGTTGGTTGATGTAGATGAAAATGGCAATTTCGTTGATTGGTTAGAAGCGGAGGAACAAGATGCAGAATCTATGATGAAACTTTTAGGTTATTAAATTTTAGTTAAAATGGAACACAATAACGTTAAATTTTTTACTTTTCATCATTAACACATCATTTTTACTTTTTTTAACATAGCATTAAACATGAAAATTAAACACGTTACATTTCTATTTCTAAATTTTTTTTTTCTACAAGTAGCTTCTTCACAAACTTTTGATGATAAAGCAAAAGCCGTCACAAAAAGTATTGGGGCTACAGAAAGAATTAAAATGCCTGTAAAATTAGCACCGAACGAAACGAATAACAATGCAACGCTCCCCTCATCCTTGTTAAATAATTTCCAGAGTTTAAGTTTTGATGGTAAACTTCAAGCACAAGGTTTAAAAATTGTTTTAGAGCAAAATGGTTTACCGAGATTCGTCACAGGTAGTTTATTAACAAGCAGTGCCACCAACTCTACACCGACTCAAAAATGCAATGAGTATATTTCTGTTTTACAACAGAATATGAAAATCACAGATCCTTCCGATTTTAAAATAACGCAAGTGGATGCTGATGAATTAGGTTTTGAGCATTATCGAATGAAACAAACCTACAAAAATTTACCCGTTTACGGAGGTGAAATTATTATGCACGCCAAAGATGGAAAAATAGTTTCAATGAATGGCGCTTACTTCCCAACGCCAGCCATAGAAAACATAGTGCCAACAATTGCAGCAACGGATGCTGAAAATATTATCATTACCGATTTTAAAAGCAAAAATATTTACAAACCTATCAGTGAAAATATTTTAAAACAAATTGGTGGCGCAGCTTTTAAATCCGAATTGGTTATTTACCACGTGAACGATAAATACGACGCCGAACGTTTAACGTGGCGCGTTGTAGCGTATGCTTCAACTATTCATAGGTTTGAATATTTTATTGATGCGCAGACGGGTAAAGTTTTAAATCAGATTGAAACGAGTTGCACACTGATAAATGAAGGAATGAAGAATGAAGTAATAAAAAATGAAGGAATGAAGAATGATGAAGTTAGTCCATTTTTTAATTCTTTCATTCCTTCACCCCTTCATTTTGAAAATCCACCACTCGATGGTTCAGCAACGGTTAACTCATCGGATTTATTAGGCGTTTCAAGAACAATAAACACTTATCAATCGGGTGGAACGTATTACATGATTGATGCTACGCGCGGAATGTTTAAATCGAATCAATCGAGTTTCCCTGACTCACCGGTTGGTGTAATACAAACACTCGATAATGGCAACACAGATGACGGACCCGCAAATTTTGTTACATCAAGCAACAACAGTAACTGGAGTAAAACTGCTGTATCGGCGCAATACAACGCGGGTGTAACTTACTTATATTACCTCAATACTTTTGGTAGAAATTCAATCAATGGTCAAGGTGGAAATATTAATTCGTTCATCAACGTAACGAATCAAAGTGAGGGCATGGATAATGCGTATTGGAATGGTGAGGCGATGTATTATGGCAACGGCAAAGATTATTTTTATCCATTAGCAGAAGGTTTAGATGTTGCTGGACACGAAATTTCGCATGGAGTTATTCAAAATACAGCCAACTTGCGCTATCAAGACGAATCTGGCGCATTGAATGAATCGTATGCCGATGTAATGGGTAGTTTAATTGATCGTGCTAATTGGACAATTGGCGAATCGGTCATAAAAGACAAAAACACTTTCCCGACAGGTTTTCTGCGCGATTTATCTAATCCGCACAACGGAGGTTCAAAAGTAGGTCAAGGTGGTTACCAACCTGCCAATGTCAGTGAGATGTATCTCGGCACGCAAGATAATGGCGGTGTACATATCAATAGTGGCGTGCCAAATTTTGCGTATTATAAATTTGCCAGCGATGCCAACGTTGGCAAAGCTATTGCAGAACAAGTTTATTATCGCGCCTTGGTTAAATATTTGGTGGCATCATCTAATTTTAAAGATATGCGCGCTGCCATTGAAGCCTCAATTAAAGATTTATATCCAACAAATACTGCTGTGTTGACGGCTGCACAAAACGCTTTTGCTGCCGTAGGTATCGGTGGCGGTGGTTCATCGGATGGTTCTTCACATCAAACAAATTTACCCGCAAATTCTGGAACGGAATATCTATTGTATGTCGGCGCGAACAAAACAGGTATTTTTATTCGACCTTCAGCGGGTGGAACAACGACACAAATTAGTACCAGCATTGTACAATCGAAGCCGAGTATGAGCGATGGTGGAACAGATTTAGTGTTTGTTGCCAGCGATAAACAAGTCCACTATATTTCGATTGATTGGACGAAAGGACAGGTTGGCGCCGAACAAACAATTTCAACGGATGGCGGTTGGAATAACGCTGTTATCTCTCGCGATGGAAACAGATTTGTTGGCAATAAAGGTGATACACTGATCTACGTTGTAGATTTTGTTGGAAATGTTCAAAGGTCTTACGGACTTTCTAATCCAACAACAGCTACAAGTAGTATTTCTAATAATTTTGTTCAGTTTTCGGATGCTTTAGAATTTGATCCAACAGGTGAATATGTGGTTTACGATGCGTTTAACAAACAAAATATTATTGGCAGTGCAACGGGTAATAATTATTGGGATGTGGGAATTATAAACGTTTGGTCGAACACAGCTAAAAGTTTTGGTAGCGGTAAAATTTTTAAATTATTTTCCGATTTACCTTCCAATACAAGTATTGGCAATCCAACTTTTGCAAAAAATGCTACATACATCGTCGCTTTCGATTACGTGGAAGGTTTAGATACACAATCGCCGACGTATGCGGTGCTTGCTTCAAATATTCAGACGGGTGCTGTCACGCAAAGTTCAACTGGTATTTATACCAATAATACGCTGGCTTATCCGAATTTTTCTAAATCAGACAATAATATTTTAGCTACTAATTTTGACGGAACCAGCTTACCACGTTTAATTAATTTGCCAGTAACTGCATCGCGTTTAGAGGCGAACGGCTCACCTATTTTGGTGCAAAACAGTACAGCACAATTAGGTTCGTATTTTTCTAACGGTGCTGCGCGCGTTACGCCAACGGTTGAAATAAATGTAAACACCAAAATTAGTGTCAATCCGAATCCGTTTAATAATATTCTCGCAATTTCAATTGATGATAAAACACAAAATAGCGTCGTTGATTTACAAATTATTGATATTGCCGGTCGCGTAGTTTTAACACAGCATTTTAAAACTACGGTTGGTAATAATAATTTTTCTATCAATACGCAGCATTTGCAAAGCGGTATGTATTTCTTGAGATTTGCACGTGATGGCAGCCAACCGCAAACTCTGAAAGTAGTATCGAATAATTAAACGCGTAAGAATTTTACTTTTCTATAAAAACAAAAAAGCCACGTGTTTTATTTATGAAACGCATGGCTTTTTTGTTTATTCACTACATTGTATTAATGCAAAACAATTTGCTCTGTAAAATTTTTATCGTTTTGAAAAGCAAAATTTAGATAATAAATTCCACGCGGCAAATCAGAAACATCAAATGAAACGTCATTATCAATCAATTTCACACTGGTGTCAGTTGATTTTGAAGCCGTAGTTGGATTAAAAGATTTTACAACAGTCGCTTTAGTATGGCTAACCAAACTCATGGATTTTAAAACTGCCATACCTGTTACAGTTGCACTCACCGTAGTTGTTGCTGGGTTGGGCGATTTCATAACATAAAAACCTGTGTTGCTATTGTACAAATAAAAAACAGTTGAACCTGTACCACATCGATTCGTAATTGACCCTTGAATGCGGGCAAAAGGATAGACATAAGCGGACACTTGGTTATTGAAATTGCCATTGTAATAAATATTAGCTGTACCTTGTAAAGTTGTCCAGTTATACGAAAGTCCAGGTTCTGCTGTATTCGTATTGATATTCAACAAAAAAGGATTTGCACCATAATTGGGTGTTTGTTGAGAACCACCGTTAACAGTGGATGTTGTTATAGTTGGAGGTCCGTAATAAACATAATAATTTAATGAACTTGCAGATTCAACATTACAAGCATTATTTGCGTACACAACTAACGTTGAAGGAGTAGTTGGATTAATACTTATATTATTAGCGTATGTAAAAGTACCTGACGAAGGAGTAATCACCCAACGATAGCTTGTAGCATTCGACGCAGAAGCAGTATAATATTTATTTTCATTTACGCAAATAGCATTATCGTTCGCTGGAGAGATTGCAGATATACTCGGTTGTTGTGCAAGCGGACGATTTGCAATAAAACCGTACTGAAGGAAACATTGACTATCAGTCCTTTTTGCTTGGACACTTACTGTACCTCCATCACTTGCACTCGTGGTCACATTTATTGAATTAGAAGTGGATGGTTCCACTCCACCCATTAGGTAGTGACCAAATATACGTAACTACCGAGCTTGGACTAGTAGCTGGTGCAGGAACACTAATAGTTAGGTTTTGTTGACCACATGGAACATCAAGTGTACTACCTCCAGATGGGCTAGCTGTAACACCACCAGTTATACTCATACTCGTAATTGCTCCGATATACTTTACTGTCACTGTTTTAGAAGCAGCTGAGACAGTTTTCACATTAATGCCTGATTAATATTTTTGTACGTAACACTCACGCTTATTGATTTGGTGGTTGAGTTATCTGTATTATTCCATGTAAGAGAATATAAAGTTGTACCTTGACCAGATTCGTTTGAATATGCATTTGCCGTTGCCGTCCAAGTAATTTTCTTGGAATAAACATTTCCATCCAAATAATCACCATCAGTAATGACTGCAGAATAAGTTGAAGAGAGACATGGCTCAGTAAATGTACAAGCTGTTCCGCCGCCTGAACAACCAAAACTTATGGTTGGGTCGGTAGCTAAAGCTGAATTATAAAAACAAATTGAAAACAAAAAAAAGAGTATTCCTTTCATAATTTTTTAATTTTAAAAATGATAATTAATGAATAAACCCATTAGGGGGTTAAAACTGAAGTTATTGGCTGTTCCACCTAGAGTTGTATTTTTTATGTACACTTTATCTGGAGTAGATACATATGGCGATTCAGATGTTCCGCTATTAAATTCAATGTACTGTGCTAAAAAGGAAGTTTCAAGCGTAAATGATAAGTAATCATTAATAGTGTATTTAAACCCGATTGATTGAATAATACTGTAATAAATTTTTCTATCGATGAACCCCCAAACGCTTTGATAACCCTTAAAAGGTTCAACTGTTCCTGTCGGACCTGAAACCGCTTCAACTGGTACATCAAACATTGTTCTTTCAATTTTCCAATCCAAATCCGATGCAGTATAAAGACTGATTCTACCGTGTTTAAATTCATATTGATAGCCAATTTTTACTTCCCAATTAATATATTTAGTTTCGTCGGGACCGTAACGATATTGCTCGTATTGAGTCACCATCTGTTGGGTAATACCATCAAGAGAATATTCTCGAATTCTAGAAGTATCTTTCTGAGACAAAATTGCTGTCGTTCCCAAGCCCATTCTTAAAGCACTCCGCTCCGAAAAATGCCATTTCGCCATTATATTATACGAAGCATCGCTTCTGAAAAGCGGTTTTACATCTAAACTCACTTCCCATTTTTTAAAAGGCATCGAATCGGGTTTGCTAATTAAGGTAGTATTTTGAGCCAAAACTGAAACAGAAAACAAGACAATACAAACAGCAGTGTGCATACCTTTTACTGCGCTTGTGCACAAGCAAAAAGAAAACTTTTTCATCGAAAAATATTTAAAGTGTGAAGAATACAAACTAAGGTTTGCTACGTGTACAACATAGCAAGCGACGAAAAAGCATCATCAGTAAAAAGGTCTGAATTGAGGGTGTTCGCGTACTACGCGAAGTTTTGACTAATTTCGTCGTCGTTTTAATTTTTTCATTATCTTTGTACTTTAACTTTTGTTAAATAATGACGGCTGCCGCTCGGTCGAAGGATGCGGTGGTCGTCTTTTTGGTTTATTACGCAATTTGAGTCAAAGAAAATCTACGCGTTACAACTTCCTTTTGAACCTTTCTTGTTATTACAAAGTTAAATGCTTTTTTTTAGCGAAGTGTTAAAATAAGCGGAACTACATGGTACTCATTAAGATTATTAGAGATAGAATTTTTGCAGGACAATCATGCGGTAAACCAAAAACTTTAAATATCGCCCAAATTTCCTTAATGGTTAAAATACGACTTTTTATGACGAGTTTTTCTTTTTGAAACCGCTTTCGCAAACCACGTTGCGAAATTCCATACCATTTCGCAATATCCTCGCGATAAAAAAAATACATACCTGTTTCTTCTATTTTTTGTGTGGGGACTTCCATGTTTGTAATTATTTAGAAAGTTAATAAATTGTAGTTGAGATTTTGAGTAAAGTATTTGAGGGATTATGAATATAGATGAAGCCAGGTTTGGGTGGGCGAGATTTTCTTATCCCTAAAAATTGGAATGGAGACAGCTTGAGCGTTGAGAGTTGAGCATTTGTGAAACTTACCATACTCTTCGAGTTAAGATGAATAAATCTTTAACCATGCCAACTTAGGATAGTCAAGGCGTATTTGCAATTTTAATCTAATTTTTTACAACATTAACATGCTTTAAAATAATTCTTAACATTGAGTTCATTTTGGCAAATAAGTCAGGGCATTCCTACAAATAGGAGTGCCCTGACTTATTTCTGTTTAAAAAATCAAAAACTATTTCTGCACAACAAATTTTTGAGAATTCAGAACCTTACCGTTTTGCGCTACATTTAAAAAATATAAACCGCTACTAAAATTATTAGTATTGATGCGCCAATTATTTTCACCAACGTTTAAACTTACTTTTTCGTAAAAAATAACCTTACCCGCAATATCGGTAACAAAACTTTCATAAATACCAGATGAAACAATTTCGGAGCTAACGAATAAATTATCGTAAACAGGGTTTGGTGCAGTTGTTAATGAAGCGACCGCGTTTTTTAAATCGTTTGTGCCGGCATTAAAACACAGCGGATTAGATTTAGCTAAAACATTTACCGTATAATCTCCTGGGAAAGTGCTGCTTGGAAAAGTTTGCGAAATTCCGCCCAAAAAAGAAACATAAGCCTTACCAGTAATTACTAAAGAATAGCCTTTAACAGCCACAGTATCTTTTACAGTACCGGTCAGGACAGCACAACCTAAAACTTTTGGCAAAAAAGCACAACGCGGCGGATTACACGCATAGGTTAATCCGGCAGGTAAACCTACAATTGCACCAGTTGTTTGCAATGTGATACTGTCTAAAGCAAATTTTAAACCCGAGACCGTTATACTATCGGTTTTAATAGTAAATACAAAATTATAGGGTTTACCTATGCAAGCAGGCGTAGTTATGCCACCTTTAGGGTTAGTCGCATTATCGTGTGGCAACGGATAAACACCCGCAGAAGAATCTTTATAGATTGCGTTAGGCGTACAAGCCGGCGTTTGTGCTTTTAAATGAATAGCACACAGCATTGCAAAAGCAAAAAAAATAGTGGTAACGTAATTCTGTTTAATCATGTTTTTTTATAATTTTGATGAACAAACTTTTTTCGATAGTAAAAGTAAGACAATTATTCAGAGAAATTTATTTAGCCAAAAATTTAACATATCTTTCATGCGATTTACATTTCATTCAATTTTTAAAAGAATAGATTTTGAGTGACTTACACTTTAAAACGATGTCTATAAACAAAATCTGAGACGGCGTGTTACAAATCAACCCAATTATTAAAAATAAATAAACACTTAACACAATGGTTTCTTCGAAATCTGCCGGGCATTTTTTGTGCGCTATGTTCAGTTTAGTAATTTTAAGTTCATTTTCGGCATGCAAAACTGAAAATCCTGCCGAATCAAAATTGATTGCGAATTGGCATCTTGTATCGGGTCAGCGTAATAATATTGAACAAAACTCACTCGAAGGCATTATCTTTAATTTCACGCGCGATAGTATCACAACCAATTTCAATCTATCGGGTGTTTTAGAAACTAATCTTTATGAATTAAAAAATAAAAAAATTATTCAGTTGGGTAAAACAAAACAAGTTTACCAATTAATTGAACAAAGCGATTCACTATTAACACTTTATACTGAACTAAGAGGCAGCGATTTTCGTTTGAACTTAACAAAATAAAAATCAGATTACTACATGAAACGCCTCCTATTACTACTGATATTTTTTTTAGTCTCAACAGCAATTTACGCTATTGATATCAGCGTAGTGTGTGCAGGTTTTAATTCCGAAAAAGGAAATTTTTTTGACGTTGATGTTTTTATTGCCGGCAAAACACTCAAACAAATTCAAGTAGATAGTATTAATTCGGTTGGTGCTGTAAAAATTTTAGTCAGTTTTATTTCCGAAACAAAGTTCAACGTCATAGATTCTTTTTCCACGAAAAGCAAGCCTTCACTCGATCCCTCCGATATTCACACTGCCAAAAGATTTTTTTTGCCCGAGGGATTTTATGATATTGTTGTAACCGTGGTTGATGCTAACAAAAAAGAAAGCAAAACGATTTATAAAACTTCTGCGTATTTGGATTTTTCAGAAAGAAAATTGCGGCAAAGCGATTTTTTATTGTGTAGTAATACCGATTTTTCAAACACTGGAAATACTGCGCTTCGTTTTAATGACACAGTTTATACGCCTATCGTTTACGGCGTTGTTTCATATAGTTCCAATAAATTGATTGTTTATAACGAAATTTATAACACTATAAAATTTATTAAATCGAAAATAAATATTACTTACGCGATTCAGAGTTCTACTGCCGCACAAAAAAATATTATTGCGCAAGAATTTATTGAAAATCCCTCCATTAAAATTTCAAAAAATGTTTTGTTCGATCTCACTAAAATTCCAGCAGGCAGTTATCGCTTGAGTTGCAAAGTTACAGACTCAATCGGTATAGTTTTTAGTGAGCGCGAAACCTATTTTACACGTGAAAATTTTGATGAAGCAGAAACTTCTACACCCACACTCACTGAACGCGATATTGAAAAAGAATTTGTAGGACCGATGACGGATAAAGAACTGACGTATAATTTAAAAGCCTTGAAACACACTCTCGGAAATGATGAAGTGGCACAGTTGCAAAAAACGATTAGTTTTGGTACGCTCACAGAAAAAAAATTAGCACTCTACTCCTATTGGTTAAAAAAAAATGCAGCACTACCCGAACAATCTTTCGACGAATTTATGTACAATATCAAAATTTTAGAAAAAAATTTTAGTACATCTTCGCAAGCAGGCTTTGAAACCGATAGAGGAAAAATAATCTTAAAATATGGCAAGTCGAACTATATATGGACAGTTGAAAACGAATTTAACGCGTTACCTTACGAAATATGGATTTATGAAAAAGTAGTTATTTTAGATCAGAAAAATGTGCGTTTTTTATTTTTCAATTCCGAAAATAAAAAAAACGCCTATACCCTACTCCACTCAACGTGTAAAGACGAAGTTTCGGAAATGGCTTGGCGCAAAAAACTTTATCCGAACATCGCTTTAGAAGTAAAAAATCATAAAGCGGAAACTTTTTTCAAAGAGAATGAATGATGTATAATATTTCGATTGTTGCGCCACTTTATAATGAACAAGAAATTTTTGCATCTCTAATAACGCGGTTGAATGCTTTAGTGGGGAAAAGTGCTGAAAAAATTGAAATTGTTTTAGTGAATGACGGCAGCAGCGACCAAACTGAAAAATTAATGCATCAAACAGCACTCACATTTCCAAACTATAATTGCATTTCTCTGGCGCGTAATTTTGGTCATCAAAACGCCTTAACCGCCGGCTTAAGTTTGGCGCGCGCAACAGAAGCCGTTTTAATAATTGACGGCGATTTACAAGATCCACCCGAATTGCTTTTTGAAATGTTAGACATGTTGCGCAACGGTTCCGATGTGGTTTATGCTGTCCGTAAAAAAAGGAATGAAGGTTTTATAAAAAAATTTACGGCGCAAGTTTTTTATAGAATACTTCAATCCATATCATACATAAAAATTCCTATAGATACTGGCGATTTTTGTTTAATCAGTCGTCGCGTTGCCGATATACTCAACGCAATGCCAGAAGAAAGTCGGTACTTGCGTGGAATGCGATCGTGGGTAGGTTTCAAACAAACGCCCTTCGAATACGACCGAGACGAACGAACATTGGGTAAAACTAAATTTAGTTATAAAAAAATGATTCAGTTTGCTTACATTGGTGTTTTTAATTTCAGCACGTTCCCGGTAAAAATTATAAAACGGATTGGTTACGCTTCAATCATTTCTTCAATTATTTACGCAATTTACGTTGTGTATAAAAAACTTGTTTATAATAATGTTGCCGATGGTTTCACGACACTCATTATTATCATTTTGTTTTTTTCGGGTGTTCAAATGTTCTTCCTTGGTATTGTTGGCGAATATTTATTAAATATTTTCTTTCAAGTGAAAGGCAGACCTTTATTTATTATTAAAGAGCAAATTAGGGATGGTGCAATTTTGCTACGCTACAATAATATTTAAAGCGAATTGTTCATTGAATGACGCTGAAATTAAAAAAAATAAGGTGCAATTAGATTATGTTTATGAAAAGCATTGACTTACGCGTAAAAAATCGTATTTTTGCGTTTCGTTCAATAAATTTTAATAGTTTTTGAACATCCTGCTTATGAACATTACCTACTAACTTACAATTATTTCAACCTTCGCAACTAAAATATACAGAAACAGCGCGCATGAGGCAGTTAAAAATCACCAAATCCATAACAAACCGTGAAAGTCAATCATTAGAAAAATATTTACAAGAGATAGGCAAAGTTGATTTGCTTACACCAGAAGAAGAAGTTGATTTAGCCAAACGAATTAAACAAGGCGACCAAATCGCGCTTGAAAAATTAACCAAAGCCAATTTACGCTTCGTGGTTTCAGTGGCTAAACAATATCAAAATCAAGGTTTATCGCTCAGTGATTTAATTAATGAAGGTAATTTAGGATTAATTAAAGCTGCGCAACGCTTCGATGAAACGCGCGGATTCAAATTTATTTCGTATGCTGTTTGGTGGATTCGTCAATCAATTTTACAAGCCTTAGCAGAACAAAGTCGTATCGTTCGTTTACCACTCAACAAAGTGGGTTCGCTCAATAAAATTAATAAAGCATTTTCTGAACTCGAGCAAGAGTTTGAACGCGAACCTTCCCCTGAAGAATTAGCAGATTTATTACAAATTACATCCGATGAAGTTGAAACAACGCTGGGCGTTGCAGCGCGACACGTTTCGATGGATGCGCCGTTTGTTGATGGAGAAGATAATTCTTTGTTGGATGTTTTAGAAAATACAACGACACCTGGTACAGATGCTAAACTCGAACACATTGAATCGCTGAGTCGCGAGATAGAGCGTTCACTCGGCGGATTAACAGACAGACAAAGCGATGTCATTCGCTTATATTTTGGTATCGGAATTGAACACCCGATGAGTTTGGAAGATATTGGCGATCGTTTCGGTTTAACGCGCGAACGCGTGCGTCAAATTAAAGATAAAGCGATTAATAAATTGCGCAATTCTGCCAAAAGCAAAATGCTTAAAAATTATTTAGGTACTTAGTAAATGTGTATGTTATTGTGCTATAAAAAATAAATATCCCGCATATTATTCAGAATATGCGGGATATTTTATGTAGTCTCATTAATTTAAATCTACGCTTTAAGAAAGTCTATCCCTGTAATCTTTGTAATTAAACTTCTTGAACAGTTTAAATTTATTCTGTTTCGTCCACATTCCGATACTTGGGTGCGGTACGCCGTTAAATGTTGTTGTCTTCACCATCGTATAATGAATCATGTCCTCAAAAATTATATCGTCGCCAATTTTAGGAAGTTTTTCAAAACCATATTCTGTCATATAGTCGCCGCTCAAGCAACTTGTTCCACCGATTTGATAATTAAATAATCCTTCACTCGGTTCGGAAGCACCGCGAATGCGCGGACGATACGGCATCTCTAATGTATCGGGCATGTGCGACGTAAAACTAACATCAGTTATTATAGTTCGTACACCGCGATTTTCGACAATATCTAAAATTTTTGAGCGCAACACACCTGTATCCCAACCTATCGCACTGCCAGGTTCTAAAATAATTTCTAAATTCGGGTATTTTTGTTTGAAATTTTTGAGCGCATTTTCGAGAAGTTTTAAATCGTAACCTGCGCGCGTCATTAAATGTCCGCCACCGATATTCAACCATTTTAAATTGGGTAAAAATTTACCTAATTTTAATTCAATGGTATCTAATAAGTCCGAAGTGTCCTGCGCACTCGATTCGCACAGACAATGAATATGAAAACCCTCCACACCCATTGGCAATGAATCGTTAATGTCTAAATAATCTATACCGAGACGCGAACCCGGTTTACCAGGGTTGTATAACTCTGTTTCGACTACCGAAAAATCGGGATTAATGCGAATACCACAACTTACAAAGTGCTTTTTAGATTTTTTAACCATCGGATAAAATTTTCTGAATTGCGCCAAAGAATTAAAACTGATGTGCTGCGAATATTTTAAAATATTTAGAAAATCCTCTTCGGTATAAGCGACTGAATAAGTATGCGCCAAACTACCCATTTCTTCAAAACATAAACGTGCTTCATTCACACTACTCGCCGTTGCACCGTCTAAATATTCGCGCACTAAATAAAAACTTTTCCACAGTGCATAACCTTTAAAAGCTACAATCACAGATACATCAGCACGCAGTTTCAAACCTTGAATGAGTTCGAGGTTTTTGTGTAGAAGATTTTCATCTAAAACAAAACACGGCGACGGAATTTCTTGGAAGTTCATTTTAATGAATTACAAATAAGAATCAGAAATTAATGATGAACACAAACATTGTACAAATATTAATAATCGTTTTAATTGCCCAATATTAATAAGTGAGTGTAGGATTAAATTTAGTTAGCATTATGAATGCCGTCAGCTAAAGCTGACAGTAACTAATTTGAGAAACGTAATTCTTGAAGCATCATACTTCTAAATCTATATTATGAGCTTCGTGCCAAGGTAAACCCATAATGTTCATTTTTTCTAAAAACGGATCAGGGTTGAGTTGCTCGATATTAAAAACACCGCTTCCCGTCCATTGTTTAGTGAGCATCATCATTGCACCAATTGTTGCAGGCACACCCGTTGTATAGCTCACACCTTGCGTTCCTGTTTCTTCGTAAGCAGCTGCATGACTGCAATTATTCCAGATATAATATGTGCGTTTTTCGCCGTTTTTTATTCCGGAAATACGACAACCGATAGAAGTAAAACCAGTATAATTTTCGCCGAGGTCGCCAGGATTTGGTAAAACAGCTTTTAAAAATTCAATGGGAATAATTTTTTTACCTTTAAAATCAATGGGTTCAATTCCTGCCATACCAATATTCTGAATTACGCGCAAATGCGTCAAGTATTCTTCGCTAAACGTCATCCAAAAACGCGCGCGTTGCAATGTTGGAAAATGTTTAACTAAACTTTCCAATTCTTCGTGATAAATGACATAAGAACTTTTCGGACCGATTTCGGGATAATTCAAATCTCTTTTGATAGCAAAAGGCGCAGTTTCAATCCATTCGCCGTTTTCGTAATATTTTCCGTTTTGTGTAATCTCTCGAATATTGATTTCAGGATTAAAATTTGTAGCAAAGGCTTTACCATGCGAACCCGCATTGGCATCAACAATATCAAGAGTGTGCATTTCATCGAAATGGTGTTTTGCAGCATAGGCTGTAAAAATATTTGTCGCACCAGGATCGAAGCCACAACCGAGAACCGCCATTAAACCTGCTTTTTCAAATCTTTCTTGATAAGCCCATTGCCAAGAATATTGATATTTGGCTTCATCTTTTGGTTCGTAATTGGCAGTATCTAAATAATTAACGCCTGCTTCTAAACAAGCATCCATGATTGTCAAATCTTGATATGGCAGTGCAACGTTGATAACAAGTTGGGGTTTAAAGCGCCGCAGTAACTTAACTAATGCCGGCACGTCTTCAGCATCAATTTTTGCCGTTTTTATGTCAATATCGTATTCTAAAAGAATTTGAGCTGCTATATTATCACATTTGGATTTTGTTCTGCTTGCCAGCATAATTGAACTAAAAACATCGGGATGTTGTGCACATTTATATGCCACCACTTGTCCAACTCCACCTGCTCCGATAATTAAAACTTTCGACATTATTACTGCAGTTTAAATTTTCGGCAAATATAATCACTCCTTCAAACAATTTGGCAGCATTATCAAAAATGATAACATTGAACAGCGATATGCTTAGGTATGTATTTTGTAAGTCATCACAAAATTAAAATTTACAATTTCACGAACCGTTGTGCTTCATAATTTATTCTAACGATGTAAATTCCTAAGAGCAAATTTGAAACATCAATGAGCGCATTGTTTGAACCGTTTACTAAATTAACAACCTCAGTAATTGAAAAATATTATTTAAAAATAAAAAGTAACATTATTTAACCTACGAAACTATTAATGTTGACAAAAATTTTTGAAAACTAAAAAAATTCGCGTTGTACTGCTACTTTTATGCTTTAAATTATAACTTATGGAATTTCATTCTCTTTGCGCGCACGAGATGCCCGAAAAACGCAGCACACGACCGCACGTTTTACCTATTTACGCTACTTCGAGCTTTGATTTTGAATCTATTGATCAAGGGATAGATATTTTTAATGGTACACAGCAAGGCAATTCGTATTCACGATACAGTAATCCAACAGTTAATGCCGTTGGCGATAAAATCGCTGCTTTAGAAACTGCTGGATTAAATATTGAAGCCGTTGGCATTATGGTTTCGTCAGGAATGTCTGCCATCTCTTCGTTAGCTTTTGCTGTTTTAAAAAATGGTGATGCCGTTTTAACGCAAGGTAATTTATATGGTGGAACCACAGAACTATTTTATAAAATTTTTGAACCGCTTGGCGTAGAAATAATTATTGCCGATTTAACTTCGGCTGATGCCGCTGAAGAAGCGCTTAAAAAGCATAAAAATATTAAGCTACTGTATTGCGAAACACCCGCTAATCCAACACTTGCGTGTTTAGATATTGCAATGCTTTGTTCGTTAGCGCATTTGCATCAAGTAAAATTTGCTATTGATAATACTTTTTGCTCGCCATATTTGCAAAAACCTTTTTCGTTTGGTGCAGATTTTATTATTCACTCAACTACAAAATATTTGTGCGGACACGGCACAACTATTTCTGGCTGTATTCTTTCGCGCGATGCAGCTTTTATGAAAGATAAAATTTTTCCTGTGGTGAAATTAGCGGGTACAAACTGTTCGCCCTTCGAGGCTTGGCTCGTTAACTTAGGTATAAAAACTTTGCCGCTGCGCATGAAACAACATTGTAGCAATGCGCAAACGTTGGCAGAATTTTTAGAACAACACCCGAATGTATCGCAGGTCAATTACCCAGGCTTAAAAAATAATGTGAATTATGCTTTGGCTTCACGCCAAATGCAAAATGGTTTTGGCGGAATGTTGAGTTTTGAATTAAAAGGAGGTTTCGCATCGGCAATTGCAGCTATGAATAAAATTAAGTTTTGTAGTTTAGCTCCAACTCTCGGCGACGTTGACACTTTAATTTTACACCCTGCGAGTTCTTCGCATTTGCGTGTTGATAAATCAGTTAAAGAAAAGTTTGGCATTACAGATGGTTTAATTCGGGTAAGTACAGGTATAGAAGATGTCAGCGATATTATTGCGGATTTAAATCATGCTATCAACTAATTATGATTTCATTAGATTCTATCAAAAACATTCTGATCATGGGATCAGGTACGCTCGGTTTACGCATTGGATTGAACTGCGCGATGCACGGTTATAATGTAAGAATTTATGACTTGAGCAAAGATATTTTAGCCAAAAATAGAATCGTTCAAGAAAAACTGCTAAAAAACTTTATCCTGAAAGGGATTTATAATTCTGATAGTTTTGAGGGCGTTATGTCGCGCATTTCTACAACGACTTCACCGACTGAAGCGGTTAAAGATATTGATTTAATGAGCGAATCTGTGACGGAAGACATTGCTCTGAAACAAAAAATGTACGCTAAGTTTGCACCGCTCTGGGAAGAAAAAACAATTTTGACGAGCAACACATCTTATCTAATGCCGTCGAGTTTAGCAGAATTCACTGGAAGGCCAGAAATGTTTTGCGCGCTACACTTCCATGATGTTTTTTATATGAATGTTGTTGACGTAATGCCACACCCCAAAACGCCACAATGGCTTATAGATTTTTTAATGGCATTCGGAAAAAAAATCAGCCAAATTCCAGTGTTTATTAAAAAAGAAAACCCTGGTTATATATTTAATCAGATGTTGATGGCATTACTCGGTGCTGCGGGCGATTTAGTTACGCGCGACGTTTCGAGTATTTATGACGTGGATAAATCGTGGATGGGAAATACAAAAATGCACATCGGTCCATTCGGCATGCTCGATCAAGTCGGATTAGATACGGCGTGGCATATCGTTTCAACATTGAACGATTCAAAGAGTAAACGTTTCGCAGAATTATTAAAATCGTATATTGACAAAGGAAAATTAGGTATTAAAACAGGTTCAGGTTTTTACGATTATCCAAATCCAATTTTTCAACAACCCGAATTTTTGAAATAAAATTATAACCTATTAGGTTGCGAAGTATCATAATAGGTTTCTAAACCAACAAGTTTGTTATTGATACAATGCCGAATTTAATTTTGTTCGATGTCTTGAACAAAAGTTTTGGAAATAACTGAAGTTCTTAGCCCCTCAATAAATTTGATTTACAAACAGAATGAAGATTAAAGGTTTAATTTTTTTTTGATTTAAAAATTTAAAATTCTAATTAAGTTTTTGCATTTTCAAAAGAATTTGCTTTTTACTTTTTGCAATTTGCTTTTACTTCATATAACGCAGCAAAAGCGTTTCTATGATTAAAAAACCGAGTGCAGCTACTAAAAAATAGTACCAATAATTGTACGGTTGTTCTTCATTTTTCACAAAATTCGCAAGCTGAATTTCGTTACTCGCTTCAATCACACTGACGTTTGTTCGAATAGATTTTTTGAGTTCATCAACACTAAAGAATTTAAGAGGCGATTCTTGGCGATTGTAATTAAAAGCTAAAACACCGTAAGTTGAATCTTTAACAGCATTTTTAAGCGTAAAAGTTCCGGCAGATTTAACTTCATTACCCACGTTTAATACCAAACCACCGTTTAAAAATTTAAAATCGGGAATAAATTCTTTATCTTTTTCTGATGAAACGAGTTTGAGTTTTAATTTATCTGCCGATTCAATATTTAGATTTTCGGTTTTCCAATCTATAATTTTATCAAACCCGATAGTAAAAGCATTTTTTCTATTCTGACTACCTGATATAGCTGAACGATTTAAAAGCGGCACAAAAACTTCACCTGTTCTGGTTAGGTTAGAATACTTTGAATTGAGTGGCGCGCTACAAACATATAAATTTCCATTTTGGATGTGCGTTTTAGATAAAAAAACCGAACCGTCGCGATAGCTCAAAAGTGCTTCGCTATTTTTGGAAACAAATTTAAAATTTCCGTTCGTAGAAGGCAGCGTTAATGCCGCGTTTAAATTAGTGTAAACATCCTTAAAAATAAATTCAGCGGCGTTTATAGTACTCACTTCTCGATTTTTCACTTCAAAATTACTCAAAGTGCTTGTACCGGCGTTATTCAGAAAACTATTGTAACTATTTAAGTCGGCATTAGCTTCTGGAAAGATGAGTACATTACCACCATTTTTTATAAAAGTCAATAACTCTGATGAAAGACCAGAATTAATGCTGTGTACATCTTCAAGAACAATGAGTTTATTTTCGGAAAACTGCGCATAACGTAAATTATTACTATTCGCAGTGTTAACGATAAAATTTTTAGAAACTTTTAACGCTGATTCAATAGAACTTGATGCACTCGCAACATCCGTAATGTGCAAAACTTTAACGTTTGGCTCCGCGTAGAAAGAAAAGAAATAATTATCATCAAATTGAATGGGATAGTCCGTAATATTCAGTGTTGCAGTGTGCCAACCCGCATTTAAAACCGAAATTTTTACTGAATCACGCACAGTAGCATTGGCTGCAAAATTTTTTAATCCTGCGGGTCGCGTTTGTCCGTCCAAGTTTATGGAAAGTTTCACATCATTCACATTAGCATCCGCGTGGTTGGTTGCAGTGTAAATTAAAATTGCTGTTTGATTAGGTAGAATAATCGGCGACTCAAACCAAACGGAATCAATAGAAATATTTCTTTGTTCTACCGATTTGAGCGGAATGAGTTTTATTTTAGAAAAAGTATCAACTATATTGCTCACATCGGCGGTTGTTTTCTGAAAATCAGAAATATTGTAAAATATTTTTTCATTATTTTTTCCGGAAGAAACAATTTGTTGTTGCTTCCGAACAACTGCACTTATTTTTTGGACAGATGGCGAAATTCTTATTTCATCAATCTGATTTAAAACGGCTTCTTTGTTATTTAAAAACTGATGCTTCGGTTCAAAATCGTTCGTTATGACGTTGAACTTATCGTTCACACTATATGCTTTAATAATATCGCGCGCGTTTTGTTTGGCAGTTTCTAATAAATTAGTTTGCTTTTCACCGGCCGCCATACTGAAAGAATTATCAATATAAATCGAAACGTCAGCGTAACCTTTTTTCTGTGAATTAAATTTACTAAAATAAGGCTGTGCAAAAGCTGTGACTAATGCTGCAAGTGCTAACATTCGAGAAGCTAAAACTAAAATTTCCCGCAAGTTTCTGCGTTTTGCTGTTTCGTTTAAAACTTCTTGCAAAAATCTGACGTTCGTAAAATAAACAGTTTTGAAACGCCTAAAATAAAAGAAATGAATAATTACAGGAATTGCTAAAACGGCTAACGCACCAAAAAAAGCAGGGAATAAAAAAGACATATTTGCTAAACTGTTTATTTTAGAGTTTAATTCAAAAACAAAATGAGATTGTATTAAGCGACTATACTACATTACGAAATAGAAAAAAAAATGTTGTTGGTATGCTACTTTTGAAGCGCAAAAAAAATTCGGCACTTTTGTTGCATAGGTAATTGTAACATTAACAAATTATTAGTACAAATAGAAAAATAAAAAACACCATTAAACAAAAAACTGTAATAGATTTGATTTTATTTTTTATTATTCATACTACAAAACTACTTTTTGGATTCTTTAACTTCACACAATCTTTTACCCATGACCGAAAAAATTGATGCTCGCATCTGTAACGTTATCATAGCTGATGACCACCAACTATTTGTTGATAGCCTAAAATTGCTATTGCTTTCATCCGACAGTCGTAAATTCCACATTCAATCAGAAGCCTATAATGGCAACGATTTATTGGAGATTTTAAAAATTCAACGTCCCGATTTACTTCTTTTAGACATTAACTTACCATCTAAGAATGGTTTGGAAGTTTTACAGGAAGTAAAAAAGAATCTGAAAACGACGCGCATCTTAATTTTAACGATGTACGACGATCCCAAAATTATTAAGTCTGCATTCGATAACAAGGTAGATGGTTATTTGTTAAAAAATTGTGGTAAGGAAGAATTGCTACAAGCTATCGAAACGGTATTAGAAGGCGAAGTTTATATCGGAAAAGGTGTGAGCGTCGCCAATCATCACGCTGAGCCAAATTCTTTTGAAGATATTTTTTCAAAAAAATTCCAACTCACTAAGCGCGAGATAGAGGTTTTACGTCTCATCACTCAAGCTCAAAATAATGGCTCAATTGCAAAAGAGCTTTACATTAGTGAGCAAACTGCAGCAGTGCACAGAAAAAATATTATGCGCAAAATTGGCGTAAATTCTACTGTCGCACTTATTCGCGTTGCCTACGATAATAACTTAATTTAACTTTTAGAGTGTTAAATTTTTATTTTTAACACTTGAAACGCTTAGTTTTAGTGTAAATACCTTTTTTAGCGTATTTACAATTTCTGAAGCGATTGTACTTTTGCTAATAATTGCTTTTCAAAGCATCCCATGACATCAATATAGCTTTAATTTTACCGATTTAATGCTATTTAATTTTGCTCTTCCCTATCGGAAGCGTCCCTTGCTGTTGTGGTGATTCTTGTTGCAGAAGTGATATTAGGTTTGAAAAAAATAAAATCAAAACCTTTTCCGATGAAGCAGAATTTTACAATTTTAGTTTTTCTTTTGTTCGTTGTTGTGTCTTCTGCTCAGGTCAAGTTATCTTTGCCTCAGATTTTAGCATATAAAAACGATATCGTGCCTGTGTACGTTAGCATAACCACTACCGATTCTATCTCTACTTTGCAATTCAGCCTCAACTGGGATGCCAAAGTTCTTAGTTTTATAAGTGTAGATAGTTTTATTCTTCCAGTTTCTAATGGCGAGAACTTCGGTACAAACAACGCGAGTAATGGCGTTTGTACTTTTTTATGGATTGCACCTGCAAAAGCATACATTTTCCAAACAGCAACAAAGTTATTCAGGCTAAGTTTTAAAGTTATTGGCGATGGTGGCACAAACGCTTCCGTTCTGTTTTCTGATACACCTACAAAAATTGCCTCAAAAAATGCTCTGAATAATTCATTAACTGTCAACAAAGTTGATGGTGTTTCAACCGTCAGTACTCATGTTGCTACTACTGATGTTAACAAGGAAAATAATTTTATTCTCGGTCAGAATTTTCCGAATCCGATAGACGGTTATTTAAACATTCCGATTGAAGTAAAAAATACTTCTGATTATACGCTAACAGTAAAAAATTTATTAGGCGAAGCGCAAGTTTCAGAAAAAAATAAACTGATTGAAGGTAAAACCATTTGGCGATTACCTTTTGCAGCCTCTGGGTTTTTTGTTTACACTTTGTGTGATACAGAAGGCATTTGTGCGTCTAAAAAATTTCTTTCAGATTAAAAATTAATTGTCAACTCAATAGTATTCAGTCTTTATTTAATCACCAAATAATCATTTTTAAAAATTACGATTTTAATCCTTACGAACTTTATTTTTTATTTCCAAATTCCAGTATCCTATGTTTAAACCACTATTACAAATTAGCTCTGAGTTATCAGAAATCAGCTACAAGCTGTCTTACATTTTTAGTACTTTATTTTATAAATTAAAGTACAGTTGCGTTCTATTTTTAATGTTGGGATTTCTGTTTTTATCGCAAATTTCACAACTCAATGCACAAGTATCCTATGCGCTATCGCCCAACAACATCACGCCAAAAGTGGGCGACACTGTTCGCTTAAATGTAGTGGTAAATAATTGGACAAACATTATTTCCTTCCAATACAGCTTAGATTGGGATGCGACGCTATTTAAATACGTCAGTTTATCGAATAGGAATTTACCAGATTCTAATAATTTGCAGGCTAACGCGGCTACAAACAGTTGTTTAATTGTTGCCTACAACTCAACAGGTGGTGCATTGCGTTCAGTACCCAATGGTCAATCAATCTATACACTCACATTTGTCGTTTTGTCCACGTCCAATAATTATTGGTTGCGTTTCGGCAATACGTGTCAAACCGCAGAAACTGTTGGTTCGGGTGGTGTGGCTCAAACTATAACTTTTACAAACCTCGGTAATCCGCCAGGTGTGGCTTCAACGCCTTTAACAGTTACAACTATTGGTTCAACCATATTATCTGGCTCGTCCGTTGTAGTACCTGTTACCACTGCCAGTTTTTTTAAAATAACTGCCGCAGCTTGGTCAAACACTTGGGATGCAACAGTTTTACGTCTTGATTCCGTTTCAAAATTCAATACGACGCTTGCTTTAACCGCCACTAATTTCGACAAAACAAAAATGGCGACGGGTACTTTGGGTTTTAATTGGTCAGCTTCGCCAGCCAATAAAACTTTAGTTGATAACGACACGCTCTATAAATTATACTTTACAGCTATCGGTAGTAATGGTACTTCTACTTTAATTCAAACATCGGCTTCACCTTCCGGTGTTATGCGCACATCGGGGGGTGCGAATACCAATATTGCAGTTAATGCACAAAATGGGACGGTTAAAGTTTCTTTGCCAAGTTCAACAGCTTTAACTTTTTGGGCTTCAACGGCAAGCGGTATTGTGGGTGATATGGTGTGTGTAAATGTTTACACAAAAAACTTTACAAATATTGTAAGTACGCAATGGTCAATGCACTGGGATTCTACGAAAGTAAAACTTATCAGTGCCGCACAAAAAAATTTCAATCTTGGTACCGATTCGCTTGCACCCGGTACTTATGTCAGTCCAGGAAATGCTTTTACTACAAAAGCAGCTACAACAGGAACGCTCGCATATTTTTGGCAAGACCCTGGTGCCAATGGAAAAACTTTAACAGGCGATAGTACGCTGATTTTCAATGTATGTTTTCAAATATTAGCAGGTCCGAATAGTCCGTTTACGTTTAATGCTGTTCCGCTTAAAGTTTTAATATTAACGGGCGATATTCCTTCTCAGAGACCTGTGCCTGTTTTAATGAATGGTTCGATAGTCGTTTCTAATGCTTTACAACCTATTTCGACTGTCAAAACAACAAAAAATATAACTTGTGCCGGTGGAAACGATGGTTCAATTTCTCAAACAGTTTCTGGAGCAACCGGGTCTTATACGTATGGTTGGTCGAGTAGTAATGCTGGCTTTGCGGCAACTACAAAAGATTTAACGAGTATTAAAGCAGGGAAATATTACGTAACGATTAGCAGCGGAGCACTTTTTCGAATAGATACTTTTGTTCTGACAGAGCCACCGCTTATTGTCATTTCAAACACAGTTGGTGAGGTAAAATGTTTTGGGCAGAATATTGGTAATATTAACGCTACTGTTCAAGGCGGCGTTTCTCCTTATAAATTTGCTTGGAGTTCGGGCGAAACAACGCAAAACATTGCCAGCAAAGCGGGCGGAAATTACGTATTAACAGTGACGGATGCGAGTGGTTGCACACAAAATTCAGGGAATATAAATATTCCATCACCCATTGCGGTTTTAAATATTGTAGGTACAGGCACCATCAATGGTGTAACGTGTAAATCTGGAAGCGATGGAAAAATTGCTATCACGCCACAAGGTGGAACGCAAGCCTATTCTTTTAATTGGTCAGGTCCGAATGGTTATTCTAACACAAGCCAAAACTTGTCCTCGCTGTTTGCAGGAAATTATTCATTAACGATTACGGATACTAAAGGATGTGCATTTAACGCAACATTTAACGCCCCTGAACCCGATTCTATTAAAGTGGCGAGTGTTTCAACTACAAATACAAGTTGTGGCAATAAATCCGGAATGATTACAGTTTTGGGAATCACCGGTGGAACGGGTGCTTACACTTACACGTGGTCAGGTGCTAATGGTTTTTCATCTTCTTCAACAAGTTCTGCAAATTTATCGAATATTGGGTCTGGCACTTACAGTTTAGTTGTTACTGATGTTAAAAATTGTTCGAGCGCAACCATTACGGCAGTTGTCGGAAATGTTGCTTCTACTTTAAATGCTACAACAACAGTTGTTACACCACTTTGCAACGGACAAAATACAGGAAGTATTACGGCTAACCCTACAGGCGGAACGCCACCGTATAGATATTTATGGAGTGGCCCGAATAGTTTTTCGGATAATGTTACGCCCACCAAAAATTTAAAATCAGGTACTTATTCTTTACTTGTTACCGATAACATTGGCTGCACATACAGTGTCAACTCCATTATAGTTTCACAGCCCGATGCCATTACTATCACTTCCCCAAAAGTGAATCCCATTACGTGTAAAATTGCCAATGCCAAAGGAAGTATAGATTTAACGGGTACCGTCTCGGGCGGAACACCGGCAATTAATTACGCTTGGTCGAATGGTGTAACCACGCCGTTGAATGCTAATTTATCGAAAGGCGACTACACTGTAACTGTTTCAGATGCGAACCAATGCACATTGGTTAAAACTTATACCATTATTGAACCGACGGATTCCTTTAAAATTACAGCAGCAACAACAACCGATGTGACATGCTTCGGTTCCAAAAATGGTTCGGTGAGCTTAACTTTAAGTGGTGGCACAGCGCCACTAACTTTCGCGTGGTCAGGCGCGGCAGGCTTCAACAGCAATGCTCAAAATCTACCCGCTACTTTAGATGCAGGTACTTATTTCTTAAACATCGTTGATGTGAATAACTGTAAAGTCAACGCTTCATTCACTATTAATCAACCGAGTGACATTATTATCAATCCTGTTTCTACTCAGTCGTCCGTTAATAATTGCGATGGTAAAATTACGCTTTCGCCAACCGGTGGTACGCCGAACTATACTTATAGTTGGTCAGGTGGAGGCGTTGCAGCTACTTCTCAAAACCAAAATGCACTCTGTCGTGGCACTTACAATGTCACCGTTACTGACGCGAAAAATTGTTCAAAATCAACTTCTGTTTTTGTTGACGGTAGTAGCACAGGTATAACTGTTTCAGATGTAGCGATTGTTCCGTCGGGTTGTCCTGGGCAGAACAAAGGCAGTATTAATATAAAAGTATCGGGCGGAACGCCTAATTATATATTCGAGTGGTACAATCGCGCGTCACCTACAAGCATTATCGACAGAAGTCAGAACATTGCCAATAAATCAACGGGCGTATATTTCGTACGCATTATTGATAATATCGGTCAAGCATTTACTTCACCCGATTATACTGTTCAAGGCTCAGCGACTAATATTGCAATTGCTTTAAAAAATAAAACAAATGAATCTTGTGCCGGCAACGACGGTTCTATTCAATTGGATGTAAGTGGTGGAACAGCACCTTACACATATTCTTGGAATACAGGTGAAACTTCACGCGATAGAACTTCGCTCAAAGCAAACGTTTATAGCGTTATTGTCAAAGATAATAATCTTTGTTTTCAATCGTCTGATAACTATGTTATTCCTAAAGATCCCTGTCCACTTTCGGTTTTACAAAGTAGCAGTGCGCCAACGTGTTCCGACTCTAAGAATGGTGCTATCACGATTAATATTACAAATGGTGAACCTGGTTACAGCATTCGTTACACAAACTCCAACACTTTAGATTCGACGATTAGAGTAGATAACACGCCTTCACATTCAGCGAGTGTTAGCATTGCAGGTTTAATTGCCGATACGTATAGTTTTACAGTTACAGACGCTAAAGGTCAGGTTTCAAGTTTTAAAGTTGTTTTAGCACCACAAAGTCCGATTATAATTGCAAGAACAATTACTGATGATAATGGCAACGGTAGTGGTTCAATAGTTTTAGCAGTATCAGGCGGAACGCAACCCTACACTTATAAATGGAATACTGGCGAAACGCAACGCGACTTATTTAATTTATTAGCAGGAAAAATTGAAAGTGTAAATGTACTTGATGCCAAAGGTTGTTCATTACAAGGTCCGCTCGATACTATAAAATTGCGCTATACTACCATGACAATCAACGCAAATATTACGGCAGGAATCTGCCCAAGCGATACAGGTACAAATTTAATTGCTATAACAGTTGTCGGTGGAGCTGCGCCATATACGTATGTTTGGAAAAATGCGGCAGGATCAATAATTTCAACCAACCCCAATTTGACAAATATTGTTCCAGGCACTTACACAATTTTTGTGACAGATAACGCAAGACCAACACCACAAACAGTTTCTAAGAGTTATACTTTCACCGCGCAATCCGACTTAAAAATTGCTTCTGTTACACCCATTGATGCTACAACGAGTACACAAGGTTCAATAACAGTTTTAGCCGCAGGTGGTACACCTACTTATCAGTATAAATTAAGCACGGGTGTCACAAGCGCGTCAGGCGTATTCGGTGGAATAGCCGCCGGAACATATTCGGTTACTGTTACTGATTTACAAGGTTGCAGCGTGTCGCAAGGTGGAATCGTAATTAAATTAAGCACTTGCGCAACAGTGTCTAAAAATACGAATCCCGCGTATAATGGTTTTGATATTAATTGCAACGGATTTACAAACGGTAGCGCAACCGTTACAAACATTAATGCCGATTACGCCGCCCCTTATACATTTATTTGGAGCAACACAACGAATCCGAATGAGATTGGCATTTCAGCCTTCAGTTTAAGTGCCGGTAACCAATCAGTAATCATAAAAGATAAGAACCAAAAAACGTGCTCCGTTAATTTTACTATCACTGCGCCAGATCCATTTATTGTTAAAATTTCTACTTCGGATAACATCACCTTAAACGCCACTACAACGGGTGGAGTTCCACCATACCGTTATGTTTGGAGTACAGCGGACACCACACAAAGTATTACGTCGGCAAAACCAGCTACTAATTATCAGGTTTTTGCTTACGATAAAAATAAATGTAATACCACCGATTTATTAAAAACTAAAATTCTCGGCAACGGCTGTCTCATTGGCTCGATGGTAATTACACCCGACGGCGACGGCGTAAACGATAATTTTACTTTCAATCCCTGCGATAACGCATCAGCACGTTTAGAAATTTATAGTCGCTGGGGACAATTATTGTATTCAAAAGATAATTACGACGGCGTTAATGGTGATTGGAAAGGACGTGATCGCGATAGCGACAATGGCAACGCACTGCCCGACGGTGTTTATTTATACATTATTAAAGGCACTGCTGCTAATGGTCAAGTTACAACACAAAAAGGAACTGTTACAATAATACGCTCTTAGGGGCGCATTGGTATGGGCGTATTGCAATACGCCCATACATTTTTTCTCAAAAACAATATCAAATCATTCTCATGAAAAATTTTTACATCTTTTACATCGCGGTTTTAATGTTGATTTCCGTCCGTGCGTTCGCACAAGACGAAGCCATTTTTAACCACTATATTGTTGATAAAACATTAATCAATCCAGCCGCCGCAGGATTTGACGGAACAACACAGTTGTTCGCCCATTATAGAAATCAATGGTCAGGGTTTAAAGATGCACCCGCTACTTATAATCTTACTTTCAATACACCCATAACCGATAAAGTTGGTGTCGGTGCCCTTGTTACAAAAGATAACGTTGGAGCCTACACACACGACCGCTATCAATTAAATTACGCCTACCATTACACCGATAAATTGTATAAATGGAGTGTCGGTTTTTCGACAGAATTTCATAATTACGGCATTAATTCTTCCGTAAACGATATTAACACCAACCCCACCATTAGCTCAAAACAAGATTATTTATTAGCCAGCCGCATCGCAGGTGCCTCTTTTTTTGATGCCACTTTTGGTGCCATTACAACCATTCAGGATAAAGTGACAGTTGGTTTTACTTTACCAAACCTTATTCGTGCACGCTTAGGTCAATTGTATGGTCTAAAAGATTCTACTCCGTATTTTTTGCGTCAATTTACGCTCTATGGTGCTTATAAAATTGTAGGTGACAAAGCCAATTTTGAACCTTCCGTATTATTCAGAAAACCATACACAGCACCTTTTGAAGTGGAAATCAATTTTAAAGGTAGTTTTTTAAACGATGCACTTGTTGCAGGTTTTATGTTGCGTCCAGGTTCTTCCGGGCAAGTTGGTTTAATTATTGGAACTAAACAACCACAGTTTTCAATTTATTATTCTTACGGCATTTCTATTTCGCAAGTCAACAGCTATTTAAACAATGCGAACGAAATTACTTTCGCGTTTGAATTTAAGAAGCCAGAGAAAAACTCGAAACAAGAACGCAAGAAAAAGAAAAGCGCAAAATAATTATCGTTGATAGTTGATGATTGTTTATCTGAAAGTTCACTTAAACGAATAACAGTCAACGAAAAACTAACAACGAAATAAAAATATATTGGTTTTTGGGATGGCCCCCTCACTGAATTAGTTTGGTGGGGGGCTTTTATTTATTCGGTGCCGATAGTTCTATTCATATTTCATGCTAATCGGACAATTAGCATGAAATATAAATAGATACCACACGATACGAGTGGATAAAAAAATGCGATACCAACAGCGGATATGTATAGCCAAAAAGAAATTAATCCTATTCAGATTTCGAGGAATCTTCGATTTCATGCTAATCGGACAATTAGCAAAAAATATGAATAGAAAAACCTGAAATCGTTACAACAATTCCGTAAAACATAACAGGCAATTGCGCAAAATTATTTTTTCCCATCCAACCCGTAACAAAAGGTGTAAGCGATAACCAAAAAAGTAAAAAACCATTAGCTAATAAAACTTTACCATTTACTTTTTCCACCACTTGAAACATGTGATGGTGATTATTCCAATAAATGAGTACAAAAATAAAACTCATTAAGTAACTCATAAATTCTGGAAGAAGTGCAGAAATATCTTCTATTTTATCACCAGTCAGCACCTTAATTTCTAAAACCATAATGGTTATAATAATAGCAATTACACCATCACTGAATGCTTCAAGTCGTCCTTTTGTCATCGAAATAATTTTTGTAGAAGTAAATTTATTAGATGATTTCAATTTTATTCAGGAATTAGTCTAAATTTTTTAATTCGAGAACTAAAAAAATATAAAAGACTAAAATTATTTTATGTTTGTATTGAAAATCACTTATCAATTTCGAGGAATCTACGATTTATGGAATCTATTTTTAAAGTTTTTTTAGTTTTACACATTATTGCGGGTACAACAGGTTTAATTTCGGGTCCAATAAGTATGTTGGCTCAGAAAGGAAGTAGAACGCACGTTATAGCAGGCTTAATTTTTTATTATGCCATGATTGTTGTTGCCTCGAGTTCTTTTGTTCTGGCAATAATACATGATATTCCATTTTTATTTGCCATTGGCGTTTTTACCGCCTATCTCACTTTAACAGGTCGAAGATTTATGACACAAATGCAGCTTGGTAAACCGAACCAAACGGGAAATTATGAAATAATTATTGCACTCTTTACAGATATAGCAGGTTTATATTTTTTAAGTTACGGTATTTATCTTTTAGTACATCAAGTAACTTTTGGATTGGTATTTTTAGGTTTTTCGATAGGAATAACGCGTTTTTTAATTACAGACTATAAGCTCATTGTTCTAAAAAATGTTTCTAAATTATTTTGGTTGAAACAACACATTTCAAGAATGATGGGAGCTATGATTGCTTCATTTACTGCTTTCGCCGTTGTAAATAGTTCAGGCAGATTGAGTTTATTAGCTTGGTTCGGGCCAACGATTCTTATTACGCTTTTTATCGCTTTATGGCTAAGAAGATTAAAAAATGAACCTCTTAATACATTAATGGTGTTTTCCCAAAAAAGCAAAACTATCTAAAAATAAAAAAAATAAAATGGGCGCAAAATTGCGCCCATTTTATTTTTAAACAAACTCCTATTTTTTATTCAGAGCAGTTAAAAATTCTTGATTCGTTGGTTCTATTTTTGAAGCAAAAAATTCAGTAAGTTCACCTTTTTCGTTAATTAGATACTTACAAAAATTCCATGACGGCTCAGAAGAATTCCAACCATTTAAACTTGGGTCAGTTAACCATTTATAAAGTGGCGATTTATCAGCACCTTTAACTGAAATTTTTTCAAACATCGGAAAAGTTACACCATAATTTTTGGTGCAAAAAGTTTTAATTTCTGAATTAGTTCCAGGTTCTTGTCCACCGAAATTATTTGCCGGAAATCCTAAAACAACAGTAGTCTCTTTGTTGTCTTCATAAAATTTTTCCCATTTAGCATACTGTGGTGTGTAACCACACTCGCTAGCAGTGTTGAGAATAATTATTTTTTTTCCTTTATACTTTTCTAAGGTTGTTTCTTCACCAACAAGGGTCTTCATTTTAATAGAAAAAATGCTCGCCTTTGGTGTTTCAACTTCTGAATTTGGCATTGACATAGTCGTTAAATTAGGTTTATGCAAAATAGCATTTGGGTTGCAACTTGTGATAAAAACAAGTAAACCAAACAAATTTTTAATACTGAGTTTCATGATGTTTAATTTTAACTTTCTTGTAATAAATTGTAAATAATTTAAAACTAAAATTGTTTAATAAAAATACAAAAATTTTCAAAAATAAGTATTTTAATGCATTTTTTTTTAATTAATAAAGAATTTAGAACTTGAATCCGAGTCGAGCAAATATAAATCTTCCTGCAATTCCCATCTGGACGGCATCATAAATTCCGCCGCCTTCGGTATTTTGTCCGTCTTGCGCATCAGGGTAAACGTTGAATAAGTTGGCAACACCGACGCTGGCATGTGCATTTTTACTAAAAGTGTAACCAACTGTCGCATCAACTGTTGCTTTGGGTGTGTAAATATCTAAATGTCCCGCATAATTCTCTAATTCAACCTGACCAAAATAATTTAATCGCAATGTAAAATTATATGGCTCAGTGTTGTAATCGAAAGTGATGTTGGTTCTTTGTGGCGGTGCAGATGCCACTAAAAAACGTTGTTCGCGAGAACTCAAATAAATGCTACTGTATTTCGCTAAACTTGGTGCCGGATTAACTGTAAGCGAAGTTATCGGCATAATGTTAGTGTTGGACACGAATGTCATCGTGAGTCTATCGTTTCCGTAATTGGTGGTGTAACCAAAAACTACATCGTAACCTAAAGTTGTAGTGTTAACAGCATTCGTAAAAAACTGAACAGAAACAACATTTAATGCTTGCAACTGTTTTGAAATTTCTGGAATTGTTTGATCAAAATTACCCGTAAGAATAATTCTATCTTTAACATTTATTAAATAGCCGTCGAGTGAAGCTGTAAATCCGCCGTCATTAACCGTAAAACCAAGCGTTCCATTAATTGAAGTTTCTTGCTTTAAACTCGGAATACCTAAAGCTGTTGCTACTTTGCCACCGTTTCCATCAATATACGCTTCGCGTGGAATACCGCCAACAAAGTTTGTAAACGTCTGACTAAAATATAATTGTGCTAAAGATGGTGCGCGGTAACCGGTACTCAAAGAGCCTCGAAAAGCAAAACGGGGCGTAACGGCAAATCGTACAGCAATTTTACCATTAAGCGTACTTCCGAAATCGCTATAATTTTCGAAGCGAAGCGCAATATCCGTCATAAAGCGTTTGGTTAAATTTAATTCTATATCGCCATAAACGCCTAAATTGTAACGACCTTTATTTACGACATTCGCAGGTTGAAAACCTGGAAAACCTTGTGCACCACCTGATAAAGATTTATCGTAGGTTTGCCAAGATTTATCTTCACCAGCATTTATTTGGTAATTTTCGTACCGATATTCTACACCGAAAGCAACATTCGTTCCGTAAAGGTTTTTCGGATAATTTTTAGAAAAATCGAGTGTAGTGGTGTTCTGAGTAAGCTGAAATCCACCCGCGTCAAACGTAGTTGGTGAAGCTGAGCCCAAAGATGTGTTTAAAGTTTTATCGACGTAATAGTGAAAAGAGTTTAAACCATAAGTATTATTTAAATCCCAACTCCAACCGCCGTTTGAAGTTCCGCGTAAACCAACAGAAGCTGAAGCATCGTTCACTTTTGCTTGTATGTGCGGGTCAAAACCGTATGGATAGATTGAACGAATATTGCGATTGCTGAAGGTATCGCGGTGGAAAGCATAAGAATCGCTAAAACGATATGAATAACCGCTAAATCCGTAAAACGTGAGCGACTTCGATATTGGAATTGCTAAATTTGCGAATAAACTTGTTGTACTCGCTTGAGCATCGCCAGAATATTTGCGAGGCGTATTCGCCATAGAATCCGGTCGGTAAGTTCTACCTCGAAATAAAAACTCGCCTGTTAAATTCAAATAACCCTCTTGTCCGATTTTTAAACCATAATTTAAATTAGCATCAACTTGTCCCCCATCAAAAGATTGTCCGCTTAATTTTTTCCCCTCATCCGTTGCCGTATTAATACCAGTATTGACATTTGCCGAAAGTTCACCGACGTTTTGTTTTAATACAATATTTATAACGCCTGCAATGGCATCCGAACCATATTGAGCGGCAGCACCGTCGCGTAAAATTTCGATACGCTCGATTGCTGCAACTGGAATTGCATTTAAATCCGTTCCCGTATTTCCTCTGCCGCGTGTACCGATAATTGTTAATAGAGAAGATTGGTGTCTGCGTTTACCATTTATTAAAACCAATGTTTGATCGGGACCTAAACCACGCAGCGAAGCAGGATCTGTATGGTCAGCACCATCAGAACCCGATTGCCGCGTAGCATTAAATGAAGGCGCAGCATATTGTAAAAGTTGATGCAAATCGAGTTGACCTTGCGTATTGGTGACTTGTCTGATATCAATCAGATCAACAGGCACAGGCGAATTTGTAACAGTTCGCTTATACGAACGACTACCAACAATTTCAACACCCTCTAAAAGCGTTGATTCTTGCATCGCTACGTTTAAAATAATATTTCTATCTTGCTTTATTTCTTGTGTTCTAAAACCGACTAAACTAAAAACCAATACAGCATTTTCGCCAATCGGTGTTAAAGTGTAACTTCCGTCAACGTCTGTGGTTGTAAAATTTTGTAATCCTTTTTCAATAATATTGACATTCGCTAACGGTGCGCCATTTACGTCGCGTACATATCCTCTAAATTTTTGCGCAATTGTTTGATTTGAAATAAATAAGAAAAGCAAGAATAATATCCCGGTGTGGATGTACTTCATAGTCAGTTTTGTTAAATTGTGTAATTAGTCGGCAATATCGTAATTTCTTCGGATAATAAAATACTTTGGATTGGAGTTAATAATTTTTTTACACTCTTTAATTATGTTTTCTACAATAACATTAATGGCACGTTATAAATGCTTCATCTCTGTAATAATATTTAGCTCGGTGGTAAGTCTGAAACTATCTGCTCAAAATTTTACTACCAAAAAAAATACTTCCGAAAAAGTTAAAACATATTATACAGAGGGAATAAAAAAAATTTATGAAAACGAATCTAAAAATGCGCTCAAAATTTTTTTAGCAGCAGAAAGCGTAGATCCTTATTTTATTGATGCTAAAATTCAGATCGCTGCCATTTATTTAGAACAAAAAGACACGACAAAAGCTCTACTCTATTTTAATAAAGTTTTCGATTTAAATTGTTGTTATGAAGCACGAGTGCCGTATAAATTAGGCGACATTTACTATAAAAAAAAGGATTTTAAAAAAGCAGAAAGTTTTTTCTTAAAATATATTGACAACGAAAAAGCATTGCCTGAACTGCTGTATAAAGCTAAAAAATTTGCGCGCGATGCACACTTTATAGATTCCGCTTTGCAAAAACCGGTTCCGTATTTACCAAAGCGTTTAAGTGATTCTGTAAATATTTTGGGTGCAAATTATCGCGCAATTTTTAATTTAGAAGAGACCGAACTTTATTTTACAAATCAGATGAACCGACAAGAAGATATTTATGTCTCTTCGCGCGACTCAAACGGAAATTGGCTGCCCGCACAACCTTTTGCTGCTGTTAACACTGATGGAAATGAAGGTTCTCATGCGCTTTCTGCCGATGGTAAAACTTTTATTTTTACGGCGTGTAATAGATATATAATGAGCACCGGCGCCGATGCTTGCGATATTTACATAACAAAAAAAGTAGGCAATAAATGGAGTGAGGCTAAAAGAATTTCAAAAGCAATTAATTCAGAGTATTTTGAATCGCAACCCAGTTTGAGTGCCGATGGTAAAACGCTTTTTTTTGCGAGTAACAGACCAGGCGGGTTCGGAAATATAGACATTTGGTTTTCCGAATTTAAAAACGGAAATTGGACAAAACCACGCAACTGTGGCGCAAAAATTAATACGCCGTACGACGATGAAATGCCATTCATTCATCCAGATGGAAAAACTTTATATTTTTCTTCCGAAGGGCACCCTGGTATGGGTGAAAAAGATATTTTTGTGAGCAAACGATTAGACGATACAACTTTTAGCGATCCCGTTAATTTAGGATATCCCATAAATTCTTTTTCAGATGATGTTGGATTAACCGTCAGTGCAAATGGTAAGACAGCTTTTTTAGCAAAAAAAATTGAAGATAAATTTTTTAGAATGGATTTATTCACTTTTGATTTACCAGAAAATAAACGTGCGCAACCTGTTTCTTACATTAAATGTCGCGTAAAAAATGCGGTAACTTTACAAACTGTTGTTGCTGATGTAGAAATTTCAGATTTATGGGCAAATAAAAAAATATTTCAACAAAAAACAGATGAGGCAGGTGAGTTTATTGTGGCTTTAAATCGAGATAAAAAATTTGCCGTTAATGTGGCTGCAAAAGGTTTTATTTTTTTTAGTGAAAATTTAGATTTGGCTGAAAATAAATCAAGCGCAATGCCATACGTAAAAGATATTTTTCTACAACCTATTACTGATTCGATAGTAGTTTCACAAAATAAACCCGCAAAAGAACCCGTCGCTACTGTTCTCAAAAATGTTTTTTTTGAAACTAACAAAGCAGAACTAACGGCAATTTCGCATTTTGAATTAGATAAATTAGTGAAACTGCTTTTAGATAATTCAAACATGAAAATAGAAATTCGCGGACATACAGACAATATTGGTAAACCTGTTGACAATAAAATTCTCTCCGAAAAACGCGCCAAAGCCGTTTTTGATTACTTAATTAGTAACGGCATCGCTGCCAACCGTTTGCGCTTCAGTGGCAAAGGCGAAACTTTACCGATTGATACGAATTCAACCGATTCGGGCAGAGCGAATAATAGACGGACGGATTTTCAGGTATTTTAACAATTGTTTTGTCAAAATGTAACTACTCAGGTAGTTTTGTCAAAATAATTATTAATCGAAAATTAAATAAATTTAGCCGATACAGGTGTGGGAGTTTTACTTTACAAAAACAGATTTCGGCAGCATACAATGAACACCCACATTGCCATCTACTAATTGTGTAATATTCACATCAACGGAAATACTGCTCAGCATATAAGCATCCGCTTTCGATAAGTTTTTTTCTTCCATCAGGTATTTAATCATTTCTCTGACGGCGATATGTGTGGCAGCATTTAAATCTCTATCGCAACCCATTGTTATAATATGCGTGGTAGTTTCTGCTCTGGGCCAAGTCAGTGATTTACCTTTACGAACAATAAATTGGATTTTCGCTTTCAAAGATGTTTCAATCGCCGTAATATCCACTTCACCATTGCCTTGTGCAGCATGACCGTCGCCAATTTCAAACAAAGCACCTTTAACATGAACGGGAATAAATAAAGAACTGCCTGCAACAATCTCTTTATTGTCTAAATTTCCGGCATTTATCCAAGGTGGTGCACTATTCCATTTGCCGGCTTCTTTTGGTGGTGCCACGCCCATACTTCCAAAAAATGGATGTAAAGGAATATCTATACCTTCTTTAAAATGTCCAATCCGTTTAACTGTATCTAAATTGATAATTATCATTTTTCGATCAAAAATTTCATCGGAAAGAAATCCAGCTTGACCGATAGCGTTGTAACCATACGGAATCGCAAAATCAATTGAATTGAAATGCACTTCCAAAACGTCTCCCACTTCTGCTTCTTCAATAAAAATAGGTCCTGTTAAAATGTGACCGCCCGGTCCGCGATCTTTAACCGATTGTACATCGCGCAATTCTTTTTCTACTTTTTCTGAAGGAAGTCCAGCAGCTTCTAATCTTTCAGGATTAGAAGTAAGAAGTGTATGTAGTTTCACAAAATCCCCAGAGTGAATCTTCAAGCACGGCGGCGTTTCCGACCAATAATTTCCCCACACAACTGTTGTCGGCGAAGGTTCAAGTACGTATGGATTTTCAAAACTTCCTTTGGTTTGCGCTTTAACTCCCAATGAAAAAAAGAAAATAGCAATTAAAAAAGTAAGTTTATTAATTCGAGGAGTGATTAAGAATAAAAAAATTTGTCTGATGTTTTTCAAAGTTTTGAAATTTCAATTCTGTAAATTAATTATCACAAAGAAATGAATATTTCTTCAATAATAGTGCACTATTTATTTAAAAAGTTAAGACCATATTTTAAAAATGGTAAATCAATTTGTGCGTTATGTAATTTTAAAATGAAAACGTTATCGTAATTTAATTTTGTAGTTTTTTAAATTTTGATTTTCAGTTGCTATTAAATTGCAGTCAACATTTATGAAAATTTTAAGTAATCCTATTGGGCTTTCCTAAATTTAGATGAATCTATTTTTTTTTGATAAACCTATGATTTTTATGCTTCTGTCTTAAAATGTACTTTGGAATAAATTTTGCACATAAACTAATTAATGTTCAGTAAACTAAAATATTTCTGTTAAATAATTTAACAGAAATATTACTTTTTGTAAATTCACGTTAGAAGTAGCGTTCTTTGCGTTTTTAAAAATCCCATGTAGTTACTAAATTATAAATCATTTTGAAAAATTATTGTGTTTCATTTATCATCTTTGCTTGCTTTCTTATTCCGAAAAATAGTTTTGCTCAACGTGGTTGGGAAGTTGGTGGTAATATAGGTATTGCTTATTATTTCGGAGATTTAAATACGTCATTCGATTTATCGCATCCTGGTATTGCACTTGGCGTAACGTCGCGATTTAATTTTAATGAACGTTTGTGTTTGAAACTTTCCGGCACTTATGGTAAAATTGGTGCCGACGATAAGAATTCAGCGAATGCTTTTGAACGCGCACGCAATCTTAATTTTCGTTCCGATATATTCGACGGTGGTGCTCAATTTGAATTTAATTTTTTGCCTTACAATTATTTCGATCCGGCAAAACGTTTTTCGCCGTATGTTTTTGGTGGTTTTAACGTCTATCATTTTAATCCGCAAGGAAATTTAAACGGTACTTGGTACGATTTAGCACCACTCGGTACCGAAGGTCAGTTTAAAGGTGAAGAATATTACACTACCCAATTAGCTCTAAATTATGGCATTGGTTTTAAAATTGCACTTGGTGAAGCATGGAGTGTTAATTTAGAACTTTCGGCTCGAAAACTTTTTACAGATTATTTAGACGATGTTAGCACAGTTTATCCGAGTATGAATGATTTAAGAAAAGCGCGCGGACCAATAGCTGTTGCACTTTCTGATCCTTCGCTTTTAGATGCAGAAGGGAAAAAAATAGGGCTACCCGGCAGACAGCGTGGCGATAGTAACCAAAACGATACCTATTCATTTTTTACTTTTGGCGTGCTTTATTATTTCGGCGATTTAAAATGTCCGACAATTGGAAGAAATTAAATTTTGAAATTTAGTGTAGAATCACTAATTTGCGTAAAATTTGAACTATGCGAACATCCATTTTGTTTTTTTTGCTGGTTAATTTTTGGTTTAACATTAGCGCTCAAAGTGTTACCTCTGAAATTGAACCTAAATCTGCCACGTTTTTAAGTAAATTTGAAAAACGCGAAATAAAGCGTGCGCAACTCCTACACCTTAGTTCTGAGCAATTTAAAAATTTAGACGATATTAATGATTCTTACGTGACGCGTTATGCGGCAATTGCAGAGAATAAAAATATTTCTAAAAAAGAAAAAAAACAAACCATTAAACAATTTCAGAACGAACGATACGAGAAATTTTTAAGTCTGCTCCAACCCGACCAAAAAATAATTTGGGATTCATTGAAAGTTAAAAAGCAACGAAAATATTTCAGAAAGAAATAAATTTTGTTGAGGGTTGTTAATTTTTTATTTTGTCTGTTGGTACCTAACGAGACTTGTAAATAACAATTAACCATTACAGAATGTTTGCATCAGCAAAACTATAATAACCTGTGTGCGAAAAAATGATATGGTCATACACTTGAATATCAAAATAAGAGCAAGCTAATTTAATTTTTTGCGTCAATTTAATATCTGCTTCACTCGGTTTTAAATTTCCTGACGGATGATTATGAATTAAAATGATTCCTGTCGCCATTGCATCGAGTGCAGGTTTAATAATCATTTTAGGTTCAGCAACAGTTGCCGAAGTTCCACCACTGCTAATTTTTTTTTTAGCAATCACATGGTTTGCTCGGTTTAATAGAATAATCCAAAACTCTTCGTGTTGTAAATCAATTAAATCTTTGAAGATGTATTCATGAATATCTCTGGAAGTACAAATTTGTTCGCGTTCAATCAAATCGTTTTTTTGTCGCCTTCTGCCAAGCTCTAAAGCTGCCACAAAAGTTAACGCTTTAGCGTCACCAATTCCTTTAAAATCTTTAAGATAGTCAACAGTTTTTTTTCCTAATTCTGTTAAGTTACCATTTACGCTGTTTAAAATTTTTTCACAAAGCTGCACAGCGTTGTCTTCGTTATTACCGCTCCCTATTAATATCGCTAACAATTCAGCATCACTGAGATGTGATTTTCCATATTTTAACAGTTTTTCGCGCGGCTGATTATCTTCCGATTGATGCTTTAAAGAAAGTTTTGTTTCAGTAATATGTTGATTTTGCATTTTAAAAAAATAATGCTGCCTATAAATTAATCAATACTTATTCTGTTTTAACCAAAAGTTGGAAACCGTTACCATGAATATTAACAATTTCGATATTAGCATCTTGGCTTAAATACTTTCGGAGTTTTGTAATAAAAACATCCATTGAGCGCGCCGTAAAATAATTATCTTCTTGCCAAATTTTAATTAGTGCCTCTGTTCGGGGCAAAACATCATTAATTCTGTGACAAAACATACGCAATAAAGCTGCTTCCTTAGGGCTAAGTTTTACTTCTTCCGTCGAGTTTTCGTAAACCAATGTGCGTAAAGGATAATTAAAATTATATTTGCCAATCTTATAATCTCGAATTTCATCTTTTGGATCGGGCTTAGGCGCACTACGTTTTAAAACGGCTTGAATGCGCATCAGTAATTCTTCCGAGTTAAAAGGCTTACTTATATAATCATCGGCACCGATTTTAAAACCTTGCAAAATATCTTCTTTTAAATTTTTCGCAGTTAAGAATATAATAGGTACATTTTTATCGCGCTCTCTCACTTCTTTAGCCAGCGTGAAACCATCTTTTTGTGGCATCATCACATCAAAAATACACAGCGAGAAACCACCATGCCGCTTGAACGCGTCGAAACCTGCGTTGCCATTGGTTGCTAAAGTTACATCGTAATCATTCATTTCGAGGTATGAACGTAGCACATCGCCGAAATTTGGGTCGTCTTCAACGAGTAAAATCTTAGTTGTCGCTTTCGAGGTCATAGATTATTCAATTTATGAAAAGTAAAAAAAGCATTTCAACACTTTAACGTAAAATATTCAAAATTCTTTCAGCAAATGTTAAATTTTTTTTGAAAAGCATAATTTTCAAAGTTTGTAAGAACCAAATATACTTTTAAACTCTAAAAAAACAACCTTTTATGTTTTCTAATTCAGAAAACTTAAAAACCTATCTTACTTTGCAATTTAAAACGAGTTGAATGTTTTCTGATATTCTAAAATTAAAACACATCGCTGAAGCATCGTCAAGAACTATCATTGGTTTAATGAGCGGCACATCGCTTGATGGTTTAGATGTAGCGTGCTGTCGCATTTATGGTTCAGGTGTAGAAACTAAAGTTAAATTGTTGCATTTCAAAACAGTTGATTACAACGCTGATTTTAAAAATAAGGTGCGCAAAGTTTTTGCACAAAAAAAAGTTGATTTTGAATTTTTAACGCTACTTAATAACTGGATTGGTGCGCAACACGCACAAATAGTTTTAGATTGTTTGAACGAATGGAGTCTTCAAACAACAAATATTGATCTTATCGCAAGCCATGGACAAACGGTATATCATGCGCCAAAAACACAGCACAACTATTCTGAGTTTAACAATGCGACGCTTCAAATTGGCGATGGCGATATTATTGCCGTTAAAACTGGCATCATTACCGTTTCCGATTTCAGACAAAAACATATTGCTGCTGGTGGTGAAGGTGCGCCGCTTGCAGCGTATGGCGATTATTTTCTGTTTAGAAGCGAAACAGAAAACCGAATTCTTTTAAATTTAGGTGGTATTGCTAATTATACTTTTTTGCATGTTGCTTGCACTATCGATCAAATTTTTGTAACCGATACTGGACCTGGAAATACTTTGATTGATGCCATGACACAAAAATATTTTGGTGCGCACGGATATAGTTTCGACGTTGACGCAAAGTTTGCTTTACAAGGCACGATTAACGCATCGCTTTTAAAACTTTTATTATCACATCCATATTTTGAAAAATCGAACTCAAAAATTTCTAAAACAACCGGGCCGGAAGTTTTTAACAAAACTTTTGTCAATGAAGCTCTAAAATTTTTTAAAGATAATGGACGCAATATTTTAGCAACTTTGTGTGAATTAACAGCAATCACAGTTTCAGAAAATATTAAAACGTATTGTGCAGAAATTTTTGAAACTAAAAATAAAATTCCAACAACTATTTATTTAAGTGGCGGTGGCGCACACAATCCGTTAGTTGTTGCGCGACTGAAATATTATTTACCTCAACTCAATTTTAAAAACACGTTCGAGCTCGGCATTAATGGCGACGCTAAAGAAGCGATTTTATTTGCAACTTTAGCTAATGAATGTGTGGCTGGAATATCTCAAACTGGTGCCGGCGCAAAAAATATGCCCGACGTTTCGATGGGTAAAATTTCTTTGCCGAGATAAATTACAATTTTTTACTTTAATTTTAATTTTAATTTTATCGTACTTAATATACATTCATGGAATTAAAAGATGGTCGATTTTCCATAAAAGATACAGAAATAATACACTCAACTTTAATCCTAAAATATTTCGGTTTGCTAAAGGAATTTGAAATTTGCATTAAAAAAAATAATTAGTACAACACTGTTTAATTCTTCTGACTGACATTAACGCCGATTTGAAGTCAGATAGATAGTGTGTTTGGATCAATTAATTTTATTTGTTAGGCTGTTTTCAATTTTTTAAACTTTTGCTATTACTGTTGTATTTCCAAAAACATTTTGGTTTATATCCACTAAAATTTTAGCATCAAGGGGTAAAAAAATATCCACGCGCGAACCAAAACGAATAAAACCTAAATCTTGTCCTTGTATTGCTTTATCGCCTACTTTAGAATAAGTAATGATACGACGCGCTACCGCGCCGGCAATTTGGCGCAATAATATTTTAACTTTACCATTGTCAATCACAATTGTTGCGCGTTCATTTTCTGTTGATGATTTAGGTTGCCAAGCGGTTAAAAATTTTCCAGCATGATATTTTACATAAGCTACTGTTCCTCCAATGGCATACCGATTTACATGAACGTTTAAAGGCGACATAAAAATAGAAACTTGAATACGCTTATCGTTAAAATATTCAGATTCTAAAGTTTTTTCTATCACAACTACTTTACCGTCGGCTGGTGCGTAAACAAAATTATTATCGAATTGTGTAATTGTTCGGGTAGGATTTCTGAAAAACTGAATGACTAAATAATTAAAAACCAATAACCCAATATTGATTAAATAAAAAAACAAGGGTGGTATAAAATGCGAAGCTAAAAGACATATCACAAACGATACTGCAATAACAAACAAAATAATTTTTACGCCTTCTCTATGAATTTTAAACATTTTTTAGATTTTTTTTAGTTCAACCCGAATGCTACTAAATATAAGTACACGAACGGTATTTGCATAATAAAAGCATCGTACCGATCAAAAAATCCGCCATGACCCGGAAATAAACTGCTTGAATCTTTAGCGTTAACCGAGCGTTTCAATAAACTTTCTACTAAATCGCCGAGAGAACCAAAAATGGGAACTACAATACTTAAACCGAGCCAATGATACCAAGGCAAAACACCCATAACGTAAGTTATTAAAAATGATAACAAAATGCACATACCAAAACCGCCTAAAAATCCTTCCCACGTTTTTTTGGGTGAAATATGTGGTAGAATTTGGTGCTTACCCAATTTAGAACCTACCAAATAGGCAGCAGTATCGCTCATCCAAACCAAATAAACCAAGCCTGCTACTAAATTCGGCGTAAATTTATGATTTGGATTCATATAACTAATGTCTTGAACCAAAGTAATCGGGAAAGTAATATAAAATATGCCAAGCGTTAAATAAGCGACGTTTCTAAAAGTTTTTTCAGAGGCAAAAAACATTTCAACAATTAAGAAAGCAGAAACGGATAATGTTACTGCTAAAATTGACATCCTTGGATTATAAACTGCAATGTGGCTCCAAGTCCAATAAATTATAGTGTATAAAATCATGCCAACGATATGTCGCCATCTCGCATTTTTGAGTGTCAGGTTTAAATACTCCCACCAACAACCCAAGCCAATCAGAAAAAAAAGTATTTGAAAACTAATTTCTGAAAAAAACATTCCAAAAAGCATGGTGCCGATAAAAAACCAAGCCGTAATACTGCGCCGTACTAAATCTTTCATTATGTTTTAAGCTATTGGCTTTCAGCAATTAGCAATCAGCTATCAGCTATCAGCTTCTAAGAAGTGGCGATAGATGTTAACTAATAGCTCAAAGCTCAAAGATTATTTACTATCATCAAATTTAAAAAACTGAACGCCGTTTGCTAAATCGCGAATCAATCTGCCTAAAAATAAAACAGACACCAAAGATAATCCGGCTATTGTCCAATGAACACTGTCTTCGGGATTTAGTTTATTCATTTCTTCAAGTTTTACATCGGAGGCGTAAACGGCTAAAAGTTGCGCGCCATTGTTAAAAAAATGGACGAATATAGAATACCAAAGCGATTTCGTCCAGACAAATAAATAACCGAGAATGGCACCTAAAGCGGCACGCGCTGCAAAACCTTCAAATTGAAAATGTATAGCACTGAAAATTATTGCGGTCAACCAAACCGCCACGTGATCGTTTTTGAAAATTTTTTTAATAAGTGGTTGCAACCAACCGCGAAACAGAAGTTCTTCACAAAATGCCGGAATGGCAGCAATAAGAATAAAAGTTAAGACCATCTCGTATTTATATTCTTTACTGAACATAGCACTCAGTAAACCATCTTGAGAATTTTCCATGGTTTTCATCCAAACAGGAAGCGGTAGCGATTTATTTATTTCTTCTAAAAAATAAATAAACGGCGCACTTGCGAGCAACATAGCGACGGCTAAAAATAACCAAAATTGATTCGTACGTTTATCGAGACCAAGTGATTTAAACCAACCCAACTTATTCATCCAATGCAAAGTTAAATAAGCCGGCAAACCAATCAGAAAAATTTGATTCATAAAAATAAGTACGCGCAAAGTATTGCGCTGTGCAATATTCATAGCCACGCCATTATTACCCGAAGCCAAACTCACAATATCTATACCCGAAACTTTCTGGAGCAAGAGCGTTAATAATTGTGACACTAATAATCCAGCTAAGAAATATAAACAATATCTCAAAAGTTCTTGCAATACGGTTTTAGGTTGCGGTACATTCTGTAAATCTACAACACTTTCAGAAGGAGAAACTAAATCGGTTTCTAAATTTTCCTGATTTTCCATAGCTAATTATAATGTTCTACTTGTGATTTAATGGTTAAGTTATAGAAGTATAATGTGTTTTCAAGAGATTTACGATTGAATAATTTCTTTAAAAATAAAAATCGCTCAAATTTATATCGAAATATTCTTATTGTTCATCGAAAAATTACGTTAATGTATAAATCATCGCATAATTTTGGATGTATTGAGTTTGGTTTTTATATTTTTGCAAATAAAAAAATAAATCGTGGTAATTTTATTGATTTTAGTTCTCATTTATGCGTTAATGTGCTTCACTTTAATGCCAGTATTTGAAAAAGCAGGTGTCGAAAAATGGAAAGCTTTAGTACCTATTCAGAATTTTCAAGAAATTTGTAAATTAGTTGGTCGACCAACGTGGCATGCTTGGCTTTTACTCGCCCCAATCGTAAATATATTTGTGTTTGTGGGTTTAAAAATAGATTTAGTGCGCGCTTTCGGGAAGTTTAAACTGAGCGATAGTTTTTGGGCAACCGTTTTTTCGCCATTTATTTTTTGGAAAATTTCAAGAGATAGTTCAAAATACGAAGGTCAAATTGTTGTAAAAGAAAAACAATACAAAGAAGATTTACAGAATGCGCTGGGTAAAAAAGATAAAATTGCGCTTAAAAAATTAGAGGGTAGTCCTTATAAAAAATCGGAGGCGCGCAATTGGTTTGAAGCTATTGTTTTCGCTGTTTTTGCAGCGGCGTTTATCAGAATGTTTTTGTTTGAGATGTACACCATCCCAACATCATCTATGGAAGGTTCGCTTTTAGTAGGCGATTACTTATGCGTTAGCAAAGCGCACTACGGCATCCGTACACCCATGACGATTTTACAAATTCCGTTACTTCATAATCAAATTCCTGGTATTGGCTCTGAATCTTACATCAAAGAACCAAGTTTTCCGTATTTTCGTTTACCAGCTCTTGAAAAAGTTGAACGCAATTCGCCTTTTGTTTTTAATTGGCCCATCGGCGATAGCGTCATTGTTTCACCCGATAGAACTTGGAACGTGGGTCAGTTGCGACAAATGGGCCGTCCGTATTTAAAGGAAGAAGTTTTAGCACGACCTATTGATAAGAAAGATCATTACATAAAACGCTGCGTAGCTTTACCGGGCGATGCTTTAGAAGTACGGGACAGGCAAATTTATATTAACGGCGTAGCGGAAAAAATGCCCGAAAAAGCGCAATTCATTTATCATATTTCCGGTAAAGTGAGTTTAGAAAAATTAGAAGAATGGGATGTAAATGTCACTGACTTAGGCGAAAATGCGCGCGATGGTTTTTTTACTCTCAATGCCGATCAGGTTGAAAAAATTAAATCACTCAGTGGTGTTACCGTTGAACTGCGACCAAATAATACCGTTCGTACAGATATTTTTCCTAATGATACAGCACATTTTAAATGGTCAGTGGATAATTACGGACCGCTAACAATTCCGGCAAAAGGCACAACTGTAAAACTTTCTAAAGAAAATATTGCTATGTACGAACGCATTATTACTATTTACGAAAAAAATACTTTTACCAATAAAGATGGAAAGTTTACGATTAATGGTGTAGAAACAGATAGTTATACTTTCAAACAAAATTATTATTGGGCGATGGGTGACAACAGACATAATTCGGAAGATTCGCGCTTCTGGGGTTTTGTACCGGAAGATCATATTGTGGGTAAACCGTTATTTATATGGATGTCGTCGGGTCCGAGCGGTATTCGCTGGAATAGGATTTTCACATCGGCAAATAAAAAATAGTTTTCAAAGTAAAAATATTATTTTTTTAAAGAAAATAATTTTACTTTTGCACCCGCTAAATAAAAATATTATTCAGCGGCTTATTGTTACTGCGGGCGTGGCGAAATTGGTAGACGCATCAGACTTAGGATCTGACTCCGCAAGGTGTGTGGGTTCGAGTCCCTCCGCCCGCACAAAGCAATAAATTTATCCTACCTTACAAAAAAATATGGCAAACGTAACAGCACACGAATTAAGCGACAATGTATGGCGCTTAGAGGTTTTTCTTCCAGAGCAAGAATACAAAGTCAAAGCTGAAAAAGATATTACTAAGTACGCGCAACGTGCGCAAGTTCGCGGATTTCGACCAGGAAAAATGCCTAAGCAACTCGCTAAATCCATGTATGGCGAAACGTTTACGGTTGAATCAGTCAATAAATTAATTTCGGAAGCTGTTAATAATTATATTGACGAAAACAAACTCCAATTGGTCGGTGAGCCAATGGCTATGAACGATTCGGATGCGGTAGTTTTTGGTAATAAAGAAAATAAAGACATCACTTTTTCTTTTTGCGTAGCTAAGCAAAGCTTCTTAACAATTACGAACGAAGATATTAAATTGGTGCCGCGCTACTGTATGACAGTGACCGAAGAAAAACTCAATATCCAAATTGCCATAATTTTAAAAAACTATGGTAAACTGGAACCTGTCACAGAAATGGGTTTAACTGCTGAAGCAGGTGAAACCTTCGATGCCAAATTTATTGGCGAGAATGATGAAGTTTTAAACGAAACGTTACTTGCACCGCAAGATTGCAATGATGCCCTTGCTGAAGAATTAAAAACTGCAAAAATTGGGGATACCGTAACAACTGCACTGGCTAATTTAGATAAACAAAGTGGCGATGTGGCGTTTGTTGTAAAAAATATTTTAGGTAAACCCGATGATTTTATAGCTCCTGAAATAATTAAAATTGAACTCACGGGTATTCGTAGGAAAGTACCTGCAAAACTTGATGAAGAATTTTTAGCGAAAATTGCTGAGCAATCGAAACAAGAGATTAAAACTGAAACAGATTTTCGCCAGTTCATTGAAAAACAAATGCGGGAGTTGCATTATTTTGAAGAAAATTTGCTTTACTCAGAAGGTTTAATTGATAAATTGGTTGAAAAATATCATCCGACATATCCAGAACAATATTTGCGACTTCTCATAAAAAATAGAAACCCAAATATGGATGATATTTCTTTGAACGAATTTATACAGAATTATCAATCGTTTTTTAAACGGTCTAATACTTTAGAGTCATTATTGGTTCATTTAGGTTTAAGTGTAACGCGTCCGGAGGTTTATAAAATATTTTTGAGCATTTACAATGCCTCGATGGGTTTACCGCCCGATTTTGAGTTTCAGCAATACCACGAAGGTATTTTTAACAAAGCAAAAGAAGAAAATTCGACAGACTATCAACACTATGTTGACACAGCCAAGAAAAATAAAATTGCGCAATTTGTCTTCGATGAAGATAAAACTGAAAATGTATTTGTGAGTGATGAAGTTTTTCAAGAAAAATTTCAATATTATTTCAAACAACCTGTCGGTGCTGAATTAGACGCAACGCACGACCATGCACACGATCACGAACATGGATTAGAGCATTCTCACGAAAACAAAATTGAAGATACGGAATACGTAGAAGTGCCTCAATGAAAAATGTCTGAACAAAATTTGCAATAAATTAGTTTGTTAAGCGTCATTAGATTAAGGTTTTTTTCACCCAAGATTTATTTTATTATGATACCACAAGACGAGTTTAAAAAATACGCGGTCAAACATCTCGGAATGAGTTCGATGCACCTCGAAAAATACATGGATAAGAGTGTACGAGGTATTTCTGTACCAGATATTACGGGTTTCACACCTGCAATTATTGAAGAGCGACAAATGAACATGACTCAAATTGATGTTTTTAGTCGCTTAATGGCAGACCGAATTATATTTATGGGCGTTCCTGTAAGCGATTATGTTGCCAATGTTATTCAGGCGCAACTTTTATTTTTAGAAAGTGCCGACGCTAAACGCGATGTGCAATTGTTCATCAATAGTCCGGGCGGATCAGTGATTGATGGACTCGGAATATATGACACAATGCAATACGTCACGCCGGATGTTGCAACTATCTGCACAGGTTTGGCGGCTTCGATGGGCGCTGTTTTATTGGCTGCTGGACAAAAAGGAAAGCGCAGTTGTTTAAGACACAGCCATATTATGATTCACCAACCAAGCGGTGGTGCGCAAGGTCAGATGTCGGATGTAGAAATTACGTACAATTTGATGAAAAAAATGCAGCGGAATTTATACAATATTTTAGCTGAACACACTGGCAAAACGCTCGAAGAAATTGATCGCGATAGTAACCGCGATAATTGGATGACTGGCGAAGAAGCTAAAAATTATGGTTTAATTGACGAGGTGTTATCAAGAAAAATTGCAAGTTAAGTAAAAGTTAGCGAGGCAATAAGAATGAGTAAAATAGAATAAAAAATGTAATTCGCTTTAGTTTATTTTGTTTTATTTTTACTTTTCCTTATTCTTTAAAAATAACGTCTCTCATTGAAAAATCGGAGGCGTTATTTTTTAAAAACGCGCGCAAAGCGTACCTTTATTTATTATTAAAAAAAACAGTAGAACAATAGCTTTCATGGCAAAAAGAATTGAACAGAAACATTGTAATTTTTGTGGCAGAACAGACGACAAAGTCGCTATGCTTTTAGGTGGCATTGATGCGAATATTTGTGAGAGTTGTTTGGAGCAAGGTTTTCATATGTTGTATGAAGAAGATGGAACGAATGTAAAAAAGAATAAAAACAAAACCACTAAATTACCGACGTTCGATAAAAAGCCAATAGAAATAAAAAACTACATGGATCAACACATCATCGGACAGGATGATGCTAAAAAAGTTATTTCAGTCGCAGTTTATAATCATTACAAACGCTTGAATGCGCCCGCTGATAAAAACGATGAAGTAGAAATTGAAAAATCGAATATCGTTTTGGTTGGCAGAACAGGTACAGGAAAAACTTTAATTGCACGCACCGTTGCAAAATTACTGAATGTGCCGTTTTGTATAGTTGATGCAACAGTTTTCACGGAAGCGGGTTATGTGGGTGAAGATTTAGAAAGTATGTTCACGCGTTTATTGCAAGTGTGCGACTATGACGTAAAATCTGCAGAGCGTGGGATTATTTATATTGATGAGATTGATAAAATTGCGCGCAAGCAAGACAATGCGAGCATTACGCGCGATGTATCGGGTGAAGGTGTGCAGCAAGGTTTATTAAAAATGTTGGAAGGCACAGAAGTTTTAGTACCACCGCAAGGTGGCAGAAAACACCCTGAACAAAAACTTATTGCGCTCGACACGTCGAATATTTTATTTATTTGTGGTGGAGCGTTCGATGGTATCGAAAAAATTATTGGTCGCCGTTTAAATACCAGCGTTATAGGCTATAAGAAAGAAAATAAAGCTAAAATTGACGGCGAAACTTTGCTGCAATTTATTGCACCACAAGATATTAAATCGTTCGGAATTATTCCTGAATTGGTAGGGCGTTTACCTGTCATTACGCATTTAGAGCCCCTCGATTACGATGCGCTGCTGCGCATTCTAACCGAACCTAAAAACGCCATTATTAAGCAATATAAAAAACTGTTCCGACTAGAAGGCATTGATTTATCTTTTACGGACGATGCACTCGGTTTAATTGCGCAAGTCGCGCTCGATTATAAACTTGGTGCGCGTGGTTTACGATCCGTTTGCGAAGCTATAATGACAGACCTTATGTTTGAATTGCCATCCACAAAAAATATAAAAGCATTTGAAGTAACGTACGATTATGCTTCAGATAAACTCGTGAATACGTTTATTACTAAACTTAAAGTCGCTTAATGTAGTTGTTGGTTGATAGTTGTTGGTTGATAGTATTTTAAACATGCACCAACTAACAACCAACAACTATCAACCAAAAACTATGAAGGTTCTCATTACCGACGACGTACACACATCACTCATCAAGGGTTTAGAAACTCTTGGATTTGAATGCGATTACCTGCCTAAAATTTCAGATGCTGAAGTAAGAAAAATTATTTCAGACTACTCAGGTATTGTCATAAATTCTAAAATAAATGTTGATAGCGCGATGATAGACTTGGCAGAAAGTTTAAAATTTGTAGGTCGTGTCGGTTCGGGAATGGAAATTGTTGACATACCTTACGCAGAATCGAAAAACATTGCCGTTTTAAGCTCACCCGAAGGAAACAGAAATGCTGTTGCTGAACACGCGCTCGGAATGTTGTTGAGTTTGATGAACAATTTGAATCGCGCGAACAACGAAGTCAAAAATTTTGTGTGGCGACGCGAAGAAAATCGCGGTGAGGAGTTACTCGATAAAAAAATTGGTATTGTTGGTTTTGGAAATACAGGAAGCAGTTTTGCTGCAAAACTTTTAGGATTCGGTGCTGATATTTTGATTTACGATAAATACCTACCTAAGGGTTATTTAAAAAAGTTTCTTCCCAAAAATTTAGCTCAAAAACATTTTACTACGCCCCGTAAAAGTTTTATTTCGCCTAAAATTGATACCAACACTTTCAATTATAATTTTTCAAGTTACAATGAGTCTTCTTTAAGTGAAATTCAATCGTATTGCGACATCATTAGTTTTCATTTACCGCTCACTTCTGAGACAAAACATTTAGTAAATGAAAACTTTTTAACGCAGTGCGCAAAATCGGTTATTCTTATCAATACTTCGCGCGGAAATGTTATCGAAACTAAGAGTCTGTTAAAAGCTTTGAAAAATAAAAAAGTTCGAGGTGCTTGTTTGGATGTTTTTGAAAACGAAAAAGTAAATTCTTTATCTGTTTCGGATCGTGAAACGTATTCAGAGCTTTATAGTTTTGATAATGTTTTAGTAACGCCGCATATTGCCGGTTGGACGATTGAATCGAAACAGCGATTGGCGGAAATTCTTTTTGAAAAAATTAAAACAATTGTTTGAAGATTAAAAAAATAATTTGCAACCTTCAAAGTTTATTTTAGTTAGTAAAGTTCGTGAAATCATCGAATAAAAAGTAATTTTGAGCGTTAATTGTAATCATTAAAAAAATCACAAAAATGTTTTTAAAAATAAAATGCGCACTACTGAGTGTATGTTTTTTAATTTCGGTAGCAAGTGCGCAAAATAAAGCACCCGACAATTGGTTTAATTTAGATGCTACGGCAAATAATGTTAATGGCGTAAGCACAGACAAAACTTATGCTGATTTGCTAAAAGGCAAAAAAAGTCAGACAGTTATTGTTGCCGTAATTGATGGCGGTGTAGATTATAACCATGAAGACTTAAAAAGTATTATGTGGACAAATACAGGTGAAATACCAGGTAATGGCAAAGACGACGACGGCAACGGTTATGTTGATGATGTACATGGTTGGAATTTTTTGGGTGGTGCCGATGGAAAAAACGTCAATCACGAAACAATTGAAATGACACGCCTTTACGCAAAAATTAAGCCTAAGTACGATAATATTGACTCAACAAAAGTTGCTGCTTCCGATAAAAAAGAATACGAGCAATATAAAAAATGGAAAAAAGAAGTTGAACAAAACGTTCAGGAAGCGCAAGAAGAATTAGCGCAGTTAGAATCCATTAAAACAATTGTTTCCGGCGGATTAGATGCTGTAGCAGAAAAATTAGGCAATAAGCCGGCTACAAAAGAAAATTTAGAAGCCATCAACGCTGGCGCAAACCCCAATTTAAATGCCGGTAAAAATATTTTGCTGAAGCAATTGAGCACTGAAGGCGGTACAATTACTGTAAAAGGTGTTAAAGATAATTTGATGGAACAGATTCAAGAAGGCATTGACCACTACGAAACCAAAGCAAAATACCAATATAACGTTGATTATAATCCAAGAAAAGACATCGTAAAAGATGATCAGACAAACGATTACGAACACAATTACGGCAACAATGACGTTAAAGGTCCCGATGCCATGCACGGAACGCACGTTGCAGGAATCATTGGTGCTATCAGAAATAATAATATTGGTATCAATGGTGTAGCAGATAACGTTCGGATTATGGCTGTGCGCGTTGTCCCCGACGGCGACGAGCGTGATAAAGATGTTGCTAACGGCATTATGTATGCTGTTGATAATGGCGCGCAAGTCATAAATATGAGTTTCGGTAAAGGTTATTCTTGGGATAAAGCTGTTGTTGATAAAGCCGTTAAATATGCAGCTGCACACGATGTACTCATTGTTCATGCGGCGGGAAATGATTCTAAAAATAATGATGATAAAGCGAACAGTAATTTTCCAACCGCTAAATATGAAAAAGCAGGTTGGTTTCATAAAAAGAAAGCACCGAATTGGATTGAAGTAGGCGCGCTTTCTTGGAAAAAAGGAGAAGATGCTGTTGCATCCTTTTCAAATTACGGACATGAAAACGTGGATGTTTTTTCTCCGGGTGTAGATATTTATTCTACCGTACCCGATGGAAAATATAAAAGTCTTTCCGGTACATCTATGGCATCACCCGTAACTGCGGGTGTGGCTGCGCTCATTCGCTCTTACTTCCCAACGCTCACCGCCGAGCAAGTTAAAATGTGTATCGAAAATTCTGTGACAAAACAAAATTACCAAGTTAAAAAACCGGGAAGCGATGTTACTGTTCCTTTCAGTAGTTTGAGCAAAACGGGTGGCATTGTGAATGTTTATGAAGCTGTTAAATTGGCTGGAACGATGCAAGGTAAAAAGAAGATTAAAGCGGTTGCGCCAAGAGCGTAATTATTTTTCTCTAAAATAGAAACCCTGTAGAATTTTAAACTTCTACAGGGTTTCTATTTTAGAGAATCGTTATTTCATGTGCGTTTTCAAAATTAAGGGTTCAAAAATGAACCGTTAATATCTTGCGTTTTTAAGAGCACAGGTTTTTATACACCTTGAGAGAGCAAGTTAAATTAACTTTTGAATAAATTTTTAGGGTTTTGGAACTAGTATTGAGTTTGTATTGAAAATAGAGAAAGAACTTAAGTTGTAAATTCAATCTACTTATTTTCTGCTGCAAACATAGCAGCACCTACAATACCTGCATTATTGAGTAGTTGGGCAGGCTCAACGGGCGTAGAAATTTTAATTTTATCTTTAAATTCTTCAAAATGTTTACTGATTCCACCCCCTAAAATTATTAATTGCGGTTGCAAATAAGATTCTATAAGTTCTAAATAATCATTGAAACGTTTCGCCCATTTTTTAATGGGTAAATCTTCTCGCTTTCGGACAGAATCAGCCGCGTAATGTTCGGCTTCTATTCCGTTTTTCATAAACAAATGCCCGAGTTCCGTATTAGGCAATAAAATACCGTTTATAAAAACTGCCGTACCAAGCCCTGTGCCAATCGTGATTAATACAACCGTACCCTTTACATTTTTGCCAAGTCCAAATCGTATTTCAGCTATACCAGCGGCGTCGGCATCATTCAAAGCAAAAACTTTACAATGTGTAACTTTTGAAATCGTTTCTTCAATATTGCAACCTATCCAACTTTTATCCAGATTAGCAGCAGTTAATGCGATACCATTTTTTACAACCGACGGAAAACCAATTCCAATTCGTCCTTCATAATTAAATTGCGTCTTTATGTCTGCAACAATTTTGGCGACATTGTCGGGTGTGCTTTCTTTAGGCATATCAATCCTAAAACGTTTTTCTAATAATTCGCCCGTAACAACATCCACCAAGGCACCTTTAATACCTGATGCGCCAACGTCAATGCCAAGAAAATGTGTCTTATCCAAAATTAATTGTTAGTTGTTATTTCTTAGATGTTAGAATAAAAGTGTTCTCAAAGAACTACTATCAACTAACAAATAAAGTTATCGAATGACGCGCATAGTCATTTTAATATCTTTTGTTGGTCTATCGCGCCCATCTTTCTGAACGGCTGCAATTTTATCAATAACATCTAAGCCTTCTATGATATGACCAAAAACGGTATATTCTCTGTCTAAAAATGGCGTACCACCTAATTCTAAATAGGCAGAGCGAATATGCGGGGCATAACGCGCGCCTTTCTGACTTTCAAAATAATCGAGTTGTTGTGCTGTCGGCACTTTCCCTTGAACGATATAAAATTGCGAACCACTCGATGCTTTTTTTGGATTGCCCGCATCGCCTTGTCGTGCAGCTGCTAATGCACCTTTTGTATGCGCTAAGGTATCAACAAATTCTGCTGGAATAGTATAACCGGGTCCACCAACACCGAGCGATTGATTCGGCGAAGCATTTTTAGAATCTGGATCACCACCTTGAATCATAAATTCGGTAATAACACGGTGGAAAATGGTATTATTATAATATCCTTCTTCCGCTAATTTTAAAAAATTATCGCGATGCAGCGGTGTTGCATTCGAAAGTTCAACCACCATCGTGCCGAGCTCTGTTTCAATTTCGACCAAACAATTCAGTGGTGCTTTAATATCAATTTCTTTTTTACTTTCGCTCATTTTTTTTCCTTTGTAGGCTTTTAAAGTAACGGTATAGGTACCAGAATGTTTATAGGTGTGTTGTATATTTATGTCATTCGATGTTTTACCATCGCCAAAATTCCATTCGTAGCGTTCCGCTTTTTGTGATGTGTTTTTAAATTCTATAGGCGCAGGCGCATCTGGTTTTTTTACAACAGTATTGAACTGCGCAATTGGTTTAGCACATTGCGCAAAAAATAAAATTACGCTTGTATAAGCTAAAAATTGAATTGCTTTTTTAAGAGCCATCTTATTATTCTTTTATCGGGGGCAAAAATAAACCTGTATTGTATAAGTTGTGCTTTTTGTTAAAGATTTTATTAGCGCAAATGAAACTTCAGAAAAAATATTCTCTACTTTTAAAGTAAATCCTTCTTCGAGATCCAATTCAAAAAATTCTTGAGTAATTATTTTTTAGGAATAAGCTTAGCAATCATTATAATTTGTAATTTACAAAGATAAATTATAAAATTGAAATGTACAATTTAAACATCGGAAGTTCAATTTTTGCGAAATTTCGCTGAATTTTTATGTAGCCGACAAAAGATATTATGAACAAAAAAAAGGGCTAACACGAAAAGCGAGATTAGGTAAATAATTATCATTCACTGAAATAATTCTGAGAAATTAACCATTTAAAAACTGCAAAAAAAATTATATATCAATATTTTGAACCAAAACTTTTGCTTCATCATTTGTTATGTGTGTTTTGTTTTCCAAATATTTGTAAACAATAAACGCTGTCGAATTGACAGCGTTTATTGTTAGTTCCAAATTTATTTTATCTACTATAACGACCACTATGTGTTTCTTGAGGTCTGTTATTTCGATAATCTATTTTCACAGGTTGACCAATGTTTCTTTCGTTGTGTTCAACACGTTGTGATGTATAAGGCTGTGAAGTTCTCGATTGATAATTAGCTACTTGGCGCGTTTGAGCAACTTCGCGTCTCTGATTGTTTTCAAAACGTTGCGGTGCTTCGCGTCTTTGCTCTGCATCATGTCTTTGCTCTGCTTCGCGTCTTTCAGCGTATTCGTGTCTTTGCTCTGCTTCGCGTCTTTGCTCCGCTTCGCGTCTTTCGTTTACTTCGCGTCTTTCAATAAAATCGTGACGCGCGTCAATATTTCTATAAACCAATCCGCGATTATTCTCATTGAATCCACGTGCAAAATGTTCACGATTTTCAAACTCATTCCGATACATTTGACGATAATAATTTCTCGGATAATGCTCGATGTAAAAATTATGATATCTCCATGGTTCGCGCGCGCTGTAATCTAAAACAACGCTGAAACTATTATTAAAATCGTACCAAGCATACCTTTGAGGCAATTGCGGTGCAAAAACCCAATTTCCGTTTTCTAAATAAACAAACTCACGATTGTAAACATCGTAGTAGCTTTCAATGTCAGGCAAATAATAATATTGCACTTGATTGACGTTATCGTATTGCGGCGCCCAAGTTGGCAAATTTAAATCAACATTCATACCGAAACTTTGCGCCGCAACAGTATTTGTAAAACCACAACCTAAAAATAATAACCCCAAAATAAAAGCGGGCAAAATTTGTTTTCTGACTTTCAAACTAAAACTCGACACAACTTTCTGAACAATTAAACTTTTCATACTTGAAAAATTTTGATATGAATGAATGGGTTTTTAAAAATGCTTTTTAAAAGAAGCACATTTATAAGACGTCTAAATTTGATTTTAGATTACCTACCAACCAATAAACTTCTGTTAAATATAGATAGCTTGTTTTAAGATTATCATAAAAATATTTTTTAGTTGTTCAAAAACGAGTTTTTAGATTGAAAAAAGAGAAAAAACTCGATAAATAAAAAGAAATTACTTTTGTCTTTCACTTAACTGCGGTATATTAACGAATGTTTAAGAGTTTCTTTCATTCAACATAATAACAAAGTATATTTGCGCGTTTAAAAAATATGGTTGGTAAATTCTAAATATTACTTAGTCTTCATGAAAAAATTATTTCTACACACTCTCGTTTTAGTCATTCTTACAACATTTTCGCAAAAAATTATTGCTCAATGCGATCCTATCTCTGGAGTGGATCAATTAGGCAGAAAATGCGGTGGTGCTGTTCAATCAGCCGTTCCGTTTTTAAGTATTAATCCAGATGCACGTTCTGGTGGAATGGGCGATGCAGGTATTGCCATAAGTACAGACGCTAATGCTATGCACTTCAACGCCTCAAAATTAGCTAATACCGATCAAAAATGGGGCGGTTCTATTTCTTACACGCCTTGGTTGCGCAATTTAAACGTAAATGATATTTATCTAGCGTATGCTTCTGGTTTTTATCAGTTTGGCGATAAAGGCGTTAAACAAACAGTTGGCTTAAGCTTAACCTATTTTTCTTTGGGCGAATTAACTTGGACGGGATACAGTGGCGAAGTTTTAGGCTATGGCGCACCGCGCGAATATGCTTTAGCGGCAGCTTATGCACGTCAGTTGAGTCCAGAAGTTTCTATTGGTTTTACCGGTAAATATATCTACTCCAATTTGGCTTCAGGTCAATCGGTCGGTGGAACTGGTACAAGTACAATTCGTTCGGGTCAAGCAGTCGCTGGCGATTTATCTTTTACGTACAAAAAGCCGATTAAATCGGCTGCTGGAAAAGGTGATTTAACAATTGCAGCAGTTGTTTCAAATATTGGTAATAAAGTAAACTATCTCAACACGGCTGATTTTTTACCAACAAATCTTGGCATTGGTGCAGCTTACAATAAACCTTTCGATCCGTTAAACCGAATTGTTTTTACAATTGATATGAATAAACTCTTGGTACCTACTCCGCAACCACTCGTTACTGACCCAACGCGTTCTTGGAAAGCACAAAGCCCGATTGCAGGTATCATAAATTCTTTTAGTGATGCACCAGGTGGATTTTCGGAAGAATTACAAGAAATAAATATTTCAGCAGGTGCAGAATATTGGTACGACAACCAATTTGCTTTTCGCGGTGGTTATTTTTATGAAGATAAAGCCAAAGGTGGTCGCCAATATCTAACCGTTGGTCTTGGTTTAAAATACAGCGTCTTAGGAATTAATATTTCTTATTTGGTGCCAACTTCTTCTCAGCGCGGACCACTCGATAATACACTTCGTTTTTCTTTATTATTCGATGCCGCAACTTTTAAAAATGCAGAAGCCGCACCGAGCGATAATAATTAATCAAGAAACAAAAAGTAAGAAATAAAAAGTGCTTTTGGTATTAAACTGAAAGCACTTTTTTAATTTTAAAAAAATTTTTTTTTACTTAGGTTAATTTTGGATTGAATTCGGTTTAATTTAGGCTTATTTTTATGCAATAATTAATTTCAGATTGTGTTTCAAAAATATTTAGAGCGGTTATTAGCGATTTTTGAATGGAATTTACCGTTCGGTCTTAATTCGCTCGATGCGAAACTCGATTATATTTTGCCTTTTATACAAAAAGATAGCGAGGATTTAGTAGAAGAAGAATTTTATTTGCGCAAACGTTGGATTGAAGTGCGCGATGATGACCGCCATTTAGAAACAGTATTGCATATTTTTATGCCCGCTAAAGAATATTTAGTTTCTATAGATGGCGACATAACAAAAGGGAGTTGGTGGATTATGCCCGATAGCAATGCACTTATTGTTGAATATGGTGGTAAAAGTCAACTTTACGATTTAGAATTTTTGAACGATGATTTTTTTATTTTGGCAAAAAATGGCGACCAAACGCGCAAAGGCAAACCCAAATATACAGTTTATGCGAGCGAAGAATTAGTGGAGTACAGAAATTTAGATTGGCACAATTGTATGGAGGAGCTTTTTAATATTCACCGTAGCCAATTGCTTTTTTCTGCTAAAGTTATAATTGGTTTAATAATTATTGTTGCAGTAGCCGTTTTTTACTTTTTTTAAATTTTTTTATTTTGGATAGATGTTCTTCTCTCTCAAAACGAACAACTATTATCGAATAACTGTCAACGAAATATGATTCAACCCAGTTCCGTACAGCGCATTTTAGACGCTGTTCGCATTGAAGAAGTTGTTGGCGAATTTGTAAACTTGAAACGATCTGGTTCAGGCTATAAAGGCTTATGTCCTTTTCATAATGAAAAATCGGGTTCGTTTATGGTTACGCCTGCCAAAAATATTTTCAAATGTTTTGGTTGTGGTAAAGGTGGTGATAGTGTTCGATTTATTCGAGAAATTGAAGGAATAGGTTATGTGGAGGCTTTACGTTTCTTAGCTAAAAAATACAATATTGAGATTGAAGAGGTCGCGTTAACACCTGAAAACTTAGAAGAAAAAAATCGCATTGATGCGCTCAATATTATTAATGTGCGCGCGCAAAAGTTTTTTGAGCAACAACTTTTTGAAACCGATAGAGGCATAGATGTTGGTTTAGCTTATTTTGATAAACGCAAATTTTCGGAGGAAACGATTCGTGCTTTTGGTTTAGGTTATGCGCCGCCAAATGATGATATGCTTTTAAAGAAATTACAAAGCGAAGGTTACGCCATCGAACTTTTAAAACAAGTAGGTTTAGTTTCTCAATACAATCGCGATTTTTTTCGAGATCGCGTGATGTTTCCGATTTACAACGTTTCGGGCAGACCTATTGCGTTTACAGGACGGATTATGATTACCGATCCGAAAGCACCGAAATATATTAATTCGCCTGAAACGGAAGTGTATAGCAAAAGTAAATCGCTGTATGGTTTGTTTCAATCGCGACAAGCAATACAAAAAGCAGATTTATGTTATTTAGTGGAGGGAAATACAGACGTTATTTCGATGCATCAAGGTGGTATCAAAAATGTTGTTGCTTCGAGTGGAACGGCACTTACCGTTGAGCAATTACGCCTCATTAAACGCTTCACTACCAATGTTACTATTGTTTACGACAGCGATAGCGCCGGTATAAAAGCGGCATTGCGCGGATTAGATTTGGCTTTGGAGGAAGATATGAACGTGCGCGTAGTGCTTCTACCCGAAAAAGAAGATCCCGACAGTTTTATTAATGCACAAGGTGGTGAGGCGGTTTCGGAGTATTTAAAACAAAACGCACGCGATTTTATTATTTTTAAAGCGGAATTGCTGCAAAAAGAAACTGCGAATGATCCAATCGGTCAATCTAAAGTTTTAAAAGAAGTGATTGCCAGTATTGCCAAAATATCAGATGTTATTAAGCGACAAAACTATATTAAAACTTGTGCAGCATTTTTCAAGTTCGATGAAAGTATTATTCAAGCGGAAGCCGGTAAAATTGTTCGTAAAAATTTAGAAAGTAATACACGCGCGCAAAGTGCACCGTCCGATTCCGAATCTGCGATAGTTGCCGCACCAGACGATAGTGTTATAGAATCTGAAAAAAAATCGGCACTCGATACAGCTAAAAATGATTTTTCACATTTAGAACGCGCCATTGCGGCATTGCTTATTAACTCGGGAAGTGAATTTTATGATCCTGAAACTAAAATTACAGTTGCACAATTTTTAGTCGAAAACTTGAGCGATGTATCGAGCGGATTTACAAATTATTTTACGCGTAAAATTTTTGCCGAAGCAACCGTTGCGCCTCAAAATAATATTGCGCTCACGTCGCATTATTTCCTATCGCATAACGATGAGGCAATCCGAAATTTTGCAGCTGACGTTATGATGGAACCTTTTTCTTATTCTGAAAACTGGGAAAAAAAATTACAACGTCCGTTGGAAACTCAACCAAACCTCGAAAAAAATTACGTAACAGAAGCGATTCATTTAGTGCGCCATTTTAAAATAAAATTTCTCGATAACCTTATTCGCAATAATCAAGAAAAGTTAGCGGCGGTTTCTTTAAGCGATGCTGCAACCCAAATTCAACTTTTAAAAATGGATATGCGACTAAAAGAAATGCGCAATCAAATTGCAGTTGAAATGACGAAGATTATTGTGTAAATAGTTTTAAAAAATTAAGTGTCATTATAATTCTTGGGAAAATTTTGTGCTGAAAACTTCTCGGTATATTTTCAGCACAAAATTCATAAAGGAATAAAGATTCACAAAGGCTAATAATTCCAAAAATTATCGCAAACCTCTTAATTTTTATAAATCTACTTTATTTCCGAATTGCAAACGCGCCAAGTTTTCGTACAAACCATTTTCGATATTAGAAAGTTCTTCGTGTGTGCCTTGCTCAACAATTTTTCCGTGATCTAACACATAAATTTGATCCACATCGCGAATCGTTGAAAGTCGGTGTGCAACAATAATGCTCGTTCTGTTTTCCATCAGGTTATTCAACGCTTCTTGCACCACTTTTTCCGATTCTGCATCGAGAGATGAGGTTGCTTCATCTAAAAGTAAAATAGAAGGATTGCGCAAAATAGCGCGCGCAATTGCGATTCGTTGTCGCTGCCCGCCTGAAAGTTTTATGCCGCGCTCGCCTACAACTGTTTCAAATCCTTCTGGAAAAGAATTTATAAATTCCAAACAATTCGATTGTTTTGCAGCCAAGTTTAATTCAGCGTCGGTCGCATCAGGTTTACCATATAAAATGTTTTCGCGAATTGTGCCGCCAAAAAGCAAAACTTCTTGAGGCACTAAACTCAAATGTTGGCGGTATTCAGAAATATTATAATCAGCAATATTTTTTCCATCTACTAAAATTTCACCCCCACTCAAATTATAAAAACGCAAAAGCAATTGTATTATCGTTGATTTACCTGCTCCGCTCGGACCAACAATAGCAATTTTTTGTCCTGCATTTATTCTGAAACTAACGTTGTTTAAAACTTTTATATCGGCGCGAGTAGGGTATTCGAATTGTACATTTTTAAACTCGATTTCACCATAAAGTCTTTTCTGAATCGGTTTTGCTGAATCTACAATTTTTACTTCAGCAGGTGAATGTAAAATTTCGCGGATACGCTCCGTTGCACCGACCGCACCAACAAGTTCTGTGTAAAAATTACCCAAACCTGCAATAGCACCGCCAATTATTGCGGTGTAAGTAAAAAACATAATCAATTCACCGGCTGTAATTTGATTACTTTGCAGCAAAACTGCGCCCTCCCACAAAACAAAAAATAAAGTACCAAAAAGAACAACCACAATAAACGTGGCAAACACAGCGCGCCACGAGGCGTACTTCATTGAAACATCAACGGCTTTTCTGTTTGTCTTTCCGTAACGGAGCGATTCAAAACTTTCGTTTGTAAACGCCTTGACGGCAGCAATAGCTTGCAGCGTTTCGTCTAAAATAACATTCGTTTCAGCAATTGCGGTTTGGCGATCTTTCGACATTTTGCGAATAAATCGCCCAAAAAAAATGGCACCGACAACAATAACTGGAAAAGTTGCAAGCATAACGAGTGCTAATTTCCAAGTTGTAACGCATAAAATTGTAATCCCTGTAACTAAAATAATTATTTGACGAATAAATTCGGCGAGTGTAACGGAAAAGGTACTGTATAATTTTTCTACATCCGAGTTGGTTCTCGAAATTAACTCTCCTACCCTACTCTTTTCAAAAAAAGAAATCGGCAAGGTTATAATTTTTGTATAAAGTGCGCTACGTACATCGGCAATGCCGTTTTCGCTGACTTTTGCAAACAAAATGACCCGAAAATAAGAAAGTACACCCTGCGCGACCAATAAAATGATTAAAAATTTTCCAATTTTTGCGAGTGTGAGCGTGTAGGCAACAGTTCTACCAAAAAAATTATAGCTAAAATCTGATTTGCCTTGCGCGATGTCAACTATTCTTCCTGAAATAAATGGAAAAACCATAAATGACACAGACGATAAAAACAAAAGTATAAGTCCGAACCAAAATTGAGTTTGGTAAGGTTTCAAAAATTGATAAATTTCTAAAGCCCCACGTAAATTATCGCGAGTGAGTTTTGTTTTCGGTGTATCTTCCGCATTATTTATTCGACTTGCCATAATTTTTAATTGAACATTGAGCCTGTTAGTTTTTAGTCGTTTGTATCGAATGATGAACTGAAAATTAACAACTTACTCATTTAATGTCGTTTAAATCCATTAAATATTGTTTGCAATTTGCAATCTGCAATTTACTATTTACAATTTGCTTTTAAGCAAGTTGATGATGCTCAACAATTTCTTCCACTTCTTGTTCCGCTAACCAACGTTCAGCATCGAGCGCAGCCATACAACCTGTACCTGCAGCAGTGACGGCTTGCCGATATGTTTTATCGGCTGCATCGCCGGCAACAAAAACACCCGGAATTTTAGTATGCGTTAAACCTTGCGAAGGTATGATGTAACCCGTTTCATCTAAATCGAGCCAAGATTTAAAAATATCGGTGTTTGGTTGATGACCAATTGCTACAAAAAAACCCGTTACATTAATGGTTGTTTCTACGTTTGTTTTTACATTTTTTAAAAGTGCACCTCGTACTTCATGCTCACCGAGTATCTCAACTGTTTGCGAATTCCAATGAATTTCTATGTTGGGTGTATTAGCAACGCGATTCGCCATAATTTTTGAGGCGCGCATTTCATCGCGTCGAACAATGAGATGTACTTTTTTACAAATTTTAGAGAGGTAACTCGCTTCTTCACAAGCTGTATCACCGCCGCCCACTACTGCGACTTCTTGATTTTTATAAAAAAAACCATCGCACACCGCGCAAGCTGAAACACCTGCGTTCATTAATCTACGTTCGCTTTCTAAACCGAGATATTTAGCACTCGCACCCGTTGAAATAATTACAGTATGTGTGAAAATTGTATCGCCGCTTTCAGTTATCAAATGTTTAACGTGATTTGAAAAATCAACGGCAACAATTTTTTCGTAGCGAATATCTGTTCCGAAACGTTCAGCTTGCTTTTTTAAATCTTCCATCATTTCAGGACCGGTTACACTGTTTGGATAACCCGGAAAATTTTCAACATCGCTCGTAGTTGTAAGTTGTCCTCCCGGTTCGGCACCTGTGTATAATATAGGTTTTAGATTGGCACGCGCGGCATAAATAGCAGCTGTATATCCAGCAGGACCAGAACCAATGATAATGCAATCGTAAATTTTATTTTTATTTTCGGATGTTGCGATGGACATAATTATAATAATTTAAGTTTAAACAATCAAGTGTGCGCAAAGTTCGTTTTTTTTTATCAAACGCTACTCAAAGATTTTAAAAAGAATAAAAAAATTTCTTCCGCTGCTTTTCCTGTGAACTTTGTAATTTCTAATTTTTATGAGTTGGACGCGGAAATGAAAAGAAATTAAATAGTTAGAAAGAATTAAACTAAAATTTCTTTTTAAATGAAAATAAAAAAACCGAATATTTCTATTCGGTTTTTTTTGTAAACTCATTTAAAGACTAAGCCATTGAATCATCAATATATTCTTCAGCGTAATCAACATCAATATCATCTAAGAATGTAGGCTGTTTAAGGCGATCCATTTCTTGTTTTGTACCTACTAAAATGTTTTGGAATTGACGCATACCCGTACCTGCCGGAATACGTTTACCCACAATAACATTTTCTTTCAATCCCATCAAGTTATCGCGTTTTGCAGCAATGGCAGCCGTAGATAAAACTTTAGTTGTTTCTTGGAATGATGCAGCTGAAATCCAGCTTTCTGTACCAAGCGATGCTTTAGTAATACCCAGTAACAATGGTACAGATGTTGCCGAAACTGAATCGCGGAACTCCATAATTTTTTTATCGTTGCGTTTTAAGAACGAATTTTCTTCGCGCACTTGACGCAATGAAACCAATTGCCCGGCACTATATTTTTGTGATTGACCTGCTTCGATAATAAATTTCTTATCGTAAATCTCGTCGTTCACTTCTTGGAATTCATGGCGATCAATTGCTTCACTTTCTAAGAAAGTTGTATCACCCGGATCAGTAATTTCTATACGACCCATCATTTGACGAACAATCGTTTCGATGTGTTTATCGTTAATCGTTATACCTTGCGAACGATAAACTTCCTGCACACCGTTCACTAAATGTTGTTGTGCCGCAAAAGGTCCGCGAATAGCTAAAATATCGCGCGCAGAAATAGTGCCATCCGAAAGTGGTGTACAAGCTCGAACGATATCACCTTCTTGAACAAGAATGTTTTTAGAAAGCGGAATCAAATATTTACGCTCTTGACCATCTCGAGAAACAATCGAAATTTCTCGATTACCGCGTTTTATTTTACCCAAAACAACTTCGCCATCAATTTCTGCAACAACAGCGGGTTGAGTAGGATTACGTGCTTCGAATAATTCTGTTACGCGCGGTAAACCACCCGTAATATCTTGTACTTTCGACATCTTACGCGGAATCTTAACGATACGGTGACCAGCAACAATTTCTTGTCCATCATCTACGGAAAGATAAGCACCAACGGGCATATTGTACGATTTCAATTCTTCGCCGTCTTTATCAACGATGCGGAGCACTGGAATTTTCTTTTTATTACGCGACTCGATAATAATTTTTTCACTGAAACCTGTTTGATCGTCCACATCGTTTTTAAACGTGACGTTTTCTTCCAAACCATCATACTGAATGATACCCGTTTTATCGGATATAATAACAGCGTTAAAAGGATCCCATTCGCAAATTTTATCGCCTTTTTTGATTTCTTGTCCGTCCGTTACAAAAATTGTAGAGCCGTACAAAATAGTATTCGACGCTAAAACCTTTTTCGTTTTAGGTTCTATGATTCGCAATTCGCCGGTACGTGAAATAACCACATTGGATTCTTTGCCTGCAGGATCGGTATAAGCAACGTAAGTCACTTCATCAAATTCAACTTTACCGTTAACAGGTGCTAATAGTTTATTTTCCTGATTCGTTACCGATGCAACACCACCTACGTGGAATGTACGCAACGTTAATTGCGTTCCAGGTTCACCGATAGATTGCGCAGCCATTACACCAACAGCATCACCGCGATCAACAATTCTGTTTGTCGCTAAGTTTCTACCGTAGCATTTTGTGCAACATCCGTGTTTGGTTTCGCACGTCAGAACTGAACGAATTGTAACAGATGGAACACCCGCTTTTTCAATCGCATCAGAGATATCATCAGTGACATATTCGCCTGCTGCTAACAGTAAAGCGTCTGTTTCGGGATGTACAACATCATGCAAAGTAAATCTGCCTTTTATACGATTGAATAAAGTCTCAATGACTTTATCGCCTTCTTTCAATGCAGAAGTTTCTATACCACGCAGTGTATTACAATCGTCTTCGCGAATAACTACGTCATGCGCAACATCCACTAAACGACGCGTTAAGTAACCGGCATCTGCTGTTTTTAACGCCGTATCTGCTAAACCTTTACGCGCACCGTGTGTAGAAAGGAAGTATTCTAAAACCGAAAGACCATCTAAAAAGTTAGAAAGAATGGGATTTTCGATAATTTGTGGCGCAGTATCACCCGATTTACGCGGCTTAGCCATCAATCCACGCATTCCACACAATTGTTTAATTTGTTGTTGCGAACCACGCGCACCTGAATCAAGCATCATAAAAACAGAATTAAATCCTTGTTTATGATTGCGCAATTCTTTCATCAATGCACTTGTTACGTTACTATCAGCCGATGTCCAACGGTCAATGATCTGATTATAACGTTCGTTGTTAGTAATCAAACCATTTTCGTAAGAATCTTTAATTAAATCCACTTCATTTTGTGCATTCTTCAAAATTTCTTTCTTGATATCAGGTACGATTAAATCGCCGAGATAGAAAGAAAGACCTGCTTTGAACGCCATCATAAAACCAATTTCTTTGATAGAATCTAAGAAATCAGCCGTTACACCAAAATTAGTTCTGCGAATAATGTCGCCGATAACTGCTTTCAATGTTTTTTTCTTCAATTCTAAATTAATAAACGGCACAGTGTGCGGTACAGCCTCGTTAAAAATAACGCGACCAACTGTTGTATCAATCGTACGAATAACAAGATGCCCGTTTTCTTCAACACGCGCACGACATTTAATGGCAGCGTGCAAATCAATTTGCTTTTCGTTATAAGCTATAATAACTTCTTCTGCTGAATAAAATCTGCGACCTTCACCACGAACAGGTGCTTCAGGAATACTCTTACGTTCTTTCGTTAAATAGTATAAACCCAAAACCATGTCTTGCGACGGTACTGCAATTGGCGAACCATCTTGTGGATTTAAAATATTGTGCGAAGCGAGCATCAATACCTGCGCTTCTAAAATAGCTGCATGACTTAAAGGTACGTGAACAGCCATTTGATCACCATCAAAATCGGCATTAAATGCAGAACACACTAACGGGTGTAACTGAATCGCTTTGCCTTCAATCAAACGTGGTTGAAACGCTTGAATAGATAAACGGTGAAGCGTAGGTGCACGGTTTAACAAAACCGGATGACCTTTGAGAATATTTTCAAGAATTTCCCAAATCACCGGTTCTTTCTTATCAACTAATTTTTTAGCCGATTTTACTGTTTTAACCGTTCCGCGCTCAATAAGTTTGCGAATAATAAACGGCTTGAATAATTCAGAAGCCATTTGTTTTGGCAAACCACACTCATGTAATTTTTGAGTTGGTCCGACCACAATTACAGAACGGCCAGAATAATCAACACGTTTACCCAATAAATTCTGACGGAAACGACCTTGCTTGCCTTTTAAAATATCGGAAAGCGATTTTAATGCACGACCACCTTCTGCTTTAACGGCATTCGATTTACGCGAGTTATCAAAAAGCGAATCAACCGCTTCTTGCAACATACGCTTTTCATTACGCAAAATAACTTCTGGTGCTTTAATTTCTAATAAGCGTTTCAAACGATTGTTGCGTATGAGTACGCGACGGTATAAATCGTTTAAATCTGACGAAGCAAAACGCCCGCCATCCAATGGCACTAACGGACGCAATTCGGGTGGAACAACGGGCAAGTATTGAATTACTGTCCACTCTGGTCTGTTTTCCATCACTTGTTGTGCTTCTCTGAACGCCTCAATAACGCGCAAACGCTTTAACGCTTCTAATTTTCTTTGTTGCGAAGGCTCAGACGTAGAAATTCGGCGCAACTCATACGAGAGTGAATCCAAATCCAAACGCATCAACATATCTTTTACCGCTTCAGCACCCATCTTAGCGATGAATTTATCTTTATCGGTATCGTCTTTTTGCTGATTTTCTTTCGGCAGTGATTCTAACGCCGCTAAATATTCCTCTTCTGTCATTAAATCACCCTCGTTCTTACCTTCACCACTCAATACACCCGATTGGATAATAACATAACGCTCGTAATAAATAATCGAATCTAATTTCTTAGAGGACATACCGAGCATATAACCGATTTTATTCGGCAGCGATCTGAAAAACCAAATGTGAACAATTGGCACAACAAGTTTAATGTGTCCCATACGTTCGCGACGCACTTTCTTTTCCGTAACTTGCACACCGCAACGATCACACACGATGCCTTTGTAGCGAATACGTTTATATTTGCCGCAATAACACTCGTAATCTTTAACGGGTCCGAAAATCTTTTCACAAAATAAACCATCACGCTCGGGTTTGTACGAACGATAATTTATCGTCTCAGGTTTCAACACTTCGCCATAACTGCGGTCTTCAATACTGTTCGGCGATGCCAAACTAATGGTTATGCTGTCAAAAGTGTTGATTGGTTTGCTAATTGCATTTTTTACTGACATATTTCTATTTTAAAAAAAAACAAGGATACTATATATAAAAATAGCCCGACACTTTGCACGATACAATGCGTTAGGCTTTTATTATGGGCGAAGGAAAACCATTATCCAAATCAAAAATAGTATGGTACAATGATAATTTTTTTGGATTGCAAAAATAATCTGCAAATATACAGCAAACAAATTTATTTTCTAAATTATTTTTAATTATCGTAGAAAATATCGCAGAAATTTTTGAATTTTCACCCGAATATATTTTAGAGATAAAAATAGAACATAAACCTGAGTGGATAGTTGTTAGGATTTAGTTGTTCGTTGAAGAATATTCTTCGACGAACAACTAAATCCTAACAACGAGCAACTAAAGTTACTGCAACTTAAAACTTATCACAAAACCACCCGACGCATTGGTAGATGGAAAAGCAGCGGTTGTGAGTGGATTAATCATGTTATAATCTATGTAAAAGCGCAAATCCATTTGTTTATTAACGGTGTAGGTGGCGGAAGGCGATACGCGAAGCGTGTTAGAACCGCGAGAAGGAACATCTACACCCGTGCCCAGCAAACGATTGGAGGATAAATCGTGCCGATAGGACACATCAAAATTAAGAACCAAATCGTTGCCCTTAGGTGCTTTTTTAGATTTTTTCTTTTTTAGGGGCAATCCGTCGGGTCCTGTGGCGACAACTTCTACAGGTTTATTGGGATCGTTGAGTGTTTTATTGAGCAGCTTCGATTTGTCCAGATTAAAGTCTAAAAATTTAATGTAAACATTTTTAAGACGCTGACCAAACTTAAACGTTAATTCATCTACGTTGCTTTCTTGTAAGCGCGCATCGCTCAAACTGAGCGCGAGGTTGCGCGATTTACGATACGACGTTCCGAAAATAGCACCTGTTTTTAAAGCGACATCAATACCCAGTAACGGTTGAAACTGTTCTGAGATGACGACGGTCGGAATATTATATTGTGAATAATATTCGTTCGGTGATTCCCGCTGCGCTTTTGTAATATTGGTGGCGTCGTAATTTTGTTCACTCGAAAAAGAATTGACCGTGAGCGTAGATTTATAACCGTGTGTGATATTGATAGACGCAAAATAATCTTTGAACCACGGTAATTTTGCGAGTCCATTATATGCAACGCGCCAATTAAAACGTGGCAACTGATTAGTGAGTGTGGAATTGATATCATAAGTGCGCACGTCTTTACCCAGGTATGCGGCCATAAAAGATTTTATCAGAACCGTTTGGTTGGTGGCCCCGTAACCGAATTGATAACCCGGATAATCGGGATGTGGCGCGCCGTTGCCGGATAAACTGTTCGACACGATGGGGCGATTTTTATCAAATTCATTAAACACATCGTTCGGATCTCTAAAAAAAGTATTCAGTGCTAAAAACGAAACGGTGTAACTGCCGTTTTGATAAAAATTATTCGCCTTGATACTATCAATAGAATTAACGGTTGAAGTATTTCTAAATTCGACGCTTTGATTTTGTACTTTATTAGAATTCAAATCCAGATCTACTTTAAAATCGGTGAACGGTTCGATGGTAATACGCGCATCAAAAGTTTGAACGTGGTTATCGAGTGCCGCTTTGACTTGTCGAATATCGGTAGAAATCCAATTATTCACGCGTGCTTTTTCGAGCCACGTTAAATCGGCAGCTTGCGCACCGAGCACGTAATCCCAACCCGGTGATCGCAGATTTTGCATTCCAAACAAACCCGCTTGCCCATTACCATTCGGATCGCCGACAAAACCTGGAACGTAAGAACTTATTTGCTCCGTATAATTGAAGCGTACTTTACGAATAAGGAGTAGTGGACGAATGATTACTTTTTCAGCAACACTCGGTTCATATTCAAGTTTAATTTTTGGCTTTTTTGCTTTTTGACCTTTACCATTAGCGTTTTGAAGACTATCGATAGGATTTTGAGGGGTTCGATTGGGAAGTTCTAAATTTGGTGCCGATGCTTTTTTCTTCTTCACTTTAGGCACATCCAAAAATATGGGCGTTTGAATTTTTTTCAAATACTTATTGGTGTTGTACAAGTTGTCAAAATTTAAATCCGCATTGACTTGTCTGTTCTGCCGATTGTTAATATTATTACCAATAGCTTTAAAATTATCTGGATCAGCACCAGGTGCAGGATTAAACGAAAATGCTTCCCAACCATACGTCGCGCCATACGTGCCCCGCAGATTTATCCATTCTAAGAAAGGAATGTTTTTTGTAGGAACCGTGTAATTGACGTTCACATTTTGGTCGTATCGCTTGGTTCTACCAAAATTCCTTAAATTATTAGACAGATATTGCGATTTCGCTTCGTCGGATGTCGGCGCGCCTGTGTTAGGATCGAAATCGGGTAGTTCGTCAATCAATGCCTGATTTTTAGCATCAAAATTAATTTTGAGTGAACGCGTCATATCCCATTGTGCTGTATAATTTCTATCCCACGTAAATCGGCGTTGAAAGTACGTATTGGACGACGCTTCTTCCCCTGCGAAACGATATTGAACGGTATTCCGCTGACGATCGAGCACCGTATTAAAACCAAAATTATTAGGCAACGGATTAAAATGAAACTCGGTAATAAATTTGAGATACCTCCCGATTTTTGGATTCTTAATCAAATTTTTAAAGGGCGAAATATAGAGTGGCTCCATCGAAAACGTGTAATCTATTGCGCCTTTGGTGCTTTGTCTTTTTTCCGATTCTACGATAGGATCGTGGCGTTCTAAATTCGTCTTGGCATAACTAAAACTAAAATTCTCAATATTCCAAGGTTTGGGCGTGGCATTGCCCGTTCTATCTTTTCGCACATTATTGAAAGCAATACCTTGAATAGTTTGCACTGTCTGCGCCGTCCGATTAATAGAATCTCTAGTTGCACCATCTGTTGCCGCTAAAAGTTTATCGGCCAGTTTTACGTCCAGATCGTACGGATCGTATTCAGGTGTAATGGTTTTATTACCATACTGCACCGTCATCGGTACGTGAATACCGAGCTTAGGCTTTAAAAATTTACCCATTTCAAAATTGCCGATAACGTTATATTCCACCACTTGGTCGCGACTGCGTTGCAAAAGTTTTTGGTCAATGGCACCATAACCGATACCCAGATAATTGCCCGAAAGACTCAGTGTTCCAAGATCCGCCATTTTTACATCCAAGCGCGCCAATGCTGCTGCGCCCGCGTGTTCGTTCAATCCCGATACGCGCAATTCATTCACCCATAATTCGAGTTGGTGCGGCACACCATCTTTATTGTACGCACCTATCATAATACCCTTTACCAAACCCAGATCGGGATTGCCTTTAATTTTTATTTTATGCGCCGGATTTTCCGGATCAACGATTGTAAAAACATCGCTGAGCGGTGCATTCTGTGCGTTTCGTAATTTTTTAGCGGCAATAAAACTTTGAAGCGCAAAATCGAAAGTGTTAGTCGCATTCCAAACAGAATCTGCATACGGATTCACGCCTGTTCCGTTGGCACCTGGCACATTTAAGTTTGTCGGCAAACCTTTTTGCTTCGTCATTTCCAACGGAATCTCATACTCATAATAGTTGCTCTCGAAATCGCTACCGACGCGCATGAAAGCACACATTTTACCATCTAAACCTGTTCCACTATAAGGTTGCTCTGTACTTTCGGCATGAACAAACATTTTAAGTCTGTCATACACGCGCAAATCTGAAGCAAATAATTTAAATGCCGCACGACCTTGATTGGGTGCAAGACCCGTAAATTTCATATTTAAAGCCTGCTCGTTTTGTAACGCACCTGTTCCGGTTGCTCCGACAACGTTATCGCGAATAATACCGGGGGGCACAACATAATTGAACGGTTTTTTATTGCCATTCTCTTCAATATTTATCGCGCTTAATTCCAAACCATTTACATCCGAATTGTTACCGGTATAAATACCGCCCGCACTCACTGCATTTTGATAGCGTCGCCATTGATTTCTAATCAGATCGAATTTTGCAAAACGAATATGCGTTTCTTTAGAAAAACCTTTCATGATTAAGCGCATGAAACGTATATTTCTGAAATCGCTCACCTGTCCATATTTTTTATTATACGCAGAAATCGGCACACGCAAATGATACCATCTTCTACCACTTCCCGCAGAATCCTGAATTTGTTCAACGTAATATTTGAGTGATTTACTATCCAGGTTTTCACTCGTTAAATCATTACCTGCCGTGGAGAGCGGCGTAAGCGGCACGGCATATTCATAATACGCCTCGTTTTCGTCGAAGGAGTTATCGCGATTCACGTCTTCCGCATCGGGTATATTGGTGGCTGATTGCACATTTGTGCCTGTACTACTTTTAGAATTACCCTCGAGGCCGTTAAACTTGCGGTACTTTTGAAGAATATCGGTTTGTGGGCCGCCATAAGAACTATCGGTGTAATACACAAAATTATCGTTAGAGGGATCGGCTAATATTTTTGCATACGCTTGCGCCGTTAAGCGCGGTTGAATTTTTGCCAACCATTGCGATTTGAAATCGCGCTCATCGCCATCATTTAAACCATCTAAACCAACATCTTGCGCGATACGATCATTGTCGTCCGCAGAAAATGAATTGGGTAACGGAATTTCGGTGCGTGGTACGCGCCCCCAAACCGTGGGGTCGGTGCGTAAATTTGGATTGGATGGCGAAGGCAAACCATTTTCATAACTTTTTCTGCCATCCTTTAAAATATCCTCTGAAATTTCACCCAGATGAATCAATAACTGACCGGCATTATCTTGACTAGTGCCGTTAGCACCTCTGAACGGATCGAGCATCCAAAAATCAAGGTATTCTATATTAGCTGCTTCAAAATCGGTTGTCGTCATACCGCGCATAATACCTGCCCAACGCGTTTCGGGGGCGTTCAAACCCCCTGTATTGCTCAAACCTTTTGTAAAAACGCCGAGGCCGTCGGGTTCGTCGTAATTATACGGTCCGCGTTCTTTCGGGTAATAGGACAAATCGAAAGTATAAAGTGGATAGGTTGTGGAAGTTCCAAAACCTGGATTCGAATTACTCGTTTTATTAGGAAAAACTTCGCCTTGCGGAATGGAGGCGGTATAATCGCTGACCGGTCCGCCAACGGTAGGGTCTAATAAATACGCATCAATCCGATACCAATTTAACAATGCCCGATTGGCACCCGAAACGATGGTCGTATCGTTGGCTTCGCGCCACAGCGGATGTTTTTGCGGTACACTCGAAATTTGCCACGCATTGGTTTGCGAAATCAAAGAAAACGGACTACTCGACCCTTCAAAATCATCGAGATACACCACACCGCCTTGGTTTTGCGTCGCAGAACCATCAATAGCAGAAGCATGACCCGGTTTCATCACCGCGGTTTCGGCAGCAAACGTTATTTTAGAAGGTTCTTTGGTCTGAATGAATGGTAATTTATCCACTAAGCGCGTGAGCCAAGGCGCGTCTTCTGTGAAATTCATGTCTAAGCCAAAAACTTTATTGTTAATGGGGTCGTCGCCATAATTGACTTTTCGGAGATATGGAATCTCGAACAGATTCATGTACGTCGCGCCGATATTAAAATTTTTCTTGTACGCATAATCTGCGCGCAGTCCGAGCATGGTGCGCGTCTGAAAATTAAAAAGTGAATTGTCTTCTATGCTCACATTGAGCTGAATATTCGGCGAAACATACGCGGGATTTAAAACAGTCAGCAGGGCTGTACCGTAATCAATGGCAAAATCAACACCTTCTAAAAGTTTTATGCCGCCGGCGGTGACGGTCACGGCACCCGGTTTCAAACCAAAAGATTGCAACTGAATTTTATTGCTCGCCGTTGATTTCACCTGACCTTTAATGATAAATCGGTTTTTAGATTGTTGTTGCTGCGCTTGAAACAGCGTCGAATCGTAGAGTGCATAATACGGATACCGATCTGCAAGCGTGGTATCTTGTCCGCGCGATTTCAAAATAGTGGCTATGCGTCCTTTTAGAGATCTGCCGAAGGGCTCCAGCACCGGAAAATAAATCCTTCCGGACTGCGTGTTAATAGTCACACCCGGCACAAAATCGAAGAGTCCGTCGGGTTGTGGATCGCCCGATTGATTCAAATTGTCTAAATTGAGCAGTCGTAGCAAGGGCACATCCGGAATTTCAGATAGGGAACGTTTCTCCGCTTTGTCTTTTCCTGCGTCGGCAGTCGTACCGGCATCTTGATAAAATATATCGAGGCGTAAATCCTGCGGATTCGTGACGAAAGCATTGATCGAGTACACATTTTTCATCATTAGATCGAAGAGCGGAATAGTCGGATTGTTCGTATTGTTTTTCAATAATTTACAAAACACTACCTGACTCACACTATCACTACCCGTTACAGTGGGAATATTTTCCGCAAATTCCCCCACCTGAAACGGACCCTGTCCATTATAAAAATACGTAAATGCCACACCCATCACTTGTTGCCTATCAATGTTATTAATACTGATGGTTCCGAGTTTCGGATTGAACGTGTATTCGTTCGGTTGTAAACGTTTTGCCGAGCGCTTCACATAATCTAAGCCCTGTACAAAACCGTAATTGCCTTCTAAATTCCGAATGACGCGATCAATGCGCCGCGAATTTTTATCCGCCGTAACTTTACTATATACATCGTTTGAACTATTATCTGGCAACGGTCCTTCAATACTGAACGGTGCACCGGGCGATAAACGCGTACCAGGATTATTAAAACGCGACGTTTCACCCAAATCGCTCAACGCCACAATTTGTCGAATCTCTCTGTCTTCATTCCTATCATTCGACACCCAGACTTCCATCCGCGTGACGGTGAACAAACTGTTGATGAGTGGTAAATTTTTCAGTGCCTTCTCGTACGTTCCGCGATTGAAGTGCGTCAAGAAAAAGTGACGGTTCTCATCGTACTGATCAATATTCACGCTAAAGTTTTGTACTGTACTACCGCCTTGCACCTGCAAATTTTGCTTACGGTTGCGCTGTTGCGCGGCAATGGCAGTAAGTCGTAAATAACCGAATTGCAATTCTGTTTTTATACCAAATAAATTCTGACTACCTTGAATGAGCGTACCGCGCAAAGGCAAATTCACATTACCTGCCTCAATAGATTTAATAATATCATCATCGCCAAATACATTCGTGTTGTAGTTCAGCTTCATGATGTTATCGAAATCGAACTGCGCTTTGTTATTAAAAGCGGTATTCAGGTTCAGTTTGTTTCCAATTTTACCCGTCACGCGCATTTGTATATCCATATTGAATAACAGTCCGCCCGTTGTCCGCGCAAATGTTGGAATTGTCGGATTACCGTAATATCTGTAATCGGCACCGAGCGTTAAATCTATTTGTCCTTGTGGTCGAATATCCACCGTCGGCGGATCTCCAAAAATGAGACCGATTAAATTATCGCCCATTTTTTTAGCATCGAGTTTTGGCACTGATGGTAATTTTCCATTCACGCCCACCGACTTAATCAGCATTTGCAATTTATTGTTTTGCGTTGCCGAAAAATCTACCTTCGAGAGCGGATCCACTAAATCTGTTTTGCGTTTTTTACTCAAACCAGAAAGCCGTTCGAAATACTCCGCCTCTTGCTGTTTATTTTTATATTTCACGTATTCATCGAACGTCGCAACTGTCGGCGTTTTGTAATATTCCGTTCCAATTTTTTCTGTTATGTAATATTGATACGTGACGGGATCGAACTCAATTGTTTTTTCAATCACTGATGGATCACGCAAATCAAATGAATTGCGCACAGAATCGCGCAGATAATCGCCTGTGCGTTCGCGCAAAGGAATGGTATCCGATTTGGTTGATAATTGATAGTTGTTCGTTGTTAGCTTGGAACTATCAACGATGGTGTGTTTGTCAAAGACATCAGCACTGAGCTTTGAGCTTCGAGCTACTCGCGGTTCGTGTTCATGGCTCAAAGCTAAAATCTGAGAGCTTGAAATAAATAAAAAAAATAAAAACAAATTAATTTTCGGAAGTAATAGTTCTTTCATGTCAATAGGAAAACTCAATTAAAAATTATTGATTAATAATTAATTTCAAAAAAAAAGAGCCTAATTATTAAAAGTAATTTTTTAATTGATACGCAAATAATTTTAAAAAGCCGAATCGTCAGCGATATAGGTTCAAGAGTTATAAGTTATAATCGGTCGAAAGTTACAAACAGTGTACAGATTTTTGGTTACTGCGCTTGCTTACTTATCCGAAGCACTGTAAGAACGTGGATGTGCCGTAAAAATTTTTATGTGTTATCAAATTTAACATTTGGCGTATTGCATAGTTGTTCGTTGTTAAGTACAGTTAAACGAGCAACTAACAACTTTTAACTAAACCTATCCTGCCAAATTTTTTAATGCCAATTTAATTAAATCTTGAATACTGAGTTCGGGTTTTTCGTAAACAATTTTATCTACAACTTTCTGAACATTTACGCGCAGAAAACCTAAAGCAATCAAAGCGGCAATCGCTTCTTGTTTTACAGGCGAAGTAGGAATAACGGTTGCACCTGCTGCGGCATCAGGCGATTCTTTTAAAACCTTATCTTTTAAATCTAAAATTATACGTTTTGCAGTCTTTGGTCCAATACCTTTTACTCTGCCGAATGCGGCTTCATTTTCGGTGGCAATGGCAGTACGCGCTTCGTGAGCATTCATTCCAGAAAGCACAATTTGCGCCGTTGAAGGACCGACACCACTCACAGAAATAAGCAATTGAAAAAGATGCCGTTCTAATTCTTCTGCAAAACCAAAAAGTAAATGTGCGTCTTCTTTAATTATTTGTTGCGTGAGCAGCGTTACCTTTTCAAGTTTTTCAATTTTAGCATACGTGTTTAAACTTATTTGCACGCGGTACGCCACACCACCCGAAGTTTCAATGACAACGTAGGTGGGTGTTTTTAGGGCTAAATCTCCTTTTAGGTATTCTATCATGTATTTTGAAAACTTTGAAACTCAATGCAATACTAATAAATCATTTTCAGCCATTTGGCTGAAATGATTTTGTTCGATGACAATATTTTCTAAAACTTCGTGAATGGCATCTAAACTATTGAGTGTTACCAATTGCGAACGGTGCGGTTTAATGTGTGGCAATCCGCGCAAATAATTAGTGTAGTGGGAGCGCGTTTCGTAAATCGCTAATTTTTCGCCTTTCCATTGAACTGCGCGCGCAATATGTTTTCTGATAGCAGCAATGCGTTCTTCAACGGTGGGTGGTGCTAAAATTTCGCCCGTTTTAAAATAGTGTTTTATTTCTCTAAAAATCCAAGGATTGCCGATGGCACCACGACCAATCATGATGCCATCAACGCCATACATATTTTTATAGAGCAGTGCTTTTTGTGGCGAATCCACATCGCCGTTGCCAAAAATGGGAATGTGCATTCTCGGATTCTCTTTTACTTTTGCAATCCAAGACCAATTCGCTTCACCTTTGTACATTTGTTGGCGCGTTCTGCCGTGTATCGAAAGGGCTTTAATGCCAGCATCTTGCAAACGTTCTGCCACTTCAACAATATTAATTGTGCTTTCGCTCCAACCCAATCGCGTTTTAACGGTAACCGGTTTATTCGTTGATTTCACAATGGCAGTTGTGAGTTCAATCATTTTGTCAATATCTTGTAACAAACCCGCACCAGCCATTTTGCAAGCCACTTTCGCCACTGGACAACCAAAATTAATATCAATCACATCAGGATTTGCAGCTTCCACAATATGCGCAGCTTTTACCATTGATTCGACTTGCCCACCAAAATATTGAATACCAACGGGTCGCTCATCGTCAAAAATATCCAATTTTTTTAAACTCGATGCTGCTTCATACACCAAACCATCCGAAGAAATAAATTCTGTGTACATCATATCCGCACCCTGCTCTTTACACAACGCTCTGAACGGTGGATCGCTCACGTCTTCCATCGGTGCTAACAGCAACGGAAAATCGCCTAATTCTATATTTCCAATTTTAACCATAAAATTTTTAGAAGTGCAAAGTTAAGACTGTACAGTAATATTTTTTATAAATTCTTTATATCGCTGAGAAAAGTCTTTACAAAGGCTTTATAACTATGCCAATACCTTTGTGGTATTGATTAAAAAAATTATTTCTTCACGCGTTTCGCCAAATTTTAACTTGTAATGATAGTCTCTCTCCTGATTTTAGCAACGTTAGTTTGCTTTTTATTTTTCTTTAAAGTTGTTGACGTATTTGATAAAATTTAAAATAAAAAACGATGATTTTCCTTTTTATTGCAGCGCTGTTGGTTTTTGGTTATATGGCTTACGTGCTGGTTAAACCAGAAAAATTCTAAACGCTCATCTTTATACTAAGTAAATTTTTTAATTTTTAATTCAATATCAATGAATTCAGAAATACTGGGAATTGTTTTGATGTTTTTAATCACAGTTGCGCTCGCGTTGCCTTTGGGTAAATATATTGCAAAAGTGTTTGACGGTACAAAATCAATTTTAGATTTTATGTCACCTATCGAAAAACTAATTTTCAAATGGAGTGGCGTAAATGCGAATCGAGAAATGACGTGGCAAGAACATTTAAAAGCCATGCTCACTGTAAACTTAGTGTGGTTTTTTTGGGCGATGCTCATTTTAATGAATCAAGGTTGGCTACCATTGAATCCTGATGGAAATCCATCCATGTCAGCCGATTTAGCTTTTAATACAGCCATCTCTTTTATCAGCAACACCAACTTACAACATTATTCCGGCGAATCGAATATGTCGTATTTAGGTCAATTGGTGGCACTCATGTTTTTTCAGTTTGTTTCGGCGGCAACAGGTATGGCAATGTGTGCGATTGTTTTTAATGCCATGCGCGAACGAACAACCAAACAATTAGGCAATTTTTATAATTATTTTTTAAAAAGTTGCACACGCATACTTTTCCCACTTTCATTTATTGTAGCCATTTTCATTTTATTCAACGGTTCGCCAATGACTTTTGAAGGAAAACAAAGCATCATTACTTTACAAGGAGATACTGTTTCTGTTTCGCGCGGTCCGGCAGCAGCAATGATTGCCATTAAACAAATTGGATCGAATGGTGGAGGATTTTTTGGTGCTAACTCTGCGCATCCTTTAGAAAATCCAAATTATGCCACAAATATGGTTGAGAACGTCAGCATCATTTTAATTCCGATAGCAATGATTTTTGCTTTGGGGTACTACCTCAATCGCAAACGTTTAGCTTGGATGATTTTCGGAGTGATGACTTTAGGTTTTCTACTATTGGTTATGCCTACCGTATTTTTAGAGATGAAAGGCAATCCAGAAATATCTAAAATGGGTATAAACCAATCACTCGGTAATATGGAAGGTAAAGAAATGCGATTCGGTTCTGCCGCATCCGCTTTTTGGGCAATTACTACTACGGTTACATCAAATGGTTCTGTGAATGCCATGCACGATAGTTTCACACCGCTTTCAGGTATGAATGCTATGCTGGGCATGATGGTAAATTCTTTGTATGGTGGTGTGGGTGTGGGGTTTTTAAATTTTTATGTTTTTATAATTTTAGCTGTATTTATATCGGGCTTAATGGTAGGAAGAACGCCGGAATTTTTAGGTAAAAAAATTGAAGCGCGCGAAATGAAAATAGCTATGATTATTGCACTTTTACATCCCTTGCTTATTCTAACAGGTACGGCATTGGCTTCGTTTATTTTTGTAAATAATCCAACAGCTTCGGTTTGGTTAAATAATTCGAGCTTTCATGGCTATTCAGAAATGCTGTATGAATATTCCTCAGCGTCAGCGAATAACGGTTCTGAATTTGCGGGTTTGAGCGCTAATACGCCCTGGTTTAATATTTCTACTGGAATTATTATGGTATTAGGTAGATTTTTACCCATCATCGGTCCGGTAGCAATTGCTGGTATTTTGGCGAATAAAAAATTTATTCCCGCGTCAGCTGGTACACTTAAAGCCGATACTTCAACTTTTGGTTTCATGGTTTTTGCCGTCATACTTATTATTGCCGCCCTTTCTTTTTTTCCAGCTTTAACATTAGGACCTATCGCTGATTATTTTTCGTTGAAAAACTAAAACGTCATACTCAAAAACTAACAACTAAAAACTATTTATCATGATTTCAGAAAAAACAAGTTTGTTTGAAGGTCGTCTTGTAAACGAAGCGATCAAACAATCTTTTATAAAACTCGATCCGCGTTTGCTTGTAAAAAATCCTATCATGTTTACTGTTGAAGTTGGAACAGCAGTTATGTTGATAGTCACACTATTTACACTATTTGGCAGCGATAAAACGCAAGGTTCGGTTGTTTACAATTTTTTAGTTTTTTTAATTCTACTGCTCACTTTACTATTCGCCAATTTTGCCGAAGGCATTGCGGAGGCACGTGGCAAAGCGCAAGCGGATAGTTTGCGCAAAACGCGTGAAGAAACACCCGCCAAAGTTTTAGGAAAAAATGGCGATGTTATGATGAAATCATCATCTGAATTAAAAAAAGGGGACGTTTTTATGTGTGAAGAAGGTGATACCATTCCGACAGATGGCGAAATCATCGAAGGTCTTGCGACGATTGATGAATCGGCGATAACAGGTGAATCTGCACCCGTTATTCGCGAATCTGGCGGTGATAAATCGGGTGTAACAGGCGGCACAAAAGTATTATCGGACAGAATAAAAGTTTTGGTAACAACCAATGCAGGTGAAAGTTTTTTAGATAAAATGATTGCTTTGGTGGAGGGCGCATCTCGGCAAAAAACACCGAATGAAATTGCGCTCACTATTTTATTGGCTGGTTTCACGCTCATTTTTATTATTGTTTGCATCACCTTAAAACCTATTGCCGATTACGCACACACGCCCATCACCATTGCTGCTTTTATATCGCTCTTCGTTTGTCTGATACCAACAACAATTGGCGGTCTACTTTCAGCCATTGGTATTGCAGGCATGGATCGCGCATTGCGCGCCAACGTGATTACAAAATCAGGAAAAGCCGTTGAAACAGCGGGCGATATTGATGTATTGCTCCTCGATAAAACGGGAACAATTACTATCGGCAATCGCAAAGCGACAAATTTTTACGAAACTAACGGCGTAACAGCCTTAGAACTTATACACGCGTGTGCCTTATCTTCTTTAGCCGATGAAACACCTGAAGGTAAATCAATCATTGAATTGGCACTTGAAAAAGGAGTTGCTGTTTCAAGCGATATTAAAAACGATGCGAACGCAACTTTTATAAAATTTAGTGCCGAAACGCGCTCGAGTGGTATAGATTATAAGTCTGACCGTATTCGTAAAGGTGCTTCTGATGCCATTAAAAAATTAACTGAAAAAGCAGGAAATATTTTTCCAATAGATATTGCTGAAAACGTCAAAAAAATTGCCACTAACGGCGGCACACCGCTCGTCGTATCCGTTAATGAACGCGTTATTGGCGTTATTGAATTACAAGATATTATTAAAACAGGTATTCAAGAACGTTTTGAACGTTTGCGTAAAATGGGTGTAAAAACTGTAATGGTGACGGGCGATAATCCACTTACAGCTAAGTATATTGCTGAAAAAGCAGGCGTAGATGATTTTATAGCTGAAGCAAAGCCTGAAGACAAAATGAATTACATTCGCGCTGAACAAGCGCAAGGCAAACTTGTTGCCATGATGGGTGACGGAACCAACGATGCGCCCGCTTTAGCACAAGCAGATGTTGGTGTTGCGATGAACTCGGGAACACAAGCTGCAAAAGAAGCAGGTAACATGGTTGATTTAGACAACGATCCAACCAAACTCATTGAAATAATAGAAATTGGCAAACAACTTTTAATGACGCGTGGTACACTCACAACATTTTCAATTGCAAACGATGTAGCCAAATATTTCGCTATTGTGCCCGCACTTTTTGTTGGTTCAATTCCAGTTTTACAGAGTTTAAATATTATGCGTTTGCATTCACCGGAGTCAGCCATTCTTTCAGCCATCATTTTTAATGCCATAATTATACCCGCATTAATTCCGTTGGCGTTGCGCGGTGTTGCCTATAAACCCATTGGTGCGAGTGCTTTACTGCGTCGAAATTTATTAATTTATGGTCTCGGTGGTGTCATTGTGCCGTTTTTTGGTATTAAATTAATTGATTTAGCTGTCGCTTTTTTGTACTAAAATTATAAATCTTAAATTATGCAAAATATATTTTCGGCTTTAAAAATTTCAGCCTTGTGCCTCATTCTTTTTTCAGTTATTTATCCTTTCAGTATTTGGGCGATAGCACAAGTTGCACCCAATAAAGGTCTTGGCGAAACAATTCAGAGCCATGGACGAACAGTAGGATTTGAAAAAATTGGTCAATCTTTTACGGTTGATAAATATTTTAATGCGCGACCATCCGCTGTAGCCTACAATGCTGCAAGTTCTGGTGGTTCTAATAAAGCAACAACCAATGTAGATTACTTAAAAGATGTTCAAACACGAATTGACACTTTTCTCTTGCACAATCCAGATATTAAAAAAACCGAAATCCCTTCCGAGTTAGTCACTTCTTCTGCTTCTGGTCTTGATCCTGATTTATCTTTGCAAGGTGCGTTGGTTCAAATTCCGAGAATTTCCAAAACGCGCAATATTTCAGAAAAAATTTTGACGGATTTAGTAAATAATAAAATTAAGAATCGTTTAATAGGGACTTCAACCATCAACATTTTAGAACTCAATATTGCTTTAGATAATTTATCTGATCACTAATCGTTGTGCGTTGTTTGTTGTTGATTATTTTTTTTACCACAACGAGAAAAGAACAAAAGCAACGAGCAACGAGCAACGAGCAACAATGAACGAACAACGAACAACTTATGGAGGATTCCAACTATTTCTTAGATCTCATAAAACAATCGCGACGCGGAAAGTTTAAAATTTATATAGGCATGAGTGCCGGTGTAGGTAAAACTTTTAGAATGTTACAAGAAGCACATGCACTACTAAAAAATGGCGTAGATATTAGAATTGGGTATGTAGAAACGCATAAACGCGCAGAAACAGAATCGTTGGTTCAAGGAATACCATTCATTGAACGAAGAAAAATTTTGTACAAGGGTAAAGAATTAGAAGAAATGGATGTACAAACTATTATTGATCTTCATCCGGAGGTTGTAATAGTGGATGAGTTGGCACACACAAATGTTGAAGGCTCGAAGAATGAAAAGCGTTGGCAGGACGTGGTAGATATTTTAGACGCAGGTATAAATGTAATTTCAGCCATAAATATTCAGCATTTAGAAAGTATTAATTCAGAGGTGCAACGCATAACAGGTATTGCTGTAAAAGAACGTGTGCCAGACAAAGTTTTACATCTGGCGAATGAAGTTGTGAATATTGATTTAACAGCTGATGAACTCATTGCGCGACTCAAAGAAGGTAAAATTTATGATGCATCGAAGATTGAAACGGCACTCAATAACTTTTTCACCACCGATAAAATTTTACAACTGCGCGATTTAGCACTGCGTGAAGTCGTTTCGCAAGTGGAAAGAAAAATTGATAACGAAGTTCCTAAGCATAATAAATTGCGACCAGATAGATTTTTAGCTTGCATAAGCTCTACGGATGTGACTGCTAAAAATATTATTCGCAAAACAGCACGATTGGCTGCCTATTATAATTCTAAGTGGTGGGTACTGTATGTTCAAAGTACCAAAGAAAACGTTGATAATATTGGACTTGCTTCGCAGCGACATCTGATTAATAATTTTAAAATGGCGCAAGAACTTGGCGCTACCGTTTTAAAAGTTAGAAGCGAAGATGTGGCTAAAACAATTGTAGAAGTTGCTGAAAAAGAAGAGATAACTACAATTTGTATTAGCAAACCGCATATAACTTTGTTCGGCATTATTTTAAATACAAGTTTGTTCAACCTTTTGCTGAAAAAAATGACAACCTTAAATATTGATTTAGTAATCCTTTCTTAAAAACGGGGTAATCCTTTCTTGAAAATGGGTTTACATAAATTAATTCTAATTTTTTTAGATCTTAAATTTTTTATTTCACTCTATCCAAATGAAATTCATTAACTGGATGATACACCAACGGAATCTGCTCGATTTCTACATCGCTTTTATCTAAACCGAATGCTTTTTCATCGCTCAATCCGCGGTGTTTTAAGAAGAAATAACCTTCGAGCAGCAGACGCTCTTTAGGCGTAAAATCGTTTTCGACGGATAGAAATTTTTCAATGATAACGAATTTAAAATCCGGCTCATTGTTATATTTACTCGAACCGTCGGGGCGAATATGTAAATTCAACTCTTTATTTTGAACCAATTCTTGGACAATTTTCTTGAAATAAAGTTCTGTACGGGGCTGAATCCTAAATCCGATGTTGATATTAATTTTAATCACTTTATCGTCCACTAATTCCGTCACGTCATACGACAGCGAATAAGGTTGTTCTGTTCTATTAATGTGCATAAACCAATACACATCAGCGCGCTTTGGTTTTTTAGAAAAAATAGATTTAATAATTTTTTCTTCAATTTCATCGCGGCGATTGGCTTTTGTCAGATAAATGAGATGTGTAGAAAATTTCGGAATTTCATCGTCTTCACTCAATTCTTGCAACTGATAACTGTATTTTCCCAGCTCCACAAATTTTGTAAACCGATTATGAATTTTGCGCGCATAATACCAAACATACATCACTAAGAAAATGAAAATTTCAAAAAACAAGAACATCCAACGCTCTTTAATTTTTGCGACGTTCGCCACAAAAAAAGAAAGTTCAACAACCGTAAACAGCGATAAAACAGCTACAACATAAATTTTTTCCCATTTTAAACGGTACAATAAGAAAAACGATAACAAAACCGTTGTCATCATCATAGCAATCGTGATCGAGAAACCATAAGCCGCTGCCATGTGTTCCGATTCTTTAAAATAAAGCATCATCAATATGCAACCAAACCATAAAATAGTATTTACGCTGGGAACATAAATTTGTCCTTTGCTTTCCGTCGGTTGTTTTACAGTGACGCGAGGCCAAAAATTTAAGTTCATCGCTTCACTGATGAGTGTGAAACTACCACTAATGAGCGCCTGAGAAGCGATTATGGTTGCACACGTCGCAATAATAATACCGGGCAGCAAAAACCAATGTGGTATAATTTCAAAAAATGGATTTCTATTATCGAGTACGTCTTTACCTTGCACCATTAACCATGCACCTTGACCTAAATAGGAAGCCACCAAACTAATTTTTACAAACACCCACGTGATGCGAATATTTTTTATACCACAATGACCTAAATCGGAATACAAAGCTTCTGCACCCGTTGTACATAAAAAAACTGCGCCTAAAAGCCAAAAACCTTGCGGATAATTTACCAATAAATTGTACGCATAATACGGATTGAGTGCTTTCAAAACTTCCGGATACAATGCTATTTCTTTCACGCCAAAAACTAAAATCATTGTAAACCAAACCACCATGACTGGACCAAATAATTTACCAAGGACATTTGTTCCGAAACGTTGGAAGAAAAATAGCAACGACAAAATTACAATGACGATGCTAATCGTGAGCGTATTACCCGGTACAATAATTTTTTCAAACCCTGGCACTAAATTCAAACCTTCAATCGCAGAACTTACAGAAATCGGTGGTGTAATAATTCCATCCGCTAATAAAGTGGTGGCACCTAAAATGGTTACAATCACAAGTTTTTTTCCAAAACGGCGCACCAAAGCGTACAAAGAAAAAACGCCACCTTCACCTTGATTATCTGCTTGCAATGTCAGCCAAATATATTTTATGGTTGTTTGAAGTGTCAATGTCCAAAACACTGCCGATATTCCACCAAAAACCAAAGCTATATCAATTGTTTTATTACCAATAATAGCACCCACAGTATATAGTGGACTCGTTCCAATATCGCCATAGATAATGCCTAAAGCTACTAAAAGTGTTGCAGTAGTAACTTTTTTACTCAAACCAAGTTTAAACTTATCCATTCTATAAATATTGAGGCGCAAATTTAGTAGTGTAAATGTTTTTTAGTTGCCTTTTTACATAAAAATTTTATAAAGATTGCGTCTGTTAATTATCTAGACCAATTATCAGTGCGATTTTAGTTGATAACATAGATGTTTTGAGTCAGTTTTGTTTTAATTTTTTTGTAATGATTTAGCTCAAAAATACAAAATTGAAAAAATAAACGATGGAATATTTTTTTGTCTTGAATACACAAACCTTTACCGCTTAATAAATATCGAAGCCTACACAAGTGCTATATTGAATAAAATTTTAGAGATTAGAAATGTCAACAAAAATTTACTCCTCGTATTAACGTTATTTTTTTAAGCCTCTACATCCAGTTAAACTATTTGATGTTAGCTTGAAATATTGTTTTGTGTGAAAACCCCATTTTCAAGCCAATTTATTGGCATAAGATTGTAAATTTGAAACAAAAATATACTGCACATAGGATTACTAATGAAAATTTCGTGTAAGCGAGAATCGGCAATTTATATCTGAATGGTTTGATTAATCCTTTTTATTCCAATCAATATTATTGATTTTTTTTTGTAGTTCTTCAAGTCTTTGAATCATTTTTTCAAAATGAAGAGATTCGCCATAAATCATATTTTCCTGCATTTGTTTGTAGTCGGCCTTCCAATTTGCTAATAAAGGAGGAGGTGGTATAAACACGATTTTGTCAGGACTATGATTGTCGAAGTCGATCCCAGAAATAGGGTTAAATATTCTTCTATGAGCTACTATTAAGTTGTATAGTTCTTGATCTTGCAGAGCATTTTTTGAAAATTTAGTTTGGCTTAATTTCTCAATATCGTATAAATGTCTGCTTAACCTATCAACTCTTATCTTATCAGGTTTTTTTTGAAATTCTTCATGCAAAAGAAATATTTTTTCTAAAAAAGTACGCTCCGGATTTACAATAGGTATAGTTATCGCCTTATCAACAAATGGTCTTTCATGTAAATTTTCAGCTACAAAAGTAGAAAAAGTTTGATTAGAATTAGGTTCTTTCAAAGACCTGCTCCCAACCTCAACTAATACTCCTGGTTTTAAATAAGTTTCTTTTTCTGTAAGTTTGTTATAATAGATTTCAATTATAATAGGATCTTGGTCATGATTTTTTACTTCAGTAAATTTAACTTCTACCTCATTTAATCCCGCTTCTGCAAATTTCAATTTAAGCTCTTCTACAAAATTTGTTGTTAGAAACTTAAAAGATTTTTTTCTCAATTTTCGTATGTCGCTACTCTCTAAATTACCTGAAAATCCCAGGAACTCTCTGTCCAAAGTCAAATCTATATCTTCAGAGAATCGTTGAATTAAATTCCAACCTTTACTCAATGATGTTCCACCTTTGAAAACTAAACTTTCAGCACATTGCATTGAAAAAATTACAGCAAGGGTGTGTACCACCCACCAATCCTTTTCAACCGCCACAGCAGGAAGCCCTATCTTTCTACTTGTGTCGTTATAAACATTAAATTTCGTATCATCAGATAATTTTAACCAGTGTTTTAAATGCGCAAAATCAGTCATTACTCTCTTCTTTAGAATTTGAGTTAAGTTTTTTTCGTATCCATTCAGAGGCAAATTTTAAGTCGTGTTGAAGATTAGAGAGTTTCTCTTTTTTTAACAAAATTCTCATTTTTTTTATTTCTTCATCCGTGACATTACTTTCGCCAATAGTTTTAAGTGCCAAAATAACTAATTTACTAATCTCACCTATGTAAGCCACGTTTTTGGTACTTGCTCTTTTGAAGGTAATAACTTGCTTACCTATTTTTACTTTACGAGATGCCGAATCTGTATAGTAAACAACATTTAAAGGTACTTGAGTAGTTAAGCCAAGTCTGTACATGGCGTAGCTTCCTGTTGGTACAATACGCGCTTTATCTCTTTGGGCAATAGCTTCTGCAATATCTTCAATACTCGGCAAAACAATTCCTACATTCCTATCTACAACTGCTCTAACATACATACCAGTAGTTACTCTATGCAACTTGCTGGAAGTAACAGCTCTTTCTAAAGCTTTATTTACGGCTCTGGCATTGTTCATATCTGCAAAAGTCTCAACAAAAAAAATAGATCCTTTTTTAGCCTTTTTTATTTTACTATTAACTTGCAAATCAATACTGTTATTCATTTTTTTCTCTTTTATTTTGTCGCAAATGTAGCGAGTATTTGCGACAATTGCAATACTTAATAGTGCAATCCATCATAATGAAAATAAGAAGTGAATTTTTATAACACGAAGATTCTAATTTATTTCCCGATTCCACTACAAAAAAATGTCCCTAAACCATCTTCACAAGAAATTTTGTAAGTAACGGAGATTTAGACGAGCGAGGTTTATAGATTTTTATCTAAATTAAGTTCGATTACATCTGAGTCGGAGAAAAAGCCGAGCGTGATGTAATTAATGAAGAATTGATGCGAATGGCTAATATCCGTCCTCATTTTCCCGATTTAATTCTGTTGTCGTGTTTGCATAACATTTGGCAATTGTCTGGAATAGTTTTTCCGCCTTCGTGCCAAGGTGTGATGTGGTCGGCTTCCATTTCATTTATTTCAAACTTTATATCGCATTTTACACAAATGCCTTTTTGTCTTTCGTAGGCTTCTCGTTTATGGTTTTCGCTAAATGCTCTAATATTTAAAAACCGCTCTTTCCGTGATAATACAAATTGGTAAATACCTTTTTTACTTTCAACATCTTCGTCTAACATTAAAGCTGTTACTTCTTCTTCCAATTTCTTTGGGTCAAGTTTTTGTGTTTTAAATTCGTTATAAAATATTCCCCAAGGTAAACCTTTCATTTCTTTGCGATATTTTGGAAAAGTTGCTTTTGTCCAACTAACTACTGCTTGAAAATAAAGCCAAAGTTCGTTAGCGTTTGGTTCGTGTTGGTTTTTGCTCATATACGCTTCAATTCCATTTTCCGAAATCCAAGCAATGGCAGTTTCTAAATATTTTTGTCGGTTTGCTTCTCCGTCTAAATAATTATCGCCTAATTTGGGACGACTGTTTTTTGAAAAATATCGTTTTGCGTCAGAAACCCAAGAACCAGAATAAACAGCATTTCGCAGTTCTTGTTTGGACAACACTTTTCCTGCAATGTTTATCGTTTCAAACCATGCTAATTTTTCGCTGTCTTTGCCACTGCAAAAATAAACCATCAATTTATAGTTTAAAATTTGGTCTCGTTTGTCGTCTGTCAGATTACTAAAAGCCAATCCATTTACTGAAAAATCGTTGTTTACAAATTGGCAAATTGAAATTGTTCTTTGTTGTCCGTCTATAACTTCAAAGTTTCCATCTTCGCGAACTGACCAATACATTACATTCAAAGGAAAATCCTTTTGTACGGTGTCAATTACCGCTTTGCGTTCTTTATCTAAATACACAAATTCGCGTTGAAAGGGTGGTCTAATATCTAACTTACCATCGTAACCAATAACGCCGTTTTCTTCGTTGTCTTGATACCCTTTCACTAATTCTCTAACTGTTATTTCTTTAAGTTCTATTTTCATAGTTTTCTGTTTCTAATAATTATTCTGTTATAAATTTTTTTATCATCGATAATAGTAAAGCATTTAAATCCAATATATCGTGCACTATTTGCAATTCCTAAAATTTCAAATTGAGTTGGGTTGTATTTATCTATAAAAGTTATTGGAACACCCATAATTCCTTCATAATCTATTGGAATATCTGCCACTTTATCTACATTTATCACATTGTAATTATCATACTTAGGATATTCATTTTCGTTGCCATAGTAGGTTTTGAAAAGTATAATATCTTCGTGTCTTTTTCGGTTGTCTAAATTTGTAAACCAAAAAACACTTCCCATGCTAAAATACTTTTGTCCGTTTTCAATTTTTATTCTTGTTT
>JAYVNP010000081.1:0-35523 GCA_043758385.1 Saprospiraceae bacterium
ACAAAATTACCGCCAATACCCGATCCGCCGAGACCCGATACAAAAACGTTTCGTATGGGCGTAGCAGATTTATTGATGTGCGCCGCTTCACCAATTTGAATGGCTTCGGTAAGTTGTGCCGGAAACCGCTCAACAAGTTCTAACATAGTTGTCATACTCAGTAGTTTTATTATTTTTGTGAAGGTTTCAATCGTAATTTACGAAAATAAAACAAACCTTAATTTGTGCTTCGTACCCGATTGTCACAAAAGTAAATACATAATGGCAAAACACAACGCTTTGGGTAATAAAGGTGAGCAATTAGCCGTCGAATTTCTCGAGAAAAATGATTATATCATCCTTGAGCGAAATTGGCGCAGCGGAAAATCGGAAATTGACATTATTGCTCGGCAAGCGCACAGAATTATTTTTGTGGAAGTTAAAACGCGTTCGAGTACGTATTTCGGAACGCCTGAAACAGCAGTGACACAAAAAAAACAAAATCAATTGGTCAAAGGTGCTATCGAGTATTTGCACAAAGTGCAACACGATGGTGCACTACGTTTTGATATTATTTCTGTTTTAATTTTTAAAGAGGATATAGCGATTAAACACATTGAAGACGCTTTTTTCCCAGGTTTATAATGAAATAGTTCGTGAATAAATAATTAAGGTCAACCAATGAATATAGATTAAATTATTCAAAAAAAATTTATTCTATATTTACTGATTGACCCAAATAAAACCTTTTAAATATTTCTTACTGCGCTATCGCACTTCTAATTTTATTCAAAGCAGATCCCGCATGAAACCAGTCAATTTGCGCACTGTTATAAGTGTGCTTCACTTCAAAAGTTTCGGAAGTACCGTCGGAATGATTTAATTTAACCTCTAAATTTTTACCAGGCGCGAAACTTTCGATACCTTGAATACTTACCAAATCGTCTTGACGAATTTTATCAAAATCGGAAACGTTTGCAAACGTTAGACCTAACATTCCCTGCTTTTTCAAATTTGTTTCATGTATGCGCGCAAACGATTTAACAATTACAGCGCGTACACCTAAAAAGCGCGGCTCCATAGCTGCGTGTTCGCGACTCGAACCTTCGCCATAGTTTTCTTCACCAAAAACAACTGTACTGATATGATTCGCTTGATATTCTTTTGCCGACGCTGGCACAGCCATATAAGTTCCAGTAACGTAATTTAAAACACTATTGGCTTGTTCGTTGTAAGCATTGACAGCACCAATTAAACAGTTATTCGAGATGTTTGCTAAATGACCGCGAAACTCTAACCACGGACCCGCCATAGAAATATGATCGGTTGTGCATTTGCCTTTTGCTTTTATGAGCACGCGCATATTTTGTAATTCGGCAGGCATTGTAGCAACAAACGGTTTCAATAATTGCAAACGTTCCGATTTCGGATTTACGGTAATAGTTAATCCTTTACCCGATTTTGCAGGCGCTAAAAAACCTGCATCGTCAACTGCAAAACCGCGTTTCGGTAATTCATCACCAAACGGCGGATCGAGTTTTACTTGCTCACCTTTATTATTTGTGAGTGTATCTGTCATCGGGTTGAACGTTAAATCGCCCGCAATAACCAAAGCCGTAACAATTTCGGGTGAAGCCACAAACGAGTGTGTTTTCGGATTACCATCGTTGCGTTTAGAAAAATTGCGATTGAACGACGTGATAATTGAGTTTGCACCCATTGTATCCGCGCCGTGCCTATCCCACTGACCGATGCACGGACCGCAAGCGTTGGCAAGTACAACCCCTCCAATTTTTTCAAATTCTTTCAGAATGCCATCGCGCTCAACGGTAAATCTAATTAACTCCGAACCCGGCGTAATTGTAAATTCTGAACCCGCCTTCAAACCTTTTTTGTCTGCTTGTTTAGCGAGCGATGCCGCACGATCTAAATCCTCATAACTTGAATTTGTGCAAGAGCCAATAAGACCAACCGATAACTTTTGCGGATAATTATTTTTGCGCACAGCGTCGGCAAATTGAGAAAGCGGCCAAGCTAAATCGGGCGTGAACGGACCATTTATGTAAGGTTCCAAAGTGCTTAAATCAATATCAATCACTTGATCGAAATATTTTTCCGGGTGAATATACGCTTCCATATCACCTGTTAGTTCGTACGCCACTTTATCGGCAAGTTCAGCGACATCAGCGCGATCTGTTGCTTTCAGGTAGCGTGACATAGAAGCATCGTAACCAAAAACAGATGTAGTTGCTCCAATCTCAGCACCCATGTTGCAAATTGTGCCTTTACCTGTACAACTAATTGAACGTGCACCTTCACCAAAATATTCAACAATAGCACCTGTTCCACCTTTGACGGTTAAAATACCCGCCACTTTTAAAATAATATCTTTCGAGGATGTCCAGCCGTTTAATTTACCGGATAAACGCACACCAATAAGTTTTGGCATTTTTAATTCCCAAGGCAAGCCAACCATCACATCAACAGCATCCGCACCACCGACACCAATAGCGACCATACCCAAACCGCCAGCATTTACAGTGTGCGAATCCGTACCAATCATCATGGCACCCGGGAAAGCATAATTCTCTAAAACTATTTGGTGAATAATACCAGCACCGGGTTTCCAGAAACCAATGCCATATTTATTCGACACATCACGCAGAAAAGAAAACACTTCACTACTTTCACTCAATGCGCGTTTCAAATCAGAATCAGCACCCGTTTTTGCTTGAATCAAATGATCGCAATGCACCGTTGATGGTACAGCCACTTTTTCTCTACCGCAAGTTGTGAATTGCAACAATGCCATTTGCGCCGTCGCATCTTGCATAGCCACGCGATCGGGGGCAAAAAAAACATAATCTTTTCCGCGCGCGTAATCTGCCATCGGTGATTCGGCGTGCAAGTGTGAATACAATATTTTTTCGGATAGTGTTAAAGGTTTACCTAAAGCTTCGCGTGCAGCGGCAACTTTTTGGGCGTAGGTTTTGTAAAAACCTTTGATCATTTGAATATCGAATGCCATAATTTGTATGAATTTATCTGACTTTTTAACGTGTAAGACGTTTTGAAAGTTATAATATTGAAATTGCGTGCAAGATAAAAAACTTTATGTTATGCACACAGGTTTTTAGTTTTAAACCTTCTTTTATCACAGTACTTCTTTCTATAACCAAACAACAACAAATACTTACCCCAGTTCAACCGATATAAGCACTTCAAAACAATATGGCATACAGTTATACTTGACACCTGGTATTTCATACAATTTATTTAAGAAATTACAATTAGAACTAAGTCTTCCTAATTTTCTCAGTGCCTCTTATCTTCATAAATCTTTTGACGGGCAACCCTTTTCTGAAAATTCAGTGAGTTTTTATTCTGGTATCAGCGGAATTGCTTCTGGCAATTTAAGCGTAGGTCTTCATTTAATTTTATAAAATAGTCTGAACTCAGACTATTTCAACGGCAAACCAATATTACTATAAACCGCTTTACCAACGCTGATGTAATAACTGTTTCCAAAATAAACAATATCGTAGTAGGTGTCAGGATCGATTGAGAAGGTAGAATTATATTTGAGTGATTTTATTTTGCTGAGCGATGTATCCGCTACGGCATACGGTAACCCGCGAATATCCTGCGAAAAAACTTGCGCTCCCGCGTTTTGCACATACCGTAAAGTTGAACCTGCGGATGCCCGTTTAAACGTATCGCCACCATCGGTAGAAAGAAAAAAATCAGTGTTACTAAAACCAGTGGCGTAAATATTGCCTTTATAACTAAAAAAATCGAGCACCCAATTCGGAAAAAGTTTAGTAATTGTGCCGTCTAAACCAATTTTATAACCACCGTCTTTTGTGGCTAAATAAAAATTTTTGCCGATGTATTTACTCGATTCAATTTTTAAATCGGTTGAAAGCCCAGGTATAGCAACACGCTTTGCGCGTTTTACCGAAATAAAATCGTTGGCTTGGTAATTCAGTTGCACATCAATTAAAAAAGCGGTGGGTGTATAACTTGGGTAAACGGTGCCAGTAATAAAAAACGTAGTACCATCGGCATTGTAACAACCCGCAGCTCTTCCTAAAACATCGTAAGTGATGGATTCTTTTTTTGAAGTGTCTATAATTTCGTTGGCATAAACATTTCTGATGACAGCAGCATTTCGAATGAGGTGAAACTCTAAAATTTGTTTACTATCGGCGTTCTGACTAACGCGCGTAAAAGTATTATCGGAAAAAACAGGAACGCCGTATAATTGTTTATCGGTAGCGAGTAACCGCTTTTCTTGGAGACCCAACGTGTTGTCGAAACGAAAAAAATAATCGTTCGAGAGCGCATACATTTCATACGGTGTTGTGTGTAAAGCGCGAATGAGTTGATCAGAGGTAGAACCAGCCAATAATTTCCACGCCGAAGTATCGGTACTATTGGTTGATGCGCTCGGATTAACGCGTTCAACGGGTACACAACTCGAAAAAAAAATAGCACTAAAAAAAAGAATAACGATGTGCGTTCTGAGCATAGCATTAGTTTTGATTATAAGCAATTGCAAAATTATTGCCATCATGTTTATAAATCAAAAAAATATCTGTTTCGTTGCCTAAAATCGCATTAATTACAAAATTGCGGGTAGTAGGTTTATTGATTTAAATGAAAAAAGAATCGCTCAATTCTAAAATTTTTGTAATTGCTTAGCTTTGGGCTAAACAATTACTATTTTTTTTAAATATTTTTCATGAACATCCATTTCGCCATTTCGCGCAACGTAACTTTTTTACCGTAAAGCAAAATACCAATGCGATAAATTCTACCCGAAAGCCACACCATACAAACCATTGTACCGATAAGCAGCGACAGCGACAAAATGACTTGCCAAACCGGTGGGTTAAATGCTAAACGCGCCGGCATAACTATCGGTGAGAACAACGGAAACATACTTGTCCAAACAGCCAAAGAACTATTGGGTGCACGCACAGCGGTTGTCATAATAACGATGGAAAGAATTATGGGAATCGTAATAGGGAAAGTGAGACCTTGCGCTTCGCCGGCATCTTCCCCAACGGCTGAACCTACGGCTGCGTAAAGCGATGAATACATTAAAAAACCTGCTAAGAAAAATAACAAAAACAATGGTAAAATTGCTATCCAATTTTGGTGTTGCAGTTCTGTCATAATTTGTGCCGACATATCGGTAGATTGCATCGCGTCCACGTCAACAGTTGGTATTTGCGGCACGCCCATGCGCGGTGCAGACATTTTATTCGTCGGTTGCGTTTTCATACTCGGCATAACAGACGTAACGCCTGTAATGAGTGCAATCACTAAAATAATTTGAATCAGAAATTGCGTTAAACCTACTGCACCTACTCCAATTATTTTACCGAACATGAGCTGCATCGGCTTAACAGAACTAATCATCACTTCCGATATACGACTCGTTTTTTCTTCCATGACCGAACGGAAAACCATCATCGAAAATAAAAGTACCGATATGTACATCGCAAATCCCATAACATAACCTATGCCCATTGCTACATCACCCGAAATACTCGAATTTTTTTTATCATCGCCTTTACTCGCACTGTTAGAGAGCGGGAAAACGTCCACTTTTATTCTTGAATCTAAAGTTGCAACTTTCTTTTCATCCAAGCCCAATTGTGTGACTTTAAGCGCGCGCAACGGTTTTGCAATCGTTTCTTTAATATTTTCGCGCAACTCCATACCGAGTTTATCGTCCGAAAAATAACTCACGGCAAATTTTTTATCGTTAATATCTTTTAACGATGGCACAATGAGCAGTGCGTCATACTGTTTGTTGTTCACTTGTTGCTTCGCTGCTGCTTCCGATTCATTCAAAACGGTGAAAAGAATATTCGAGAATTTCGGCATCGAATCGGGATTTAAAAATCCACCTTGATCAATCACGACAATGCGTTTCACGTTATCGTCCTTCACACTCATAACTTTGACTTGAAAAAATACAAAGCCTGCGAACAGCAACGGCGCTAAAAAAGTTCCGACTAAAAATGACCGCGTGCGAATGCGCGATGTGTATTCTCTTTGAATTATAAGCCACAATTTCTGCATAAAAAATTTAAATTTTAGTCACGATTTTTATCGTGATTTAGTTATTTCGTCCAATGAACTTCCAAAAATTTGTTTTTGCTTTTTGCAATTTGCTATCTGTACTTTGCCTTTACTTATTCCCTACTTGTTTAATAAATATTTCGTTCAAACTTGGTAAAATTTCGTTGAAACTTGTTAGTTCTACTTGCGCATCAACCAAAGTTTTTAAAATACTTTGCGTTGATTGCGCATTTGTAATTTTAAACTGCACGTTGTTGTCGTTCAATTTTATAATAGGTAATTGGTTTTGTAAATCGTTTGAAAGTGTGCCATTGAACGAACACTCAAAAATATTTTCTTTGAAACGATTTTTCACGTCCTTCACAGATCCTTCAATCACTACTTTACCTTTATTAATCAGCACAATATTGTCGCAAATTTCTTCCACTTGCTCCATGCGGTGCGTCGAAAAAATAATACTCGTACCCTTTTGCGCTAGTTCGTAAATTTCGTTTTTCAACATTTCCGCATTCACGGGATCTAAACCAGAAAACGGCTCATCCAAAATAAGCAGCGCAGGTTTATGCACCACCGTAGAAATGAATTGCGCTTTTTGCTGCATACCTTTCGAGAGTTCCTCCACTTTTTTGTTCCACCAATCGCCGATTTGTAATTTTTCAAGCCAATAAATGACTTCGCGGCGCGCATCCGTATAACTCAAACCTTTGAGTTGCGCTAAATACATCAAATGATCTCCAATTTTCATTTTTTTGTACAGACCGCGCTCTTCGGGCATATAACCGATGCGCTGCGGATGATCGCCATTCAGCTTTTCACCACCGAAATAAATGACACCACTATCAGGTCGCGTAATGTGCGTAATCATTCGGATGAGTGAACTTTTACCCGCGCCGTTCGGACCGAGCAAACCAAAAATGCCGCCGTTCGGCATATCAAACGAAATGTGATTGACGGCTATGTTTTTTTCGTAGGCTTTTACGACATCTTGAATACTGAGAATTGAATTGGACATTCGTTTTATTTAAAAATAATTGAAGCGTTGATTTCTGAGATAAAATTACTGCGCGTGAAGCGAAATGTAATATTTTTTCGACAAAAAATTATTTTTGAACGACGAACAAATTTTATAACTTATTAAAATTTATTCGGCATCTAAGCTTTTAAGCAAAGTTTAAGTTTTATTTATTGAACTATTGAAAGAATCTAAAAACCATTTACAGGAATTCTTCACCTTTACCAATTTCTAAACTTATTTCATCAAGCTCAATCGCTTTTATTTTCTTTTTTGAAGTTTTAAACTAACAAATATAAACGTTCATAGCAACTCTATATATCCAAGTGCTTAAACTTGATTCTTGTTTGAACGAATCCAAAGATTTCCAAAGTTGATAAATGATATTTTTACCTAAACAACTTAACGTACGCTTCAAAAATAAAAATACGGTTGCGTTTAAAGCCTGTTTGTTCTTTCAGAATGTTTAAATTTTCAAAATCTTGTATTAAACGATTTGCTGTTGATACATTAATTTCTAAATTTTCAGCAACTTGTGCAGCATCTACAATGGGTTGACTATAAAGCAACGATAGAAAATTTTTAGCTAATGCTGCGCGTTTACCTAAAGTAGCAATTTGTTTTTCGATGGTTGTACGGAGTAGAATAATAGCATTAAAAGTATCAATCGCATTTTGCGCAGTCTGATTCACACCCACCAAAAAAAAAGTGAGCCATTGTTTTAAATTACTTTGCTCGCGCACTAAAGTTAAATTATTGTAGTAATGGTTTCGGTTTCTTTCAAAAAAATCGGAGAGATAAAGCGCAGGTTTAATCAAAATTTTATTGCTTATTAAATAAAGCGTGATGAGCAAACGACCCAACCGACCGTTACCGTCTAAAAAAGGATGTATCGTTTCAAATTGGTAATGCGCAATGCCAATGCGAATGAGTGGCGGCACTTCTAAATCTGCATTATTTATAAACAACTCTAAATCGGACATCAATTCGGATAAATCTAAATGTTGTGGTGGTATAAACGTTGCATCGGTCAGTGATGCTCCACCAATCCAATTTTGGCTACTTCTAAATTCGCCAGGCAGTTTATGTTTACCTCGCACCCCTTGCAAAAGTATTTTGTGCGTTTCTCGCAAAAGTCGGTTACTGAGGGGCAAAGTGTCTAAACTCGTTATCGCGAAATTCATCGCTTCAATGTAGTTATGCACTTCATTCCAATCATCGCGTTTTTCTGGATCAATATTTTCCGCACTTTGTAAAGTTTCGTCAATACTTGTTTGCGCCCCTTCAATTTTAGAACTTAGCGTAGCTTCTTTCGCAATGTGCATTTTAATAAAAAAATTTACATCGGAAATCATATTTGAAATGGCATTCAATTCGCCAATTTTTCTATCAGCCTCACTCAGTAAATTATTAATTTTTTTATCTGAAATAGACCATTCATGATTTACAAATGCAGGCATAAAACTTTGATAGCCGTATTGCTTTTTATAATTCCCAGAAACAAAATCGTCAATATTCATTAAAATTATCGTTATTACTGCGAATATAAAATTTTATAATTGCAGTAAATCGTTTTCATGCAATTATAAAAAAAATAATATCCAAAAATTGGATATTATTAACCAGAAATTTATATTTGTGCTAAATTTTTAACTCAAATGCTCACACTCGTAAGAACTAATTCGGATAATTCTGATTTTAGATTGTTGGTAAAATTGCTTGATGCCGATTTGCGTGTGCGCGATGGCGCAGACCACGCTTTTTATGCGCCCTTCAATAAAATTGATACCATAAACCACATTATTGTTGCGTATGATAACGGTGAAGCGGTCGGTTGTGGTGCTACGAAAATATTTTTTCCGAACATCATGGAAATTAAACGAATGTATATTAAGGAATCATATCGAGGATTAGGAATTGCAACTCAAATTTTAAATGCCTTAGAAGTTTGGGCATTGGAATTAAAATATGAATTTTGCGTTTTAGAAACAAGCAAAAATCTACCCGAAGCGATTGCATTGTACAAAAAATCGGGTTACATGGTCATTAATAATTACGGGCAATATGTTGGCGTTGAAAATAGCATTTGCTTTGAAAAACATTTAATCTCAAAATTATAGATTTGCAAAGAGCAAATTGCAATAACTTAAAAGACTGAAGTAAACAACTCAACACACTCTTCAAAAATAAAAATACAATTCAGAAACTCATTCAAAGCGTTCCTACAATTTTTAACGTTTTTTCAATTAAGTTTTCGACGGCAGCTTGAGGATTTTCACTGAAAGTATCAGTCACGCGATTGGCTAAAACGACGGATACTGAAATTGCTTTATGCCCTAATAAATGCGCCAAACCATATAGTGCGGAGGTTTCCATTTCTAAATTACTGAGATGTATGTTCGACCAACTGAATTTATTGAGTGCTTGCACCATGTTTTTTTCCATTAAATTCAAGCGCAGTTTTCTACCCTGCGGCGCATAAAATCCGGGTGTTGTAACGGTATTTCCTTTTCTGAAGCCAGCCTCAAAAAACATATCAACGCGTTTTTTATCGGCGCGAAAAACATACGGCATCACAAAAAATTCTTCGTTGCGGCGTTCGAAAAATTCGACAAGTTCTTCGGCTAAAAGTAATTCTTCTGGGTGTGGCGCGTAATCGTAATAGTGCATAACGTTATCGAAACCAATGGCGCGCTCGGCAACTAAAAAACTATCGAGTGGAATTTCGGCGCGAATAGCACCCGTTGTACCAATGCGAATAAATGTGAGTGGCGTAATTATTTTTTGGGCAGCATTATTTGCAACATCCCAATTAAAAAGCGCATCAATTTCTGTGAGTACAATTTCAATATTATCGGTTCCAATACCTGTTGAAATAACAGTAATCGGCATATCGTTTTCGAGTGTACCGGTGCAAGTTACAAATTCGCGGTTGCTAACATTGTGCTGTACGCTTTTAAAATATTTAGCAACATTTTTAACGCGCTCTGGGTCGCCAACCGTAATAATGGTTGGCGCAACGTGTTCTTTCAATAAGTGTAAATGATATGCGCTACCGTCGGCGTTTTGTATAAAATTTGTAGTCATAATTTAATTTACTTCTTTTTCGTATCGCACGCGCTCAATAATAGCGTTGCCAAAAATACTTAATCCGGCTCCGAAAATAATGAGCGACACTGTGCCGTACATTACCCATAAAAGCAATGGTGCATCGTTATGTTTTTGATCACTCGATTCCAATGCGCAACACAAACCAGCGCAAATTAATAGTAATCCGACAGGTGCTTGAAAGCGCCATTTTTTGTAGTGCTTATTAGTTTTATCAATTTTAACCTCAATTTTTTTTATCATTTATTTATCATTTTTTTAAAGTTTTTAAAATTTGTTCTAAATCGGAAGGTGTGTCAACACTTAAACTCATAAATTTTGTTTCAGTTACGCCAATAGTATAACCTGCTTCGAGCCAGCGTAATTGTTCTAGTTTTTCCGTTCGCTCCAAATGAGATTCTTTTAGACGACTCAAATTTACGAGCACTTCGGCTTTGAAAGCATATAAACCAATGTGTTTTAAAAAATATTGTCCATCTATTTTCTCGGTTTGATACGGTATAACGGCGCGACTAAAATAAAGGGCTTTATTATTTGCGTCGGAAACTACTTTTACGATGTTCGGATTTGCTGCCGTTTCTAAATCTATGAAACGAAACGCTTGCGTGGCAATATCGTAATTTTTTTCGATTAAAAAATGCACCAAGCTATCAATTTGTTCAGGCGAAATAAAAGGTTCATCACCCTGAATGTTTACGACGTGGGTAAATAATTTATTTCCTTTGGGGTAATCGCCACGAACCGGTTTTGGATGAGTTGTATCAAAAAAAGTATCGAGTTGGAGTTGGCTTAAAACTTCAGCACACCTATCTGTACCTGTTAAATGTTCTGTGCTTGTCATCATCGCTTTGCCACCAAAACTTTCAACATGATCAAAAATACGCGTGTCGTCGGTAGCAACCACAAGTGCATCAAGTGTAGAACATTTTTTGGCTTGCGTATAAACGCGTTGAATCATACTGATACCGTCAATATCAACCAAAGGCTTTCCCAAAAATCGCGTTGAAGCATATCGTGCAGGAATTATTCCTAAAACTTTCATTTAAATAAAATTAGTGCTACTTTTGTATGCGTTTTGAACCACTTTAATTCAGTTTAAAAACTATGCACACTATAAAATTTTTCACTCAACCAAAATTGATTGTTTTTTTATTTTTTTGTACGCTATCTTTCCGTCCGCAATTTACATCAGCTGCTGCGCTCGCCGATAGTATTCCGGCGTATTTGACTTACAAAGATACCGTTTTTATAAATTTAGATGCTAAAACAAACGAAAAAATTTACGAACACACCATTCAAGAAGGTCAAACGCTGTATTCGTTGGCGCGCCATTTTGGTTTGAACGAAGAAGAATTGTACCCGTACAATCCGAACTTAAAATCGAATGCTATCGGTAATGGCAAAAAAATACGTATTCCGATACCGAATGTAGCGATAAAAAGATTTAAGTCCGCCAATTTTAAACGTTGGCAATATGCGCCTATTATGTTTCGCGTCAAACAAGGCGATAATATTTTTAAAATCGCTAAAACGCTTTTTCACATGCCCGTTGATAGCGTCGTGAAATGGAATAAATTAAAATCGCCCGTTATTACGCCGAATCAATTATTGCACGTCGGTTGGATAAACATTAATGGCGTTCCCGATTCGTTGCGCGCGCTGCGAAAAACTAAAATAAATGCGCGTGAGATAGCCATGAAGACGAAATTTGAAGCTAAAAAAACGACAACAACACAACGTGGTGCCGCTTTTTGGCAAGTTAAAGGCAATCCGAACACCGATTTATATTGCTTACACCGCACTGCGCCGAATGGTAGCATTGTGGAAGTGACAAACATGATGAATAAAAAAGCGGTGATGGCACGCGTGATTGGCAAAATTCCAGATAATTATTTTGGTAAAGATATTATCGTAATAGTTGCGCCTTCGGTGGCTAAACTTTTGGGTGCGCGCGATGCGCGCTTTTTTGTAAATGTGAAAATGTAAAAAAACACTTCGGTGTACGCGCATCATTTAGTTTTTTCAGCCATAAATTATCTATGACTTTACGACTTAGTAAAAAAATTTTATCTTTGGGATTGATGATTCTTTTGGTAACTTCTTGCACGCCCTCTGAAAAAAAACCAGAATATAATTACACACGCACCGGCGATAAAACGACAGATTCACTCTCGGAACTTATTTTTAAAAATTCGGACGTTGCCGATAATTATTATCAGCGCGCTAAACGGTTGTATAATTTAGGCGATAAAAATAAATTCGATATTGCTATAAAAGATATGGCTTTTGCGCTGCAACGCGATTCAAACAATATTAAATACCATTACTTACTCTCCGATTTATATCTGAACTACGCACAGTCGCGCCTCGCGGTCGAAACTTTAGAGCGCGCTGCCAGCATTGCACCCGATAGTTTAGACATTCAGTTTAAATTGGCGCGAACTTATTACAGTTTAAAATTGTATCCCGCTGCGCTCGGCGCATTGGATAAAATTTTCAGAACCGATAGACAAAGCGCTCCAGCATATTTTTTGGCGGGCATGGTAGCAAAAGAAACGGGCGATACAGTTCGCGCATTTAAAGCCTTGCAGAAATCGGCGGATATTGACGGTAGCAACTCCGATGTGTTTATTGAATTGGGAAATTTATATTCGTCAAAACATTCGCCTTTGGCAAAAAAGTATTTTAATAATGCACTACTCATAAATCCGAAAAGTGTAGAAGCACGAATGGCATTGGCTTACGATGCGCAAAATAATAATAATTTAGACGAAGCACTAAAAATGTATGAAAACGTCGTTACGGAAAATCCGAATTATACCGACGCTTATTTCAATATCGGCGTTTTACAATTCGAGCAAAAAAAATATACGGAGTCACTCCAAAATTTAGAAATTGTTCTGAATCAAAAACCATCGTATTACAAGGCGTATTATTATCGCGGCGCTATTAAAGAAATTTCTAAAGATTATCCATCGGCTCTCATCGATTTTAAACGCGCTTTAGAGTTTAACTCGTCCTACGAAAAAGCCATAGAAGGTGTTCAACGACTTGGAAATTAAGAGGGTGTTTAAAAATCAATTATAATTTAAACATTTCGGTATAACCCAATCCGCCACTCGTGCTATGCAATGGTTTAGAAACAAATTGTGCCAAAAATTGTCCTTCATAACTTAATGCGCGTTGATGATGATCGTTCACACTGTTAGTAAACGTCAATCGGTGATTAAGTTCTATTTTTTTATTGAGCGTCACGAGGCTACTTGTCCCGAAAACGCGCCCTAAAAAATTTTTACTATCCGAAAAATTCGGTAAGCCCATATAATCCGGGCGATGCACTACTGATATCAGCGGGATGTGCGCATCGTAACTGAACTGCCAATTATCTTTGAGATTATTTTGAAAAATGCCAAACGCGGAAATAGCAAACGATGAGTTATAACCGTATAAATTATTACTCGGCAAATTATATTGTCGGGCACCAAAAACATAACTCACATCAACGCCTAAATAAGTGTTAGCAGCGCCTGATTTGTAAGTATCTAAAATGTAAGCGTGTCGCGATCGGATAGCAAAATGAGAACTACTAGCATTTGAAATAACTTTATTTGTTACCGGTTTTACGCGTGGCGCGAGATCGCCGAATCCGAGTTCAATTGTAAATTCATTGTATTCGTTTGTTCGCCGCGTTATAAAACCTGCGCGCAGTGTGGGTTCTAAACCTCGATAAATTAACGGCGAATGACATTCGTCTCGAACAGCGAGAATCGGTAATTTAATACCGATAAAAAAATAGCGGTTGCCATCATTAAAAGTTTCTTGCGCTGCAACTTTGCAATTTAAAACCGCAATAAAAAGGATTAAGTAAATACATTTCATAAAGTATGCGAAAAAAATTTGCAAGGTTTTTCAGTACACTACTAACTTTGGATTGTACTAATTTCAAATTTTAAATCAATTTTTTAATTCTATCCATTTCTCGTTTGTTTTCGCGCGCTTTAATGCTTTCGCGCTTATCGTAAAGTTTTTTACCTTCTGCTAAACACACTTCGAGTTTTGCAAAACCACGTTCCGAAAAAAAGATACGATACGGCACAACTGTCAATCCTTTTTCAGTGAGTTTGCGCTCCAAAACTTTAAGTTCTTGTCCGCGTAATAAAATTTTACGCACACGGCGCGCATCATGATTGTAAATATTACCATTGCTGTATTCCGAAATGAACATATTTTTCACAAACATTTCACCCTTTTGCATATAGCAAAAAGCATCGTTCATGTTTGCCATGCCTTCGCGCAATGCTTTCACTTCCGTACCACTCAGCATCATTCCAGCAGTATACTTTTTTACAAACGAATATTCATGCTCCGCCTTCCGATTCACTATTTGTGCACTCTTGAATCGCTTCGATTTATCTGTAGCCATAAGTTTGCAAATTTAACACGATTTGTAAACTTTAGGTAAGAAATATTACATTCGGGAGCGACAATTAAGACGGAATTTGTGGAAACAAACTTTTATGCGCCTTATTCGTAAATAATTTAGTAATCACTTTGCACGCACGCGCAGTTTTAAACTACTTTTGCAAAATTTTTAAATAATACAAGGCTTTCATAAACATCGTAAGTTTTATAAAACTACGGAGTTTAGCGCAAATAATGTTTTAATTATGATTTTTAGACACGAAATTCTCGCACTTTTAAACGATGCAACGCTTGTTTCAAAAAAAGTTACTGTCATGGGTTGGGTGCGCAATTTTAGAAACAACCAGTTTGTTGCGCTCAACGATGGTTCAACGCTCAATACGCTTCAAATTGTTTTACCGACAGATACTTTTTCGGATGACCTGATTAAAAAAGTTACCGTTGGTTCGGCTTGGAAGTTTGAAGGAACGCTCACGGCATCAGCAGGTTCAGGACAAAAAGTGGAAGTAATAGCCGAAACAATCGAACTTTTGGGCGAGAGTGATGCGTCGAAATATCCGTTGCAACCCAAAAAACACAGTTTGGAATTTTTGCGCGAAGTCGGACATTTACGAATGCGTACTAATACTTTCAGTGCTGTTTTCAGAATTCGTCATGCTGTAACGTTTGCTATTCACCAATTTTTTAATTCCGAAGGCTTTTTTAATATTCACACACCAATTATTACTGCGAGCGATGCGGAAGGTGCTGGCGAAATGTTTCACGTAACGCATTTCGATTTAAACGCGCCACCGCGCGATGAATCGGGCGCAATTGATTATAAAAAAGATTTTTTCGGTCGCGCTACCAATTTAACCGTTTCTGGTCAACTCGAAGGCGAACTTTCTGCATTAGCACTCGGTAAAATTTATACTTTCGGACCGACGTTCAGAGCTGAAAATTCCAACACATCGCGCCACCTTGCAGAGTTTTGGATGATTGAACCCGAAGTGGCATTTGCCGATTTAGAAAATAATATGGATTTAGCCGAGCGTATGTTGAAATACGTGATTGATTATTGCTTACAACATTGCATTGAAGATTTACTTTTCTTAGAAGATAGACTCGAAAAAGAAGAACAAACCAAACCAACCGCCGAGCGATCGGAGATGAAACTGCTTGAAAAATTAAAATTTGTTGCCGAAAATCCGTTCCAAAAATTAACTTACACCGAAGCAGTTGAAATTCTGATGAACTCGGCACATTTCAAAAAAGGTAAATTTAAATATCCAGTGTCATGGGGAACCGATTTGCAAAGCGAACACGAGCGTTATTTAGTTGAAAAACATTTTAAAAAACCCGTCATACTCATTAATTATCCGCGCGAAATAAAGGCATTTTATATGCGTCAAAACGACGACGGTAAAACTGTTGCCGCAATGGATATTTTATTTCCAGGTATCGGCGAAATTGTCGGCGGTTCGCAGCGCGAAGAGCGTCTCGAAAATTTATTAGCGCGCATGGCAGAAGTCGGTATTCCTGAACACGAACTATGGTGGTTTTTAGAAACGCGCAAATTTGGTTCGGTGCCACACGCCGGTTTTGGTTTAGGTTTAGAGCGATTAATTCTTTTCGTTACCGGCATGACAAACATACGCGATGTTTCTGCTTTTCCACGTTTTCCGGGCAGTGCCGAGTTTTAAATAGCTTTCTATTTGCGCGTTATGCGCCAAACTTGTATTTCATTTCGCATTTTTGACGAATAATAGCAAAATACATACAGCAACAAAAAAATCTATATTTTAACGATGCGCACTAAGCACGGCATAAAAGCCAACAAATATTCTACCTCGAGTATTCAAAACGCATGGGCGATGGATGTTTTATTTGAATAACCAGGCATAAATTGCGCATTTTCACCCGAAATTGTTAATATGTGGATTGTATTTGATTATATTTGCGAAAAAACATCCGATGACGATACAGTTTTGCGGTGCAGATAAAGAAGTGACAGGCAGTTGTCATAAAATAACGCTTGAAGACGGCTATACTATTCTACTTGATTGTGGATTATATCAGGGTTACGATAAAGGTTTTGCAGATTTTAACGAAACGTGGTTATTTGAACCCGCACATATTGATTGCGTTTTGCTCTCACACGCGCACATTGATCATTGCGGACGTTTGCCAAAACTTATAAAAGACGGTTTTAACGGCACAATTTATTGTACACATGCCACGCGCGAGTTAGCGACAATTTTATTATTCGATAGCGCAGGTATTCAGGAACGCGATGCTGCTTATGATAACAAACGCGCGCAAAAAAATGGAAAAAATACCATCTCTACACCACTATATAATGTCGAACACGTTCGCGAAACGCTTAAACATATTTCAGGTTACAACTACGAAAACTGGATTCGCATTCGACCCAATGTAGAATTTATGTTTCGCGATGTTGGGCATATTCTCGGCTCGGCAAGTATAACTTTGCGTGTTATAGAAAACGGGAAAACGACAACTTTTGGTTTTACAGGCGATATTGGCAGACCAAATCGCCCGATACTCAGCGATCCGTTACCGATGCCGCAACTTGATTATTTAATTTGTGAATCAACCTATGGCAATACCGTTCATCCGCAAACGCACGAGGAAATTTCGCAACTCATTGAAGTCATAACCGATACGTGCCTCAATAGAAAAGGGAAAGTTATAATTCCCGCTTTCAGTGTCGGCAGAACGCAAGAGGTTTTATTTATGCTCGACCAATTGGTGGAAGAAAAACGCTTACCCGCTGTTCCTGTCTATGTTGATAGTCCGTTAGCGATGGAAGCGACAGATATTTTTTTAAAACACCCCGAATGTTTCGATACCTCGCTGCACGATTTTATGCTTAAAGATCCCGATCCATTCGGTTTCAAAAACCTTACCTATATTCGCGCCGTTGAGGATTCAAAAAAATTAAATACCAGTCAAGAACCTTGCATTATTATTTCTGCAAGTGGTATGGCAAATGCTGGTCGCGTGCGGCATCACATTGCAAACAATGTAGAGTTTAGTAAAAATACAATTTTACTCGTTGGTTACGCAGCACCTGAAACACCTGCCGGTCAGTTGCGCGAAGGAAAACCGTACGTTGAGTTTTTCAATCGCAGATTTAAAGTGAATGCGCAAGTTGTGGTAATGGAATCGTTTTCTGCCCACGCCGACTATAAAGAAATGCTCGCTTTTTTAGATAATCAGAAAATATCGGTGCGTAAAATGTGGTTGGTACACGGCGAATTTGAAGTACAACAACAGTGGCGACAACATTTACTCGATGCTGGTTTTACTGACGTGGCAATACCAACTTTGAATGAAGTCGTAAATTTTAATGCCCTGCAATACTCATAAATTTTCAATACACAAACTCGAAGGCTTTTGAAACCAATTAGGTTTTCTCGGAAAACAACCTAAAAAGATTATTTCGGCACAGTTTTTATGTGAATACAACTACAAATTGTATTTTAAACCAAAACTTTAACCGAAATAATGAACCATTTTTTACCAGAATACATCCAAAAAGTTTTTAAAAATAATGAAGAACAAGGAAATTTTGAAGGAATTGCTTTTTTTATAGACATCGCTGGTTTCACAAATTTAACCGAAAACTTAATGCAACATGGAAAACAAGGTTCCGAATTGTTGCACACCTACCTCGAAAAAATATTTTCACCGCTCGTAAAAAAAGTTACTGAAAAAGGTGGCATCATTCCATGTTATGCCGGCGATGCTTTTTTAATTATTTTTGAAAATATTTCCGAAGACGATTTTGAAGAACTTTGTCAATTCATTGCGCATGAAGCTGCAAAAAATAAAAATTTCACTTCCAAATTAGGTGCCTATTCTATTAGCTTTAAGGCTGGCGTTTCGGCGGGGAATATTGATTGGGGAATTGTAGGAAAAGAAAATAAAAGTTTTTATTTTAAAGGCGAAGCCACTGAACGCGCTATCAGCACTTGGCAAAAAGCAGAAGCCAATATGCTTTTAAAAGATGCAAAAGCATGTAAATATTTTTTCAAGAAAAAAAAATCGGTTAATAGTTTTCGGTTATTAGCTGACAGTAAAACCTCAGAGTTTTCCGTTGAAGAACCAACAACTATCAACTATCAATTACCGATTAATTTCTTTCCCATTTTTAAAAACATACCTGAACCTCAACCCGAGTTTCAATACGTTGCAACACTTTTTATTTCGTTTAAAAAAATTGATACGCACAGCGCACTCAATACTTTTTCAATTTTGGTTTCTGATGCCGCCATGCTATACGGCGGTTATTTAAAAGAAATAGATTTTAGTGACAAAGGCGGATTGATGTTAATTTATTTTGGTGCGCCCGTTGCTTACGAAAACTCAGCAGTGCGCGGTGCAGAATGTGCTTTGCACCTTTCCGAATTATTTGAGCAAAATGCTTTTTTGAATTATTCGATGGGATTAAGTTTTGGTAGAGTTTTCGCAGGTTACCTCGGTAGCGTGCCACGTTTGCAATACGGAATGCTCGGTAGTCACGTTAATTTAGCCGCCCGATTAGCTTTACAGGCACCGCCAAGAAAAATTTTAGTGGATGAACAAATTGGTCAATTGCCCGAATTTGAATCAACTTTTCACGAATCATATATTTTTAAGGGATTAAAACAAAAACAGCCCACTTGGATTTTACAAAGCAAGAAGAGTGAAAAACCGCTTTTATTTTTACAAAAATTAGTGGGTCGCGACGCTGAACTGAATCGCGTTTTGCATTTTATAGATCAGAATGTACTGTCACCCAAAACGTATTGCATTTCTGTTTGGGGTGAATCGGGAATTGGTAAAAGCCATTTTGTGTATGAGGTGAAACAACGATTAATGCAACAGCATGACATCAACTGGATTTCTTGCCCAAGCGACCAAATTTTGAGAAAGCCTTACAATCCGTTCGTTTACTACTTAAAAAATTATTTTCACCAAAGCTCAGCGCAAACAAAAGAATCTAACCAAAAAACTTTTGAATTATTATTTCAAGAAACGGTACGCACAGCACTTTCGCAACGCAATCCACAAATTAATGAACTCATCCGTACCGAAAGTTTTTTAGCGGCACTTATGGGTATTCATCAAAAAAATAGTCTTTGGGAAAAATTAGACGCTAAAGGGCGCTACGACAACACGCTTATTGCATTGGTTTCCTTTTTTTCTGTCATCAATGCTTCTAAACCCACCGTTATTGAATTGGAGGACGTACATTGGATAGATGAAGAATCAGTATCTTTTATAAACTTGGTTTCAAAAAGTGTTAGCAATGCACCCCTGTTCATCCTTTTTGTAAGTCGCTACACGGATGAAGGAACAAAAGCTATCAGTGTTGAGCAATTAGTCAAGAATCTTGAATGGGCAAATAACAGTAACATTGAGATAACTACTCAAAACTCACAACTTACAATTGATTTAAACGCGCTCAATCCATCAGTGTTAAATCAATTCACTGTTAACCGATTACACGCCGACATTGCGCCATCGTTACAAAACTTTTTGATCCGTACCACGCAAGGTAACCCGTTTTATGCCGATCAAGTTATTGCTTATCTGCGCGAAAACGATCTACTCCTTTCATCCGAACAAGGTATGGTGCTTTCTGTGGAACACATACCGCTTTCGGAATCGCTCCAAAGCGTTTTGATGGCGCGTATTGATAGACTTTCTAAATATCTGCGCGAGACGATTAAAATTGCTGCCGTTATCGGTCGCGAATTTGAAGTGCCGATTTTAAGTGCCGTCATGTTCAACACAGGTATTTTCGATGAAAGTATAGAATCTGGTTTATCGCAAACGGTGAAAAAATATGTTCTCGAAGCGGAGCGCGTTCAAATTTGGCGCGCTATGTCGGAGTTGCGTTATATTTTCAGGCATACACTTTTGCGCGAAGCTGTTTATGAAATGCAATTACATTCTCAACTTCAAACATTGCATAGGCATATTGCAGATTCAATTGAAAAAATCTACGCCAGTTCTCTTTCTGAGCGATTTATAGATTTAGCGTTCCACTACGAGCGCGCGAACGATACCGTTAAGTCGCATTTATATTTAAAAAAAGCGGCGGCATTTGCGTCGGAAAATTATCAAAACCAAACAGCTCTCGATTTATACGACCGTATTTTAAAATTAGAACTTTCTGAAACTCAAACTATAAAAATACTTTTGCACAAAGGCGAAGTGCTGCGACTTGTTGGCAGTTGGTTTGAAGCCGAAAATTGTTTTATTCAAGCTTTAGCGCTTTCGCAAAAAAATAATTTTGAAGTTTTGCAATCGCGTGCACACAATTTAATCGGCGCACTGTATTTACTAATGGGCGACTATCATCGCGCTTCGGAAAGTTTAATTATTGCCTCCGCTACTTTTGAAAAAAATAACGATACGCGCGGTATTGTTAAAAACTATGGGTTTCTCGGAAGTTTGCATTTTCGGCAAGGAAACTACCTCAAAGCAGAATCTTATTATTTACGCTGCCAAAGAATAAATGCGTCGGAAAATTGGAAAAATTCACCACAAAATATCGCTAATTTGGGTTTAACGTACATGAATCTGGGATTATACAAAAAAGGGATTGATTGCATCAGCACTGAGCTTTTGCGCCTCGAAATTGCGAAAGATAAAGTCGGTATCGGTATTTTATATGTCAACTTAGGCATCATTTGGGTCGAAAAAGATAATATTTCTGCTGCTTTACCTTGTTTTGAAAAAGGCTTAGTAGTAGGCGAACAAACGGGCGATAAACTCCTTTGCTCTATTGCGCTCGGTTGCATCGGTAATATTTGGCGCATTCGCGGCGAATATTCAAAATCAGAAGCGTATTTACTGCGCGATTTAGAAATTTGCGAATCGCTCGGTGACTTACAAGGTCTTGCGATTGTGAATGAATTAATCGCGCGTTTACACATCACGAAAGGTGAGTTTTTAAAAAGTATTAATTCTTTAAACAATAGCTTAGCCTTAGCACAAAAAATTAACTATCAGAAAGGTATTGCCAAAGCACTACTCGGTTTAGGCGAAGCACATTCATTGCTCAATCAATATGAAAGCGCTATTGATTTGCTTTGTACTGCTTTACCCTTCGCGCAAAAAATGAGTAACCAACTCATTACAGGTCAAATTTTGTTAGAAAAAGGATTTATTTACTTGAAGCAAAATAATTATGAAGCCGTTAATTCTATTATTGGCGAAGTAGAAGTGATTGAAAAACAATTAGGCAATCGCAGTTTTAGTCAACAACTGATGGTGCTTGCCAAAAAATGCGCTGAGTTTGTTTCGTAAATTAATAATTTGAACTAAAATAATTAGGTGCGTAGTCCGTCCGTTCAAAAAATTCTGTTCGGCGTTGGTTGTAATTATTAATTATTAAAAATCAGTGTCAATTTACGAAGTTCTGTTGAAACTGTGTTTCTGACGATAAGCATTTTTTCTGAGGCTCAATAATTATAAAATTTTTAAGGAATACAAAACCTTTCTCACGGTTTTAAAATTTAGAACGGATAAAATCGTCCGCTCTACAACACCCTTTAAAATTTACAGATCGTGAGAATAATGATACTGTTTCTTTTTTTGTCAAATAGTTTTTATGCACAAGTTTTAAAAACAAACGATTGCGCAACTTGGCAACTCAAATACGCATCGGGCGATTATAAATTTTACACGTGCGAATGCGCTAACACACCGATTAAAGAAATTAAAATAATTGATACTTTTTCTGACTACCTTAACCGTGTAGCTAAGGTAGTCAGTGCAGTGGAAACGAGTAAAAAAATTACGGAAATTTGTGCTGAAGCGCGTTTGCTAAAACCAATTGACGAAAATACATCGTATCAATATTTCAGATACAATATGCCGATGGGCGTTTCCGACCGCGATACGGTTTGTAAAGTTACAAATAAATTAGCCGATTCGACTTATACTTTCATTTCCGAAACAGTGGATAAATCGGATTTAGTTTCGTTGTGGGCTGATGCTGTACGCATTAAAAATGCGCGCACCGGTTATTAATTCCAAAAAAAAATCGCACGGCTTAATTGAAATGGAATACATTACCTGCGCGAATCCGAACGGAAGTATTCCTGCATGGATTGTAAACTTAATCGCACGTTCGCAAGTGCATTCGAGTATAGTTAAGTTAAAAAAAATTATTCAAGAATAAAAAAATACGCTTTAACTTTAATTTTTTGTACCTGTTTAGCTAAATAGCTAAACAGGTACAAATTTTTTAATTAAAATGTAAACTTTGCAGGTTTAAATAGAAAAATCATTTTAGTTGAAATGATTTTTGCAAGCATTCAAACAGTTAACTTATTTAAATTATAATTCTCTTACCCAAATATTTTTAAACTTCACAGGGTGACCGTGGTCTTGCAATTTAATTGAACCGGCACCATGCGCTTCCGGATAATAGTGCAAACCGATGTAGCTCGTTAAACCATTTATAGTTGCATTATTCTGCACCAACACGCCATTATGAAAAACGGTAATTCTGGCGGGTAATTCTAATTTACCGTTGGCTTTAAAACGCGGTGCAGTATAAACTACATCATAGACATTCCAATCTAACGGAGGACGCATGGCATTGACAAGCGGTGCATGATCTTTATAAATACTTCCAGCTTGTCCGTTTGAGTATGTCGGATTTTTGTAAGAATCTAAAACCTGCAATTCGTAATTTTCTTGAAAAAACACGCCGCTGTTTCCTCTATCTTGTCCGTTATGTTTCGCCGTATCCGGCACTGCCTCGCTCCACTCAATGTGCAACTGAATGTCTAAAAATTTTCGTTTTGTTTTAATATCGCCGCCACCAGGCTTTGCTTGAATATAACCGTTTTTTACATCCCATTGCGCAGGCGAGCCATCTTTACTGCTCACCCATTCTGAAATATTATTACCATCGAAAAGCACAATCGCATCGCTTGGCGGATCAGCGTTGGTTTTACCGGGCGTTACTACCGGAATTTTTTCATAAATTTCTGTCATCTCTGGCTTCATTGGCATTACACCAGGTAACGGACCTTGAATTTGCGCCTTTACAGAATAAGAAGTTGTGCTCAGAAGAAGCACAATAGAAAAACCTACGTATTTTTTCATAAAAATTGATTATTAATTAATTGGCGAAAAATACAATGGAAAATTTAATTTCTGTACAATTTCAATAATTTCATACGTTTTAAAATGCCTTTTATTTAATCGCTTAAAGTCGCAATTTGAATCTAAGTGAAGTCGAGAACCTAAATTTATAAAATTTCTAAATCAGACACCAGTAAAATTAAGATTAACGATTATGAATTCTAAAGTTACCACTTTCTACCACTCATTTATTTATAATTTTGACTTTTTCTTTTCTAATTCGGCTAATTTGAGATTTTATTTTTTATATTTAATGGGAAATTAAAGAATTTACAGTTAAGATGCAGTTTTTAGCATGATTTTAGTTTAATAATTGAAAATAGCTTAAAAAAAAGTGGTAAAAAGTGGTAACTTTAAAAAAATAGTTTACTTTTGAACCACGAATCAGAAAATAAAGTTTTTTGAACGCAGCAAATACAAAATTCTAACATGCTAAACTTGCTCGGTGAGTACGAATGCACAATGGATGCAAAAGGGCGAATTCGTCTTCCTGCTGCTTTGTTGCGCAAACTCGGCGAGCGTGAAAAATATGATTTTGTTTTGAATAAAGGTTTTGAAAAACACCTAACGCTGTATCCGATAGAAGTATGGCAAGAAACGGTGAAAGAGTTTGGTACGTTGAATCCGTATGATACGGACACGCGAAATTTTTTAAGGCGGTTTCATAATGGCGCAACCGACGTAGATTTAGACGATCAGCAACGGATTTTAGTGCCGAAGCGTTTGAAAGAATATGCAGATTTAGACAACGAAATTATTTTGAATGCCTTTGGCGATAAAATTGAAATTTGGGATGCTAAAGTATATGAAGAAACAATGAATGATAATTCCGAAAAACTCGCTGAGTTAGCTCAAAAAGTTTTAGGCGATAGAGATAAAGTGGCTTGAGTGCGATGCAGGCTAATTTTACAAAATTTTTAATCATAGTACTTTACACGCACACTGTGAAACACGACATTTATTTAGTTTTTCAATGGAAGGTATCACAAAATGCCTTCCATTTGTTTTTTAAACAATGGTCAATGATTAATGGTTAATGGTTAATTTTTTTCCATTAACCATTAACCATTATCCCATTAACCATTAAAAATGTACCACACCACTGTTTTACTTAAAGAAGCTGTTGAAGCACTCGCTGTAAAGCCCGATGGTATTTATGTGGATGCAACATTTGGAGGTGGCGGACACAGTGCATTAATTTTAGAAAAACTGGGTGCGCATGGCAAACTTTTGGGCTTCGACCAAGATGATGCCGTCGAAAAAAACGTACCAAGCGATGCGCGATTTACTTTCATCAATCACAATTTTAGGGAATTAAAACACTTATTGCGCTTTGAAGGCATTAAACAAGTAGATGGAATTTTAGCCGATTTGGGTGTGTCGTCGTTTCAGTTCGATACCGCCGAGCGCGGATTTTCCTACCGTTTCGATGCCGACTTAGATATGCGCATGAACACGAGCGATAAACGCACGGCGGCGGACGTGCTCAATAAAACAGATGCCGTAGGGTTACAAACTATTTTTGGCGAATACGGTGAAGTTAGAAATTCGCGCACATTGGCAAATGCTATAGTGGCAGCGCGCATTCATAAACCGTACAGACGCATCTCGGATGCACTTGCTGTAATTGAACCGCAAATTATTGGTCCTAAAATGCGTTATTTGTCGCAAGTTTTTCAAGCCTTGCGCATTGAAGTGAACGATGAAATGGGTGCGTTGAAATTATTATTACAGCAGAGTTTAGATATTCTAAAACCTAATGGCATCTTGAGTGTAATAACTTTTCACTCTTTAGAAGATAGAATTGTAAAAAATTTTATGAAAACTGGTAATTCTGATGGTATTTTGCAGCAAGATTTTTTTGGTAACACGTCGAAATATTTTAACGTCATCACTAAAAAACCGATTGAACCGAGCGACGCCGAAATAAAAGCGAATGTGCGATCGCGATCAGCGAAACTGCGCGTTGCTCAGAAAATATGAAATTAGGTGTTAGTTGTTGGTTGTTAGAAAAAACCTCAACTAATAACCAATAACTAACAACTAAAATGGCACAACGACTTAAAGATTACGCTCGCATTGCACCACTGTTTTCACAATGGGTTTTTAATAATTTGCCGTTTGTGTTTTTTGTTTTTTTTCTGAGCTTAATTTATATTTTCAACGCTAATTTTTCGCACAAGCAAGTCAAACGCATTCAGATAGCTGAGCGCGAAATAAAAGATTTACAATGGAAGTACAATAAAATTAAATCGGACGTGATGCTGAACACCAAACAATCGGACGTAGAAAAGCAGGTAGAAATTTTGGGTTTGCATTCATCCAATCAGAGGACAAAACGTATTATTGTTAAATAACAAAATTCCTTGTGAAATAAAGGTTTCACTAAGCCGAATAAGTCGTTACTTGGTTTATGAGTTTAATAAATTTTAAGAATGAAGTTTTAGTGCGTGTCTATTTAGTCACGGTTTTTATATTAATGGCAGCAATTGCTATTTTTTTTAAAGGCGTGCAATTGGTTTTTGTAGAAGGCGCGAAATGGCGACAAAAATCGGTGGAAAAATATGTATCGTACAGACCTGTTCTGGGTGAGCGCGGCAATATACTTTCCAGCGACGGCGCGTTGCTGGCAACGTCAATTCCGTATTTCGATGTGTACTGGGATTCGCGCGGTGCCGATTCAACAGAGTTTATAAAAAATTTAGATTCACTGTCATTGGATCTTTCGTTGACGCTCGGAACAGAATATACGGCGCAGGCTTGGCACGATTTCCTTTTCGCGCAACGATTTACGTACCATACACAATACGTACCGATTGTAAAAAGTTTAACGCCGTATCAGTTGCAACAAATAAAAACGTTTCCCATTTTCCGAAATCGCGCTGCGGATGGCGGTGTAATTGTTGTACGCGATAATAAACGGGAACATCCTTTTAAGATGTTGGCATTGCGAACATTGGGTTATGTAAAAGAAGGTGTAAATCCTGTGGGTTTAGAAGGGCGATACAATAATGTTTTGAGTGGCGACACCGCAAAAGTTTTGATGCGCAAACTTTCTGCCGATACCTACATTCCTGTTAACGATTTAACCGATATAGAACCCAAACACGGTATAGATATAGTGACCACAATTGATGCTAACGTGCAAGAAATTACGCAAACGGCATTGGTGCGTTCGCTCGAACGCTATCAAGGTGAGCACGGCTGCGCGATTGTGATGGAAGTGAAAACAGGAAAAATAAAAGCCATTGCCAATATTGGCAGAACAGAAGACAACAAAAATTGGACGGAAGATTACAATTACGCGATTGGTTCGGCTATTGAACCAGGCTCGACCTGGAAACTTGCGTCTATGCTGGCGCTTTTAGAAGATGATGCCGTTAAATTAACCGATACTGTTGATATTCGCGATGGCTCAATAACATATTACGACCAAGAATTGGTTGATCACGAGCGCGCTTCAAAACGTTTAATTACCGTTCGTGAAGCATTTGCTGCGTCGTCGAACGTAGGTATTTCGCAATTAGTTTTTAGATATTATAAAGATAAACCCAAAGCGTACATCAAACATCTGAAAGATTTTTTACTAACTGTTCCGACAGAAATTGAAGTGCCGGGGGAAGCAACACCGTACATTAAAAATCCTGACGATGTGAACAGTCAATGGAGCGGGATAACTTTACCTTGGATGAGTATTGGTTACGAATTGCAAATTACGCCCTTGCAATTACTGACTTTTTACAACGCCGTCGCGAACGATGGCGAAATGATGAAACCGTATCTCGTAACCGAATCGCAGAAATATGGCGAAACAGTCCAAAGTTATAAACCAACCATTTTAAAACGTCGCATTGCAACAAAAAACTCGATTGAGCAAGCTAAACTACTTTTAGAATCGGTCGTAGAATCTGGAACGGCAAAGGCTACGCGGAGTAACGAATATAAATTTGCCGGCAAAACCGGTACGGCGCAGTTAAATTATTCAAAAGAAAAAAATAAAAATCATACCGGCGGTTATCAAGGTTCGTTTGTGGGTTATTTTCCTGCCGAAAATCCGATGTATTCCTGTTTGGTCATGGTGTCGAAACCAAAATCTGGTTTTTACGGTGGCATAGTAGCGGCTCCTGTGTTCAGAGAAATTGCCGACAAATTGATGGCGAGTAATGTAGCATTGAGCGAGCCGTTAAACAATATAGGTAAACCTGTTTTAACCGCACTCGATTTACCGCGCACAGGTGGATTAAAATCGGATATTTTAAAAACCATGCAAACCATGCAACTCAAGCACGAAATTTTGCCGGCAACAGGCACGGCTTGGGCTAACATTATACCGAAGAACGATACCGTTTTCGTTAATCCGCGTTCGGTGAACACAAAAAAAATGGTGCCATCGGTTATTGGTTTAGGTTTAATGGATGCGTTGTTTTTGCTTGAAAATCGTGGGTTACGCGTTCAATTTAGTGGCTATGGTAAAGTAGTTTCGCAATCGCTCAATCCGGGCATTCAAATTTTAAAACCTGAGACAATTTTGTTGAAGTTGGAATGAAACTATCAAAAGATACAATTTTAAAAGACATTAAAAATATTGGCGTTCAAGCTGGCGACATTCTTTTCGTTAATGCCAACATTGTTTCCGTCGGATTTATTTATAAAAACGGTAACGAAACGCTCAAAAAATAGATAGAAATTTTATTGGAATCCGTTGGCGATGAAGGAACAATTGTAATGGCGGCTTACACAAAATCTTTTTTGAAATTTAAAAAAAATAACAACATTGTATTCGATACGCGCACCAAAACAATTTCTGGCGCACGCGCGCAAGCATTTCTGAACGATGATCGCGCTGTAAGAAGTACACACCCAACTAATTCTTATGTCGGTTTAGGTAAACACGCCACCGAAATTTTGAATGCGCACACGCCACACTCAGAGAGTTACTCCGTCATGGGTGAAATTAATAAACGAGACGGAAAATATTTAATGATTGGAACGCTCGATTCAGAAAACTGTCCAATCACCATGCACTATGCACAAGAACTACTCGGACACACACTACAACATCCACAAAAAAATTTATTTCAATCGTATTATAAATCAACGGAAGGTTCTGTAAAATTTTTTACAAGACGCGATTACGGCGGTTGCGCAAAGGGCGGTTATAAACTTTACGACGATTTAAAAAAACAAAACGCCGTAACTTTCGGCAATATTGGTTGCGCAGAAAGTGCTTTGATGCTCGGCACAACCTCTACCGAAATTATAAAAGCTGCGCTCAAAAAAAATAGAAAAATTATTTTGTGCGCCAATAAAAATTGCGTGAGTTGCTACGGTAACTTCGCAAATAACGGTTTAGGTATTATTCCGTTTTATATGCGTTACGTTTTAAAATTAAAAAAATGATTTTACCGTTGTTGGAGCGCGGTATTTAGAAGTGCACGAAAAAGCAACGGGACTTTGATCAAAAAAAACCATTGCTATGTAGATTAACCAAAAATTTTTTTGATGGTTTGAAGGCTATCAAAAATAAATATAGACAACTTATATGTTCTGAAAGTAAAATCAGAAAAAATAAAGGATGATAATTTATTTTTCTGTTTTTTACCAACATCACTACCGAATCTATCAGACACAAAACATAAATTTTCATTGAAACTTTTTTTATTTCTTGGTAGCATTATGTCTAAAATAATGTACATTTGATAAAAATTTTATGAAGCAAAATTATCTTTCAGTATTATTAGTTTTTCTAGGTTTAAGTCTTTTTCTCGAAAGTTGCGCAACCATTTTTGGCAAATCGAGCTACCCTCTTTACATCAATAGCACGCCACGAGGTGCTAGAATTGCGGTTAAAAATAACTTAGGAGTTGAAGTTTTTAAAGGCATCACCCCTTCTACAGTTATATTGAAATCGAGTGACGGATATATGTCAAAAGCGCATTACTTGGTAAATATTAGTTCGACAGGATATGAAGATCAAATTATTCCTGTTCAATTTACAATCAATGGGTGGTATTTTGGCAATATTTTAATTGGAGGATTTTTAGGTATGCTGGTTGTCGATCCATTGACTGGTGCTATGTTTAAGTTGGATAACCCTCCTATCAACGCTACACTTGTTAAAACTAAAACTACATCAATGCTTCCTGAGCTCAAAATTATTAATTTTGCTTCAATTCCTGTTGAGAATAGAAAGCATTTAGTTAGGGTCAATTAGGAAAATAAGAACTCTTAAATTAATTCGTACATCAACTTGAAACCTGTTCGAAGAATTAATTTTTTTGCAATTTTTTTGTTTTTTCATTCAAAAATTCCAACTCATGTACTTCAGTGCCTAAAGGAATCTGTAAATTCAATTTCAAAAAGTCGCTTATTTTTTCTCCCATAACTATTACCCTTATACTTTCTCCTTTTTGTAAAGAAATTGGGCGTAAATAAGAACTTTGCGTAAAATTTGATAAACTTTCATAATCTTTCAGATAAACACCATTGTAAAGTGGTTTATGATAAAATGATTCAGGTAAGGCTGTGTAATGCATTAGGATGTTAGGATACGATTGTATAGAATTATATTGAGCTGAACTATCTTTGTAAGGTATTAATAAATTCTCAAAATGATTTTTTTGATTAGTCTTGTACACCTTTACCGCAATAGCAGATAACCCAGCTAAACCAATGACACTTGAAAATATTGATAAATCTTCAATAGTCATACTTATTGATTGAAGACCCGTAACATATCCACTTGTCAGAGGTGGAAGGCTTGCATTATAAATTACGACAGCTCCAATTGAGGCTGCTAAAGTTCCAACTATCAAAAAAATGACCTTCGTCTGCCTTTTAACCTGTAAATTTGTAAAATATTCTTGTTGAGTATAAATTTTCAGATTTTTTACAGTAAGTTCCTTTTCAATGCCGACAACCTTAATTTTTTCTGGTAAAATTTGTAATACTGCCGTGTCATTGTTCATTATGACCAAATCATAAATATATTCATTTCCTTTATCAAAAATTGATGCAGAAACTGTTGATTTCTCTTTCTTAGAAATTGCAACACTCATCCCTGAATTTCTAAATGTATCAACAGTATTGGACTTCACTGCAAAAAATTTAGAAGACGTATAGCATGACGATGATGAAATTAATACTGTGATTGATAAGACGAGCATTAAACTTTTGAGCATATTTAAATGGATTGAATTTGCAATATACGATATTCAAAGTGCAAAGTTTCTCATATTTTCCAAAGTAAGTTTTAACAAAAACCCTGCTCTCATTTATCTGCCTTCAATCCGTTTTCATACCGCACAATAAAAGCATCATAGAGCGCGTGGCTTTTTACTTTTTTGAGAATTTAAATGGTTTTGAAACCAAATAATTTCAGTATGATAGATGTCGAAAATATCTTTAAAGAACTGTAAAGTAATTAAATTTAGTCTTCTGTAAATTAAACCTCGTTCGTTTTTAATTCCTTATCAGCATTGAAAAATCCCACCAAATTTACAATCACTATCTTTGATGACTACCGATATACGTCGAAAGTTGTTTGCGGTCGGTTTCGTATCGCAGTGCAGCATACGCTACGTTGTAATTGTGCGGATCGCTCACAAAGGCGTAAGCATATTTCGCAAATTCGAGTTTATCGTCATCGTTTAGAATTTCTTGAATAATACCTGCCGTTTGTTGCGCATCAAAAACATTTTTTCGTACAGCAGCTTGTGCAATGCCAAACCGCTCAACATCCGTTTTTGCAGCTCTAATTTCAGTGAGAGTTTGCGACAATGCTAACGACGCATTGTAAGAATTTTGCGGCGCATTATTATTAGCTGGTGGCAAATTATTGGGTGGTACAGTCTGACTATTTTGTGGCGCGCCGTAAGGAACATTTGTGCCGGCATACGGTGGTGCATTATTATTATACGAACCTTGCGGCGGATAATTATTATTTGGATATAACGGCGATGTATTGGGTGGATAATTGCTATTCGGATTTGCATAGACTATCGGACCGCTGTAATATGTGTTCGGAATAGGCACGCCTTGACGCAATAAAAAATTGGTGTAACGGGCGCGCGAATCTAAATTAGAGAGCGTTCCGGAAGTTATTCCATAGTTTTCGGCATCGAAAACGAACGTGTAAGCGTACGTTAAAAAATTATATTTATCTCTATCGCTTTGATACAACATTGTCAAACGGCGAATTTGTTCAGTACTCAAACATTTGTAAGCAATGTAACGATGTATTTCTTCGTCTAAAAAACGAAAACTTGTATTTGCTAATGAGGCATAATCGCGATTAAAAAGGCGATTGTTGTAAGGCTCGTTACAAGCATTCGGGTTAAACCGCCGATTATAGTTGCGTGATTGCGCGTCTGCGCAACTGAGGCTGAAAAAAAAGAGGATTAAAATAGAAAAAAATATTTTGAGTGGCATCGCTAATTATTTTGAAGACGTATTTTGAATCAAATATAATTAAACAATTCGCTGTTTGCAAAAAGTTTAATGGCACTTTAACGCTGTTTAACCAATTTTTAATTAAACGCGTTGTTAATGATATCGTTAATGCCTTTAAAATGATTGAAAGTGTGAATTTTTATTAAAACCGAACTTTTAGCAATGGGCTTTTGTTTTATAAGTAGCTTCAAAAATAAAAACTTTCGTTTTAAAATAGGAAATTAAAAGAAACGTCTTAATTTTGGTAAGTTTTTTGAGAAGTTTTTTGATAGCTTCACTTTCAATAACCTATTTAATTAATTATGGCTTTATTTCAGTCTTCAAATCCGGTTTTCAAATCGGATAATTTTAGTAAAACGCTCGATCATTATAGCCTCGAACAACCAATGACGTTGCAAGGCACCATTAATAAATCTATTTTATTGGGTTTGTTGGTGGTAGCTACTTCGGCAATTAGTTTTCTGAATCCTTCGCCTATTTTTATGCTCGTTGGGGCAATCGGCGGATTAATTTGTGTTTTAATTGCTACCTTCAGACCAACTACTGCACCTTACACTGCACCACTTTACGCGGTTTTAGAAGGTTTAGCTTTGGGTGCTATTTCGGCGATGTACGCAGCGCGCTTTCAAGGTATTGTTTTAAATGCTGTTTTAGGAACGTTCGGCGTATTTTTCGCAATGTTGTTTGTCTATAAATCGGGTTTAATAAAAGTAACCGATAAGTTTCGTGCAGGCGTGATTATGGCAACTTTCGCTATTTTCTTTGTGTATATGATTAGTATGGTGCTTTCATTTTTTGGTGTGCACATTCCGATGATGCATGAAGGTGGTACATTCGGTATAATTTTTAGTCTTGGCGTTATTGCCGTCGCTACAATGAATTTATTACTCGATTTCGATAATATTGAGCGTGGCGTGCGTAATAATTCACCCGCTTACATGGAATGGATGTCGGCACTTGGTTTATTAGTAACGCTGGTGTGGTTATATCTCGAAATTTTGCGCCTACTTTCAAAATTGCGCGACCGTTAATTCAGAAACAAATGGCTTCCTCATCCGAGGCGGTAATCTACTTATAGTTTTCAAGTGCCTTGCTGTAAAGTAAGGCACTTTTGTTTTCGGAAGAAGTAAATTATATTTGCGGAAAATACACTGCGTGGACACTTTAATTTATCATATTACTTTGCCAGAACTTTGGGAGCAACAAAAAAAATCACATTTTTTTGCAGCACCAAGTTTAGATACCGAAAACTTTATTCACTGTTGCACAGCTGAGCAGTTGATTGGTGTTTTAGAACGGTATTATGCTGATGTAAGTGTAGTAACATTACTTGAAATTGATACTGATTTGCTTTCACCTAAATGTCTTTTTGAAGAAGCAGCACCAACGCATCTGAAATTTCCGCACGTTTATGGTGCCATTAATAAAACTGCAATAAAAAAAGTTGCTTTAAAAAATTTGTAACATACAATGCAAAAAAAATCCCGTCACTGCGAACAGTGAACGAGATTATAATTGTGCATAAACTTACCATAATCGGTTATCGCAATTTTAAAATGCTGCATTAACAACATTGGTAAAACTACAATGGGACAAAACAAAAAAATATTAAGCTGAAAAAGATGTACCACATCCACAGGTTTCCTTAGCATTAGGGTTAATGAATGAAAATCCACGATTATTCAACCCTTCTTTAAAATCAATTTCCATGCCTAATAAGTAAATAGCGTGCGCCTTTTTCATAAAAACCTTCATTCCATTAATCACATATACGCTATCGCCCTCTTTTTGTTCGTCAAATCCTAATTCGTAACTAAAACCCGAACATCCGCCACCTTTAACGCCGACGCGCAAACCATATTCAGAACCAATGTTTTGATTAGCAATAATGGTTTTAAACTGGCGCACAGCACCGTCAGTTAAAATAACGGGTGCTTGTTGTGTCTGAATATTTTGAGGTGCTACTAAAGTATCCATTTTAAAAAATTTTGTAAATTTACAATAAACTATTTATTTAACAATCGCTTTTGCGAAGTATTGTTAAAACAACAAAAGTAAACAAACAGTTCGATACTTTTTAAATTGTAATTGAAATTTGTTTGCGCGACTTAATTTTGTCTTTTTTTAAACGAAACAACACCACAGCGTGTTTTATAGAACATGGAATACTTTATATCGTTACTAATTTTTCCCATTACATTGATTGCAATTGTTTATTATTGTGTGAGAGTGTATGAAAAAAATCAAACCGCTAAAAATAGTCTCGCCTATCAAAATATTAAATGGCAACAGCAACAAGCAACGCTCGCCATGCGCTTACCCGCTTATGAGCGACTCAGCCTTTTTTGCGAAAGAATATCTATAGTTGCGCTCATAGAACGCATAGATTTTGTAGATTTTTCGGTGCGCCAATTTGAATATGCTTTAACAGCAACCATTCAGCAGGAGTATGCGTATAATAGCACACAGTTTTTATATCTATCGTTCGATGCCGTTCAAATGTTGCATATTTTGCGCCAAAGCACCACCGAAATGGTGCAAGATGTAGCGCAAACACTGGCACCAACCGATAATGCACAAGTTTTAGCCGATGCTTTATTGCGCCAAGCAGCAGCCCACAATTTGGTAATGGTAGAAAAAACGAAAGAAGCACTACACGTAGAAGTTTCGGAATTATTAAATTTTAAATAGACGATGTTGGAAATTACAAACAATACAGTTGTTAAATGTCATTATAGTTTGCGCGAAGGCAGCGCAAGCGGCGAACTCATTGAAAGCACAGAAGGCGCAACACCACTTACATATATACAAGGTGTGGGCGACATGATTCCGCCGTTTGAACAAAATATGGCTGGCAAAAAAGCTGGTGACGATTTTTCTTTTTTTATAAAATCGGAAGACGCGTACGGCAATTACGACGATACGAAAGTACAAGATATTCCGTATGCTGCTTTTAAATTAGATGAAGGAACGAACGTGCACGATATTTTTGAACCTGGTACGTTTATCCCTTTAAAAGATGAAAATGGCGAAGAAACTTTCGTTACTGTTATTGACACAATGCCCGAAGCTGTTCGTCTCGATTTTAATCATCCGATGGCAGGTGTAGATTTATATTTTTCGGTGCGCGTTGCTGATGTACGTGAAGCAACACCCGATGAAGTATCACACGGACACGTACATGGCGACGACGGCATTATTCATTGAAAAAGTAAAAAGTAAAAAGTAAAAAGTAAAAAGTAAAAAGTAAAAAGTAAAAAGTAAAAAGTAAAAAGTAAAAAGTAAAAAGTAAAAAGTAA
>JAYVNP010000082.1:0-13594 GCA_043758385.1 Saprospiraceae bacterium
AGGCAGCCTATTCCAAAAAAAATTACTTACCGACAGCGCATTATTGATACAAAAACATACTTCTATTGCGTTCCAATTCTCTGAAATAGGGATCTTTCAAATCTTTGATAAAATAAATCGCTTCGCCCGTTGATTTCATTTCCGGTCCGAGTTGTTTATCAACTCCTGGGAATTTATTGAAACTAAACACGGGTACTTTTATGGCGTAACCCGTCATTTTATTTTCAAAATTAAAGTCTTTGAGTGTGTGCGTACCGAGCATAATTTTTGTCGCATAATTCAAATACGGAATATGGTGTGCCTTAGCAATAAACGGCGTTGTACGCGATGCGCGAGGATTAGCTTCAATAACATATACCATTTCTTTTTTTATGGCAAATTGTATGTTGATTAAGCCTTTAATATTCAAAGCAAAAGCCAATTTTTTCGCGTGTGCAATCATTTGGTCAATTACAACTTGCGAAAGCGAATATGGCGGTAACACCGCGTTTGAATCACCGGAATGCACTCCCGCAGGTTCAATATGTTCCATAATGCCGATCACTTGAAAATCGGTGCCGTCACACAGTGCATCAATTTCTGCTTCTTTGGCGCGCTCTAAAAACTGGTCAATTAATATGCGATTATCGGGTAAATGTTTATAAATATTCAATACGGCGCGTTCCAATTCAGCGTCGTTAATGACTATTTTCATGCGTTGACCACCAATGACGTAACTCGGACGCACCAAAACAGGATAACCGATGCGCGCTGCAAGGGCATAAGCATCGTCGGCATCTTTTGCGACGCCATATTTCGGATAAGGAATATCAAGTTCTTTGAGCATATCCGAAAATCTACCGCGATCTTCGGCAATATCCATATTATCGAAACTAGTACCAATAATTTTTATTCCGGCAGCGTGTAAATCACTCGCAAGTTTCAAAGCCGTTTGCCCACCGAGTTGAACGATGACGCCTTCGGGTTGTTCAAATTCAATAATTTCGAGCAAATGCTCCCAATACACGGGTTCAAAATATAATTTATCGGCAATGTCGAAATCAGTGGACACTGTTTCTGGATTACAATTCACCATAATGGCTTCAAAACCAGCTTCTTTGATAGCGAGCAAACCATGCACACAACAATAATCAAATTCAATACCTTGACCAATGCGATTCGGACCGGAGCCGAGAACAATAATTTTTTTCCTGTCGGAACGTACACTTTCGTTCTCACCTTCAAAAGTTGAGTAGAAATAATTGGTTTTCGATTCAAACTCCGCAGCGCACGTATCCACCATTTTGAAAACGCGACGCACACCCAAATTTTTTCTATGCCGTGTCACTTCGCGTTCATTGATACGCAACACCCACGCAATTTGCGCATCGCTATACCCTACCCTTTTCAATTCGCGCATGAATTCCAAAGAAATATCTTCCGCAACGTTTAGTTTTAGTAAACTCGCTTCAAATTCAACCAATCTTTTAATTTGGCGCAAAAACCAAATATCTATACCCGTTAACTTCTGAATTGTTTTTGTAGGAATGCCAAGGCGAAAAGCATCTTTAACGCGGTAAATTCTATCGTCACTCGCGCGTTCTAATCTGCCGACAATATCTTCGGTGCGAATCCATTCCTTCTTATCGGCACCCAAACCTGCACGACCATTCTCTTGACTTTGACACGCTTTTTGCAAGGCTTCTAAAAAATTTCTACCAATCGCCATCACTTCACCGACCGATTTCATTTGCAAACCGAGTGTATCATCTGCATTTGGAAATTTATCGAAATTCCAACGCGGCATTTTAACAATCACGTAATCTAACGTCGGTTCAAAATAGGCAGATGTTGTTTTAGTGATTTGGTTTTTGAGCTCGTTCAGATGATAACCGATTGCGAGTTTTGTTGCAATTTTTGCAATCGGATAACCCGTTGCTTTCGATGCCAACGCCGATGAACGACTCACACGCGGATTAATTTCAACCGCAATAAGTCGCTCCGTCATCGGATCCATAGCGAATTGCACATTGCAACCACCCGAAAAATTGCCGAGCGAACGCATCATTTTTATCGCCCAATCGCGCATATTTTGGTACGCCGTATCCGAAAGCGTCATTGCAGGCGCCACCGTAATCGAATCGCCCGTATGTATTCCCATCGGATCGAGGTTTTCGACAGTACAAATAATAACGACGTTATCATTAGAATCGCGCAAAAGTTCTAATTCAAACTCTTTCCACCCTAAAACAGCGCGCTCCACTAAAACTTCGTGCGTCGGCGAAGCATCAAGTCCGCGTTTAAGTGCCTCTGCAAATTCTTCTTCTTTATGTACAAATCCGCCACCGCTGCCACCCAGCGTATAACTCGGTCGAATAACCAACGGATAACCAATTTTTTGTGCCGCTTCGTAACCCTCTAAATAAGAATTAGCAATAAAAGATGGCGCAACATCCATACCGATTTGCACCATGAGTTGACGGAACAATTCGCGATTTTCTGTCAATTCAATCGCAGCCACATCCACACCAATCATTCGGCAATTGTATTTTTCCCAAATACCGAGTTTATCAATTTCAATCGCCAGATTCAATGCTGTTTGTCCGCCCATTGTTGGCAACACCGCATCAATTTTATGTTTTTCAAGAATAGTTACAATAGATTCAACGGTGAGCGGCAACAAATAAATATGATCTGCCATAACAGGGTCCGTCATTATTGTCGCAGGATTGGAATTGATGAGGATAACTTCAATACCTTCTTCGCGTAAACTTCGTGCTGATTGCGAACCAGAATAATCGAACTCACACGCTTGTCCGATAATTATCGGTCCTGATCCAATGAGCAAAACCGAACGGAGTGTAGTATCTTTTGGCATTTAAAATTAAGTTGACGAGTGATAAACTCGGCAAAGGTAATACCGAAAGGGTTTTTAGAGAAGGTTTGGGAAAATTTAGTTTGGAAAAAGTTGGAGATTGCGTATAGCTAAAGCGAAGTAAATTGAAAGCCAATGTCTTAGAAAAATGTTTCAGCAACTAAAATTGTTACATCTAATGACAAGCGTGCGATTGAGTTTATTCAAGTCAAAGCTGTTATGGGTCGTTGATTATTTTGTAAAAACTTATAAAGAGCAACCCATATTTCTCTGCTGCAATTATTTGTTTTTCAGTTGCTTAAAAAAGCTTAGTTTTGTAATATATCGAAATTGAAGAATCGATAACGACTGAATATGAGCGACAAATATGTTATCCCTGCGCAAACGCAAATTGGTCATGTGCATTTAAAAGTATCTAACCTCGAGCGAGCGCTAAAATTTTATCGCGATTTACTCGGTTTTGAAGTAACTACTACTTATGGCGATCAAGCTGCTTTTATTTCGGCGGGTGGTTATCATCATCACATTGGTTTAAATACATGGCAAAGCAAAAACGCATCACCTGCACCTGAATTTGGCGTAGGATTATATCACACTGCCATTCTTTATCCGACGCGAAAAGATTTAGCAATCATTTTTGATAGACTTCGAAAAGCCAATTATCCTTTAACGGGTGCGAGCGATCATGGTGTATCTGAAGCTATTTATTTAAATGACCCCGATAACAACGGCGTAGAATTATATTGGGATAAACCCAAAGCGCAATGGAAATATAATAAAGATGGAACTATTGAAATGTTTACGCACTCATTGGATTTAGCTAATTTATTAACTGAAATTAAAGGAGTGTAAATTAATTTGTAGTAAAGTAGTTTAATAACTTAAAAATTTAATTTTTTAATGGTATTTCAAAAAAAGTAATTATCTTTGTATAAAATTATTTCTAAAAAGAAGTTTTTGAAAGAAATTCTCCATTTCAAGGAATCTTCGATTTCTGTTCAAACCCCGTTCACTATAATTTTCTGAAAGTATATTTACAGATGACTTCTTTCGAAATTCAAGAAGCATCGTTATTAAAACAAATCAATGTTAGTAAGAGAGAAAAAAAAGCTAAATTTTAGCATGACGTATAATTCAGCGAATGAAGACATCATCATTCCTGAATACGGCAGAAACGTGCAGTTACTTATTCGTTATGCTGAAAATGAAACGGATATTGACAAACAACAAGCAATTTGTGAAGAAATAATTAATCTCATTCAACGCTTGTATCCGCAGGCAAGAAACATTGAAGATTATCGCGAAAAGTTATGGAAACATATTTATCGTATTTCGCGCTATCGTTTAGAAGCTAAAACACCGAGCGGTTTAACGCCTTCGACAGAAGATGAAAGGAAAAAACCGCAGCGCGTACCGTATCCGATTCAACAAAAACAGTTTCGTCATTACGGAAATCATTTGATGAAGTTGATTGAAAAAGCAAAAACATTAGAGGAAGGACCCGTTAAAGAAGGTTTTACACATACTATCGGCTCTTACATGAAAATGGCGTATCGCACTTGGAATAAAGATCATTACATCAGTGATGAAATTATTAAAAATGATTTAGCCACAATTTCAGACAACGCCTTAGCACTAAAAGACAATCAAGGGATTGATGGACTTTCTAACGCTACGCGCATTAGAAGCACAACAAACACGCGTCCGATGTCGAATACACGCGATTCACGTACTTCGTATTCTCGCGATGGGTTTGGTAGAACTAATAGTTCTAACACAAGCTATGGTAGTAATTTCGGTCGAGATAGAAATGATAGAAATAAACCTGCACCGACTGATAATAAGAATCGTTTCAGAAAAAAATAAAATTCGTTGTTGGTTGTTCGTTGTCAGTTGTTCGTCGAAGATTACTCGCAAATTAACAACGAACAACGAACAACGAACAACTATTTAATGTCTCTTTCAACTCTCAATTACAAAGCGTACAATGGTCATAATGCATCAGTGTACGCTTTGTGTTTAGATGAGGCGCGAGACATTTTATATTCCGGTGATGGTGATGGAAATATTGTAGCATGGCAAATTGAAAATACTGAAGGGATTTTAATTGCAAAAATGCCATATTCCGTTTTTAGTTTAGCCGTTTGTTCTGAAAAAAATTTACTTATAGCGGGTAACAATGCAGGTGGAGTTGCATTCATAGCTTTGGATGATAAAAAAATAATCAAACACGTTGCGCATCACAACAAAGGAACTTTCGGAATTTTAGTTTTAGAAAAAAATATTTATACTGTCGGTGGTGATGGCATTTGTTCTCTCTGGAATTTGGAAACGCTCAAAGCAGAAATTTCTGTTCAGTTAAGTTCAAAAAATTTACGTCAAATTAATTGGTCAGAACCTTTGCAAAAGCTTATTATCGCCTCATCGGATGGGAATATTTATTTTGTTTCAAAAAACTTAGAACAAATAAATTATTTAAAAAATGTTCATACCAACGGTGTTTTTTCTGCGCAAATATCAACCGATGCTAAATACATTTTAAGTGGTGGTCGCGATGCCCAATTACGTTTTAATTTTACGCCCGATTTTAAAAATTTACCGGAGGGTCAAATTGCCCATCAAAGTTTTAGCACTGAACTACCGGCACATACTTACACCATTAATTCAATACTGCAAAATATAAAATCGCCAAATCTTTGGCTCTCTGCTGCGCGCGATAGGAATATTAAAGTTTGGCAAATCTCACCTGATTCATCTGAAAAAATAAAACTTTTGCGCGTTCTCACTGGCGTTCGCGACGGCGGTCATGTGCGGTCAGTCAATAAATTAATTGCTTCAAACAATTCAGAATTTACTGAATTTTATTTTTTTTCTGCGGGTGATGATAAAAAAATAATTCGTTGGCGAATGAATATTTTAGCATCTGAATAAATTTTTGTTCATTGAGACTCTAAACTAATTTTCTATGAAATCGCTCTTTGCTTTTTGTCATTCGTCTTTTGCTTTTTGCCGTTCTCCATTTACTTTTTGCCATTTGGTTTTTGCTTTTTGTACATCGCCTTTTGAGTTTTACGCGCAAACCTTACACCAAACACTCAACTCAGAATTAAAAAGTGCTTACATTCGACCGAGTGTTGTCGCTAATAATTCTAATTTATACGATAAAGAAAATGCGATTATTTGTTCTCAAAATAAAAATTTATATTCTTTCAAAGCTTCAACATATACTTTAACGCTCACAAAAAAACCATTTAAATTACAATTTAAAAACTTAACGAACAACGAGACGTGGGCGATTGACACGCTTTTATTTGTTTCGCAGAATGGCGCGACCGAAAAAACAAATGCCATCAAACAGGTTTTACAAACAGGAAATTCTTGGATTTTAATTTCCGAAAATAATGAAATACAACTCAAACTCGAAGCTGAAAATAAAGGCTCTTTAAAACTGAACATTAATAGAAATGATTCATCGCATTCCGGAAAAATGCATATTGCTTTAACGGGTGGCGGTAATTTTTTTGGAGGTGGCGAGCGATTTATGGGAACGCGTTTAAATGGACATAGTTTTAGCAATATGCCAAGCGATCACGCATGGTTGATTGGTAATTTAGAGCGTAAAATTTGTCCCGATTTTAATTTGAAAACAGAAGAACCAACTTACATTCCTATTCCATTTATTATAACTGCAGAAGGCAACGGTTTGTATATTGACCAAGCCCACACAACGCGCATAAATTTACAAAATGCGGATAATAGAAATTTTAGTATTGATGTTGAAAGTTCTGGTGCGGATATTTATTTGTTTGCAGAAAAAAACCCTAAATCAGTTCTCACAAATTATACTGCGCTAAACGGCAGAACGCCGTTAGCACCTAAATGGGCGTTCGGTGTGTGGTTAACTTTGTTGGAAGGGAGAGACTCGATTATAAGTCGTGCCAATTATTTAAAAAAAATTGGGATGCCACTCGATGCAATTTGGATGTTCGATTTCGATGACCCAAAAACGAATACTGGTTGGTGTTATTGGACGAAAGGCTATCACGGAAATTTACGCGAATTAACAGATACCATTCATAATTTAGGATTTAAAACCTTGACGTATTTGCGTACTTTTATGAACAAAGATTTATTTTGGTACAATTTGCCCAATCCGTATTACGTTGAGGCGCTCAAAAATAATTTAATTTTAGAACCAAAAATTCCGATTGATGGTAAACGGTTTGATAGTTTTAATAGTGATAGTCAAGTCAATTTTTATAATCCGGAAAGTATAAATTTTTGGAGAAATACGCTCAAAGAAATTTTAGTTACAGAAAATTTTGACGGTTGGATGGAAGATTTTGGCGACATCCATAATTTATTTGATCGTGGAAATTGTAAATATACGCCGCTCGATTATAAACGCACAATTCCAATAGCGAATGATGAATTAGCAAATTTATATCCAATGATGTATCATAAAATAACGCGCGAATTAACGCAGGAAATTAAACCCGATGCTGCTGCATTTTGCCGTTCAGGTTCAGCAGGTTCGGCGGGATATACGCAAATTGTTTGGGGTGGCGACCAAGTTGCAAATTGGGATAAAAATTTTGGTTACCCTTCGCTTATTTCGGCAGCACTATCTTCCGGTTGGTCTGGTTACGGTATCTGGACTTCCGATATTGCAAGTCTCTCTCCATCGCGCGAATTATGGATGCGTTGGGTGCAATTCGGTGCTTTCACTTCTACTATGCGCGATCACCCATGGGATTTTACGCAAAAAAGTAATATCGGTATTTGGACGGACACGGCAGCTATGAATTATTTTAAAAAATACGCCGTTATTCACGCTTCTATGAAAGATTATTTATACGAACTTGGACGCATAGCACATGAGACGGGCATACCAATAATGCGACATTTAGCACTTGAATTTCCAAAAGATACCGCCTGTTACAGTATCGAGTACGAATATATGCTGGGTGATAAAATTTTAGTTGCCCCAGTGATTGAGCAAGGTGCCACAACACAGTCCGTTTATTTGCCGGCCGGCAAATGGAAGTATTATTGGAGTGAAAAAATTTATTTTGGCAATGCGCGCATCGTAGTTGATGCACCAATAAACCAAATTCCATTTTTTATGAAACAAAAATAAGGTATGATTTTAAGGAATAAGTTCTCTTTTACTAAAATATTATTTCATCAATCTTATTCTCCAAAACTTACTCTTCAATAAGATAATTTAAAACTAATTTTTGTTTCCGCATTATGGTCAAACAACATTTTATTGAGTGGCGGTGCGGACATGAAACCGCGCGCATCATTACTCACGCCCCAACCTTCAACTGGTTGACCAAAAAAACCGGTATCCAGTTTGCCATTATTATTTGCATCGTGAAAAGCGCGAACGGCGTATTTACCGAATGGTAAATCAGAAAAAAAGAAAATATTTTCTTTCGATTTAACTGGCTGGCGCAATAATTTAACTGTTTTATTTTGCGCATCGCAAAGCTCAATACACATCGTACCACCTTTCTCAAAATTAATATTCTTAATTTCGATTACTAAATTATCGGTTGTTTTAGGTGTGGTGGTTGCACTAATTAAAAAACTAAAAAGCAAAATCAGATACATGGCTATAGTTTTGTGTATTCTTTACCTGAACGCAAAGTAAACAATAAATTTGATTTCACATTCAAGGTTTAAATTTTATTTAACTATTCAACCCATTTTTAGTTTTAGTCTAAAAAAAACCAAAAAACATTTTGGGCTGACGGCTAATTTAGAACATTAAATGCAGTAGAAATTAGAATTTTAATTTACTTCGCTTAATTAATTTTTAAATTTAAAACGCAATAAAAAACTCTCATAAATTCTATAACTTATGAGGGTTTAAAGTAGTAAATTCAAGGAATCTTCGATTTAAAAAAAATTATTTTTTATTTCTCGTAGCTTTCACATCAAACATATCTATCATTCTACCTTCGGATGTATCATCATCTTTTTTTGCGAGGTTTACGACTAAATCATAACCTTTTGCTCTAAAGAAAAAAGTTATCGTCGAATCAGCAGGATCAACTTTTGAAAAATTAATTTCTTCGCCACTTTCACTTTTTTCAATGTGCCCAGCCATAACATAATTACCCGAAGAAGAATCTTTCAGCATTTCAAAAACTACTGGAAACTTTGTATCGCCTTGTGGCAAACCAAAAACGAGGAGTTCCCATTTGCCCAAAAAATAATTTGATTTAGCACTCGTTACGGAATCTTTTTTAGCAACAGTTTCTATTGATGCCGTTTGGGCGTTAATGTTTATCGTCAAACTAACCAACATGAAAAAAAATACCATTTTAAATTTTACATTTTTCATAACTTTTACGGATTTTAATAGATAAAAATAGTCTACGGGTCAAAATTAAAAAAAAATTTAGTGCAAAATCTAAAAGCATTTTAAATTAACATCAATTTATGATTTTATGATTAATATTCTTCAGCAACATGAACTGTGGTCCAGCTTTCCAATCCGTTTTAGATTTTAAAAATGAGGGCGCCACTGAAAAATTACCAAGTACAAGATCTGGTTTTCCGTCGCCGTCAACATCGCCAACATCCATCGTAATCCATCTTCCGACGTTCGTTTGACTCAATGCGTGTGGTTCAAAATTATTATTTCCCTTGTTTACAAAATAAATAAATCCTTCGTTCGGGTTATTTTCATAATCTGCAAAAAAAGAAATGACGGCTAAATCTTTATTACCGTCGCCGTCAAAATCGGCAGCAAGAACTTTAAACGCGCCATTAATTGGATAGAAGTAAGATTGTTTAAAATTATTTTGACCATCATTTAAAAATACATAAAGCCCGTGAAATGGCTTTAAAATTTTTGAAAAATCGGCGTTATCGCCACAAGTATAGACGATATCGAGATGTCCATCATTATTAACATCTGCTAAATCAAACGAAGAAGAACCCCATTGTGGCTGAAAACGCAGCAGTACGGTTTCCTCAAAATTACCATGACCTTTATTCGTAAACAAACTTATTTCTTCATTGCCTTGCGCAAAAAGCACCCAAATATCCGGTAAACCATCATTATTATAATCGTTAATAATTATTTTAAGTGCGCCAGGTTGATATTTAAGTTGATGTCTCTGAAATTTATCATTCCCTTTGTTTTCTAACCAACTCAGCGCACCGTTTAAATGTCCAAATTCGCAAACAACAAAATCAGTTCGACCATCTTTATTTAAATCAGCAGAAAGAATTTGAACGGGTCGCATCAAACTATCCATAATGATGTGCGTTGATAAACTTTTTTTCTGAGATGCAGATATTTCAACCTCCTGTATTTTTCCAAACTTTCCGTTGTTTGGGTTTAAAACGCCAGTATTGCAAGCAATAATTTTATTTTTTAAAAAACTGACATCCGTAATCGGTCCGCCAACACCAATAGTATCTTTCAATTTTAAATCAGAAGTATAGGTTGCAATAAATTTATTAAAAACATCGCCCGTTAAAATTTTTCTTTCTTTTTCTGAGGTATCAATTTTAATCATGCACGTTACGGGTGGTTTAGGCGAAATCTTTGCAGGCATCGAGACGCTAAAAAATTTATCACCATCATTCGGGAGCGTTGAACGTTTAGGTACAAATAAAGTATCGGGTGATGAGGCGATGTAATAATCAATAATATTTTGCCATTCATCGTTGGTAAGTTGTGGTTCTTTCGGATAATAATTTTTAGCTAACAAAGGATCGTTCAGCGAATGTGGATAATTGATGCCTTTGTATTTAAAAATACCGAGTCTCGGACCCATGTAAGGTAATTCGCCTTCTTCCCAAACTTTTTTTGTCAGAAGTGTCGGATCGGGTGCTAAATGGCAACCCGCACAATACATCGCAGCTAATGCTTTTCCTTTTTGAATGGAACTATCAGGAATTATTCTTGCACTACTTTTTGGGGTATTTAAATTTTTACAAGATGAATTAATAAAAATCAAGTAAAATAAATTGACTGCAATAACAAAACATTGAATTGCGTGTTTACAAACACTTTTAATTTTGGGTGTGAAAATCATTTTTAGTTTTATTTAAATTTTGTTTACGCGATGCTATTTACATATTTTTTTAAGATGCTGCGCGCCAATGCGACTTTATGTACTTCGTCGGCACCATCGTATATGCGCGCGCCGCGTTCGTGCATATACCAAAATGATAATAGAAAATCGCTTGTTGTACCCGCTGCGCCATACGTTTGAATGGCGCGATCAATAACGCGCAAAAACATATTGGCAACGTAAAATTTAATCGCTGAAATTTGGTCGCGTGCCACAGATGCACCTAATAAATCAATAGTGCGCGCCGTATTTAATACCAATAAGCGTGACGCGTCAATTTCTGCACGACTTTCTGCAATGAAACCTTGAATGAATTGTTTATCGCCGAGTGTAGATGTTGCGTCAATTTCGCGCGATACTGCACGCTTGCACATCATATCGAAAGCGCGCTCGGCAATACCGATGAAACGCATACAATGATGAATGCGACCTGGTCCGAGACGTTCTTGTGCTAATAAAAACCCTTCGCCTTCATTACCTATGAGATTTTCAATCGGCACGCGCACATTAGTATATCGCACCTCGCTGTGGCTCAACCACGAATCGCCCGAATGTCCCATGATTGGAATATTTCTCACTATTTCAAAACCCGAAGTGTTCGTCGGAACAACTATTTGGCTCGCACGTTTGTGTGGTACTGCTTCCGAATTTGTTATCGCCATTACAACTGCAAACGCTGCACCGTCGGCTGCAGTTGTAAACCATTTATGTCCGTTAATAACGTAGAAATTTCCATCGCGAACCGCCGTTGTTGCCATGCGCGTCGGATTTGATCCAGCAAATTCGGGTTCTGTCATCGAAAAACAACTGCGTATTTCACCCCCTAATAATGGATGTAAATATTTTTCTTTCAGTTGTTCCGATGCGTATTTCATCATCAATTCTGTATTTCCAATATCTGGTGATTGACAACCAAAAACAAAATGCCCGAACGGTGTTGTGCCCAATACTTCACTCACGCGACCAAATTCGCACAGCGTTAAACCATGCCCTCCATCTCCCATCGGTAAATGCAAACCCCATAAACCAGCAGCTTTCACTAATTTTCTTTTTTGCTGAAGTATAGGTTCAATTATTGAAAAATTACTAATAAGGTTTTCGGTAGTTTCTAACGGATATAATTCTTGTACAACAAAAGCACGAACACGAGGAATAAGTTCCACTGTTTTTTCTGTATCAAAAATGTTTATAAGAGAAGATTGAATTGTTGTCTGCATAATTATTATTTTTTCCACAAATTTAAATCCGTCATTATAAATGGGTCTGTCTTGAAGAATTTTCTAAATTTTGCCCTTTACCTTTTGCTCATTGCTTTTTGCCTTTATTTTTTAATTTGTTTTGTCTGATAAATTTTAAATTCGCCAAAACCTATAATTAAAACTGAAGCAATAAGAACAACCGTTACGAGTTGCCAAAAAATATTACTGTAACTTGGTGCGAAGACCTCTTGTAAAATTTTTAAAGTTAGTACACCCAAAACAGACCAAATTCCGTAGCGCGTTTCGGTTAATCCTTCGGGTGCAATAGCAAAATATTTATGCGGATTCAAACGCCTGTCCAAATATGCAAAAAAACGATCTTGCAAAAATCCAATTAAAACAATAACTATCAGTGCAGCAAAAACTTTATCAATTTGTCCTTGCTTACCTTTCAAATAAATCAGTGAACCAATACCACGCGTTCGGTTTAAAAGTTCTGCGATTATAATGTACGTCCAAGAAATGGCAGTAAGAACGCGAATATCATCCAACAAATTTGAAAAAACAGAAGGAATATAAGCTGATTTAATTGTTTGCCACTTAGTTGCACCGAGTGTGAATACTGCTGTTTTATAAACATCTTCTACGCCGTCAATGCGCGTTACGATTACAGGCAGTAAATAAACTAAAATACCAAAAGCTAAAAAAGCAATTTTCATTTCGTCGTTTATGCCAAACCAAATAATAAACAAACCTGTTAATGCCGAAAGCGGTAAATAACGCAGCGCATCAATAATTCGAGAAAATAAACCGCGAAATAATGGAAATAATCCAACAACAAAACCAATCGGTAAAGCAAAAATTAATGCCCAAAAATAACCTTTTAAATTTAGCCACAGTGAATATCCTGTATTCGATATTAGTTCATCCTTGTTAATTAATTCGCCATAACTCTTTACAACGTTTAATGGTGTTGGAATAATGGGATACGCTCTTCTGAAAACGGTTGCGTGCGCAAAAGCTAAAGAATCAGCATGGGCTAAACTATCACGGTTCAAATTTTCGACATCCAATCGCGTTTCGTAATTGCTCAGCACAGGAACTTTTATAGAAGATGTCTCTGCAAAAAACCACCAAACAATAATAAAAATGGCGATGCCTACCAATGATAAAATGAGATTCTGACTACCTACTGGTTTTTTTCCTAAATCGAATAAACGCATAGATTATAAATGAACGAAGTGAAGTTTACGGGAATGGGAAAATAAATTTTAATTAGATAAAGGTACAATCGAATTTAGAACAATCAAACTATTCCTTCATTCTTTCAATTTTTCATTCCTTTAATAGATATTATTCAGAAAATTAATTTTGTACTATTTTTATATTCTCGATAAGGGCTTACTACTCTCAAATTATGTAAAGCACAAGCGACGACC
>JAYVNP010000083.1:0-35164 GCA_043758385.1 Saprospiraceae bacterium
CACAAGATGAAAGAAGTAATTGATCCGCGCCCCGTGCGCTACGAAGGATTAAGTAACGCTCAGAAAGAAGCGACACTTAAAGCTGTAAGTTCTTATATGCTCAATCTCGAATACGAGCAATTTACGGAAGACTTACTAACGATTGTTTGGCGGTCTTTTGAAAGTAAAGACCAAGATATGTTTCCCGAAACTATGTTTCAGCATTGGGCGCAGACCCAACAGTTGGTACGCACTTGTCGCAAAATTGCTACCACAGAAAATTAAACTGTTAAGGCTTACGTAATTTGCAGCAAACGACTTCTCAGAATACTGAGAGGTCGTTTTTTTTATGCGACTTTAAATTGCTGGAAACATTTCCTTAATGTTTTTGAAATCTAAAATACCAAGTGATTCAAGGTAAACTTTAACCATATCCAAACTATGATGCCGAAGTTGAAGCTGCAATTCTTTTAAACCAATACCTGCTTTGTAAGCTCGGCATACGCCAGTGTGTTTCCAGGAATAAAGATTATAGTTGGGCGAATATTTTAAAACCCGCAGCATTTTCAAGTGGTGTCGAGACCAGAAATTAAATGGTACCGGTTCTTCAGCCGGCAAGCCATCGCGCCCAACGAGATAAAAGTTTGCAGGATAACTGTGTAATCGCAAGTGTACAAGTTCTTTTTTGAGTGCATCCGGAATTACGACGAACTGTTCTTTTTTATTCTTAGAAATATTATTCGGAACTTTTATAATCCAGTCGTCAAAGTCAACATTGCCAACTTTAAGTTGACGCAACTCTCCCGGTCTAATAAAACAATAGTAATTAAATCTTACTGCCGACCATAAAAATGGCGTATTCTTTAACATAAATGCTTTCAACTCTTCAATTTGATTTATTTTAAAATAGGAAGCACCTTTTGAATTTGATTTTAGAGGTTTTATTTTCTCAAAAGGATTTGTTTTGGTCCGCTTTAAATCTATTGATTTTATAAAGTAGGAATTTAAAAGCCCACGATAAGCATTAATTGTTTTAGCTTTTTTACCTAAATTAATTTGATCATTCAAAAATTTTTGGGCATCCTCATGCCGAATAAACTTAACTTTTTCCTTATTGCACCATTCATTAAAAACTTTCAAAATACATCCAAATCCTATGCGCGTTGAACGTCTTAATCGAGGCTTTTCTTCTTCGAGAAGTTGAAAAAGTAAAACCAATTGGTTTGATGTACAAGATTTATTATTTTCTTTAACTTTTTGAGTGTAGCCGTTTTTATGAAAATTATTTATAATTTTCTCAGCTTCAGCTTGACGTTCTTCTCGAGAGATAAAGTTAGGTATCCACCATCTAACCAATTTTAATTTAACACTTTCCTCTGTTTGTACTAAAACCGTAACGTACCATCTTTTCAATAGGCTTCTATCTATCGGATAAATATGGCACAAATTTTTTTTTCTCATACTTCAAGTTTGAAGCATAAGCAGGTTCAATTTTTTTAAATTGATACCTATGTAACTAATTGATTTTAAATATTTTAAAAGCAAAAGTACGCGCGACTGGACTGTGCACAACATTCTTAATCTATTTAAAATCAATTAATTAAAAAAGTATCAAATTTGCCCTCTATTGAGCGTTGAACCAACCTATGCACGGTGATAGCCATTCAATATTGAACAGTTTGAACAAATTGAACACTATTTTATTTCTTTTTGTGCATCAAAAAGACTTTAACTTTATCACCTCTATAATCTTCATAAATGGTTACTAATTCCCATCCATTTTCATAAAAAGCATTTAAAAAAACAACGGCGTTACCCATTTCTGAAAACATATCTTTCCCATCAGGTTGTAATAATTTCCCCATTTTGCTTTCAGCGTAAACAACTCCATAAACCTTTGAATTAAATGAGAATGGTTTCGACACAATAACTAATTCGCAATAGTATCCGGGTATATCTGCAATTTTTAAAGGAGCTGGAGTTTGCCCATAAACACCCATCCATGCAATAGCACAAATTGCGACTAATACTAAATGTTTCACTTCACTACTTTTTTAAAATTGTTAAAAAATTAATTTATAAGTAGTTTCCTCATTGTTTACCTTTTCTCTCTTACTCCTTAGTTATCGCGCTTTCACCAACCTCTCTATTCTTGCCTCTAATTCTTCTACTCTTTTTTTGTAAAGCTGAAGCTCGCTTTTTTGACTTTCAATTAATTGCTCTTGTTTTTCTAATAACCGCTCATACATACTTGTTTCTTTTGTTACGACATGTTGATGTTGCTCAACGATGCCGACATTACCATTCGCTACTTGCATTTTCTCATTGTTTGTTTTTAAATCTAAGTTTTGGGATTTTATCCATTGTTCACCGATTCCCAATATCAACCAATTAGCGTTTAACTCAGGAAAAACTCTTAAAATAGCTTCCAAATTTTCAAGCGACACTGAAGTGTTGCTATTTATAATATTGTTAAATGTTGTGTATGGTATTCCAACTCTCGCTGCAAAGTTCTTTTGATGACCATTTCCCTCCTCTTTAAGCAACGTTTTTATTCTTTCTATTACCAAAATAAAAATAAATCCAAAAAATTAAAAATAAATTTATAAAAAATTTGATAAATCCTGAAACATGGATTTATATTTGCTGTATAATTATTATACAGTGAATATAATTAAGTAAAAGTAAATAATACTAAAGCGAATGAGAAAATACAGAATAAATGAAATACTGGCGAAAATGCCACCACAGGTGGCTACTGCCAAGAGGTTGATTTTAAAAAAAGAACTGCGTATGTCGGCAGTTAGATTGAGTAACTACGTGCATGTTAAACGTAGCCAAACTTTAGACTTTAACGGACTTGATTTACCGCTTATTGCGCAGATTTTGGAAGTTGAAATGTCGGAATTGTTTAATCAGGAAGCTCTCAAAGAAGTTAGAGCTAACGAATAGAGTTTTTCAGTTTGTTTTTATCATAATGTTGTTCAGAATGGGTTCGCCCTAAAAGTAGGGCGAATTTTTTAAAAGTTTGGTTTGAATTTAGTTTTTGTTTCCTATTTGGTTTTTGCGCAGCAAACGTTGCGCTTTTTTACACCGCACCACACAACGGCTCGGCGTAAAAAAGAAATAGGCAGAACTCTGTCTGGTTATGAGGTGTGCCGCTTACTTGTTTGTAGGCGGTTTTTTATCGGTATTTCTTTTTCATAATAAGTTCATAGGCTTGCACCCTACCCTATTAAAAAGTAGGGTGCTTTTTAAAAACTGATCTCATGCTCAAAATTATTGTCTGTTTGGTGGTTATTATTTGTGTTCTTCTTCTCGTCTGCATCAGGATAATACAGGAAATAAGCCGGAGAGAATGAAAAAGAATTTGATAGATGTGTTACGTAAAAATAAAATTTTCTACGACAAACTAAAGCATAAAGTAACCGATAGCAACGTCTGCGATTTGATTGCGCTTTACAAAGAGAGAGAAAAGACAATAGAACAACTCTACCTAATACAGGAAGAGATTAAAAAGTTAGAGAAAGGACAAAAGCGCATAGTTCACGCGCTTTTGAAATAAAAATAAGACGTAGGCAAAGGTATGCCGTTGTTTTTTTAGCTGAACGGTTTGTCGGTTTTTCCTAAATGAAAACCGACGCTTTTTAAAACATAAAGATACTCGGAAGAAATTTTTTAATCATTTAAATTCTTAAATCCGATGTACAAAGTATTCATTTTAACAGCATTAATTTTCAGTGTTATGACAGCTTCAGCGCAAAAACAAATTGTAACTTCTAAATGTGGCTGCGACCGAATGGCTCAACGCGACGTGTGGCAATACACGCGCAGTGAAAGCATAGAAAAGCTAACGTCTGATGAACTCAACACATTCGTCAAAATTGACTGGGTAAATAATATTGTCGAGACACCCAGTGGCATTTTTCAGATGTATTACAAAATTGAGGCATTGAACCCACGCGCACACATTTTTTACTCCAATTTAGAATTGACAATTAACTACACCGCTCAAGGAAAATATTTATTTCACACTTCTGAAAAGAACAAAAAAGCATAAAAATTATGGAAAAATTTGAATGCTCGCCGCAAAATGTAAAAAATTATGTGAATTGTCACAATCGTTTAATTCAGGTAAATTCGGAAAAAGTAATTATTATCAATTTAACAAGCGATACAATATCAGAAATGTTACCCCAGAAATTTACTGATGTATTTGATCCGCGTCCAATATCGCAAAAAACATTCGATAAAAGTTTTTTGCAATGGAAAAATAATTTTGGTATTGATGAAGGTTTGGTAAAAAACATTTTTACTGAAGAAAAATAAACATACAAAAAAAAATACCGCCAAATCTCCACAACGAGAATTGGCGGCTTATAAAACGCAGCTTTAATAAGCTGCACAAATGTAATCCTTTTTTTTAATTTTTAAACGCAGTATTTATTATGTCAACAGAAGCAATGTCAAGATGGACTTCTCCCAAAAAAAAGGAGTTTTTTGCACTCCACAAGCAAGCAATTAACTTTTACGCCACAATTGCGCTGCTCGCACAATGTATTTGGCTTATTTTTTCTACCAGACCGCTCACTGGCATTATTGCCGAGCAAGTTGGCATTTCGATTCTTTACGCGCAAATTGCGTCTTGGTCAGTATTGATTTTCCTACACTTTCAGTTGAAAGAGCTGGTAAAGTACATTTTTTACAACCTTTTGGACGATGACCCAAACACGGTCAGCAGCGTAATGCACTATTGTATTGCAGGATTAATTATTGGCTCAATGCTATACCTCGATAAACAAGGCACTACCCTGTTTTTTAGGCACGCTGATACTTTTGTATCTTTGGAAAAAGAAAATGCCGGCGCACATTCAGCACAAGAGGCACAAACGCTAAAGCTATATGAATCTGATATTGCGACAATACAGCGCAACCAGGTAACAACAAAAGATGCCATCACTGCCAAGTATGCTCAAAAAATTGCACAAGTTGCGAACAAACGAGCTTACGATGCACAAGACGAAATAAACCGAACAAGAACGATTGCGAAATTACGTTCAGCAGCCGGTGCTGAAATTGCAGATGCTAATATTAAATCGGTCTCGCAAACAGAGCAGCTTCAGTCTGAAAAGAATGCGCGCATGAGAAAAATTGATGAAGTGCATCAAAAAAAATCGGCTTCTATTTCTGAGGCTGATAATGACAACGCAGCTTCAGCAAATTCTAATGGATGGATTATTAGCTTAGTTTGCTGTTTGATTTTGATTGGAAGTACTTATCAATCGACTTCGCTCAGAATCCAAAGCGGACAGAAACCTGTATCGCGCTTGACGATTTCGGATGCTACCGGCTCTGTTGGCTCAAAAATTTCAGATGCTACGATTGATATTTTTCAACGTTGGATGCACATTGGTATTTTTCACTATCATAATATGCTAACTTCATTTGCTCGAAACCTTGACAGCCTCGACGGTTCATTCAAATTGGATGGCGTTGAGTATAGCAATAAATTAACCGTGGCTCCCACTCCACCGCCGACTTCACCTGGCGGATATTCGGACGACAATAACGGAGGTGGCGATCGAACTCCGCCAGTTGCGCCAGCACCAAGTCCGTCTAATGCAAAAGTTGAAGATTTATTACTGAAGCGATTTAGCGAAATATCTGGTGAGCATCAATTAGAAATCGCTTCATCGTACAATAGTAGTTACAACGATGGCATTTCAACGCGCGCCTGGTTAGTTGCTTTTAAAGAATTAAACCCAGCCGTTGACAAATTTAATAATCTACTGGGCGATGAAGGGCTTCATAAAAACATAGCAAGAATTGTACAAAATAGAATCCAAGACGCTCCTATTGCGCCAGGAACTGAGACAAACAAAACAGAGAAAAACAATACTACTAATATTGTGTCACAGCAAAGCACTGTGACACAGAAAAATGATGTTTTTTCTAAACTTGATGATAAATTAGAAGTGCTGCGAAAAAAAATTTTAGCGGAGAGTGAATCGCAATTTTTGCGCACTGATAGTAATAACAGCACTGTTGCAAAAAGGCTTTTTAGCTATCTCGACTTTGCGTATTTAGCCCTAAATAAGGGTGGGGAAGTATCGAATGTTGTTTTAGAAAGATTTGAAGAAGCTGCAACAAACAGATTAAAATTAGCTGCTAAATACGGCTTTATTTACGATACAAAGACTGATTTAATTGAGCTTCTAAATAAGCTCAAACAACCAACAGAGTAAGCATACTATTAGAATCTTCCACACGAATCTTACGCCATTTTTTTGAACATATTTCAATGGTGTAACAATGTTAATTTTTTCAATTTTAAGCGTGGTGCTGTTTTTTTGGGGCGTTGATGCTTCAAATAAAACGCAATTCAAGCGCAATCGCAGGAACAACCGAGCGGCATACTATTAAACACAAGCAAGTCTTCGCTGAAATGCGAGTAGGCGAAGCCTTGCATTTTTTAAACTGATTTAAATTAAAAACAATGAAATTAATTTTAAGACTTGCATTGAAAACTATGCAAAATCATTATACGATAGAGCAGTTGTTCGGAGAAGAACAAGTAATGAGTTACAGCAAGCTCTCAGAAAATGCGCGGAATTACGGAGCAACTTTAAAGGAATTTAATAAGAAGATTTTTGAAGCTGAAAAAGCGCAAACAATTGAAAAATGGGATGCCGGCAAATTAGGGTATTTCTATTTTTTAAAGTCCCAAAAAAATATTTGTGCATAAGATAGTTTTATAAGTGTACTTCTCTTTTTGTGTCATCGGCGGTTTACGCCGCCTATTTTTTTCAACTTTTAATAAGCAAAATTATGCAAAATCAGTTTTTCCCTATAAAGGATACCAATTATAAAATCCGTGTTAGCGCAGGTTTTAACTCCGAAAAAAGACCATGTATTTTAAGTCAATGCTTTCATATTGATGAACAAGACTTAGATAATGCAATAGTTGAATTATTTGCTGGGGGCTGCGATACTGAAGAGGAAAGAAATGAATTAATGAAAAGGCTGAACTGTCAAACTCAAGAGTATGCAAACAGGCTTTTCTTTAATTATTTTAAAGGCTTAGTTGGTTAACCTAATTTTTTAAGTCCTGCGGTTTGCAAAAAACGCGGGACATTTTTACCTTTTTTTCAGAAATTCAAGATGATAGAAGTAAAACATTTTACAGAAGATATAAAGAAAGCGATAATTAGCGCGGCAGATGGTAAGTTAGTTGATGTTGCTGCTGACTTTCGCAAATGGCGTAGAAGCGGAGTATCGCTTGTGACTGATTGTCCTCATTGCCAAGGTGCAAAGAAAATGAATATTAACCGTGTAAAACAAATTTACAAATGTTTTGCGTGCGAAAATGGCGGAGTAGGGGCGATTGATTATTTAATAAAAGTAGAGGGAAAAGATTATGTGGGAGCTTTAGCCTACATTGCTGAGCGTTATAATATTGATATAACTGAAAACCGAACAACCAGCCAACCTAAGAAAAAGAGTTTTAGAGATGAACAGCTCGAACAATCAGGTATTCCCAATGATGCCCAAAAATGGACAGAAACACTAAGCAACGGAATTAAAAAAGAGCGTAACCGCTATGATAGAGGCACACTACAATTTGGTAATGTATCACGCGAAGGCGATGATATGATTTTAATTTATATCGGCGTTGATGGCAATCCGATGATGTACAAGGATAAGAGCGGAAAAAGCACTGAAGTTGTGCGTGTTCGTTATCAAAATCCCTCATTGCATTTAGACAAGTATGGCTCAGCCATGAAATACCAATCGCCCTATGGTTCTGGTAGTCATTTGTGGTTGCCTAACAAAATAATTGATGCTTATAGATTATCTACACCCATCCAGACGCTGTTTATTACTGAAGGCGAGAAAAAAAGCGATAAAATGTGTTTGCATGACTTTTTCGCAGTCGGATTAATGGGTATAAATAACTTGAATTATGAACTTATGACATCGCTTTTTGAACAGCTTATTAAACGCTGTGAGATAAAGCGCGTTGTTTTTTTGCTCGATTCCGATTGGAATGAGTTGGGTAAAGAATCAACTAAAAAAGTTGACCAACGCGCCAGGTCTTTTTTTGCTGCGGTTAAAAAATTTCGCGAATACTTTTTTGCTTATAAAAATGTTGGCATCGAACTTGAAATATTTTTTGCGCACGGCTTGGATACAAGTCATAAAGGAATAGATGATTTTTTAACTAATGCGCTTAAAGGCAAAGAACAAGAACTTGCTGCTGATTTTGAAAAAGCGTACATTGATAGAGAAGGAAAGGGACAATATGTGAACGTACATAAGATTACACTCACAAGCGATTATGCGCTTCAGGAGTTTTGGCATCTTCAAGATTCGCAAGCGTTCATTACTGCACATACAGAAAAGCTAAAGGAAAGAAAAGTATTTGCTCTCGGGAAATACGATTACACCTACAATAGTGAAAAAGAAATATTTGAATTAGTTCAAAAAATTCTTGAAGATGAAAAATATTGGACTGAAAAAATTACTGAAGCTAATGGAAGAGAGTTTTCACAATATAGTTTCCTATATCAGGGACTATTTAAGTTTCTTAAAAATCGCGGGTTTGGATTGTATAATCTCGATCCACTAAAGCCCAAAGAACGTTACAAGATTATTCAGCGTGAAGGAAAGATTGTTTCCGAAGTACAACCGCTCTATATTCGACATCAATTAATTGATTTCACAAAAGAAATTAAGGAAAATGAAGTTTTAGAGATGCTTTACAGAGGTGGAAAGCAATATTTAGGTCTGGAATCTCTTTCAAATTTAGAGTTCATTGAACCAGATTTTATTTCGTCAGAGAAAGATTGCCAGTACCTTTTTTTCGCATCAAAATATTGGAAGATAACTGCTGATGGCATCAAAGAGGGTAGTTTAGATGAACTTCCACACCACGTTTGGAAAGAAAAAATAATTGATTTTGAGGCTAAGGTAATGCCGCCACTTTTAACTGTTACTCGATCATCGGATGAAACATGGGCTGTTGAAGAAAGTGCAGAAGTAAAAAAAAGTGACATCTATCAGTTTTTGTGTGCTACTTCAAATTTTTGGTGGCAAAAAAGCTATGAATTAATTGAAGAGAAAGGTACCAAAAGTTGGACTAAAAAAATACAATCAGTTCCTTATCTACCTGAAGAAATTAAACAGTTTCAAGCACACTTGGTTTGTAAACTTATTTCAGCAGGTTATATGCTGCATGAGTTTACGAATAAAGCACAGATGAAAGCTGTGATTGCCATGGATGGTGTAGAGGTTGAAGTAGGTAAATCGCAAGGTGGAACTGGCAAATCAATTTACAGCACAATGTTTGAGCATTTGCTTCCTACTGCAATTATTGACGGAAAGAAGCCACGACTTACAGAAGACCCATTTATCTATGAAAACGTAACTGAAAATACCGCAATCATAGTTGTTGACGATGCGCGCAGTGATTTAGATTTTGAGTTTTTCTTTTCTGGTATAACGCGCGGTATTGATGTCAATAAAAAAGGTATTCCGAAATTTAGATTGAATTCACCTAAATTCATCATAAATACCAACCACGACATAAAAGGCGAAGGAAACTCTTTTTCGCGCCGTCAGTACCGGTTAGCTTTTAGCGATTTTTTCAATGCTAACCGCACACCCCAAGATTATTTTGGCAAATTGCTTTTTGTTGAATGGGATTACGACCAGTGGAATCTCTTTTACAATTTAATGGCCACTTCGATTCAAATTTATTTAAAGTATAACGATCTGAATAAGTTTGTAATCCCAAGCGCGGACCTCGATCGTCGCAAGCTGCGCCAGCGCATCGGAGAAAACTTCTTAGATTTTTCAGAGCTGTATTTTGCTGAAGAAGAGCCATCAATGGTTTTTGAAGCAAAAGAAGGTGGATATAGAAATGTCGAAATACCGAAGGATAGAGTAGTAGATGATTACTTGAAAAAGTTCCCACTGGATAAAAAATTTATAAATTCCAGAACCATAAAAGAGAAAGTAAAACTATATGCGCAGTACAAACAATTAGATTTTAATCCGCAAGCCGGTACCGATGGACGCGTGAAGCGCAATGGTAAAGAATATTTAACGGTATCGGATGATAAATTTAATAGAAACAATACGCTTAAAATTGATTAGATGAAAAAATTAACGCACGGCTCTTTATTTAGTGGTATTGGTGTTTTCGATTTAGCAGCAGAAAAGACTGGATTTACCAACGTTTTTGCTTGCGAGACAGATACATATTGCCGACTTCATTTAGAGGAACATTTTCCCAGCTCTCAACTTTTTGGCGATATTACAGAAGTTAAAAATGTGCCGCACGTAAATTTTTTAAGTTTTGGCTTTCCATGCCAGGACGTAAGTATAGCAAATCCAGAAAATAAATTTAAAGATGCCTTACGTAGCAAAAGAACAGGATTATTTTTTCAAGCAGTTAGACTTATTCGAGAGTCAAAACCCGATTTCATCGTCGTCGAAAATGTCAAGAACCTGCTCAATAATGGTTTGGAAAAAGTCCTCAGAGAGCTTACCGAGAGTGGGTATTATGTTGGGTACACAATTATTCCAGCTTGCGAATTTGGAGCGTTACACTGTCGTGAGAGAATATTCATTATTGCCAACCGTCACTGCTTCGGATGGCATACGACTGTCCGAATTCTCAAACAAGTCCTTACTGAAGGACCGAAACAGAAAAGATTACGGCGACCCATTTCTGACAGTCTTCTTGCGTCGTTTCGGCAAGAAACCGAATTTGAGGGACTTAGAAAACGTAATGGGTCTCCCGAGCTACTATTTGACGGTCTCGCCACAAAAGCTATTGGCAACTCAATCTATTACCCAATTGCGGAGGCAATTACAAGGCAAATCAAAAAAGAATTAGAACTTCTTTAAAAAGAAAAGTGCGACACACTCTTCTTTTTTTTTATTTCTTTTTATAAAAAAAGGACTTGTATAAAAAATGATATAACAACTGGACTTTTGGACTAACCTTTATAAAACATTGATTTTGAATATTTTATTCAGTCCAAAATTAGTCCAAATCAGTCCAGTAGTCCATTAGTCCAAACTGACGATTTTCAGTCCAAATGCAAAAAGCCATTTGGACTAACTTTGGACTGATGCAAATTATTGATTTATAATAAGTTGTGTTTAAAAAAAGGCAATTAGTCCAAAAGTCCATCAGAAAAGCGTGTATTCTTACAGGTATTGTTTCTGTCACATTTAATCATAAAAACATGACATTAGAAGAAATAATTAGTGAACCAGTCAATTTAGCGGTAAAAAAAACGCAGTTGATTGAGTATCTCGAAAAGCAGACAGAGATACTAAGTAAAGTATTATCCAATTTTGAGATCACTAAAGATGATTTTGATATTGAAAAAGCTGATAGGATTTATTTAGCTACAAAAGAAACAATTGAATTGCTGAAAGATAATGCACTGCAAAAGTGTACTGATAAGCAAATCCTTTTCCACTGTGACTTGATGCTTTTCAGAGCAAAAGCCGTTGAGCAAAAAGAGACTGAAGCATTTTACTGCGCATTGCGCAAAGAATTAGAAAGTATTTTTTCATTAAATAAATAATTGCATCTCATGCGTAAAATTGATTTAGCAAATAAAGTTTCTCAATCAACACATCTTCTTAAAATAGATGCTTTGATTGCAATAGAACAAGTAGTCATTGAAATTCAGAAATCATTAGCAAAAGGCGACGCTGTACATATTCGCGGATTTGGATCTTTTATTATAAAAAAACGTGCTGCAAAAATTGGACGGAATGTAAAAAAAGATACTGAAGTTAAAATTCCAGAACATCATGTTCCAGCTTTTAAACCCGCAAAGAGTTTTAAAAAAATTATAAGAGATTTAAATTAATTACGATATGCCCATTAATTACAGTTTTTATCCTGCAAATTGGGACACTGAAATCCGTCCTTACATCCTTCATCGCGCGCACTATTGTTGCGAAAAATGCTTTATTAATAATGGTGCTGTTGGCTATCGCGACAAAAAAGGTATTTTTTATACAATTGAAATGATTGACGACTGTCTTAACTCTAAAGGGTATGATTATTTTGAACATGAACTCGTACACTTAAACAATGAGGAATCCGAAGGAAAAGGTTTTAAATTTCCTATCAAAATTATCCTGACGATTGCACACTTAGACAATAACGTTAAAAATAACGACCATTCTAACCTTGCTGCATTGTGCCAGCGATGTCACCTCAACCACGATCGGCGGGATAATATTTACCGCCGAAAACTGGGTAAAAATTATAAGGAGTCGCTTTTATTTGACAAAGCCACTTTTGATAAGCTAAAAGTCAAAGACGATTAAAATTATTTTTTTTATTAGTAAAATAAACGGTCATTTACTTTACTGTTTTAAATTTATTTTTTTGCTTAGCACTCAATGCGAATAGATAGTAAAATAATCCGTCAAATAATCAACGTAAAATGAAAATAAATTTTGTTGAGTAACTTTACTGTTTTATCTTTGCTGTTCACAATTAAATACTAATACAATGACAAAGAAGAAGGATTATGGTTTTTACGAACCGGGTAATAAAGCGTTTGATGATTACATCGAATCGTATGTACAAGAAAAACACATTACAATTAAAGAACTGGAACAAGACATTAAAGAAACGGAGAACAAGCACATTCAACAACTCAAAGAAATAGTAGTTGAAAAAGAAATGATCAAAGTGATGCGATTGGTACTGAAGAAGAAAAAAGAAATCGCACAATTGCAAACGCTCAATAAAAACTAAAATAGATGTGCAGCAAATTAAAGATTAAAGAAGAATTCCTAAAGTGTCAAGAACAACGAATTATACAAGCAGCAAATGACGATAAAATTACTATGTATGCTTTAGAAGACAGCAAAAAACGATTGCATACTAAAATTAGAAATCTTTTACAAGAGGTAGAATTTCTAAAAAACGAAATGGACGTGTACGAGCGTATCATTATACTTAAAAAATTAACTAACACTTCAAACTAAATAATCATGCTCATAGGCTATGCACGTGTTTCAACACAAGAACAAAACTTAGACTTACAACTCGATGCACTGAAGAAGTTTGGATGTAAAAAAATATATGCCGACAAAATAAGTGGTTCTAAAATAGAGCGTCCCGAGTTTTCAAATATGTTTACACATACACGCGAAGGTGATACAATTGTAGTATGGCGATTGGATAGGCTTTCGCGGTCTTTGTCGGACCTAATTACAACGATTACAGGCTTTGGTAATATGAATATTGGTTTTATTTCGCTCTCTGAAAACATAGACACTACAACAGCATCGGGCAAACTGATATTTCACATTTTTGCAAGTTTTGCTGAATTTGAGCGTAATATTATTCGGGAACGCACAAAGGCAGGTTTAGAAGCAGCCCGCGCGCGTGGTGTTTTGGGTGGTGCTAAAAACAAACTCAATGCAAAGCAAATTGCAAGTATTAATAAGCTGTATGATTCTAAAGCACATACAGTTACTGAAATTTGTAAGCTGTTCGGGATTTCTAAACCTACGTTATACAAATACTTAAACACTAAACAGGATAGCACGTCGTAAAAGATTTTAACATACGCAAAAAAAAATTCGTAAAATTAATTTTGATTAATTATGAGCAAATTAAACTAAAAAGCGAACTTACATTTTAAAGATAGAATCAAACTAACGATCCTACTTCAAATATTTGGAGTAGGTTTTTTTATGTCCTTTTCTTAATTAAGTAACGACTCCAAATTTGATTTTAAAAGAAAGTTATGCAGTTAATAAGTGTATCCGAGATGCTTTTGAATATGCAAATTAGTAACGGCAAGCCCTTTTTAATTAAGTTTATCGCTTCAGAAACTGGGCAAGTGCGCATCATTGCACGGTGTATGATGGGTGGACAAAAGCGCGCCTTCTTTGCAACACATATCAATAAGTCAGGAATTGAGAGAAAAATTTCGAGTATAAAAGAAACGGGTCGTTTACCAGTAATTGATATGGATTGCAAAGAAGGCGCGCAGTTCCGGACACCATTTATTAGTCATATTATTCAATTCAATAATTATCAAATAAAGCATTAATGGAAACTACAAAGCACCAACTCAAAAAAATAAACGATAATGTTTTTGTGAGCGATTTAGGTCTTGTTGTGCGCTTTAAGAAATTAGCCACTACTTACGCATCGCTCATTGAAGGTACTGAAGGCGGTGGCATTCGTGTTGCAACAGTTGGTAAAATAACTACTAAAATCAAAGAATGGGGTGTAGATAATAGTGCGCCTGAACTGAGAGAAAAACTCATTTCTGCGAATGCCATACTACCAAATCTACAAATTGTTGCGCGTAATATTTTGCTTGGAAGCGGTATTTATTGCTACAAAGCAGTCATAAATGAAAATGGTGAAGAGCAAATAAAGACAGTAGCAATGCCCGAAAACGTGAAGGCATTTTTTAAAAAGTCCAAAATAAATCGCTATTTAAATGATGCTGCTTCGGAGTTGACGAAACACTTAGTTGCTTATCCTGAATTAATCTGGACGCGAAATGGGCAAATTGCTGAAATTTCAGTGAAAGAATGTAAGTTTATTCGCGCTGAAGAAAAAGTGGATGGAAAAATTGAAAACTATTGGTTTTCAGGAGCTTGGGGTTTATTAAAGTATGAGAATTGGCGCGAAAACTCGACACTCGAGCAATTGCCTGTTTATGATCCGCTTTTAGTATTACCCAAAGACCGTGTTGCTCAAAAAAAATTTGTTCTGCCTATCGGCGATTTCATGCTTAATGATGGATATTATCCAATACCACCAATTGAGGGAGTTAAGACTTGGTTATCAATTATGAACAAGACACCTGTCTTTCACGATTCAAATTTAGATAATACTTACTCAATCAATTTTCATATCGAAATCCCAGAAGACTACTTTTGCGATTGGCATTCAGTCAATCAAGGAATAAAAACAGATGTTGATATGCTTAAACAAGCTGAATCGGCAGAGAAATCTTTTATGACGAAAGTGAATAAGTTTTTGGCAGGCGTTAATAATTCAGGTCGAACTCTTTTCACTAAAACACGATTATTTCTTGAAAAAGAATGGGTGGGTATTAAGATAACGCCTATTAAAGGCGAATTGCGAGATGAAGCATTATTGAAGCTAAATGAAGAAGCTATTACACACATACTTTCTAACCAGGGCGTTCCGTCGGTATTGGCGAGTATTCCAACACCTAATCGCCTCTCGGCAGGTTCTGAAATTCTGAACACTTTCAATATGTACATTGCTATGTACACGCCATTTCTACGCGCTCAAATTTTAGAGCCATTAGAACTAATTGCAGAAATTAACGGTTGGGATCCAGATTTAAAATTTGGATTCAAAGACGTTGAGTTAAAAAAACTCGCTGATAACAAAATCGGCAAGCAATCTGTATCAGCTCAATAATTGTGTTTTGCTATGTTAAAACTGAACGAAAAAGAATTTTGGGATAAAGTCAATCAACTCAAAGAGATTGATCCTGAAAATAATTTATTGGAAAAAATATGTGTAGGTCACGATAGATTTACTGAACTGTATTTGCTTAATACACTCAAAGCGTTTGTTCAACCCATTAAAGAAAAAACTGAAATTAAAACCGCCGTTTTGATCGCTTCTGATTCGTTAGGATTAGTCAATCAAATGAATACTTTGATTGCACAAAAGCGCAAATTTTCCAATAAATTTTGGGACATTCAAACCAATACAAATGCTTGTAAAGAACTATCAATTCAAATATTATTTTATGAAACTCAAATTGAAGATTTACGCGATCAAATTCGCTATTTCAATCTTTATGATCATCAAAGACCTGAAGAACTTACTAAAAAAAATGAATTGAACCAAAATTCAAAGTACGATTTGCAAAAACGTTTACTTTCAACTCGGGTTATGATTGCTCAAGTTCAAAAAGAACTTGATAGTTTAGCGAGCTTAAAAGATGTTGCTAAAATTCAATCTCGTGAAAAGAGATTAATTGAGTTAAAAAACCAAAGAGATGACATTGCAAACCAATTACAAGAAGGCGCTCTTTAAACCTTACGACTTTGAATCAGCCGATAGGGTAGAGCGATTGTATATGCACCGTTTAGATCCTAATCGCTGTAAATTAAGTGAGCGCGAACAAAAACATTTCAATCGTTTGCGTCATGCGATGCTTTTACTTATTCAACCAAATTCGTTACCAACGGATGTTGCCTACATTCTGATGAGCGATTTAGGAATAAAACTCAGCTCTGCGCGGTTACTTATTGAACAAGTTATGCAAGTTTATCCCGATTTAATTTCAAACTCAAAACAACTCGAAAAAGAAGATGCTATCGCTGTTATTCATCAAATTATTCAACGGCATCGTGAAAGTGAAATGCCAGATGATAGTATTATTTTAAAAGCTATTAAGGAACTGCGCGAAATTCGGGAATGGAATAAAGAACAGACTACAATTAAACCGGGTGACATACAACTGCCTGAAATTATTTGGAGTGACGATCCAAGTATTTTACTTGACGCAGATAATGGCATTGATGATGCACAAAATATAGAATTTGAGGAATTAGAAAAAGATTTTACTTATCCAATCCAAGACGATGAGTTCTAAAAGGAAATTTCAATATTGGAATAGCAAACAAAAGGCGTTTTTACAAGCAATTCAACCGCGTAAAATGTTTTTAGGTGGGCGTGGTGTTGGCAAAACAACCGTTGACGCAGGAATTTGGCAAATGCGCGCAAAGCTCATGCCGCGTTCTAAATCGTTTTTGATTTCTTCAACTTACAATCAATTACTCACTAAAACGCTACCAGCGATTGAAGCCAAATTGAAAGATACTGGGTGGATTGATGGTGTACATTATGTGGTTGGTAAAAAACCTCCGTCACATTTTATTAAACCTTTTTCCGAACCACGCAGATATGAAAATGTATTCAGCGTTTGCAATGGCTTTTGTGTAGAGTTGATCTCAATGGATACACCGCAAACAGCCAGGGGTGGATCTTATCAATCCGGCTCAGTAGATGAAATGCTGAATTTAAAGCAATCTGATTACACGCAAGTAATAGTGCCATCTGTACGGTCCAGTTTGGGAAGTCACCTTTTTAAAAACTCACCGCTATTTCAGCAAATTTGTTTTTACTCTTCTATTCCACGTCGTACCAGATCGGAGTGGATTTATAATTATGAACAATGGGCAAAAACAGACCCAGAAAATTTCTACTTTATTGAGGCTACAAGTTGGGATAATGTTGCCATACTTGGCGAGCATACTTTACAGATGTGGGAAAAGGAAATGCCATATCTTGAATATCAAATTGAGGTAATGAATCGCCGATTGAAGGCAGTTGAATCTGCTTTCTATCACAAATTTAGTAGAGATACTCATCTCTATAACGTAAAGTATCTCTACGACATTGGTGAAAAAGGCTGGGAGACTTCGCACATCATTGACCCAAACTATAAGGCAGATGAACTGCTTGAATGGACGCTCGACTTTGGTGGTTGGATCAATTCATCGTTGGTGATGCAAGAGCGACGAGGTTATGAAAACGTATTGAATTATCTTTATGTTAAAGATTCAGACGGTAAGATTGATGAACTTATTGATAAGTTTTGCCTGACATTCTTGAAACATAAACACAAGGTGGTTCGACTATGGGGTGAAAGAATGGGTGTTGCTAAGAACGCATTGATTCAAGGCAATATCTACGAATACATCGTTATTAAATTAGTAGCTCGTGGATGGCAAGCTATTATAATGGCAAAAATTGACAACACTAAAGAGCATAAGGTTAGGTATCAAATAATAAACGATATTTTTTACGAATCGGAAGGTCGCAACGCTGCGCTGCCTAAAGTGCGCATTAACGAAGAAGCCTGTAAAGATTTTATTATTTGTCTTGAAACAACCGATACGAAATCAGATGGTAAGAAAGATAAAGACAAAGAAACTGATCGCAACTTCCCACAGCATCTTGCAACCCATGCAACAGATGCTTTTGACTACTACTTACTCCAAAAGTATGCAGCACGTTTGACTAATTCACCGCGTCGAGCTCTTACCGCTTTCATTGGAGATTAAATGAATTCTCAAAAAGAAGGCTTGGCATATATCATAAAAATATTGCCTTGCTTAATTAAGAAAAGACAATCCGCGCTCGTGCTTATTTGAGCGAAGGATAAGGTTTTGCTGGTTTTTTACTTGCGTAATTCTCTGATAATGAATAATATGTTTTTTATTTGAATATAATCTCGTTTTTTCATTTTGCTGTCCTTTTTAGGCAAAAATTAATTCATATTTTTGGATAAAATTTCTCATGCAAATTAAAAATAGTGGCGGCGGAACGAATGATGGTGGTTATGTTTGGCTTGGTGGAAAGTAGTGCTTTCTGTCCTTTAAGCTGTTAACGCAAATGCCTAAATTTGTCTAAAAGTCGCAAATGAACTTGGTCTTTAAACTTAATGATCCTACTAAATCTGAATCACAAGCCATTTTGAGTGATACAGATTTCTTGCAATTTTATGCGCAGCTCAACAGGAATAACAGTTGGCTTTCTCTAAAATCATATATCACGCAGATTACAGAAACTCAGGTCATCCCATACATTGGTATTGATTTCTATACTGAAATAGTCAATTTATACAACTCAAGTGCGACATTAACCGATTCGCAAACAACAGCGATTCGATTAATGAAATATGCAGTTGCTTATTACGCAGCGCAGCTTGAATACAGAGAAAAAGTAGATACTACCACCGATGCTGGAAATTTTCAGAATCATCCACAACAAACCAGTGGCACAAGTTTAGGATATTTTAAAGTAAAACTTTTGCACTTGGTTGAAACAGGTGATGCGCATTTTGACCGTTTGCTTACTTTTTTAGATGAGCGCGTAATGCTTAACGATTTAAAATTTAAGACTTATGCTAATTCAAGAGCTTATCTCGATAACCGCAGCGACTTTTTCAGAACGACAGAAGAATTTCAAATTTATCACAATATTTGCAACTCGCGCAGAACATTCATTGCTTTGTTGCCAATGATGCGAGATGCAGCGAGACTGTATTTAAAACCATTGCTCGGAACAGATATGTACAATGAGATGGTAAAACAATATACCGATACAACATTAACTACTTTCAATTCCATTTTAATTGCTTATGTAAGACCTATCGTTGCAAAATATACCGTTGTTCTTGCTGCATCAATAAATACTTTAAAAATTGAAAATGATGGTTTTAAAGTTGTGAGTAATACCGATGGATTTGATGCGCGTGAATCTGCTGTACACACACGTCGCGATGATCTTGCAAAAATGAGATTCTTAGCTGAAGACTATGCAAAGCGATACGAATCAGAACTGATGAACTATTTGAAAGACAATGCTGCTAATTATCCAACATGGCAAAATAGCTTATTGACTCCAAAATCAAATGATTTACCATTACAGGAGAAGGTTATTGTTACTCTTGATAATTTTGGAAATGCTGTTGGAGGTATAATGATTTAAAATTAAAAACGATGCAAATTCAATCTCAGCAAAATTTATTAAAACTCTTTGGCAATCCAATAACTCACACCGATGCGTTTGAAGAAAAGTTTTGCATAAAGTGGCTTGTCCCTACCAATGTGCGCAATGTAATACCCGCATTGCCTGAGTACATTTTTTGCAATGACCGGTTAACAAAACCGTTACTAACAATTTTTTTAAAATTAATAGAGCTAAACCTGTACACGGAAATTAAAACTTACGACGGAGTTTATGAGCCGAGATTAGTCCGTGGCTCTACTACAAAAATTTCGATGCACGCGTATGGTTTAGCAATTGATTTAAACCAAGCTGATAATCAATTGAACGAAAAGTCAAACTGGAGCGATGCGTTTGTGCAAGCGTGGCGCGATGTCGGTTGGAACTGGGGTGGTGATTTTGTTGACCGCAAAGATCCTATGCACTTTCAGTGGGATACACTTTAGTGTCCTTTAAAACTTGTATTTATTGCTTCAAATTTGTAATCAAAAGACTCATGCGCGCTTATTTAGTATTATTATTGTTCGGTTTACTTAATCTTTATGCTTGCAAAACGATAAATTTTGCAAAAGAATGTTCTGAGCGTTTCCCTCCACGCACAGATACAGTAAAAATTACGACATTAACAATCAAGAATGATACTTTTTACATTCCTGTAACAAAAGCGACGCAGGTTGTCAATACCGTTTGCCCACCAAATAAAGACACAATAATTATTTCAAAAGAAATTGTTGTGAATTGCCCGCCACAAGAAACTATTATTAAAACACAGTTTAAACACGATTCAATAATTGTACATCTGGCTAATGTGGCAAAAGAAACGGTTTTGTTACAGCAGTTAGATTCATTTAATGAGATTATCAAAGCAAAAAACAGAACAATTGAGACAAAAAACTATTGGCTTAAAGCATTCAGATGGGCAACTCTAATTGGGTGGTTAATCATTTTTGCTTATGCCTATTTTTCATTTCATATTTGGATGGTCAATCGTAGATAGAGAAAACTGTATTCGTTAATCCCATAAATTTAAAACTAATGTTAAGTTTCAAAACTGTTTTAACAATCCTCTTGTCATGGTTGGCAAGCACAATGTTGCCAACAGTTCCTTTTATCCTTCTCATGGTATGCTTAGTATTTGCAGATCTTTTTACAGGATTAAAAAAGGCTGAGTTTCTGAATATACCGCGCACGCCAGGCGGATTGCGTCGTACCGTAACAAAAATTTCTCTGTACTTTATTGCTATTCTATTGGCAAGATTGATAGAGGTAACTTTTAGCTTTCCTGATTGGGCAAATATTGTTTTTGTAGTAGCCGCTTTGATTTCTGCGACAGAATTTAAATCAAATATCCGGAATATTAGCATTTACACACAAAAAGATTACTGGGCAAAAATATCTGAACGCTTACCAAGCATATTCAATTGGTCTGCGCCGGATTTATTTAAGGATAACGATGTGGCTGATAAAAAAATCAAATCTGACATAAAATAGTGATTGAAATAAATATAAAAAGAAAAATCGGCTCAAGCCGATACCTTCGCTCAATTCCCGTTAGGTGGCTTGATATAACCAACGATGAGCGAAGGATTTTTTTATTTAAACTTAGTATCATACATAAGCGCGAAAGAGCGCGTGTTGAAGTTTTAAGAAGCATATTAGATTTGCCCAAATCGGTTTTTAATGCTTTAAGCGATTTAGATATTGAATGTCTGTGTCAGAAAATTGACTGGATTTTTGATAAATCTACTGAATTACCGATTCAAAATATAGTCCAGTGCGATGGTATAACTTATTTCTTACCTTCTGCACATTTTGATAATGGTACCGCGTTTGAGTTTGCGCTCGCCGATGAACATTACATAAACTGGATTAAAGATATGACGCAAGCGGAGTCTCTATTTATTGCGATTGCTACTTTGTTACGCACTGACCCTAAAAAACCAAATTTAAACAAAGATGAAATTATTGAGCGTAGCAAAAAATTACATACCGTTGAGATTGAATATCTCGCTCTTGTTTTACATTATTTTGAATCTCTAAAGCAAGATATACACGATATTGGCTCACGTGTAGGGCTATTTGAGCAAAAGAAAACAGATAAGAGTAATGATGACGCTACTAAAGAAGAAATACCGGAACCAGAAAAAATAGATTTTGGCTGGTGGACTTCTTTCAGAAGCATTGCAAAGAGTGGCGTTTTTGGTGATTTTGAAAAAGTTTGCGCTTCAAATTTTTTCGATGTGTTTAAATTTTGTATTGAGGAAAAACAACGCGCAGATGCACACGAAGCTGAAATGAATCGGATAATGAGATAAAAGTATGGAAATTAAAAAATAGAAGCATGGTTTACGATTTACAAAGTTTTGAGGATTTTTTCAATCAGTTTGTTGGGCAATTTGGCATTAAATATGTTTTGTTCGGTGGCTATACAGAACTCATTTTAGAGCAAGCAAATAAGATAGATTATCCGTGTTTGATGGTTGAAGTACCTCGAATTATTGAAGATAATGATGGTTACATTAAATTCATTACGCGCATTTACGTATTGGATAAAGGTGGTAACACCGTAGAAATCACCGATTATAAATCACGTCTAAACGATTGCAAAATATGTATTGATAAGATATTGCAATTCATGCACATGCACAGCTTTGAAAATATTCAATACAATCCCTTTAAAAAAGAGTTTGAGTTTATTGAAAAACATCAGGTTATTTCGGCTGACGATCTGTTCGGCTGTGTCATCCACGATTTAGAATTCACTTCTTCAAAACCCTGTTAATGGCTGCTTCATTTGCTCTGTTACCGCAACCCGTTTCGCTCTGTCAAGAGCCTATGCGCGTTGTTATTCAATCCGATTTAGTTAGTACAAGCTATGCGCAACTTAAATTTATTTTTAATAATCCAACGGGACCATCTTTAGGGAATTTGGTGCGTTTGAATTGGCTTGAAAAAACAGTTTTACTCATCATTGGCGGCGCACATACAAGTGATTCTGAAAATATTCCTACGGTTGGAAGTTCAGGCGCGGACGAAACGTATATCAAGTTGTTTTGTGAAACGCTGCGCAATATTGAGAAAATAAGTGACGATTTTTCAGTAACTTATGCTCAAGCGAATAGCAAATGGGTAGTGACAATGCAATATTTAACACGTGACGCGTTAGTTGTTTCAATATCAGCCGGCTCATTCGATAATGTTTTAATTAATGCTATTGCTTCCGATGGGTTCTACACAAAGACTAATCTTTCAGCCATTCTGCGCATCGAAAAACCCGATGGAAGTTTACTTTTAAAAGTAAATCCTTCCTATCAATCGCTTACAGGTCAAAATACATTTGTTGATGTGCGCTCTGCGTTCGATCTAAAACCGACGCTTCCCTCATTCAGTGACTTAAAAGGTATTGCAACAGATAGTTTTACGCCTTACGTGTTGCGCGTAGCTGATAAATATGGGACAGTACCAATAACTGATCCTTTCATAGCTTCAGGCGTTTTCTACGCCATTTGGGGCGGACGTGCGCCATTTTCTTTACAAGACTTTGTGCCAAATGAAAGTGGTTTCTATGCTTGTTTCGCTAACAGCACAAAGAAGATTACTAAGACACAAAAGTTGTGGGCTTATTTTTTTAATACATCGGCAACAGGTGATTTTTATGCTTCGTTAAAGTTAAAATTTAACGATGGTTTAACTGTGCAATATAGTTTCGGTCCGAAATTTTATTTAAACGCAAATACGTTAAATTATATCGCTTGCGATTACTTGACAGCAGGAGTTGATTCGCTTTGTGCTGTATTGTTTTTAGATCCTAAAAATCTCGTTGGTTACGATTTTAATTTAGTTACTGCTGGAAGTTATATTTCAAAACTTATACTCAGCACTGAATTTGATACGTGCTTTTATGATTCAATGTATTTGGCATATTCAAACGGTTTAGGTGGCATTGACACGTTGCATATACGCGGTTACAACCAAATTAGATCTGATTTTGAACGCGTTGTGGCAGAAAGATATTTTACAAATGAAATGAACGCGCAAGATGGCTCAATGCTAACTATTGAATCGAAAGCGCAACGAACTTTCGATATAGAGACAGGTTATATTACAGCCGAATATGCTGCGCAACTCTCTCAATTACTTTTAGGTGACGTATGGCTGATTGACAACACAAACAGCCGATATATTAAACTCATTGCAGACTCAAAGAGCCTTGTTTATAAGCAAAAGAAACCTGGCATGATAAATCTTGCAATGAGTTTTAAAGATGCTTTCAAATCAAGAAATTTCGTTTAAATGAATTTATCAACGGCTTTTGGCATACAAATCAATGGCGAATTTCTCGACCTGCAACCTAACTCAAAATTTCAAATCGAGTTGCGTTCCCCTGCCTACTTTGCCGGTGATGAAGATATTATTAAAAGTTCATACATTCAAAGTCAAGAGTTACCAAGAACACCTCACAACCTTCGGCTTTTATCTCATCCGGAACGCTTGGATTCAGCAGATAGCTTTTTGAAAGGTATCCCGTGCAGTTTTTGGTGGCGTGGTATTGAGATCTACAAGGGCTATCTTTCTGTTATCAGTTATCTAATGATACAGATGTCAATTGAGATAAACCCGAAATTTGCTGAAACTAATTTACAAGATTTACAGCTTGGATACTTTCAATTTGGAACAGATGGCATTGCAACTGCTACGGATACGCTTTATAATCCAAACAATTATGATGCTATATTCCCTCAGATTCTTAATCCAGATGGTTCAACTGATGTAGTTATTGAGTATATTGAAGGTAGTTTTTATCAAAACTCTTGGCGTTATTATGCTGAGGTAAATGGTATACCTGCTTCTGAATATATGGATCTTAATGCACGCATTACACCACAAATAAAAGTGTCATCGGCATTTGCAAAAATTTTTCAAGCGTTTGGTTTTACTACTGTCAATAATTTTCAGATAACAAAAGAACTAAAGTCACTTTTACTTTATAATAATGCACGCCTAACTCCAAGCGATATTGTTGGCAATTTTAAATATTCTGAAATGTTGCCAAACCGAAAAGTTGGAGACTTTTTAAAAGCGATTTGTCGAACTTTTAATTTATTCTTAGATATAGATAATTTAAAAAAGGAAGTCATAATTGAGAAGTTTGACGATATATTGAATGCAGAGCCTGCTTACGATTGGACAGATAAAGTAATTGCAGAACCCAAGCGCGAATTCTTTCTCGATAAGTTGCCATACTCGCTTGGCTTTAAATCAGATGGAAATTTAATGGCAGATAAGGCTACTTTTTATCAAAGCTATCCAATTACTCAAGATAATTACAACTCTCCAATAGACATACGTTCTCCTGAAGGATTTTATCAAGATTCTTATACCAGTTTGCGCTTTTGGTATAAAAAGTTCCCTCGAACGGGACTTTCAATTGGCTCCGGAATAACAGGTAAACTTATTATGCGTGAACTTTTGGATCTTTCACCGTTGAATTATGCAGGCGATAAGAATTTTGAATTTGATATATCGCCATTACTTGGTGCGCGAATTTATAGCGATATTGATGGTAATGATCACTTCGCTGCGAGCTGTAATGTGCCCAACCAAGCAGGTTTCCCTTTGACAATTAATACTGCTCCTTTTAAATTGTTTTTTTATCGAGGATTTGTTACAAACGAAAACGGTTATCACTATCCATTAGCTTCAGGTGAAAAAATTGATTATAATAACAAACCTATTCAAGTTGCTACGGGTAGTTCTGAATTTGCACAAGAGGAACTTAAATGGAGTGGCATAGATGGACTATTTGAGCGGTATTGGCGCAATTGGTGGAACATTTTATTAAAGAATGAAATAATCAGTGTGCAGGCTGCACTCTCTCCAACTGATATGCAAAATTTTAGATTTAGGCACAAGATTAAGTTGTACAATATAAACGTGCTAACAAAGCGTATTGTGTTCACGATTTCCGATACATCAGACTTTGCAACTGCTGATATAGAGTTTGTTAAAACATTTTAGCTTTTTTTAGGTATAAATGCAAAGCATTTAAAGCATACTATAATAATATCCATGATCATTAAAATCCCTTGCGATACTTTCACTCAGAAAGTATTGGAATTCGATTATTTAGAAACTCCTATTAATTTATTACATCATCCTGAACTTTATGCCACCTTTCTTATTCTCGAACAAAAATCAAAATTTAAAAAAGATATAAAAAAAGAAACTCCCGAAAGCGCACAATTTAAAAATTATTTAACCTTTGATATTCCAATTACCCATCTTTACGACTGTGTCGCTCAAATTCCAATACGTGCAGGTTTACGCTTGAAACACTTTGCGCGCAATATTTTTCACAATTACGTTCATGTTCACTACGCTTGTGGACAGCAATGTCTTATAAGCATTGAAAATTTTTGTGATGAAAGAAAAATCGAATTAGATGTAGAAATTACCTTTGAAGCACTGTCAAGATCCTACAAGCGTTATTTTTCTGCCGAAAAAAGAGAAGTTTTCGACCGCAATCGCCGCCTTTTTGTCATGCGCGCAGGTCATAAAATTTCTATACAAAAACGTCAAATTGACCCTTTTACAGATTCTCAGTTAGAAAGTATCATTAATGAGTATATTGAAAAAAACATCAATATTTTTCATGTAGGAGCAAACGTAAAGAATCCGCAAAAGCAAAATTTAATTAAAGCATTACGTGCATTTGTATGGCGTGAAGTGGGTGGTCGTCCGGTTTTGGTAGTTATTAAAAAATTTAAGATAACTGATCGCTGTTTAAGAAGAAGAGTTGCTTCTTTTAGAAATTTCTTACTTTCGTCTCCTGCTATCGTCCTGCCCAGTGGCAGAGAAGTTCGGTAAATTTGATTTGAAATTTTTATTGACATAATGTTGAGTGCCTGGCGTGGTATTAAGTTATCACGTCAGGCTTTTTGTCGTCCTTTTGTACCTTATACTAAGTGTTCATATTTGCATTTTATTTGTAAAGAAATATTATTTCTAAAAGAGAGCCTATGCAAATTGATTTCTCAGCAACTCAGCTTTTTCAATTTAAAGCAAGACCATCAAATGTGGATATGCAATTGCGTGTAATGAAAGATGTCATTATTGCAGAGGTTGGCGAAGCTGAAGGTCATGGTGTTTGTATCGAGCAAGAATTTATTGATTCGATTAAGACGCTATCTACTGACAAAGGATATTTATGTAATCTTGGTCATAACTGGGATAACATGGGTTTGCAATTCGGACGCATCAATAATATTCGCGTTGTAGGAACTAAAGCAATTGGTGATTTGATTCCTTATAAAAATGCTGACGCGTCGAAACGTTTCCCCGAAATGGCAACATGGGTATTAAATCAAGCAGATGAAGACCCGGAAAGTATCATGCTTTCTTTAAGATTCCAACCAGGTGAATACTATCAGTATAACGATAGTGGAGAGCGATACAATTTAGTTTTTAAGCGCGTTGATTACAGTCGAATGCCTACTAATCTTGACGAGGACAAACCAGTATTTGTATCGCTTCAGTCTATAAAATCAGTAGATATTGTTGATGACGGTGCGCTTACTAATTCAATGTATTCTTCAAATCCTGATGTTTTCCAACGGATTAGTCACTTTCTTAGTAATTCCCTAAAACCATTAAAAATGGAATCTAATAACAAGCCAATAGTTACACCTATTGTTGAAACGAAGCAAACTGTTGATTTCTCTGCTCAAATTGAAGCACTTGAGAAACGTTTTTCTGATTTTGAAGCCGACAAAGCCAAACTCGAAGCAGCAATTGCAGAGCGTGACGCAAAAATTGTTGAACTTTCCGCAATACCCGTAGCAACTCCAGCGATAGTTGATTTCAAAACTACAAAAACAGTTGACTTAAATTCACCTGAAGAACTTGCCTTTGCAGCCTACAAAGAATTTGCAGGCATAAATTAATATTTTAATAAAATTGTAATCAAAAAATCAAATGCCAAATTCATTAGTAAATATTGTAGATACAGCATACGTAAACCGTTTGCTCAATTCTCAAGCAACTGACATTGTTAGAAAAATGTTTTTGAATTTCACAACAGCAGATATTGTAAGACGATACGCTGGTGTGAAAAAAACGCTTGATATTGGCGTTTTAAACATTACAAAGCCAATCGTAACGGGATATTCACCTGATTTTGACAATGGTTTAAATGTTTTTGATTTCAGTAAAGTAACCTTGTCCGTTGGTAAGAAAAAAGCTGAGTTAAAAATTGATTCGCTTGAAGATTCAATGGAAGCATTTCAGGCTTATTTAGCTGGAACAGGTTCTGTCTTAAAAGACTCAATGGCTTTCAATACGGCTTTATTGAACTACTTAATCGGTGAAACTGTTGCTGAGATTGCAGAAGAAATGGAAATTGCTTCTTGGCAAGCAATCGTTAATCCTACAAATCCATTGCCAAACGATCCTTTACCTAAAACATTCAACGGCTATATAAGACAAGTTGCTACAATCTGTTCAGCAAACGGTTCAAGCTCTGTAATTTCAACTGGAGCGATAGACCAATCGAATGCTGTTGATCAAATAGAGACTTTCTGGAGCGGTGCTAACAAAAGATTACGAGATAACGGTTACGAAATTTTCTGCTCTTGGAAGACTTATGATGATTATAAAGCGAATTTGTCAGACAAGTATAAATCAAACCCACTCGTTGAAAAACTTGTTGGTAGCGATTATGAAACAGCACTAATTTTAAGAAAAGGAGGTGGAAAAAGCAAATTGCGTCCTATTCCTGGCATCACAGATAATGACGTACTAATTGGTTCTCGTCCAGAATACTTGGCAATGGGTTTTGAAGACCTAAGCCCATGGAAAGTGCAGGATTATGATTATTACATGAAAGCAATGAAAGTTACCCGTTTCGGTGTTGCCATTCGCCAACAAGCTCCGGGATATTTAACTTGCAATGATCGTTTAATCTCAACTGAAAGCTCACGTACAATCTAATAGCAATCGTGGGGGCTGCGATCGTATCAAAGCCCTTCTTTTGCATCTAAATTTAATCTAATGGAATTAATTAAAGAAATTACAGCAGTTGATAATGTAGAAGTTTTACAATTGCGTGCAGAAGTTGAACGTCTCGACAAAGTTGTTTCTGAACGAGATGCAGAAATTGTTAAGTTGAAAAGCAGCAGTAACACAACACATTTTGTTGATGAAAAACATTTTGAGCATGAAGGCTCGAAATACAAATTGCTGTTAAACGGATTAAATCATAATGGTACACAGTACGATAGCGATTCAATTGTAGAAGATGCTTCAATGCGTCAATATGTACTTGATAACGGTTTAGCCGTAAAAACAAATTCCTAAAAATTTAAACTAAATAAAACAATGAGCTGCGATTTCTCCTCTCTTTCAAATATTAAGCGTCAATGCGGACCGTTACCGCTATCGCTTGCGCCTGTAATTTATTACACTCCCATGTCTCAGTTTCAAAGTTTGCCAACTATCGCTACTGATGGCGTAACGGTAACTGCTTTGAATTTAATTACTGGTGGAAAGTTCTTAACTATTGAATCAAGCAATAAAAAAGGTGCTTACAAAGGTCAAGGTAAAGAAGGCGGGAATTTTACGCCCATGGTAGAAGCGCACCACCCTAAAGTGAATGCAACTTCAAGTTCTGCATTTCAAGCTATGCTTAATCAATTGTATGCAGTTATTTACTCAGATAACAATGGCAACTTGATGATGCTTTTAAATGCTGAGATTGAGTACGATCCAACGATTGACGACCAAAGTAATGGCTACCTTTTTAAATTTATGTGTGGCAATCAAGGTAATCCGATATTATTTTTAGTCAAGGGATTAGTTGTGCCTTTTTAGTCGTACTTTCTGAAATAGTTCCAAGCACACCAGTAAGTACAGGCGATTTTAGTGCTGATTTTTCATCCGATTTTACCGCTTTTTTGAATAAATAATATGGCTGATACACGAAAGTATAAGATTTTACATCCGACCATCCATATTGTTGGCGAGTCGCAACTCATAACTGTTGGAATGAGCGACACAGATATTGAAGCATTGATAAAGACATATCCAAATGCAAGTGTAGCATTTGAGGAAATCCCGCAAATGATTTCCTCAAATGCTACACTTGTTCCTCCAACTACTTTTGGCATATCTGAAGCGACTGTCAATACTGCGCCAAAAACTTGAAAAAAATAGTGTATGACAAGCCGTTTTATCTACATAGGTCCGAGTTACGACCATAGTGGCGGCACGTTACTTGGCTCAATGAATGAATTGGTTTTATATCCGCATTTAATGAGCGATGCAGACGTTTCGGCACTTCTTTTAGAAAATCCGAAACTGACACGCTATTGGAGCGATACACAACCTGGCACAGGAACTAATGGTAGTACAGGAACTAACGGTAGTACAGGAACTGGGACAAACTTAGACTGGTTAACACCCATGCTTTTAGATTCGGATGTAAAAACGCATTTCGACAGAACGACAGGTTTTTTTATTTTTTAACTGTATATTTTTTAATTCTTCAAATTATTCTAAATGAATTTACAAACAGTAATTGGTCAAATCGTTGCCTGGTTAACGGCGCGGTTTAACGCGCTTAAAACAGCGATTGCAAACGAAAGTACAGCGCGCATTGCAGGTGACGCATCTGTAACCGCATTAGTAACCGCAGAATCTGCTGCACGTGTTGCTGGTGACACCGCAAATGCAACTGCGATTACAGCAGAGGCAACTGCACGTGTTGCTGGTGATAACACGTTGCAAGCAGCTATTACAGCAGAAACAACCGCGCGTGTTGCAGGTGATAAAACCAATTCTGATGCTTTAGCAGCAGAAACAACAGCACGCACATCGGCTGATACAACCAATTCTAACGCTATTACGGCAGAAATTGCAGCGCGTAATTCAGCAGTTGGAGCTGTTGCATCAGCTTTAGTAGCAGAAACAACTGCACGCACATCTGGCTATACTACGCTCAATGGACAAATCGCAACGCTTTCAAGTCAGACGACTGCTGCTTTAGCAGGAAAAGCAGATTTAACGGACGTTATTGCGCGCGATGCTGCTGTTCTTGCTTCAGCTATTGCTGCTTCAAAAATGAATATTCGCAAGGCATATTTTGCGAACATCGTTGATGGTAACACTGCCAATTTACTTTCAATGATTGCGGACGGCACTTTTGATGCAGGTTCTTATCTCGTTAAATTCGTCGGCGGTGCAGAAGCTCAAATGACTGTTACCGGATTAAAAGATGGTACAGGTACTGCTGTTTCACAAGTCGTTTCAAATGGTGATGAATATTACTTCAACGTCAATGCTTCAGGTGTTATAACTGATGGAGTATTTGCAGACGACAAAAACAACATCAAGTTTAATTCGCTTGATTCTGTAATTTCAGTTGCAAATAGTCGTATTTCTGCTGTTGAAGTTAGCATCGCTGCATCAAATGCAACGATTTCTACTTTGCCAAGTTCGCAAACTATTGATGACAAAGTTTTAGCAGCATTCCAGTTGTTCTTAACCGATTTGACAAACTCTGGGTATGTTGACCCAAATTAGGAGTGGCACTTTTGAATACAGTGAATAGTTTGGCTGGAAATATAAGCAATAATTCAACAGCTAACATGCCAGGAAGTTACAGTGCCGACTTCACTTCAAATTTTCACTAAATAAATTATTTCTCTCATTTTAAGAGCTATGTTACTAATGTAGCATAGCTCTTTTTAATTTAGCTCAATTAAATATGAAAAAATTATTAGTTTTTTTATCCTTTTTATTATTTAGCGTATCTGTTTTTGCGCAAGATACAATTGCAACAAAAATAGACGCTATCGTGCATCGCCGAACATCAACTGATACCATTACGCCTGAAAAATTAAACTCGGTTTTAAAATCACTCAATTATCAAGCTATTACTATCAATGCCAATAGCGCAAAAAACACAGTCGTTACAATAGGAAGCACCTTATTTTCAACGGGTAATACACCTTATGCTGGACAGTTTGTCAAAGAAAATGGCAGCAGCACTATCACTTGCTTTATTGATAAAGATGGTAATCGTTTGCCTGTGAATGTGCAGCCAGACCTAACAGGTTACGCTACAACAACACAGCTCGCGTCGAAAGCGGATGCCAGTTCGCTTTCCAACTATGCTACAACAACTCAGCTTGCGTCAAAAGCGGATAATAGCGCGCTTTCCAATTACGCTACGACAACACAGCTTTCGTCGAAAGCTGATAATAGCACGCTTTCCAATTACGCTACAACAACACAGCTTTCGTCGAAAGCCGATGCCAGTTCGCTTTCCAATTACGCTACGACAACACAGCTCTCGTCAAAAGCCGATGCCAGTTCGCTTTCCAATTACGCTACAACAACACAGCTCGCGTCGAAAGCCGATAATAGCGCACTTTCCAATTATGCTACAACAACACAACTCGGATCAAAAGCCGATAATAGCGCACTTTCCAATTATGCTACAACAACACAGCTCGGATCAAAAGCTGATAATAGCGCACTTTCCAATTACGCTACAACAACACAGCTTGCGACAAAAGCCGATGCTGGTGCGTTTGTACAGGTTGATAACAGTAATGTGTATTATGTAGATAAACTTTATACTGGGTCTTTGAATGGTACTTCTTTTAATTCGCAACTTGGTAACGCAAAGCGCGGTTCGCGATTTTACCCATTTCCTGATATTTATTCTGCACGAAATAGAGCAGCAACAGATTTGAATAATGGTGTTGTTTCAACTGGGTTGATTATTGTTGCACCGGGCAACAGCTTTAATATAACTGATTATCCGAACGCAATTAATACAAAAGAATTTGGTTTAACCGAAACTGTAACAACGTCTCCTAATTCAGCTTCTCTTGCATACAATAATCTTTCATATCAGTTATACGGGTCTAAACTTGATTTTGGAAATTTCTCTTTTATTTACGCAACGTCGCCTATAAGTTTTAAGATGGAAGGTGGCACATTAGTTCATGGAAATGATGATTGGGCATTTCAAATACTTAATAAAGCGTCTAAGATAAAAATCTATGCCGATACGATTTTAAATCCAAGCAACACTCAGATATTTATAAGTTCTATCGCTGTAATAGATTTCAAGGCAGACGTAATGAAATTTAAAATTACTCCCGAATGTGATTTTGGCAACTCAGATTCTACAAATAGGCAAGAAATAAAATTTCAAGTCAATCAACTTGATGGTGGATTAGCATACAATAATAATGACTACGCTTACAAATCAAATGATTGGTCGCCTCTTTTAAATCTATATTATTGTAATAACAAGACAATTTACAGTTCTTTTGGTAACTATCGAAATCACTCAACTTATGGTTCCGTATTGGCTCAGTTTGGAAATTATCGAGACCAAACTGTTATAACCAATTCTGTGGTAAATTTAAATGTAGATAATATTGAAAATACAATTGATAGCATTTTTACAAGTAATCCATTTCCTGTAGCTTTAAGAGTTCAAAGAAGCAAAAAATCGAGCATAAATGTTAATATTAAAAAAGGAATTTTTTCAAATGGACTTTTAGATATAACCAATTTGCAAGGCAGTACTCCTGTTCAATTTGATTCGAGTAGTTTTAATCTTTATTGCGGCGATTGTAAAATAGATGTCACTCAAACTACAAATCCATCTGTGCCATTTTTTTTCAATGTTCCTAATCTTACATCGTCAAAAGTTAAAATTGAAGGCGACTACACGAGTAATTTGAAAAATCCAATGATGATAGTTACATCTGGAATTATTGAAATTAAAGGGACATTCAGGCAGTTAGCAGCTAATCAGCCAGTTTTAAATATTGCAACGGGCGCAACGGTAATTTGCAATAACTGTAACTTAATTGCGCCTTCAGGTGTGACAAACTCAGTGATAGGTGGTGGCAAATTAATTTGCGTTAATGGATATTCAAACGTTGCAGTTGCTTCCACTATAACTACAACCGGTTCAATGAGCATTTTATCAGATTTAACAGGTCATTAAATGAATCCATCACTCTTTCTATTTTTTTGGATGGCATTAATAGTTGGCTTTGCGAAAGCAGTTGCTGATACATTGATGACACATTATAGTGGCTCCGTATTTTCTTTTGAAGCGGATAATAGTTTTTTTGGAGAAAAAAGTTGGGTACGGAAATACAAGAATTTTGATCCTGCGCAAGGCGAAAGGTTCTTTTTAAGCTCAACGCTTTTGGTTTTTTTGACAGATGGTTGGCATCTATCAAATGCTATTCAAATGGCAGCATTTGTAAACGCAATGTATATCGGAATGAACTGGCATTTGAAGATGAACAGCATTGAAGCATTAGCGATGTTTTGGAGTTTTCGTTCAATGAGCTTTCATTTTTTTTATACTTATGGCTTACGCGCATATTGGAAAAAATAATTTACTTCCAAATACTTTTTATTAAGGCAGGTTGCGAAAACAACCTGCCTTTTTTATTTTTTAGTTGGAAAATTTGCTATGTTTGTAAGAAAAAACTTTAATATGGCAAAAACGTTGGAAAAATTTCTCGAATTTGAGGGCAAACGAATTTCTCTTCTTACGGTTGACGGTACTTGGTGGGTAGCAGTAAAACCTATTTGTGATGTACTTGGTATACAATACGAAAACCAAAGGATAAAAATCAGTGAAGATGATATTTTAAGTACAGAAGTCAAAGAGCAACAAGTAACTGCTAATGACAATAAATTACGCTTGATGTTATGCTTACCCGAAAAATATATTTACGGATGGATTTTTTCTCTTTCTTCTGAAAGTGCGGAATTGAAAAAATATAAGCGTAAATGCTATGAGATACTTTATAATCATTTTCATGGGGTTGTTACAGGACGCATTAATCTACTGACTGAAAAAAATGCAATGCTTGAAGAAATTGACCAATTAAATGAAGGCATAGATAATTCAGACGAAATGCAAAGAGTAAGAGACCTCAAGAAAAAAGTAAAAGAAACTGAAAAGTCTTTAAAAAACCTTGACACAGATTTAGTGAGAAGGCAATTGGATTTATTTAATTAACTATATTTTAACTGCTTTATTTTCTTTAACAATAAATGAACTACCATGTATTTACATGGTAGTTCATTTATTGTTAGGTGATTTAGATACGCAAAATACTACGTCAACTATTGGGTCAACCATTGTCTGAATAGACAATAGTTGCAACAACCCAAACGCCCACCTTTTACTAAGTTGGGCTTTTTTTATTTTAAATTTTGAAAATCGGCACAGTTTTTTATACCTTTGTCTTGCAACACATTTAGACGAGTAGGCGATAGCCTACAAAAGAAGTAGGCTTTTTTTATGCCTATACTCTACATTCGAGCCATATTATAAAAAGGCGCGTGTGTCCGTTCTGAGCGTTTTGGAAACGCTTTGCCTACTCGTAGGTGTGTTGCAGCAGAACGGCATACGTGCCTTTTTGCGTTTTTGACACCTTATTTTTTTAATCATCTAAAATTGCAACACAAGATGAAAGAAGTAATTGATCCGCGCCCCGTGCGCTACGAAGGATTAAGTAACGCTCAGAAAGAAGCGACACTTAAAGCTGTAAGTTCTTATAT
>JAYVNP010000084.1:0-4452 GCA_043758385.1 Saprospiraceae bacterium
TCTTTGAAAGTAGCTTGGAAACAAATCAACGAACTCAAAGATATCTGCCCAAAAAATAATATCGAATTACCTAATTTTTAGACTGCGTAATGTCAGTTAGTAAGGTATTTCGGACGGTTAAAATGTAATTAGTTTCATAATTCTATGGAAAAATTAAATATACAAGAACGATAAATTTTAGTTCCTGATTTTTGGTTACTTATTTTCTTCAAATTGAATTTGTAAATAATTTAACGAATAGGTTTGGTTCTCAGTAATAAAATTTAAAAATAATTCCCGCTGAATGGGCATTGCACCGAGTGATCTTAAATGTTGCGTCTCTACTTGGCAATCAATGAGGGTAAAGTCGTGTTGTTCTAATAATTTTACCCACGAAATAAAACCAAACTTAGATGCGTTCGCCACTTCTGCAAACATACTTTCGCCAAAAAATATTTTACCCAACACTAAACCGTATAACCCGCCAACCAATAAATTGTTTTGCCACACCTCAACGGAGTATGCTAAACCGCGCTGATGGAGTTCGTGAAACGCGGAAATAAGTTCTTCATTTATCCATGAACTGATGGTGCCTCCGCGTGGTATGTATTGACAGCGTCGCATGACTTCTTCAAAACACGTGTTATAAGTTACGGAAAAGGTTTGATTATTAAAGAATGTGCGCATACTGCGCTGAATATTTAAATTTTTGGGAAATAAAACCATTCTCGGATTCGGCGACCACCATAAAATGGGATCTTCACCTTCATTGTACCAAGGAAATAATCCGGCGCGATACATTTTAATGAGCATTTCAGGTGAGACGTTTCCACCAACGCCGACAATGCCATCGTAAGTAGCATATTCTGGATGCAATTGGAGCATTAACTTGCCAGAAACGAAAGGTGTTTGTGAATATTTGAATTCAGGCAATTGAGTCGTTGATAATTGTTTGTTGAGAGCTATTTGTTGAGAGTTGTTCGTTTATCAGAGGTTTTAAATATGAACCCTTACTTTCAACGAAATTAAACGCGTTGCGTTTTTGTTTCAATCACCGCTGAAAGACCGCGATCACAAAGGGCATCTTTTGCAGGCTTTAAAACAGAAAAAGATGCTGTTTTGACGGTTGCTTTTCCTTTAAAATGAATAATATGTGCGAGTTGATCGCTGCGTATTTCATCATATTCGAGTACTTCTATAAAACAGCGTATCACCCAATCAAACGTGTTATGCTCATCATTATGGACAATCAGAAAAGACATCTCACCCAACTCAATATCGTCTAAAAGTATGTCCACATCTTCATCTACTAAAACGTCGCTATCTTCATCAAACTTATGCATGCCAATTAATTATTTCGCAAAAATACGGGAAAAAACATAACTTTAAATAAACTGACAAAATTATTTGTATTTTTGGCTAAATATATTGCGCCAACGAAATTAAATATTACAGCTTGATATTTATTTTCATCAATGTTGCTATATTTGTCAGGATGATTTAACTAAAAATAAAAAATATTATGCGTCTTTTAGAGCAGTCGTTGTTTGGTGTTTGCCAAAAAATTGGAAGTATTATGCGTGTATCGTCGGCAAGCGTGCGTATGTATTTTATTTATGCCGCCTTTTTTACTTTGGGTGCTTCGTTTTTTGTGTATCTTATTTTAGGTTTTTGGATGAACATTCGCCGTTTACAACGCAGAAACAATAATGTTTTGTGGCAGTAAATGAATTAACTTTGCGCTCTTAAAAAAATCACCAAAAATATTCTCATGAAATTTGCTACAAAAGCTATTCACGCTGGCATTGAACCCGATCCATCAACGGGTGCGATTATGACCCCGATTTTTCAAACATCAACCTACGTACAGTCTGCACCCGGCGAACACAAAGGATATGAATACGCGCGCACGCAAAATCCAACACGCACGGCATTGGAAAATAATTTAGCGGCATTGGAAAACGCGAAGCACGCTATTTGCTTTTCATCGGGTTTGGCAGCAATGGATGCAGTGATAAAACTTTTAAAATCGGGCGATGAAATTTTAAGTTGCGATGATTTATACGGCGGCTCGTACCGACAAATTGTGCGCGTGTTCAGTCCGTTTGGTATTAAATCCCGATTTTTGGATATGAAAAACGCCAAAACGTTCGCACAAAATTTTTCGGACAATACCAAACTGCTTTGGATTGAAACCCCGACGAATCCGATGCTTTCGTTAGTTGATATTACTGCACTCTGCGCCGCTGCTAAAGCGCGGGGCATTATTACGTGTGTTGATAATACTTTCGCTTCCCCATATTTGCAAAATCCACTCGACATGGGTGCCGATTTAGTTTTGCACTCGGCAACAAAATATATTGGCGGACACTCCGACGTTGTACACGGCTGTATAATGACGAGCAATGATGAACTCGCGCAAAAATTGCGATTTATACAAAACGCAACAGGTGCAGTGCCAGGTCCGCAAGATTGTTTTTTAATTTTGCGCGGCATAAAAACTTTGCATCTTCGCGTTAAAGCGGCTTGCGAAAACGCAGAAAAAATTGCTAAATTTTTGTCAGAGCATCCGAGAATTGATGTGGTACATTTTCCAGGTTTGAAATCGCATCCGCAACACGCGCTCGCCAAAAAACAAATGCGTATGTTTGGTGCTATGCTAAGTTTTGATTTAAAAGGGGGCGATGTAGAAGCAGCTTACGACGTTATGAAAAAAACAAAACTTTTTGCGCTTGCCGAATCGCTCGGTGGTGTTGAATCGCTCATCGGTCATCCTGCATCAATGACACACGCATCTATTCCGCGCGAATCGCGCCTCAAAGTAGGTTTAACCGATTCGCTCATTCGCCTTTCTGTTGGTATAGAAGATGTGGATGATTTAATTGAAGATTTAACGCAAGCACTCGCACCAGCATAAATATTAACTTGGAGCAAAACGCGCTATTATGCAACTTTTAAATGCCTTAGCTGCATCGGATAGTAATAAAATACTCATTATAGTAAGTGCTATGCACGGCAATGAGCCGGCAGGTGTATTAGCTTGGAAACGTTTCATAAAAGCACAACGTAAAACTAAGTTTGCATTGAATGGGATGGTTATGGCTTATATTGGCAATAATGAAGCTTACAAAAAAAAAGTTCGATACGTTGATACAGACATGAATCGGCTCTGGAAATCGGAAAGTGTATGGGCGTTACAAGAAAAAAAAAATAAAAATACTGAGGAGAAAGCTGTTTTGAAGTTATTAAGAAGTATGCAGATAGCTTACATCAGCAGAGGACTTGATTTGAAACAGCAATGGGAACTTATTTTACTCGATATACACACTACGTCGGTTGAAAGTGTACCATTTTGTGTAGTAACTTCTGGGTTTAAATCAGATTTTTGGACAAGAGCGATTGGCGCGCCGGTTATACATGGTTTAGATAAAAGTTTGGGAGGTACGTCGCTTCTATCATTTTTTACACCTGAAAATTTTGTATCACCTACACATGGTTTATTACTTGAAGCAGGACAACACACCAGCGAACAAGCTATTGACTTTGCCTATTCCAGCATTGTTAAAACCCTTGGTGTTTTTGGTATGATTGACGATAAAACAGCGAAGTTTTTTTTAGAAAGCGCAGAAAAATTACAATCAGCACATCAAGCACCCGCTTCAGAAATTCAACCCGATAAACAACCCATACCGAGTTCATTGGAAATTATTTATCGTCATTTTTTACAACCATCTGACATTTTTGAAATGCTACCGAGTTTTAAAAATTTTGATAAAGTAACGACACAAACTTTATTAGCGCACCACAATGGCAGACCGATTTTCGCACCTCTCGATGCGTATTTATTCATGCCACTCTATCAGAAACAGGGTGATGATGGTTTTTTTTTGGTGAAGTAAATTATAAAATGCAAACTGAAATATTACGGTAAAAAAACTTCACCTTTAGCAATCAGTCGCGCTGTGCGCATTACGCCGGATTTTAGAATTTTAATTTCGCCCTCTTTCGTTTTTCCAAATTCAAAATTAACTGTTAGTTTGCCAGTTGGATGTTCGATAGAAAAATTTGTATCACTTTCTTTTAATTCCGCCATACCATCTGCAATAGTTCTCGGTAATATACTAGCTGTTGCCACCGATACAGCCGCTAAAACACCAATCGCTTCGTGACAAGCGTGCGGAATAAACATACGTGTATTAATTATACCGCCATTTAGCGGTTCAGAAATTAAACACATTTTCGGAATACTTTGCGCTGTCACATCACCTAAATTCATTTTAAAACCCATGTTTATGCGAATGTGTTCCATGTATTTTCTGAGCACTTCATTCTCGTCAAGTTCAGTTTTAGTTTCGTTACCCGTTAAACCAAAATCGGTCGCGCGCAGTATAATAATCGGCATTCCGTTGTCAATGCAAGTCATCTCGACATTCTCAAAAATATCTATTCTCTTTCCCGTCGGAAATAGCGCAC
>JAYVNP010000085.1:0-4445 GCA_043758385.1 Saprospiraceae bacterium
ACCCAAAAAAATTAAAGTCAACAGAGTGAAGTAAGTAATGAGTTGCGTAGCGCGCAAAAAAACAAATTTCAGCACCCGCACACTAAAAGTATAAATCAAATATGCCGCAATACCTCCTATTGCCATACAACTAATACGCAGCATCCTAAAAAATTTATACGCTAAAGTTATCGCTTTAACAGTATTACTCGACTGACTGATGTCGTCTGCATGATTCGCAAAATGTGAAAGAGCAGCCGTTATGACGATTAATCCGAAAATTATACTGAGCAAGACGAACAAATAGCGACGCGTAAATTTCATTATCCAAGGCCAGATATAATAAAACCGTTTACGCGCATTGACAGCGAAAATATTTGGAAAGAATTGATGAGCTCAGGAATGATAAATGAAAGCGGTAAAATTTTGCCTACTTTTCAGCCCGCTGAGCACGGTTTTTCACTCAAACTTTCTGAACAATTCGCGGCTCAAGAAACGGATATTATAGAAATCATCCAGAATTACCAATTAGAACGGCATATCAAAAAAGATGAGCCTGCTAAAGAACAAAAACTCAATAAACAAATTTTTTTAAGCCTGGAATTTGAAGCACTATGGAACAAAATAAAATATAAAACCACATATCGTGTTGACTATTCTACACCCGAATTAATTCGCAACACCGCGAAAGAAATTGCTAAAATGGAGCGCATTGAATCAATAAAAGTTTTGTACAGAGAAGCTGCCGTCGACATAAATGTAGCTGGAATATCTGTGCACGAATCGCGAAGCCCATATTATCAGTCAATCAATTTTGAAGGTAGCTTACTCGATATTCTCGCGTATCTACAAAAAGAAACAGAACTGACAAGAAGTACATTGGTCAAAATACTGAGCGAGAGTAAACGATTGAAAGATTTTGCCGTAAATCCGCAAAAATTTATGGATAGCGTGGCGATAATCATTAATCGCGAACTACACAAAATAATGATTAATGGTATTCAGTACGAAAAAGAGAATAACTACTGGGCTATGAAATGTATTGAAAACGAAGATTTAAAAAAAATCTTTCAGGATTCGATTAAGTCTAAAAAATCAATTTACGAAAACGTTATTTACGATAGTGAAATCGAACGTCGTTTCGCCGAGGATTTAGAACACCGCGAGGACATCAAATTGTTTTTAAAACTACCCTCGTTTTTCAAAATTGAAACACCCATTGGCACTTACAATCCCGATTGGGCAATTGTAAAACGAGATGATAATACCGTTTACTTAGTGCGCGAAACAAAAAGCACTAAAGATGCCACGAAATTGCGCAACTCAGAAAACGATAAAATTGCATGCGGCAAAAAACACTTTGAAGCAATTAATGTCAACTTTACAGTTGTTACTCAAGCATCGGAGATTTAGGTTTTTTTGCAACCTAACAGAGTTAACGTTTAAAAGGGTGATTTATTTATTTTATCGTCTTCATACTATTAATGATTCGGATACCTTCGCGCTCAGCTTCTTTATCGCCGTCGGCAAATTCAATCGTAATCCACAAATTGGTGTCGTTATTTTTTTGAATCATACCTGCCAACATAATTTGCTTTCCGTCTTTATAACCTAAAACGTAACGACCTGCAAATTCGTCGTCATTGATTTCAGTTGTTTCGTCTGTTACATCAAATTTTAATTGTCGTGCCACTTTTTTAGTTTCGCTGTTCATGTCTTTTAACGATACTTTGTGGTCGTCGAAAATATACATGTACAAGTGCATTCCATCGCCTTTTGCTTCAAATTCGTTGTCTGTATCCATAAGTTCTTTGAAATCGCTTGGTAACGTGACAGCAATTTTGTAGTAATCCCAGAAATAATCAGTTTGAGCAAAAAGTGCATTTGAACTCAATAAACATGCAGCGAATGCAAGGCTTTTAAAAACGTTTTTGATTTTCATGAATGATTTAGTTAAAATTGATTAGTGCGCAAATTTCTAATTTTTTTTCTAATTTTACAAATATATCAAAACTTTTTTTTAAAAAATGAGGGTTGTCCACTATTTTTTCTGCACACAAATATCGAGTTCAGGATGTTAGAAAACTAAAACTATAGATTTTGAAGAAATATTTTAATTTGGATAGTGCGGTTCAAATATAACTATTACATTAGCTCTTTCTTTTAAAATTAAAAATTTCCCTCAAGATGAATAAAAGTATTTTTTTGCAACTACTGTTTTTACTTTGCGCTTCAATATTTCAAAATAATATGTCAGCACAAAATAACTACCCCAAAACGCGCCGCGACGAAACCGTAATTGATAATTACAGTGGCACAAAAGTTGCCGACCCGTATCGTTGGTTAGAAGATGATAACGCCGTAGAAACTAAAGATTGGGTGACTGCGCAAAACGCAAATACGTATTCTTATTTAGATAGAATACCTTATCGCGATGCGATAAAAAAACGATTAACGGAACTTTGGAACTATGAAAAATACGGCTCGGTTTTTCATGAAGGCGAAGCAGAATATTTTTTTAAGAACGATGGTTTACAAAATCAAGCTGTTTTGTATCAGCAAAATAAAAGTTCGGATGCACCGAGTATTTTTCTCGATCCTAATTCGCTATCCAAAGAAGGAACAGTTGCTTTAGGCGCGCTTTCTTTCAGTAAAAATGGAAAATATATGGCGTATGAACTTGCGAAAGCGGGATCTGATTGGCAAACAATTTATATTAAAGATGCCGCAACGGGCAAGCAAATAGATGAGCCGATTGAATGGGTAAAATTTTCGGGTATTGCATGGCAAGGAAATGGTTTTTATTACAGCCGTTTTCCAAAACCAGAAGATGGCAAAGCACTGACAACAAAAGCAGAAGGACATCAAGTGTATTATCATATACTCGGCACAGCTGCTGCAAGCGATAATTTAATTTACAGTGATGCAAAAAATCCGAAGAATCTAATGGGTGCTGGTGTGAGTGACGATGAACGTTTTGTTTGTGTATCTCTTTCGGCAGGAACGAGCAATAATTCGGTTGTGGTTAAAAATGAAGCGCGCAATAGTGCTGAATTTAAAACAATTATTGCCGACCAAACGCACGATTGGCATTTTATTGATAATGTCGGCGATGAATTATATTTTCTGACGAATTACAAAGCATCGAATCGGTGTATAATTGCTATTGATTTTAATCATCCAGAAGAAAAAAACTGGAAGATAATTATTGCTGAACACCCGAGCGATGTGATAGAATCGGTAGATTTTTTGAATGGCAAATTGGTTCTGACGTATATGCACAACGTAAGCTCGCTTCTCAAACAATTTGATTTAGACGGCTCACACGCTGTTACTATTCCGTTACCGGGCATCGGAACAATTGCTGGTTTACATGGTAAACGCGAAACTGCGGATGCGTTTTTTAATTTCACGAGTTTTATGCGTCCGTCATCACCGTTTCGATTGGATATGAAAACTTTGCAATCATCAGAATTTAAAAAAACGGCACTAAAATTTAATCCCGAAGATTACACAACAGAGCAAGTTTTTTATAAATCAAAAGATGGCGCGCAAATTCCGATGTTCGTCACCATGAAACGCGGAACGATACTCAACGGAAAAAATCCAACCATTTTATACGGTTACGGCGGATTCAATATTAGCCTTACGCCATCGTTCAGTGTTTCGCGTTTGGCATTTTTAGAGCGCGGTGGTGTTTATGCAGTAGCAAATATTCGCGGTGGCGGTGAGTTTGGTTCAACTTGGCATGAGCAAGGTACGCTTTCAAAAAAGCAAAATGTTTTCGACGATTTTATCGGCGCAGCAGAATTTCTGATTCAAAAAAAATATACCTCCTCCGATTTTTTAGCCATCAGTGGTGGTTCAAACGGTGGCTTGTTGGTTGGTGCGTGTTTAACGCAACGCCCCGATTTATTTCGCGTGGCATTACCAGCTGTTGGTGTTCTCGATATGTTGCGCTATCACCAATTTACAATTGGTCGCGCTTGGGCTACTGATTATGGTTTAAGCGAAACGAAAGAAGGATTCAATTATTTGTATAAGTATTCTCCGTTGCAAAATGTAAAAGCAGGCACAAAATATCCAGCTACACTTATCACTACGGGCGATCATGACGATCGCGTTGTGCCAGCGCACTCATTTAAATTTGCCGCAACATTACAAAGCGCGCAAGTAAGCGATGCTCCCGTTCTCATTCGAATCGAAACTTCGGCAGGACATGGCGCCGGAAAACCAACCGCAAAAGTTATTCAGGAAGCAACGGATGTGATGGCTTTTACACTTTGGAATATGGGTGTAAAATCTTTGCCGAATTAATATTTTCTCGAATTACTCAGTCTTCAGTAAAATGCGCATATCCTCGGGTATGCGCTCAATATCGAGGTGTTGTGTGGCTTTATAAATTCTGCGATTTCTACTTTTTTGTCAATGAGGAGCATTGTTTCGGTGTGTAAAATTCGGATTAA
>JAYVNP010000086.1:0-4344 GCA_043758385.1 Saprospiraceae bacterium
TAGGAGCGCAACCGCCTTTTTGGGGTTTACTGCAAATTTACGCGGGCTTTTTGCGGCAACTTTTTTGCGAACTTTTTTTTTGCCAGAAAAAAAGTGGAATAAAAAATGATTTTTCAAAAGTAAATATGAGCACCTGAGTAGTTACAAATTACTAATCGGCAAAACTAATTCTCCTTTAATATCACCTTGTAACAATTTTAAATAATTTTGAAACCGTTCAGCAGAACGTGGTTGACTGTAAAAATTCAGCACTCCATCAATGAACGGTTATTGAAAAAACTGCATTTTTGAAATTTCAAAAATATAAAATAGCCGTTTCTAAATAAATTGTAAATTTATTTCTATTTTTGGTTCGCTTATTTACTTTGTTTAAAATATTTTGCATGAAACAACTTTTATTTATCTGCTTACTTTTTTGCTTTAAGGCTTTTACGCAAACCCCAGATTCCGATTCTTCTTACATTGCTCGAAACTATACAAAAAAAGAGGTTTACATAACTATGCGCGATGGAATAAAGCTTTTCACAAGCATCTATTCGCCGAGCGATAATTCTAAAACATATCCTATTTTATTGTGTCGAACACCATATACAGTTGCGCCTTATAGCGCAAGCGAAATGAAAAAAAGATTTCAAAACATGACGTTGGCGCGCAGTGGTTATGTTTTTGTTTTTCAAGATGTGCGCGGACGTTGGATGAGTGAAGGCGAATTTGTAGATGTCAGACCGATTAATACAGATAGGACTTCAACTAAAAACATTGATGAAAGCACAGACACATACGATACAGCAGATTGGCTCGTTAAAAATACGAATTGTAGTGGTAAAGTTGGTGTTTACGGAATTTCATACCCGGGGTTTTATGCAACAAATGCTTTAATAAAAGCACATCCAGCCGTTAAAGCCGTTTCGCCACAAGCACCCGTTACAGATTGGTTTTTAGGTGATGATTTTCACCACAATGGTGCTTTGATGCTCGAAGACGCATTTTCTTTTTATTTAAATTTTGGCAGACCACGCCCCGTGCCAACCACTACACAAATATCTACAAAACTCGAATTTCCAGATAATTATAATTTCTTTTTAAACGTTGGTGCACTTTCCGATTTTACTAAAAAATATATGGGTGATAGTATTAAGTTCTGGAACGATTTAATGACACACCCGAACTACGATGCGTTTTGGAAAGCGCGCAATATTCGCAATTTTTTGAACGATGTGCAACCTGCCAGTTTAGTTGTTGGCGGATTGTTCGACGCGGAAGATTGTTTCGGTGCATGGAACACTTACAAAGCTATAGAAAAACAAAATGCAACTACGCACAGCAACCTTTTAGTGATGGGACCTTGGTTTCATGGCGCGTGGGGTGGAAGAAGCGACGGCGAAAAACTTGGTAATATTCATTTTGGTAGCGCAACATCAGAATATTTTCAGAAAGAAATTGAATTCCCTTTTTTTGAATTTTATTTAAAAGATAAAGGCGCAATGAATATTGCCGAATGCAATATTTTTGAAACAGGCACGAATAAATGGACAACTTATAATGCTTGGCCTCCGGAAAGCTCTAAAGATGTTTCTTTCTTTTTAGATGCAGGCGGTAAACTTTCAACCACTCAACCGAGTATTGAAAATGTAAATGTTGTTGAATGGACATCAGATCCAAACCATCCTGTGCCATACACAGAAGATGTCATTAATGCAAGAACGCGCGAATACATGGACGATGATCAACGTTTTGCGTTCAGAAGACCAGATGTAGCGAGTTTTCAAACCGATATTTTAACAGATGATGTTACTGCTACCGGGCCCATAATTGCAGATTTACTTTTTTCAACTTCCAGTACAGATGCTGACATTATTGTAAAAATTATTGATGTTTTTCCAGACAATGAACCTACACCGAAAGATGGAAAAGTAACGCTGGGTGGTTACCAAATGTTGGTGCGCGGCGAAGTGATGCGCGGAAAATTCAGAAAAAGTTTTGAAACACCTGTTCCTTTCACACCCAATGAACCAACAGATGTAAAATTTACTTTGCCCGATATTGCGCATACTTTTAAGAAAGGGCACAAAATGATGGTGCAAATTCAAAGTTCATGGTTTCCTTTAGTCGATAGAAATCCGCAAAAGTTTATTGATATCTATCATGCCACGCGTTCAGATTTTGTTTCGGCGCATCATATACTTTATTGTGGCGGAAACAAAGGCGCACGAATTATTTTAAAAATCAAAAAATAAAGTCTATACTGGGTTAAAAAATCGCCGTTTAATAAATTAAAATTATCTTTGCGCCGCTTACAGAAATATTTTTTGTATTTAAACGACTTTAGTTAATGTAGCGCAAGTTTGCCTTCCGACTACATTTGTCACAACACTCATTTATGAAAAAAGATAATCGTAGTAACATCTTAGGTTTGTTACTCATTATGGGAATATTATTAGCTTGGAATTTTTTCACCGCACCATCGAAAGAAGAAATATTTGCACAAAAACGTTTACGCGATTCAATAGAGTTAGCAAAAAAAAACCTTGAGCCTAAAGCAATCAGCAGTCAGTCTTTGGCGAATAATCAACAAGATAAGTTAATTGATAGCTCAAAGTTAAAAGCGCAGAATGAACAATTAACAACATTAGAAAATGGCGTTTTCAAAATTGTTTTTAGTAATAAAGGTGGCCGAATTAAAAACGTACTGCTAAAGAATTATCAAAAAATTTATCAAGATTCATCGCGAAAAGATCATTTCGCACCGTTATATTTATTTGAAGATCCTAAGAATAAATTTTCTTATAATATTCCTGTGAGATCGGGTTCGGGAAGTATTAACACCGAAGATTTATATTTTACGGCACAAGCGACTGAAAATTCGGTAACTTTTAGATCCAATTTGGGTGCAGGTTTTTTAGAACAGAAATACACCATTAACAGCGGTTATGCGATTGATTACGATTTAAGCGTTCAGAACTTAAGCAATGAATTACGCCCTGATACCAAAGCCTTTCAACTGACGATAGATAATTATTTAGACAAAATTGAGAAAAACGTAAACTACGAACGTTCGCAAGGTTCGCAAAATTGGTATTGTGAGGTCGGTGAAACACCCGATAATCAATCGCCGACAAAAACAGAAGGTAAACTTTTTAGTAAAAAACCTTTAACCTGGATTTCGCAAGACAATCAATTTTTTAATACAACAATTGTTTCTAAAGATGGTGGATTTACATCGGCTTATCTTGGTACGCAAGTTTACACGGATGCAGACCCCAATCTAAAAAAATTAATTGCCCAAATTGAAGTTCCGATTACGCCCGATGCTTCGACAAAAAAAATGATGTTGTATATCGGACCAAACGATTACTCGGTTCTGAAAAAATTCAATAATCAGATGGAAGACATTGTCAATTACGGCGGTAGTTTTCTCGGCACAATTAATCGCCGGATAATTCGTCCGATTTTCGATTTTCTGCATTATTTTATTGGTAATGTTGCGATTTGTATTTTAATTCTAACACTCATTGTTAAGGCTTTGCTTTATCCCCTCAATTATAGGATGCAACGCACGCAAGCTAAAACGGCGGCACTTAAACCAGAAATTGAAAAATTAAAACTAAAAATTAAAGACGATCCGCAACGTTTGCAAATGGAAACCATGAAGTTGTATCAAGAGTTTGGTGCTAATCCACTCGGAGGTTGTTTGCCTTCACTTGTGCAAATGCCAATTTGGATGGCGTTATTTAGGTTTTTTCCGGCGTCTATTGATTTTCGACAAAAAGGATTTCTCTGGGCGAACGATCTTTCGGGTTTTGAAGAGGGTATTAAATTGCCATTCTATATGCCACTCTTCGGTTATCATATCAGTGTGTTTGCAGTTTTGTGGGGTTTATCACTCATTGGTTTCACGTATTACACGATGAAAGATATGGATATGAGCGGTCAACCCGCTGGCATGAAATATATTCAGTACTTTATGCCCTTAATTTTTATGGTGAGTTTTAACAGCTATGCAGCAGGTTTGAGTTTGTATATGTTGTTTAGTAACTTATTACAAATCGGACAAACCGTTGTTACTAAAAACTACGTTATCAACCACGATAAAATTCGCATTGAACTCGAAGCCAATAAGAAGAAGCCTAAAAAAACGAGCAAGTTCAGGGAAATGATGGAAAATGCGCAACGGATGCAGCAAGAAGCAACGAAAAAGAAATAAATTAATCGGTAGTTGGTAGTTGTCAGTTTTTAGTTTTCGAGCGACTGACAGTTATCAACTATCAATTTTTAGTCTTCAATTTCTAAAATCAGCTAATTTTATGAATTCAAAATTGTATGTTTTGGTTTGTTTCGTTCTAC
>JAYVNP010000087.1:0-12913 GCA_043758385.1 Saprospiraceae bacterium
GTCGCATTCCAAGAAAAAATTTGCGTCGCTGTAGTTGCAGTTGTTCCATTCAAAGAAAATTCATCCGTTAAATTATTTAAGTTGAAAACATTATTTAATGCAGAAAATTCTTGCCGACGACTATACGCTAATCGCCAAAAGTTTTTTCCCGATTTTTCAATAAAAAATTGGTTCTGAATAAAATAATATGCGTTACTCAATAAAGTATCGGTTATAATATCGCGGCGTTGATTTATTTCTGTTTGGTTTGCGATACCAATTTTATAGTTTTTTAAATTGAAACTCAACGTGGCAGTTGGTCTTTGAAAATCAGTTTTTTCAAATGAAGAAGTAGAATGTAAATCGTTGTATTGCGCATCAAAAAAAAATATTTTTCTTTGCAGATGTACATTTACATTTTGTCTCAAACCAGAATACAAACTATCGCGATTGTAAATGCTCAAACTATATTGTATGTTGCCGAGTTCATTTTTTTCTAATGAAATACTGTGTACAAACCAATTTTCGGAAGTTTGAAAATTGGACGCATCTAAAGCACCGACACTTATAGAAGAATTATTAGTAATCGTAGAACCTGAAATGTTCCAATCGCGCGAAAATTCAGCATTCCTGTATGGATTTAAAGGTTTGAAACTTTTTTGAACGTACTCAAATTTTGTTAGCGTACTGAGTTTTAAGGTTCGTGCCGAATCTAAAAACCAATTACCTGCTAATTGCGCATTGAGCGCACCACGCGATAAAGCAGAATCTTTATTAATTGAAAAAGTATTCGGGTTGAAATACGAAAGTGCCGTTTCGGTGTTTAAAATTAAATGCGCACCTAAACTTTGCTCAATCCCAATGCTTGCCATTTGTTGCTGATTTGGCGGTATCAAACGTTTAATCGGTTCAAAATTGCCCAGTTTATTTCCTTGCGCGTCGGGTGCAATCCATTTGTAAACTCTGCCATTAGCATAATTCTTATCGTCGGCAACATAATTTCCGTTGCCTTGCGCAACGGGCGAAAAACTTGCGGTGTATAGCGTTTGTTTCGGATTAATTGAAAAAATTAAAATGCCAGCGTATGTTTTTCCATTAACAATTGTATCTGCCAAAGCATATTGAATAATATTTGCACTGTAAGTTTGAACGGCGCGAATACTACTCGGCGATATAATTTCGCTCACATTATTAGAGTTGAGCAAAATTTGTTTATCTAAAGAATCGAGCGATTGCACACCCGAACTATTTTTAGAATCTTGTTCGGAATATAAATTAACCGAAATTTTTGTTTTTTTAAATTGTATTTCAGACGTAGCCGCCAATATTGATCGCAAATAGTTTTGATCGGAATATTCAAACTCGACTATGATACGTGCTTCACGCGTTACTAAAGTGCGCGGCATGAACTGAATCGTTCCAGAATTATAATCAATAATATAATCGTTTTCTTCACCGCGCACTAAAGGTTTTCCATCAAAAAAAACTTTTTCTGTACCCGAAAGCACAATAAAATAATTGCTCGCGGCATTACCCGTTAATCTGTACGGACCTTGATTGCCTTCTTGAACTTGCAAAACGTTGCGCGCAAATTTTCCTTTCGATATGGCAGCACTTGTTTTTAATTTCAGCGTCGGATTAAATTGATTTGGATTATCGGTATTTTTTAAATTCCAAATACCTGTAAAGGTTGCGCCTTGTAATTTTTTCTGATAATTCAGGAAATAACTATTGGGTCTGTAAAGTTCATAATCGCCGGCGATGAGCGAAAGATTATCTTTTTTAAGCTGAATAAAAATGCGTTCAATTTCGCGGAGTTGCAAAGTATTTCCTTGCGCTTGTATCGGTACATTATTATCGGACATGGCGGCTAAAATTTCGACATCACCTAATTTTCCTGCAACATTTAAATTAAAATTTTGATTAACTGTTACATTTTGCGTGTTTCCCGTCGAAAAGCCTTGCGTGTAGTTTCCGCTGTAATCGAGTTCTTTATCGAAAATAGATTTCAATCCGTCGGCAAAAAGTAGCGACTGCGATATACTTTGCGTCGGCGCAACTAATTTGAAATTAGGAATTTCGCGTGTGAAAACTTTTTTTCCAAAATTATAATTAAAAACGCGGTAAGTAACTTTAAGCGGAAACGTTGCGCGAAAAAATTCGGAAGAATCTATAAAAATTGTTGCGTTTTCGATGCGATAGGGTAGTGCAAGTTGTGTAGGTATTTCATTTTTAAGACTTTCAAATTTCACTGAATTTGGAATAATTGAAAGCGAATCGAAAATGAAATTTGAATTAGCAGAATAAAAAGTGCGCGTGTGCACATTCGACGTTGTATTTTGCGCGCTTGAATTTTGTTTTAACATTAAAAAGCCAGCAAAACAAAGTGACCAACGTAACGTTTTATTTAAAAATTCCCGCAATTTAAAAATATATCTAAACATAAACTTTGATACTTCCCAATGCAAAAGTAAACGAATTTGAGTTATAGGTTGTGCGAAATAAATTGTAAAGAACATAACTCATTACTCATCAACATAACGATTCAGTATGCCTTTATTGAAAGAAATAATTATTGAAAACCATACGCAAGGTTTTGTTTGGGAATTGACGGAGGATGAAAGTTTTTTTGTTGACAAACTACCTGCGCGCGTTTTTTTTGATATTGCTTTAAGAGATGAAATGGCAAAACGACGCGTAGAAATTTTGGCAGGAAAATTTCTGATTTATACATTAAGCAAAAAAGTTTTTGTAAAAGATAAATATAACAAACCTCATTTAGAGGATTCTAAGTATTTTATATCGCTTTCTCATTCTAAAAATTTAATTTTTGCACTTCACAGTAAATTTTTATGCGGTATAGATATTCAATATTTCACAAACCGCATTGAGCGTATTGCCTGGCGCGTGATGAGTGATGAAAAAACAGCGCGTATTGATAAATTGCAAACGCAATTGCACTGGCATATTTACTGGTGCGCTAAAGAATCGCTTTATAAAGCTTATGGCAAACGCGGATTGAATTTTAAAAATGAAATAAAAATAAATCCTTTCGATATTGTACCAGAAGACAAAGAGAATCCGTTTTTAATTACTGAAGGGAGTATTGATGTTGAAAATTTTAATAAAAAATTTTCAATTTATTTTAATACACTTCACAATAATTCAGAACGATTTGCGCTGGTTATTGCGCTCGAAAAAATAGTTTAATTTAAATTTTCAATTTTGAAATCAAAACTCATCACGTTGGCTGTTTTAATTATTTTTATTACAGTGGGATGTAAGCAAGATAAAAAACTTTCTAATCAAGATGCGCGCATCTTACCCGCCGATTTTATTCCATTTTACGAAAAATTTCACCGCGACTCTGTTTTCCAAATGGCGCATATCCAATTTCCACTCGATGGTTTACCATCGCAAGCTGATAGCACAATGACGGGACTTTATAAATACACTCCCGAAAACTGGGCATTTCAAACTCTTAAAGGTTTTAATGATACAGATTTCACGCGTCGTTTTGAAAGTCCGATTCCAGAATTAGTGAATGAGTCAATTATTCAGAAAGGCATTGGTTTTGGTACTTATCGCCGTTTTTATAAACGCGATGGGCAGTGGAAACTCATTTATTATTCGGATGTAAATAAAATTAGTGAGAGATAAAACGTGCAAATTTTTTTATTTTTATGATAAAACATGACTTTTTGTCACTTCCCAAAAAATAAACTGTGTATATTTGCATCCTAAAATTTTAGGTTTAATGTTGTACGATAACAACCCGACGTTAGAAAATTTTTCTTTAAAAGAAACAACACTGCACGATGAAACACGGCAAGGCGAAATTTTTTTGCAGCTTGATGCATTAAAACTGGGTTTCAATAAATTTTTTTACGTCGAAAGTTATGGCTGCGCCATGAATTTTTCAGATACAGAAATTGTAGCTTCTATTTTAGACACAAACGGATTTCAACCCACGCGAAATTTAGCTTCCGCCGATTTAATACTTATAAATACGTGTTCAATTCGCGAAAAAGCAGAGGACACAGTGCGCAAACGTTTAAAATCGTTCGATCAAGAAAAAAAGAAAGGTGCATTGATTGGCGTTTTGGGTTGCATGGCGGAGCGATTAAAATCTAAATTTTTAGAGCAAGAACACCTTGTTGATTTTGTTATCGGACCCGATGCGTATCGCGATTTGCCACGCTTGATTGAAAACGCTACCGAAGGCGAAAAAGGTATCAATGTTTTGCTCTCGCGCGAAGAAACGTATGCCGATATTACACCCGTACGTCTCGATGCAAATGGCGTAACTGCTTTTATAAGCATTATGCGCGGTTGCGACAATATGTGTTCGTTTTGTGTTGTGCCTTTTACGCGTGGTCGCGAGCGCAGTCGCGATGCTTTCAGTATTGTTTCCGAAGCGCACGATTTATTTAATAAAGGTTACAGAGAAGTGACGCTACTCGGTCAAAATGTAGATTCGTACAAGTGGTTGCAAGCTGATACAAATGAGACGTGGAGTTTCGCAAAATTATTGCAGGCTGTCGCCAACGTAAATCCGAAATTGCGCATTCGCTTTTCAACATCGCACCCAAAAGATATTACCGACGACGTTTTGCATACTATGGCAGCGAACGAAAATATTTGTAAGTATATTCATTTACCTGTTCAGAGCGGTAATTCCCGTTTACTTTCTTTAATGAATAGAACGTACGATGCCGATTGGTACAAACAACTCATTACACGATTGTATAGAATTATGCCCGATTGTTCTGTTTCGACGGATATTATCGCAGGTTTTTGTTCCGAAACAGAAAAAGAACACAACGATACACTCGAGATGATGCGTTATTCTAAATACAGTTACGCGTATATGTATGCTTATTCGGAACGACCAGGAACACCTGCCGCAAAAAAATTAGCGGATGACGTAGCGGATGATGTAAAAAATAGGCGTTTAACAGAAATTATTGCGCTGCAACGCGAACTTTCCTACCAACATAACTTAACTAATGTCGGCAAAACGTATGAAGTTTTGATTGAAGGTACGTCAAAAAAATCGGATCATGAATTTAAAGCGCGCACTTCGCAGAATAAAGTAGTTGTTTTTAAAAAAGCATCGCATTTAAAAATTGGCGATTACTGCAATGTTTTTGTGGATAGCGCAAATTCTGCAACGTTGTTTGGTAGTTTAAAAGAATAAATTGAAAAATAAAGCTGATAGTTTTAAAAACCAATCGCTTCTTATTGTTTTAATAAATTTATGCGGTTAGAAAAACTAAAAATATCGGATTTCGATAAATTATTGGCTTTGCAAGAAAAGCATATCGTTAATAATTTAACCGTAGAACAACAAGCGGCGCAAGGTTTTGTAACTACGCGATTTACCGTTGATTTGTTGAATGAATTGCATCGTGAAGGTTGCTCTTTTGTTTTGTACGATGGAGCTCGATTAGGTGCGTATGCTTTTGGTGCTACTAACAACTTTTTTCGACAATGGGAGTTGTCTAACTATATGATTGAACGATTTTCAAAATCAAGTACTCCTAAAGAAATTTCTGGTTCTCGGATTACTCCAGAAAATTCATTTATGTACGGACCAGTTTGTATTGATAACGATTTTAGAGGACGCGGTGTTTTAAAACTTTTATTTGATGCTGTTTCAGCAGAAGGGCGCGGAAAATATAAATTTGTTACAACTTTTATTAATGAAAGCAACAAAATTTCGTTAGCTGCGCACAAAAAACAAACACCGCTCGTTCATTTCGATACTTTTGAGTTTAATAATAATACCTACTATTCACTCGCTAACTTAGTTGATAGTTGACAGTTATTAGTTAATAGTTTGAGAGAATTTAAACGAGCAACTAACAACGAGCAACGAACAACTATCAACTATCAACTATCAATTATGTCTTCCAATCTTCTCGCCATAAAACAACGCTTCGGTATTATCGGAAATTCAAAATTGCTCGATAATGCTTTGGATACTGCCGTCCGAGTTGCTACTACCGATTTAACCGTATTGATTCAAGGTGAAAGTGGAGTCGGTAAAGAGGCTTTTTCAAAAATTATTCATTCACTTTCCGCACGCAAACACAATCCGTTTATAGCTATAAACTGTGGTGCAATTCCTGAAGGTACAATCAATTCTGAATTATTTGGACATGATAAAGGCGCATTTACGGGTGCAGTAGCGGATAGAAAAGGATATTTTGAGACCGTTAACGGTGGTACAATTTTTTTAGATGAAATTGGCGAAATGCCACTCGATACGCAAGCGATGTTGTTACGGATTTTGGAAAGCGGTGAGTATTTGCGCGTAGGATCGTCGAAAGTAGAGAAGACAAACGTCCGCGTCATTGCTGCCACCAATGTTGATTTAGCAAACGCCGTACAAAATAATAAATTCAGGGAAGATTTGTACTATCGTTTAAGCACTGTTCCAATTCGAGTGCCGTCATTGAAAGAAAGGCAAGAGGATATTTATCCATTATTTAAGAAATTTTGTTACGATTTTGCCGACCGATATAAATCGCAATCCATTCAGCTGGATGACAGATCGCAAATATTAATTGAACGCTACGTTTGGCCCGGCAATATTCGCGAACTCAAAAATATGGCGGAGCAACTTTCCGCTTTGAGTGAAGAGCGTTTAATTTCGGCTGAAGTTTTATTGGATAGGTTTCCGCAATTAATGAAACGCGACTTACCAGCAAAAACTTCGCAAACAGATAACAATCGCTTCGAGGAGCGCGAAATTATGTACAAATTACTTTTTGATATGAAAAATGATTTGAACTATCTGAAAACATTGGTTGCCGAGTTGATTAAAACAAATAATCTTGCTGTACCGACAAATATAAATATGAGTCCTTTGAGTTTGCCTGCGCCTTCCAATCACTCTAATAATAGTAATGGGCGTTATTTCAATAATAATTATTACTCGACTGAAAATAATTCGGAGGAAGAATCAGCAGAAGCCGAAGATATTTTGATCGGTAATGGCACGCCGTTAATTATTAAATCGGCGAACGAAAAAGGAAGAAATGGATTTGAAGTGGTTGATGAAAGTTTAAATATGACTGACAATGAAAAACGTTTGATTGTTTTAGCACTTAAAAAGCATAACAATCGCCGTCGCGACGCCGCCGAAGATCTCGGAATTTCGGAACGAACGTTGTATAGAAAAATTAAGGAGTACGATTTAGAATAAACTTTTCATTTTTTGGAAATAATTTTTTAAGCTAAATACTTTTTACTTTTTTAATTCAATTTACGTTCAAGAAATAAAAATCAGGACTGAGTACTTAAAACTTTTTTTACTTTAGAATTTACAAAACCAGTTGGTAAATTATCAATAATTAAAGTACGCAACACTTCTGCCAATCGTTTTTTTATAAAAGCTCTATACGTTACAAGACTAATTTCTCTCACCGGTGCAGGCTCTTTAAAATATCGGATGTTTTCAAACTGTTCTTCTGTAAAATTCCTGAGCGATAATTCAGGTAAAATGGTTATACCCGCGTGCATCTCTATCAAGTTTTTAAGCGTTTCAATACTACCGGATTCGTAAAAAATATTTGACATTTGGTTTGAGATTTGGCGTAATTCGCACAAATTAATTACCTGAGCGCGCATACAATGTCCTTCTTCGAGCAAAACCAAACGGTTAACGTCAATATCATTGGCTATTAAATATTTTTTTTCTAAAACAGATTCATTTTTGGCAGCATAAACCACGAATTCTTCTTGAAAAAGTGGTGATTCAAAAAGTGTGGCATCGCCAGAAGGTGTTGCCATAATACCAACATCGAGCAAATCTTTTTTAAGTTTTTCAATAATATTTTCCGTCGTTAGTTCAAAAATAAATAATTTTATATCAGGGTATTTTTCAGAAAATTTTTTGAGAAACAATGGCAATAAGTACGGTGCTAAAGTCGGGATTATTCCAACGCGTAGCTCACCAGAAAGCGACTTCTTTTCATTATCAACTATTTCGCGCAACTGACCCGTTTCCATTAAAATTTTTCGTGCCTGTGTAATTATCAGCGCACCAACTTCTGTTGGCACAACTGGTTGTTTCGATCTATCGAAAATAATTACATCCAATTCTTCCTCAAGTTTTTGCAACATCATGCTCAAAGTAGGCTGCGTTACAAAACAAGCTTGCGCAGCCTTTGCAAAATGCCTATTATTATCAACTGCAATTACATATTCGAGTTGTTGGAGCGTCATAATTATTAGTTATAAGTTTTACTGATGTAAAGATAGATTTTACCAATTTAGTTTATAAAAACATTTGACTAATTTTGTTTTTCATTATAATCAAAATTTTTAAAAAATATTTGCAAGCCCAGACCTAATTAGCGTTGTATTCTGTCAGTTAGCGCACGCATCATTGCGTAATTAAGTAATACAAAGTATTTACACACACAGTACATAAAATATTTCTTGCAGAAATAATTATTTATTTAACTTGAGCCTCAGTTAGTGAAAACTTTCTGAGGCTTTTTTTTGCACTCCGTCAAAACTCAAACAATGTTACTTCTGGATCATTTAAAATGATACTAATGAAATGCTCGTGATTCTTTTCCGTGCCGATTACAAACCAAGTACTCGAAAGATCTTTACCGTAGCGCGCGTGTTTGCCGCGTCTGAATTTAAGTTTGTTGTTTTGAAACAGTTTTTCATAAACTTTTATTTGACCATCTGTATAAGGGCAGACAATTTTATAATCTCTAATTTGGTTACTCTTATCAATCCACGATTCCAAGTAAGTGAAGCCGACTAAAACAATCATTGCTAAAGCACATCCCAAAATAGATGCAAAATAATACCCATCGCCAATTCCCATACCCAACGCTGCAACCAACCAAATAGTAACAGCCGTTGTTAAACCTTTAACTTTGTCGTCTGTTTTGAAAATAATTCCTGCACCCAAAAATCCGATACCTGTTACTATGTTTGATGCTATGCGATCAATATTATTCGGAGAGCCAATGTATTCCGAAAATATTGTGAAAAGACACGCGCCCAAAGAAATCATAATCATAGTTCTAAATCCAGCAGATTTATTTCTATATTCTCTTTCAGCACCTATTATGCCACCAATAATTATGGCAAGTGTTAGGCGCAATAACAAAGTAGTAAGTGGCAACATAGTTTAAAGTTAAAAGGTAATTCGCAAGTTTTATATTTGGGTTCAAATAATACCTATGTAAATTTAGTGGATTAATTAAACGCTTTGTGCTATTCTTCTGTGTTTAAAAACTTAAAAGTATATGCTGCTAAAGCTGCACCGATTGGACAGGCGAGTAAATAAATCCAGATATTTTGGTAATTAATTAATTGAATGGCACTCAAACCTGCTACAATAGCTGGATTGAATAAACCGCCCGAAACACTATCGAAAGTATAAATCATAGATGTTTGAGTTAAGCCAATGGCTAAACCATAAAAATTATTTCCGTCTAAGGCTTTCGATGTTGCTACATTTAATACTACCCAAGTTAATGCAAAAGTGCCGATAGTTTCAGCAGCAAAAGCTTGACCGATACCAAAAAATAGAGGCACATCGGCAAAGGGTAATGGAATTTGTTTTAATTTTACTGAAACCAATAGCGAAGCAACGAATGCAGCACCAACACCACCTATAATTTGAGCGACAGCATAAAATAAAAATTCCACGCCTGTAATTTTAGAGCGCAAAAAAAATGCTAATGAAATGGCTGGATTAAAATGCGCGCCCGATAAATGACCGTTTGCGAAAATCATAACCATCAGAGTAACACCGATAGCAATAGGTTGAATATCTGATTGTACTTTTGTGAGCGTCATCATACACACTATAAGCACCAAAAAAAAAGTGCCTATAAATTCTGAGATATATTTTTTGTAGTTCATTTTTTTAATTAGAAACTTGACAAAAATACCACAGAAATTAAATTTTATGCTATTTTTAGATTTTAATTAAAAAAAACCTCGTCCTTACTGAGCAAGGACGAGGAAACGTCGTGTTAGTTAAATCTCACTTTCGCGAGTAGTTTTCAGACGCACGTTTATTTTTAAGTCACATCAACTAAAACGAATGAATATTTTAATTTTCGGAAACGGAAAAATGGGAAAACTAATTGAACACTTAGCTACTGCGCGCGGTCATAAAATTGTAGCAAAAATTGATATTGATACGAAAATTAAAAAATCTTTCTTCGAAGAAGCGGATGTTGCCATTGAATTCACGCAACCCGATGCAGCTGTCAATAATATTGCTTTGTGTGCGCAACACAAATTACCGATAGTTGTGGGTACAACAGGTTGGTACGATAATTTAGAAAAAGTCAAAAAAATAATTGCCGAAAATAATTCTGCCTTGCTTTATGCTACAAATTTTAGTATTGGTGTTAATATTTTTTTTGCCGTCAATAAATTTTTAGCGCATAAAATGAATTTACAAACCAACTACAAGCCCGAAATTATGGAAGTGCATCATACACAAAAATTAGATGCACCGAGTGGAACGGCTGTAACAACGGCTGAAGGAATTATTTCTGAAATAATACGCTACACGGGTTGGTCAATGAACGAAAAAACCGAAACGGATACGATTAAAATAATTTCAGAACGCATTGATCCAACACCAGGTACGCACTCTGTTGTTTATAATTCTTCCATAGATTCGATAGAAATAAAACACACTGCACATTCGCGCGAAGGTTTTGCACTCGGTGCAATAACCGCTGCTGAATGGATTATTGATAAACGCGGCGTGTTCACGATGCAAGATGTATTAAATATTTAGCGCACCAATGTTACATCACCTGTACAAATTTGCGTAGTTCCATCCGAAAAATGGAGCGTTAATATCCAAATGTAAACGCCGAGCGGAGATTCTTTTCCGTTTACATTGCCTTGCCACCAATTACTATCGAAGTTTAAATCTGTATCTTTAGAATCGAATACTAAATTTCCCCAGCGATTAAAAATTTGTAAATTTTCAAATTTAGCATTTACGAGTGGTGTATTAACTTTGAAAAAATCATTTATACCGTCGCCGTTAGGTGAAAAAGTAGTGGGTGCAAATATTTTTTCGCTGCAATCACACTCTTTGTCGTTAACAGTTACAATTTTTTTGGTAGCTGGACATTTACTTTTATCTTGAACAAATACTGTATAATTACCAGAAGAAAGTTGGGTAAAGGAATCCTGAGAAACAAAATGTAATGAATCGTTCAAAGAAAAATTAAAGGGAGGAAAACCGTTGCTTACTTTTAAAACTTTTACAATTCCTGTGGGTTTAGTGCATTGCGATTTTTTAGTTTCAAGTTCAAAATTTATGGGCGTAGAACCGTTCAGAATATTAAATGGCAGCTTCAGTGCGCAAGTTGAATCTTTGATGAAAATATTATAATTACCGTTTTTTAAGTCAGCAAATTTATTATTTCTTGAATAATTTACAGAGTCAATACTGAATAAAGGATTTGGCAGTGAAGCATTAGGTAAAACTTCAACTGTTCCATCATTAATTTCGTAGTGCGCGCGTAGTTAAAAGTTTTGGTAACTTAGGACTGATTAACTTGATGTCTTGAGTGGCAATACATTTAGAGAGTGAATCTTTAACGTACGCTGTGTATTTACCTGATTTTAGTTTAGAAAAATTAAATCCTTTTTGATAATCAACACCATCAATCGAAAAAGTTAAAATACCTGTTCCGCCATGTGCCAAAATTTCAACGCTGCCGTTATTTAAATTGCAAGTTGGTGCAACAAGCATGATGGTATCAATTGAAACTGAACCAGATGCAGTGTATTCGTAAGTGCTCGCGCCACCTAAAAAACCAGAATTTGGTTTAGCAAAAGAAACTTCGCAAACAAAAGCTGACGTTTTATTATCCAGATCGAATTTATAAATACCATCACCTGCCGAACCAAAAACACGCTTTTTACTGGCACACGTTTCTGAAAAAGAAAAAATTCCATACACGAGGCACCTTTTAGGGTTGAGAAACTATAATATAGAGAGCTGTTGGATGGATTATTGATGTCAACTTTTATAATTCTGTTCCCATCAGCCATCATATACATATCGCCTTTGTAAAAAGTTAAATCGCCCGCAGATGCAAAACCTATATTTCCATAAACTTTTTCCACGTTAGTTTTTACATTGAATGAGGAAAGTTTTTTTGAACTACCTGCTGTGTAAAGTAATCCATTATTGTCAGAAATTAATGCTGTCAATTGTTTGTCCGCAAAAACATGAATGAGTTTTAAATTAGCAGTTGCAGTATCTATTCTGAAAAGTGAATCGTCTGTCACGCCATGAATATTGCCGTCGGGTGTAATCGCAATATCAGTTAAAACAGAACCGGTTGCCATTATTCCTTTGAGCGTACAAGAATTTATATTGAAACGGTATAAAGAGTCGGAAGTGTTCAGATAAATACCTTGTGCATTTATTTTTAGGTTTGTAAAAAATAGAAAAAAAACTATTACAGCCTTCGCGCCAAAAGAATAATTTTTCATGCGTTAAATTTTATCTGAACAATGATGCCATTCAAAATTACGGTAAATTTTAAAAATTACAAGTTTTTGTTTTGTGCCAAGTTTATTTTTGATAGCACTTCCGCAAATTTAGATTCAGCAAATTTTTCTTCGATACAGAACTTTTTAATCAGACCATATCAGCGAATCAAATGCGGCATCACCGAAAAAAAATTAAAAATTAAATTGACATCGGATTAAAAATAGTGTAAATACTCAGGTACAATTTGTTTGTATCTTAAAATGGATAGCTAACGGTAAACTTTTAAAAGTATAGCGAAATTTGTAAGTAAACCCCCAAAAAAAGGCGGGACGCTGAGCGACGATAGGAGCGCAACCGCCTTTTTGGGGTTTACTGCAAATTTACGCGGGCTTTTTGCGGCAACTTTTTTGCGAA
>JAYVNP010000088.1:0-12888 GCA_043758385.1 Saprospiraceae bacterium
GATGTACTGCTAAAAAACTTACCTGAAGGTTTTGAAGAAATTATGTCTTATGGAATGCTCGGTTATGTTATTCCACATTCTATTTATCCAAAAGGGTATCACGCTAATCCGAAATTACCGTTGGGTTTAATCAATTTGGGATCTCAAAAAAATAATGTTACGCTGCATCACTTAGGTTTATATCAAGGTGAATTATTACCATGGTTTCAAGAAAATTGGTCTTTGCGCACAAATAAAAAATTAGACATGGGTAAAGGATGCGTTCATTTTAAAAAATTAGAAGACGTGCCACTCGAACTTATCGGCGAGTTAGCAACTAAACTCACGCCGCAAAAATGGATTACGCTATATGAAAAGTCTTTAGAAAAAAGAATGCAAAAATAAATTAGCGAATATTCGCTAAAATTCTAAAATCCATTTTACTTTTGCAAAACACTTCAACTTAAATTACGTTTATAAAATACAATTAGAAAAGTTTACGAGATTTATGAAAATATTAGTTTGCATTAGTCGCACACCCGATACAACAGCTAAAATATCTTTTGCCAACGACAGCACAACGTTTCAAGGCGATGGCGTTACGTTTATAATGAATCCGTTTGATGAATGGTACGCTTTGGTGCGCGCCGTTGAACTGGCAAAAGCTACAGCCGGAACAGTTACACTCATTACTGTTGGTGGCGTTGAAACAGAACCCATTTTACGCAAAGGATTTTCGTTAGAAGCCAACGACGGTATTCGCATTGATGCGCAACCGACGAGTTCGCTTTTTACGGCTTTCCAAATTGCGGAACAAGCCACTGCCGGTAATTACGATATTGTTTTTACTGGAAAAGAAACGATAGATCACAATGGTTCTGAAGTGGGCGCAATGATTGCCGAGTTTATGAATTTACCATTTATTTCTTACGCAACAAAGCTCGATGTAGTCGGTAATAATGCAACAATAAATAGAGAAATTGAAGGCGGTTACGAAGTGATTGAAGTACAAACGCCGTTTGTAATCAGTGCCGCAAAAGGCATGGCGGAACAAAAAATTCCAACAATGCCGAATATCGTAAAATCGAAATCGAAACCCATTGTTGTTGTAGCACCTAAAGCAGTTGCCGACACAATGCACGCCGTAAAGTTTGAATTACCGACGGCAAAAGCCGGAATAAAATATGTTTCATCCGACAATATGGATGAACTTGTTAGATTATTACACGAAGAAGCAAAAGTCATTTAATTGTTCGATAATACTTGTTTCAAAGAATCTTTGATTTCTCGAAACATTTGTAAGCTATCAAATACAAATAAAAAAAATAAATTATGGCAGTTTTAGTTTTTGCCGAAAGTGCAAAAGGACATTTTAAAAAAGCCGCTTTTGAAGCCGTTACCTACGCTAAAAAAGTAGCTGATATGCTTGCAACCGAATGCGTTGCATTAACCATTGGTAAAACTGAAAATGCCGAAGTTTTAGGCGAATACGGTGCAGCCAAAATTTATAATATTCCGAGCCATGACGCATTCGATTCGCAGGTTTATACACTGGGTATTGTAAGTATTGCCAATTTTGTCAACGCGGATGTTGTTGTGCTAAGTCACACAGCAAACGGAAAATCTATTGCGGGTCGTATTGCCGTTCGATTAAACGCTGCTTTAGTTTCTGGCGCAAACAGTTTGCCGAGCAATAACGGCAGTTTCAACGTTAAAAAATCGGTTTATTCCGGTAAAGCATTCGCTGAATACGCCTTGACTTCAAGCAAAAAAGTAATTTCCGTTATGGGAAATGCTATTGCGCCAGAAAAAACGGGTGTATCAGTTGCTGTTCAAGTGGTTAATATTGAACTACCCGCAGCAAAAACTGTCATCAAATCAGTAAATACTGTTCAAGGTATTGTGCCGTTACCCGAAGCAGAATTGGTTGTTTCGGCAGGTCGTGGCATGAAAGGACCAGAGAATTGGGGAATAATTGAAGATTTAGCGCACGCTTTGAACGCAACGACGGCGTGTAGCCGCCCAGTTGCCGATTCACATTGGCGGCCTCACCACGAACACGTGGGTCAAACGGGCGTTGCTATTCATCCGAATTTGTATATTGCTGTTGGTATTAGTGGTGCCATTCAGCATTTAGCAGGTGTGAATAGCAGTAAAACGATAGTTGTTATAAACAGCGATCCTGAAGCACCTTTTTTTAAAGCAGCTGATTATGGTGTCGTCGGAAACTTATTCGAGATTGTACCCAAATTAACCGAAGCTGTGAAGAAATTAAAATCGGCGTAGTTTAGTTTACTTCTGAAAAGAATAGAAAGTTTGGCATAAAATAAAAAAAGCTGTTGGAGTAAAACACAACAGCTTTTTTTTGCAATTTTTTTTAAGTGGGCGCGTCAATTTGTAAATTAGGTTGTTTAAATTTTCTTAAAATCATAAAAAATGAATAAAGTCATTCTCATAACAGGTGCATCAACAGGAATTGGTCATGCGACAGCTAAATATTTAGCCGAGCAAGGTCATACAGTATATGCGGCAGCACGCAGAATTGAAAAAATGCAAGATTTAAAAGCCTTTGGCGTAAAAATTCTTTCAATGGACGTAACGGATGATGTTGGTATGATAAATGGCGTAAACGAAATTTTGAAAAATGAAAAACGCATTGATGTTTTGGTCAATAATGCAGGTTACGGTTCTTATGGTGCGTTAGAAGATGTTTCGATTTCGGAAGCCAAAAATCAATTTGAAGTTAATATTTTTGGATTAGCACGCTTAACACAATTGGTTCTTCCACACATGAGAGAACAAAAATCGGGTACAATTATAAACGTATCTTCCATGGGCGGTAAATTTGGAGAGCCGCACGGTTCTTGGTATCATGCCACTAAATATGCCGTTGAAGGATTGAGCGATAGTTTGCGCATGGAGTTAAAACAATTCGGAATAGATGTTGTAATTATTCAGCCCGGTGCTATTGAAACTGAATGGACAGGAATTGCAAAAGATAATTTGCTTAAAGAATCGGGTCATACGGCGTACAAAGATTTAGCCATAAAACACGCCAATATGTTTTCAAAAATTAAAGGCTCCAATCCAGTTGTTATCGCAAAAGTGATTGCTCAAGCCATTTCGGCTACAAAACCTAAAACGCGTTATGTCGCAGGAGCGTTCGCAAAACCACTTTTATTTGTGCGCAGTATTGTTTCCGATAGAATTTTCGATTCAATTATACTCAATAGTTATAAATAAGTTTTAGGAAAAAGGAACAAGAATACTTGGCTCTTATTACTTTTTCCTTGTTCCCTATTCCTTAAATTAAAATCCTACCGAATTATATTTATTCACGTTCGTTGGATCAATTCTTGTCATTATTTGAAGGAACTTTGTTTTTTGTTCGGAAGGTGCATTTTTAAAAATTTCAATCATCTCATCACTTTTGGTGTTAGTAAAAGCGCGAATAGTTAAAGTTCCTGGAATACTTTGGTGAGCTTCATCTATTTCTGTCAAAGCCTTTAAAATACCTGCGCGACAACGCGGCATATCCGAACTTGCATAATCAAGTCCTTGTCGGTGGTAATCGTACAATGCCGGGCGATACGATTTCATTCTGGGGTTCAAGGCATTTTCTACAAACGCACCACGCGCTGTACTACCCGTACTTTTTCCTTTCCAAGAATCTTGCCCACCGGACGGCACAACGTTTACAATATCTTGTGCACGTTGCCAAAAAACATCGCCACCATTTGGTGCGAACGAATCATAATCCATCGCCAAAGCCACGTAAACAAAATAGGCTAAAGTATGCACTAAATTATCGTTAAAAGTATTGGCAGCATATTGTGTTGGTTGAAACTGCTCGTAATGAAAAGCAATATCACGGTCAACGTGCACTAAAAGTGGCGTGAGTTGATCGCTGCCATAAACGGGGCGATTGATTTGAATGTTTAAATCGGCAATAAAATCAGTAATGGATGATTCTGTTTTTACGTTCAACTGCATTGAGCCGACCAAAACTTCATTCGGTTCAAAAACGTCGTCTGTCCATTTAGTCGTGTTCACTAATTCTTGCAGAGCTTGTTGCAATGCTGTGTACACTTTCTGATCCACTGTTTTTTGCGGTGGCGCAACAACTGTAAATTTAAAATTAACTTCTTGTGCTTGCGTTGAAACACGGATTAAAAATAAAGCAAAAACCGAAAAAAATATTTTGATGTAGCGCACGCACACAAATTTTAATTTAGTGAATGCTATTATAACGTAAAATTTAGTTTGAAGTTATACGAATACTTTTTTTAATCCTGCGTCCATTGCAAAAACTGCGGCATAATATTTTTCCAAGTTTCTACGGTGTGTTCGCCACCTTCAATTTCGTTATAACTAATATCGGCGTGTGGTTTATAGCCCAATTTAGCGAGCGTATCAATTAAATCTAAGGTGTCGTCAATAGCATCAATAATGCCGTTTTTATTTCGGTCTTCGTCTTCATCGTTCGTACCAACTTCAAACCAAAATTTTAAATTCTCGACATAACTACTTTGGCGCACAATGTTGTGCATAATTCTACCATCTTCCGGGTCGAGAATATCGTAAGGTCTATCGCGCCACCACAAAGAACCGGAAAAAACGCCCACCTTTGAAAAACAATCGGGATGCGACCAAAGGATATCGAACGCAGAAAGCGCACCGAGTGAAAACCCGGCAATATAATTATTACTTTTATCGCTGCTCGATTTATATTCGGTTTGAATGAAAGGCATGAGTTCATGCACTACAAAATCGGAATAATGGCGCGCTAAACTTCCGCGATTTTTATAATCTGCCTGTTGTGCTGTGCCGTATTCCTGCATACGGTTTTCGTTGGCATAAATACCAACAATAATTGTTTCTTGAATTTTATTTTCTAAAAATAAATTATCGAGCATCGTATTCATACTCATACGCGCAATGTCTTGTCCGTCGTTGAAATACACCGTTGGATAAACTTTATTTTTATCTTTTCCGTATTGTGGCGGCAAATAAATATCCACCGAAACGCCTCTGTTTAAAGTGCTCGAAGGCACGTTTATATTCTTCACTACAATTTTGGTTTTATTTTTACCACTCAAATTTACTGTATTAAGCCATTTAGAAAAAATCCCCATTGCTTTATTTTATTTTTAATGATTTAATTCTTATTTAGTCTGTCTCGAATTTTTTTAGTTTGGCAAATGTAAATCTTCTGAAATGAAGTTTTGTTTATCACTATTATTAAAATACTCATTTTGAAGAATTTGTTTTTCGTCAAGATTAATTCGTGTCTGAAAAAAAATAAAAAATTAATAGTTTAAGATATTTATTGGAAAATTTAAAACTTGCTCACTACATTAGCGAATAATTTTAATTGTTTTAATTCAAACGAAACGCCTGTGAAAGAAGAATATATTAAGTGGCACTCTAACACGCTGAATAGAGAAATGGAGATGCTGATTTATGGTCATGCAGGATTGCCGATTATTTTTTTTCCAACAACAATGGGAAGATACTACGAAAGTAAAGATTTTAAATTGATTGAAAGTGTACGCCACTTTATTGACAACGGAAAAGTAAGGATTTATTGCCCCGATTCGATAGATAAATACAGTTGGTACAATCGGTCGGTGCATCCCGCGCAGAAAGTGCAAGTCCATGATGCGTACGATAGGATGGTGCAAAATGAAATTGTTGAGCATATTCGGTATGCGACGGGTTATCATAAAGTGGCAGTTGCAGGTGCAAGTTTTGGCGGTTATCACGCGTTGAATTTTGGTTTTCGACATCTGCACAGTGTGAGTCATATTATCTCGATGAGTGGCGCATTCGATATTCGTACTTTTTTGGGTGGACATTACGACGATACGGTGTATTTCCATAATCCCGTAGATTTTATTCCGAACTTAAACGATCCTGAAGTCCACCATCTAAAAATAATTATCGGCACGTCGGAATGGGATATTTGCAAAGGCGCGAATGAGGCAATGCACGAAATTTTAAACAAAAAGGGTATTGCACATTGGTTTGATATGCGTGGCTGGTTGCAACACGATTGGCAATTATGGCGCGATATGTTTCCGCATTATATTTCTGTTATTTGCTAATTGACCGATGAGCATAAAATATGAATAGGGTTCAAAATGAACAATTACTATTTGCGAACAAAGAGCAACGAGCAACGAGCAACGAGCAACAAAAAAAATCTTTTTATGAAAAAAATAGGCATACTTTTCGGACAGGAAAATACTTTTCCGTGGGCGTTCATTGAACGCGTAAATGACAAAAAAATTCCGGGCATCATGGCAGAACCGGTTTTAGTAGAAGAAGTTGAGCAAGGTAAAACTTCGGGTTATGCGGTAATTATTGATCGCATTTCGCAGGATGTGCCATATTACCGCGCTTTTTTAAAAAATGCTGCGCTTTGCGGAACAGCGGTGATAAACAATCCGTTTTGGTGGAGCTCAGATGAAAAATTTTTTAATAATGCGCTCGCAGTGCAATTGGGCGTGCCAGTGCCGAATACTTATATTTTGCCAAGTAAAACGCGACCTGAAGGAACGAATCACAATTCGTTTCGGAATTTAAAAATGCAGGATTGGGATGCGATTTTTAAACATATCGGCTTTCCGTGCTACATGAAACCGCACGATGGCGGAGGTTGGCGCAGCGTTTATAAAGTGCACAATGCCGAAGATTTTTTCGTAAAATATGCTGAAACAGATCATTTAGTGATGATGCTTCAAAGTGAAGTCATTTTTGAAGAATACTTTAGGTGTTATTGTATTGGTGGGAAGCACGTACATATTATGCCGTATAATCCAATTAACCCGCACCATTTGCGTTATGTTGTTGACGGTCCTCCAGCAACAAAAAAAATGCTTGCCACAGTGCGTGATTATGTTTTACAACTAAACAAAGCACTCGGCTACGATTTCAATACCGTTGAATTTGGCGTTCAAAACGGAATCCCGTACGCGATTGATTTTTGCAATCCGGCACCTGATGCAGATATTCACAGTGTGGGTGTTGATAATTTTGCTTGGGTAGTTGAACACGCCGCCGAATACGCCATTGAGCGCGCCATGGCGCACAAAGAAGGTACAACGAATTTGACGTGGGGAACTTTTGTAAAGGAAAGCGCGAAGTAAAAGGCAAAGTGCTAATTGATTAGCAGAAAATATGAATAGGCAAAATAAAAAAATAAAAAAATAAAAAAATATGTCTCTAAAGTGCACGCATTTAAATGCAATTGCAACTTATAGAGACATATCACTCCTAAGGCTATGCTTAAAAGATTTTTGTAAGTGAGTAGTTATCTAATTTCTATTCATATTATTTGCTAACCGATTAGCACATAATATGAATAGTGCGCTCTTAAACGAATAACTATCAACGAACAACTTTAACTATCTTTGTATTTCTACATATCCCGAACGCGTGTTACCGTCGCCATCATTAAAAATATAGAAGTACGTACCTTCAGGCAAATTGGTACCGTTCCAAGTGCCGCCCCAATTGTTCTTATAATTTTTGGCTGCGAAAACTTCATTCCCCCAACGGTTGAAGACAGACACCGTACTGTTGGTTAATTTATCTATACCTTCGATAGTAAAGAAATCATTTACACCGTCGTTATTCGGCGAAAAGGCAGAGTAGATAACCAAGTTGTCGCAACTTACTTTAAAATTAATATTGGCAGTAGCACAACCCGCTGCTGTACAAATTTCATAAGTTGCAACGTCCGCACCACAATAGTTAAGGCTCGGTTTATAAGTTATTTCACCTAATGTATTCAGCGTTAAAAGTCCGTTTAACGGATATTTAATAATGCGCAATGCAGGTGTCAAATTTCCGAAAGAATCGTTGAGAATGACGTTGAAATAAGTAGTTGTATTTTTTAAAACTTTAACATTATCGTCAATCGCCACTGGTTGTTTTGCTTTCAATTCCGATACGTTAACAATAATATAAGTTGTATCGCAAAATTTATATTCGTCGCAAAGAATGTAGCATGCTTTTTCGGAACCAACTGTCTTGGCAAATCTTTCGATACACGTTGTTCCACCTAACAAATTAAAATCTACTTTGCCCGATTGCTTAGCGCACAAATTCTGTAAATAATATTTTCTGCCTAAAAGTGTGTTAGAGGCTATACACATCGTGTCTTTACCACCAATGCGCAATTCTGTAATAATTGTTTCCGATTTAACGCAAGCGGCGCCTACATTAACGCTATCTGAGCAACCTGCACTATTTGAAAAACGGAAGTTGTGAAATCCGACAGGTACAAAAAATTGTGTTGAAGTATTACTGCAAGCTGCTAATGCGGTTGTGTAAGGGGCGCCGTCAATCGTGATGGTATAGCCTTGCAAATTAGAAATTGAAACCGGCAAACAAACAGGAACATTTCCGTTAGCGTTGCAAGTTCCACTCACTGTTACTGAATCTTGATTAATTAAATTGGCACACGGCTGCGCTTTAACATTTATAATGAGCGTTACATAATTTGTATCGTTCGTAGAAGAAATTATTTTTAAACATGCTGAATCTGTCCCAACTTTTATTCCTTTGTAAGTAACGCACATCGTTGATTGAATAATATTGATAAGTGCGTGCGCACCTGAGCTTGCTGGACACAAATTAATAATCTTGACGGGATGCAAAAGCGGAATATTACTCAAACACCAGGTAGCAGTTTCATTCACATTTATTGCAAGCGGTACTGAGTTTGGGATCGGGGTTGGCGTAATTGGGCAAATAACTTTTACAAAAAGCGAATCGCTACAATTTAATGTTTTTTGTTTGAAAACTACATTGTGATTACCTATACCCAAACTTAATCCGATATAATTATTGCAGTTAGAAGTTAAACCGGAATAGGCGTTTCCATTATCTGTAATGTTATAATTGGCAATTTGCGTGAATGGAATTTCCGTGCAAGCTGTCGCATTTTGGTTACAAGTTGCTGAGGTTACATAAATGGTTGAAACAGTTGTGTATTTTTTACAGCAGTTAGAAGCATCGTTAGCGAGGACAAAATTAATTATTTGTTTACAGGTTGCATCATTGATATTAGAAATCGTGACAGAATATGAACCCGCACTCAAATTTGTAATGCCAGATGAATTTGTAATACCGTTCGACCAGCCAATATTGTAGTTGAAGGATTTATTTAAAACTAAATTTGCTGTGCCGTTTTTACTACTACACGTTTCAGAAACAGTTGTTAAACTTGCAACAGGCGTTACGCATGGGCACGAATCGGCAATGACAATACTTAATATTTTAGTACAACCTTCGGTTGATGTAATGGTTACTGAATAAGTGCCAGCTTTGAGGCTATCCGCTTTGAGTTGTGTGTTTTGCGTTGCGGGTTTCCAATTTATTTTAGGTATAGAAGTAATTTGATAACTCGAAGTCGAAACTAAGAAGGTTAAATTTACGGTACCATCATTTTTTGCGCACGTTTCAGCATGTAAATTATTTACTGAAACAACTAAACCATTATTGATGGTAATTTTTTGTGATTTACGCGCAACATTACCACATTCATCTGTTGCCAACCAAGTGCGCGTTAATATTGTTCCACAACTTGAAAGAACCGACGATTCTAAAAGCGAAACAGTTGCTGTTCCACAATCATCAGTAGCAGTGACTGCTGCTGCTGATGTTGGAGCAGAATTATTAACAGTTATATCAGCAGGAATGCTACTTAAAGTAGGTGGTGTAGTATCAATTATTTTTACGAAAAAAATAAAATCGGTGCGATTGCCACAACTATCATTGGCGATTAAATCGCACTGCATTAAAATTTTGTAACCATCGCGCGAACACGTGCCGATAGTACGGTTTAAATCTTTAAAAGCGACCGCAGGATTCTTATCGTAATTATCTGAAACAGTAAATGAAGAAGCATTAAAAATCGGTGGATTAACACAGTTAGCAGTAATTGTATCCCCCGATTTTAAATGGGCATAAGCTGGATTAATAAATTTAACAACTGGCGCGACAGAATCAATACAACGAGTCGAAGAATCAACACTGATAGGACTTCGGCGTGCTCGGTTTACGGTTAAATAAACAGTACCGTTGGAACAAATATTGTCCGCATTGCACACTGAATAAACAAAACTATCTGTACCGACAAAATCTTTTGTCGGTACATAACTAAAATTTCCATTATTTTGTAAGGTTACAATGCCATGTTTAGAGGGCAAAACAGGCGTTAAATTAACAATTTTAGTATTTGCACTCGTATCGTTTAAAACTAAATTTCCTAATTTAGTTGTGTTCGCAGTTGTTGTAAAAAAATCATTATTCGCAATTATGAAACTACATTTGTTCGGCACACAATAATTGAAATTGAAAAAATCGCCTGGTAAAGTATTAAGTGTATTATAGTTTCCGTTACCCAATAAAAGAACTTCGCTCATACCTGTATTCGGAAAATCTGCGGGCGCGCCAGTATGCCATTTCAACTGAAGGCACGAATCTGAATTGATTAAATCAAACTCTAAACACGCAACACTTGTCCAACCAGTATCAACTTTTTCGGCACTGGCATTATTACCAGTATAAAAACATTGGAGCGATACTCGCCCAACCGTTGATCGTGCCGAACTCCCATTCAAATTTTGCAGACCGTAATTATAATTTACCCCTTGAGCGCCTAAAATAGAATAATGTGGTTGAAGCGTTATTTTTGGATTCGCAATCACACGTGAATCGTAATCGAACCTAAAATTCGCATCCCCCATCAAAAAATTATTCCCTACACTGTGCGAGCGCACTTGCAATTGCAGCGTAATTTTCTTTGCCACACAATCAGACTTTTTAAAAGCGAATTGCACGTCAAACTTTCCTGTTTGCGCTGTACCCGAATGAGTTAAAAGTAAAAGGCAAAAAGTAAAAGAAAAAAAACAAACATTTAACTTAAAGTACGACATGAGAGTAGGATTACTTAGCCTTGTGTTGCGCTGTGAACTGTGAGCGTTTTTAAATTTGATAAGCTCAAAGCCCATAGCTCAAAGCTGATGGTGTATTAATATAAAAGCTGCAAAAACGGGGGGCAATTACGGCTTTGGTTGCATCAAACATTTTTGAATTTGGGAGGTTTTCTTTCAATAAACAGGATAAATCGGTTTAGAAAAAAGATTTTTTATGTGTTTTAATAAATTTGATAGAGCATTAATTATACCAAAAAATAGTTATCTTACATTGTTTGATTAAAATTTAAAAGTTTTTTATTTTTTTGGATGAAGTACTTGATTGGCTTAATTTAAAATAAAAATACAAGGCAATATAAAAACCATTGCAACTCTAATTTCTATTGTGTTATAGAAAATATAAAAATCAAACAACGAATTCAATCCTCGTGCGTTATGTGTATATTTGTGGTCAGATTCAATAGAATGTGAAGGGTTTCAATAAAATTAAATGGCATGGTAAATAATTCGCAAAGTTTAAAAGGTATAGTTGCTTTACTATTAATTATTTGTTCGATTTCTGCGCGCGCTCAAAACACACCTACGCCACCTACCGACAAACAAATTACTGCGATTCAGTTTAGTGGCATTGTTGTAACCGATGATCACGGTAAAATGGTACCGGTACCGTATGCCAATTTATTTATTCCGAAAAGAAAAACAGGTGCTACTGCCAATTATCAAGGCTTTTTCAGTATAGTTGTTGAACACGGCGAAACGGTAAATTTTACTGCTTTGGGCTTCAGAAATCGTAAATTTAAAGTGCCCGACTCTCTGCACGAAGAACATTACTCAATGGTGCAAATTATGAGTCGCGACACAATTTTGTTGGATGAAGCAGTTATTTTTCCTTGGCCCAATCGCGATCATTTCAAAAATGAATTTTTAGCGATGGACGTAACGAACCAACTTGAGAAACGCGCTATGGAAAACTTGGCGAAAGAAACTTTAGATAAAGTACGCGAACTTACACCGTATGACGGCAGAGAAACGGGTTCTATTTATTTGCGTCAGCAGGCAAAAAATTATTACTACTACGGCGGACAAACGCCGCCGATGAATATTTTCAATCCGTTAGCATGGCAACAATTTTTTAAAGCATGGTCGAATGGCGATTTTAAAAAGAAAAATGCCACTTCCGACTATACACCACCACCGCCAACAACAACCAACTCAGCTTTCGATCCTGATAATAATTAGCCCGATGCAAAAAATTCTAAAACTCTATCTTGTCAAAAACTGTTTATTAAAAAATTACAGCCGCGCATGGCAAAAACATTTTTAGAAGCAGAATGGCGAAAACTTATTATGGCAAATTACGAAATTGATCCTTCAATTTTGAAACACTTTTTGCCAAATAAAACTGAATTCGATACATACAATGGTATTTGCTATGTCAGTCTTATCGGTTTTTTGTTCTCAAATACCAGAATTTTAGGCGTGAAAGTACCGTTGCATATAAATTTTGAAGAAGTTAATCTTCGGTTTTATGTGCGTTACAACGATGCAGGCATTTGGAAACGTGGCACCGTTTTTATAAAAGAGATTGTTTCAAAACCAGCTATAACTTTTGTTGCCAATACGCTTTATAAAGAAAAATACGAAACCATGCCCACGCGGTACAGTTGGAAAACTTCGGACGAAAAATTACTGATTGAATACGAATGGAAAAAAAATAAAAATTGGAATTCCATTTCGATTGAAACGGAGAAACAACCACTTGATATTGACGCTGACTCGGAAGCAGAATTTATTACTGAGCATTATTGGGGTTATGCCAAAATGAGTGAACACAAAACAAAAGAGTATGGTGTTGAACATCCAAGATGGCAAATGTATAAAACCATTGATTACAAAATAAAAGCAAACTTTGAAGATTTATACGGCGCAGCATTCAAATTTTTAGACCAAGCAAAACCAC
>JAYVNP010000089.1:0-33453 GCA_043758385.1 Saprospiraceae bacterium
ACCACTCTTTAAAAATAGCTTGCGCCATTGCTTCAAGCGTTTGGTTCATTTGCAGGTTCAGTTCTATTTTATCATCAAGCGATGTGAGGATGCGGGCGATAGCAGTTTGGGTGGATAGGTCAGGAACGTTTATTTCTAAATTTTTTATTTGAGAAGGAGAAATATTTGCCTGATTTGCACTTCCACCTGCACTTGAAGCTAAATCTACTTGAGTTTCAAATCTACTAATGTGATAATAGAAATAATCTTGGTTAAGTAATTTTTCATTTTTAGAAAATATTTTTCCAACTCGTTGATTCAATAATGCAGGATAATCAAATTGATATTTACCTACTTTACCAACCGCAGAAGCTATTTGATTTACGTGTGAACCTGTCATAGAAATCAGAATATCTCCTTTTCTAATTATGAATTGCTCTAAACGTTTATCAAGATTGCCTTCATAAAATTCACAATCATCAAACAAAATTCTTGGTGAAACAATGTTTCTGATTTTAATAACTGGAATACCTTTGTCAGAAAAGTCATTTGCTTTGAAAGCATATCCATTCTGAACTTCAACCAAATCTCCCAACTTATACGTTTTCCATTCGCTCATTTGTCATTCTTGTTTTTTTTGTATTCAGCATGCTGTTCATTCAAAATCGCAGCGATATTGCTGTACAATACCTCATGTTGTGCTTCAATATTTTCATGGAAACTTTCGGGTAATCTTGCCCAATCAAAAAGTTCAACAACTATCGGCATGTTGCTATCTTGAATTTTTTCTTTAAGGTTTATATATACATCAATAGGTAGCTTTTGCAAATTGGGTGTTCGTATCACCAAATCAAGGTCGCTGCCTTCGTGTGCTTTGCCACTTACTCTGCTTCCATACGCCCACACTTCAATATTCAGTAGTGTAGCGTCGAAAATAGCTTGTAATGTTTCTCTATCTTTAGCCCTCAGTATCATCTTTTTGTTGTTTTATAGCTTCGGCAATTAACGCAGCATCAATGATAAAATTGGGCAACAATATTAAAGTTTCTTCGGCAAAATTAACACCATAATCGTGTGCCGTATTGTTTCTATTATCCCTGTATTCTAAAAAACGTTCACATAATTCCGGCGAAATAATACTTCGCAACACGCATTGCTTAAATACGTCTTTAAAATACAACTGATCTACAGCTTTTGAAGAATGATAATAGGGTTTTAAACATTTGCGCAACAGTTTGCCACATTGTTCTAATATAATTTCATATTCTTTTACGCAAGCCGAGCGATACATGTCATAGTCTATTTCTTTTGGATTTGCTTTTTGCAATAATCCATAAGCTTTTTCTAATGTGCTAATGCATCTTTCCAAATACGTGGTGTCTATATTATTCATATTGCATAGCCAATTTTTTGTAAATTTAATTTTATCGCTTCGTCCAATTCAGTTGCTTTTTGCATTTGTGCAGAAAGCGTGGCTGTAAGCGTTTGCATTTTTTCATCAAACGCAATGCCGTCTTCGGCTGCTGCTGCAAAGTCAATGTATCTGCCGGGTGTAAGTATGTAATTGTTTTTGCGCACATCTTGTATTGTAGCCGATTTGCAAAAGCCGGGTATATCTTGATAATCCTTTAATCCTACAAATTCTAACTCGGGCGATTTCCGCCAATTATGGTAAGTGTCCGAAATTTTTGCGGTGTCTTCGTCGGTTAATTCTTTTTGTTTACGGCTTATCATGGTGCCTAATTCGCGGGCATCAATAAAAAGGATTTCGTTGTTGCGGTTTCGCAGTTTGGTATTGCCTTCTTTATTACGCGCTAAAAACCATAAGCAAGCCGGTATTTGCGTGTTGTAAAATAATTGCGAAGGTAGCGACACCATACAATCCACCATATCGGCTTCAATCATTGCCTTTCTTATTTGTCCTTCAGTAGAAATTTCAGAACTCATACTGCCGTTTGCCAAAACAACGCCTGCCGTTCCATACGGTGCTAATTTACTAATGAACAGTTGTAACCAAGCATAATTAGCGTTTCCAGAGGGTGGCTCACCATATTTCCATTTGTGCGTTTCGGCTTTATTGATATTGTAATCGCTTACATTAAATGGCGGATTGGCAATCACGTAATCTACTTTCAAATCCGTAAATTTATCGTTCATTAAAGTATCGCCCAATTCTATTTTAGCATCAATACCCCGAATGGCTAAATTCATTTTCGCCAATTTGTAAGTCGTTGGGTTGCTTTCTTGTCCGAAAATTGAAATTTTACCTCTGCGGTGTTCGTGCATTTCAATAAAGCGTTCGCTTTGCACAAACATACCACCACTGCCACAAGCACCATCGTACACACGTTTTTCGGGTTCGGGCGCAAGCATATCAACTAATATTTTTACAATACTTTGCGGCGTATAAAACTGTCCGCCTTTTTTGCCTTCAGCATCGGCAAATTGCCCTAAGAAATATTCAAACACAAAACCAAGCACGTCATTCCCTTTTCCTTCCTTGCCTTTACTCAATGTGATAGAACCGATAAGGTCAATTAATTCGCCCAAACGTTGTTTGTCTAATGCCGGTCGGGCATAGTCTTTAGGCAAAACGCCTTTCAGTATTGAGTTATCTTTTTCAATGGCATCCATCGCATCGTCAATGTCTTTACCGATGGTGGGTAATTTTGCTCTGCCTTGTAGCCACTTCCAACGCGCAGAAGGTGGTACATAAAAAATATTTTCGGCTGTATATTCGTCTTGATCTTCTGGGTCGGCACCTGTTTCAGCTTTTTCTGCGTCCAATTGCTGATAGAGTTCATCAAAAGCATCAGAAATATATTTCAAGAAAATCAAACCCAATACAACGTGTTTGTATTCAGCCGCATCCATATTATTACGCAATTTGTCAGCTGCTTGCCAAAGGGTTTTTTCTAATTCTAAGTTGTTTGTCATTTTATATAATTTAAAGAAAAGCCTAACCTTTTAAAAGTGGTGAATTAAAAATCATTTTTCATTTCCATTTGGCTTAAGTAAACCAATATTCAACATGCCAATGCTTCATTCTGCAATAATAATTTAATGTTGGTGCTAAAATTAGCATTAAACAATAAAAACTTAGCTTGATGCTTTGAGGAATAAATTTTGATAGTATTGAGCCTAAACTATATTCGGCGATGATGTCATAAAGTTGCGATAAAATCATATAATTTCGGCAAGTTCAATCTTTTTTACGTTAAGCTAACAATTTTTAAAATTAAATGAAAGCTGAGAATTTAATATGTTAGCCCTCTCTGCAAATTTCAGATGTTCCTTTTTTCAAATCTACGCTAAAAATTTAAGATCTTCTTCAGAATCAATATCAATAATTCCTTTATCGAATTGCACAATAGCGACTTCAGTCAAATGTTTTTTAATTAATTTACCTGCGCCTGCATCACCTTTCAGTTGCAAAAGTTCTTCAAAAAATGATTTATGAAACAAAGCAGGTGTACCCAAAACATCCCCATATTGACTCGCAACTATGGACATACCAGAATTATTTTGCACTTCAACTAAATGGGAAAGTAGCTGTGCATCAACAAAAGGTTGATCACAAACCATAAATAGTACATTTTCAATATTTGGCGCGTAGGACATTATGTGCATCAATCCAAGATGAATAGACGATGCCATACCTTGTGCGTAGTTTTCATTTTTTAGGATTAAAATATTTTTGCTGGTAACAGATTTTTTTATTTCTTCAAAATGCGCACCTAAAACAATGATAATGTTTTCTATTTGAGTTTCAATTGCTGTATCAATCGCGCGATTCAAAAGTGTTTTATCTTTGTACGCAACGAGTTGTTTGGGTTGACCTAATCTTTTTGATTGTCCTGCCGCAAGAATGATTATGGCGTAATTATTCATTTTGGTCTGAGCATTTAACTGCGCGCGGTGCTGGAAACTGAAAGCTGATTACGGATAGCTCTTTCATGTATCGGTTTATTTTTATTTTTCAGAAAACTGCCTTTCGTTTTAGAAAAAACCGTTTTTATTTCCGAAACAATGCTCAGCGCGATGTCTTCCGGTGTTTCTGCACCAATATCCAATCCGATGGGAGCATAAATAGATTTTCTTTGTGCACGCGTTAATACAATCCCTTCACTTCGCAAATTTTCTAAAATCCGATCTAATTTTTTTTTAGGTCCGAGAATACCAATATACTTCACTTTTTTTGTCAGAAGCAAACGCAGCATTGCTAAGTCATAACTATAATTGTGCGTCATTAAAACAATGGCTGTTTGTTCATCAATTTGAATATCTGAATTGTGGATATTTTGAAAACCGATGATGTTTATGGAACACGTAGAACCGAATCGTTCCGCTTTGGCGTGTGAACCACGTCCATCTGTTATGTGCACTTCCCAACCCAAAATTTCTGACATTTGCACCAGTGGAATGGCATCGTTACCAGCACCAAAAATATACAGAGCGATGGGCGGCGGAATAAACTCGAAGAAAACGGTGGTTGTTACATTTTCAAAGTCAAAAGTTTTAAAAGAAGATTTTTTTAGTTTCAAACAGCGTGCTGCGTCATTGCGTAGTTTTTCATTGTTAGCTATTCCTTTTTCGATTGAACCATCCATTAAAAATCGCGTACCGAGTTGCAGCGCATTTTTATTTTCTACATTAAAAAAAGTCATTAAAACTGTTTCTTTTCTATCAGCAGAAATTTTTTTAAGAAGTTCTATCGGGTTGTTAGCGTTTGCGTAATCAATGGGTTCAAACAAAACTTGAATAATACCTGCACAACCGAGCTGCGCACCAAAAGCAGCATCGTCTTCATTATTAGTATCGTAAGTGACGAGTCTATTTTTATTTTGTGCAATTGCAGAAAGTGCTTTGCGCAGCGCGTCGCCTTCTAAGCATCCGCCACTAATAGCATCGGTTAAATTTCCGCGCGCGTCAATTAACATTCGCGCGCCAGGTCCGCGATACGATGAACCTAAAACGTGTACAACTGTAACGAGTGCCGTTTTAATTCCAGCAGCACGGCAATTGTCGTAAGCTTTAATGATATCTTTTAACAATTGTGCGTTTAAAATTAAAAATTAAAGGAGGGCACAAATGTGCGCCCTCCGACTAATAATATTCATTAAACTGTAAAATATTTTCTAACAAAAAATTAAACTATATTTTCTAAATCCATCGGTAATGTACGCACGCGTTTACCCAATGCAGAAAATATGGCGTTTGCGAGTGCCGGTGCAACGGGTGGTAATCCAGGTTCGCCGACACCTTTAATCGTTTCGCCACCATCGGCAAGAATCAAAGTTTCTACTTTCGGCATCTCATTGATGCGCAGCATCCGATTGGTGTTAAAATTTTTCTGAACTGCTTGACCGTTCTCGAAAATTATACCGTCCTTTATGGCAGCCGTTAAACCCATAGCAACTGCGCCTTCAACTTGCGCTCGAACATTGTCTGGATTCACGACCGTACCTAAATCAATTACGCAATATACTTTTTCAACTTTTACAGCCGTTTTCGATATTTTCGACACTTCAATCACCATTGCAGCGAGTCCGGCAAAAAATTCCCACTGCGCTACGCCACGACCGCCATTTTTCGGTAATTTTTTATCCCATTGAGAAAATTCGCGCAATTTCAGTAAAACTTTTTTAGCATCTGACTCTTTTGTCATTAAATCTAATCGAAACTGCAACGGATCTTTTTTTGCAGCGTGCGCCAACTCATCCAAAAAACATTCGTGTGCAAACGCCACTGTTGAACTTGTTACAGAGCGCCAAGCAGTATATGGAATGTGCGACTCAGCATAAACAAAAGTATTTTTCATGTTCGGAAATTCATACTTCTGCTCGCTAATACCTTCCACCATCGTTTTATCAACTTTAGTTTTGTCGTAATCACCTTTTTGAAAAGCACTTAACGTAGGCGAAATAACTTTATGTTGAAATGCGCTGACTTTTCCGTCGTCAGAAACAGCACCTTTCATTGCTGAAAACGTCATCGGTCTAAACGGTCCCATTTGCGTATCGTCTTCGCGTGTCCAAATTACTTTAACGGGTTGACTAATTTGTTTAGCAATAGAAGCAGCCTCATTCGCAAAATCGGCACTTAACCTTCTACCAAAACCACCACCATTAAAAAGAACATTTACCTTTACGTTTTCCTTCGGAACATTGAAATTTTTTGAAATGTCAGCTTTTATTCTATCTGGTCCTTGTGTCGAAACCCAAAACTCGCATTTATTATCTTCCATCCATTGAACGGTGCAGTTCATCGGTTCCATCGTAGAATGCGTAACGACAGGTGTTTCGTAAAACGCTTCTAATTTTTTAGTTGAATCTGCAAACGATTTATCGAAATCTCCAACGCTTTTATCAACTAAACCTTCTTGTTTAGCCAGTTCGCGCATTTTTTGGTTAAAATCTTTTGAGTTATATTTATCCTTACCTTGCGCATCCCAAACAACTTTTAATGCTTTTCTGCCTTGCAACGCTGCCCAATAATTATTGGCTATAACCGCTACGCCTTCCATTTTAAAAATTCCGAGCGTACGTTCCGATTTGACTACTTTAATTACGCCTGCAACTTTTAACGTCGCGCTATCGTCATAGCTCACTAATTTACTGCCAAAAATCGGTGTGCGCTCCACAGAAGCATACACCATGCCTGGAACTAAGGCATCTATTCCGAAAACTGCTGTTCCATTGACTTTTAGCAAAATATCTGGGCGCGCACTTTTTTTGCCAAGTATTTTAAAATCTTCGGGCTTTTTTAAAGTTGGATTTTGCGGTACCGGTAATTTTGAAGCCACCTCAACCAAATCTCCGTACTTTAAAGTTTTACCGGATGGTTTATGCTGTATAAAACCATCTTGCGCAAAACATTCTGTTTCAGGAACGTTCCAGGTTTGGCTCGCCGATTTAATGAGCATTTCGCGTGCTGCTGCACCCGTTTTTCGGAGCATTTTATAATTCGTTCGTACCGAACTCGATCCGCCGGATGTTTGAGCGCCAAAAACAGATTCGCCGCCTGTATGCTTAATCGTAATTTTATCGAGCGAAACTTCCAATTCTTCGGCTATTATGGCTGGAAGCGATTGAAAAGTACCTTGACCAATTTCTGGTCGCGAATTCATAATCGTTATCGCACCCGATTTTTCGATTTTCACAAATGGTGTCACATCGAAAGCTTCGCTAGCATCAGAAAGATTTTCTAATATTTGCGTCGTAGTTTCACCTTCGGAGAAAGCACGAAACCCTAAAACAAGTCCAGCACCAGTAATACCTGCTACACGGAAAAATTCGCGACGTTTTATAGTTGATGACATCTTACAATTTTTTTTAGGAATTAAAATAATTATAAACCCTCATTCGCAATGGCATATTTAAGCGCCTCTTTTACGCGCTGATAAGTTCCGCAGCGACAAATATTACCTTGCATAGCTGCATCTATTGCAGCATCCACATCGTTACCAATTGTAGTTTTGTTTTTAAGTAAAGCTGTCGCAGACATTATTTGACCAGACTGACAATATCCGCATTGCGGCACCTGAAACTTAACCCACACTTTTTGTACGTCGTTGAATTCGACGCTACCAACGCCTTCAATTGTTGTAATTTTTCCTTCTACATCAGCCACCGCTAAACTGCATGACCGTATAGGTACACCATCTAAATGAACAGTGCACGCACCACATTGCGCGATACCACAACCAAATTTTGTTCCTTTCAGACCGACAATATCACGAATCACCCAAAGCAAAGGCATTTGCGGATCAGCATCTATCAAATAATTTTTACCGTTAACAGAAAGTTGATAAGGCATAAGCTGAAATTAAAAATTTAAAACGACTCTCAAATGTAATTCTATTTTTAATTATTTTCAGAGTATGAATGCTATTTTTTATTTTTTTGTTCAAAAATTTTTTGTATCAATTAAATGATAGCATAGCAGCAATTAAATCTCTGTTTTCTTTAGCCGTTCCGACCGAAATACGCAAACCATTTGGTGTACGTGTGTCGCTCGTTCGGCTGCGAATAACAACACCTTGTTCAATTAAAAAGCGATACATTTTTTGCGCATTATCGCACTCAATGAAAATAAAATTAGCATCAGTTGGGTAAATACGCGTAACGTGCGGTATGGTTTCTAATTTATTCATAAGAAAAGCGCGCTGTTTTAAAATAGCTTTTACTTGCAATTCCATTTTTTCGGGTGCTTTCAAAGTTTTTAACGCCGCATTTTGGCTCAATATATTTATATTATAGGGTGGCTTAATTTTATTCATCAATGCAATTAATTCAGAATGCGCAAAAGCCATTCCCATTCTAATACCTGCCAATCCCCACGCTTTCGAGAGCGTTTGCAAAACAACTACATTCTCGTTTTTTTGCCAAGCATTTGCATAACTCCGTTGTGTCGAAAAATCGCAATAGGCTTCGTCTATCACAACAATACCGTTGAAATTCTCTATTAAAGCATTTATTTTTTCTGGAAGAATGACGTTACCCGTCGGATTATTAGGCGTACACAGGAATAAAATTTTTGTGTTCGAAGTTACAGTTTTTAAAACTTCTTCAACGCGTGGCTGAAAATCGGAAGCCAACGGAATAGAAATAATTTTTACATTATTCACGCCTGCACTGACGGCGTACATTCCATACGTGGGCGGCATAATAATTATTTCGTCTTTACCAGGCTCACAAAATATACGAATCAATAAATCAATCGCTTCGTCGCTGCCATTGCCAAGAAAAATATTTTCCGTCGGCAAGTTTTTAATTTTGTTTAATATTAATTTTACATCCTTCGCCATCGGGTCGGGATACCGATTCATGTTCAATGAATGCACAAACGGATTTTCATTGGCATCTAAAAATATTTCTGCTGCGCCTTGAAATTCATCGCGCGCACTGGTGTAAGGTTTTAATGCTAAAATATTGGGGCGTACCCACTTTAAAAAAGAAGCCATAAAATTCAGATAATAATTTTTTGCAAATCTAAACAAGCCATTCTAATTAAAATGCGTAAAATTGTTTACTAAATCGAAGATTCTTAAAAACGTTTGTTTCTTTGTGTCTTTAAAATTTTAGCAAACGTACAAAATGTATTGATTTTTTTGTTTTATGCCACCAACTATAAACAATTTCATTTTAGAATGGTACGCACTTACAACCTTATTCATCTCTTTAGGTTATGCAGCTGCTATTGGAGTTTATATTTTTTTTTGGAAAAAAACGCTAACATTTATCGTTCCTAAAAATTTTGAACCGAAAACTACAATCACGGTAATTATTCCTGCACGCAATGAAGCGCAAAAAATTGCCGATTGCATTAACGCTATTGCTTCAAGCAGCTATCCAAAAAACTTGTACGAAATTATTGTTGTGGATGATTTTTCTACCGACGATACCGTAAAAATTACAAACGCACTAAAAATAGAAAACGTGCGTGTTATTGAACTGAAAGATTATTTACCGAGCCAAATTAACACGCCATACAAAAAACGCGCTATACAAATTGCTATTGGGTTAGCGAAAGGCGAATTGATTGTAACTACCGACGCGGATGCCATTTCAAAAACCGAATGGCTGAAAACAATTGTCGCTTACTATACTTTGGAAAATAAAAAATTTATTGCTGCGCCTGTTAATTTTTTTAACGAAACCAATACACTCCAAAAATTTCAATCGCTTGATTATATCGGTATGATGGGTGTAACGGCTGCGGGTGTGAAAGGAAATTTTACGCACATCTGCAATGGCGCTAATTTGGCGTATCAGAAAAAGTTATTTTTTGCCGTCGATGGATTTAACGATATTGATCATGTTGCAAGCGGAGACGATGTATTATTGATGCAAAAAATTGCGCACCATACGGACGATAATACAATTGGTTTCCTAAAAAATTACGATGCTATTGTATTTACAGAAGCTGAGGCAACTTGGAAAAATTTTGTACAACAACGCCGACGTTGGGCATCGAAATCCTCGAGTTATAATGAAAGTATAACTTTGGTACAACTCGCGCTGGTTTATTTAATGTCGCTTGTCATACTTTTTAATTTCTTTCTGATTTTTTTATTTCCTACACATTGGGTTTTGTATCTACCATTAATTATGAAATCCGTTTCCGATTTTATGTTTCAGAATCTTTTAGTCCGGTATTTCAAACGCAAGGATTTGATGCGTTATTTTTTTCAGTCTGAGCTGATCCATATTTTCTATATCGTTTATGTGGGCTCAATTTCGCAAATAAAAAAAACGTACGCTTGGAAAGGAAGGATAACCAAATAGCAAAGAGCAAATAACGAATAGCAATGAGCAAAGGGCAATGAGCAAAGGGCAATGAGCGAAGCGCAAAGAGTTATGGAAGCGCAACATACGTTAGCATAGGGCGCAAGACTTATGAATAATGAACAATGAATACCTGTAAAGCCGTAAAATAATTTTGCACAATAAACAAAAATTCGATTTCGCGGTTTAGTTTTATGTATTATTTAGGAAGAGTCAGTTAATATTTTTTGTTTATGGGTAAGAAAGCCGTAATTATTGGTGCAGGGTTTTCAGGTATTTCGGCTGCAACACATTTAGCGGCGAACGGTTTTGAAGTGATTGTTCTTGAAAAAAATGAAACACTTGGTGGTCGCGCGCGCACTTTCACATCCGATAATGGTTTTGTTTTCGACATGGGTCCGTCTTGGTATTGGATGCCCGATGTGTTTGAAAATCATTTCGCCGCATTCGGCAAAAAAGTATCCGATTATTACAATCTCAAACGTTTAGACCCAAGCTATCAAGTTTTTTTTGAAGACGGCGATGTAGTTTCTTTGCCTGCTAAAATGGAGGCACTTGAAAAACTATTTGAGCAATTAGAGCCTGGCTCTACGCCACAGTTACGCAAATTTCTAAAAGAAGCTGCCTATAAATATACGGTTGGAATGAACGAATTTGTCAATAAACCGAGTCATTCCATTTTTGAATTTGCTGATTGGCGTGTTTTAAAAAGTTTTTTTCAGCTCGATATGTTTACAGGCATGAGCGAATATGTGGCACGACATTTTAAAAATGATAAACTCCGACAAATTTTAGAGTTTCCTGTTTTATTTTTGGGTGCAACACCCAAAAGTACGCCTGCATTATATTCATTAATGAATCATGCCGATTTAACACTCGGTACTTGGTATCCGATGGGAGGAATGCACAAAATTATTGAAGGTATGATTTCGCTTGCCATTGATGAAGGTGTTCGATTTCAGACGGGAAAGGAAGTAAGTGAAATTTTAACTAAAGGTAACGTTGCAACGGGTGTAAAAATAAAATCGGGTGAAATAATTGATGCCGATGTAGTTATAGGTAGTGCCGATTACAATCACGTTGATACAAAACTTCTCGAAGAAAAAAATAAAAACTATTCTGAAGAATATTGGAATAAACGCGTCATGGCGCCGTCATCGTTGCTGTTTTATTTGGGTGTAAACAAACGACTTAAAAATTTGGTGCATCACAATTTATTTTTCGATTCCGATTTTAACCAACACGCGCACGAAATTTACGATGCACCGCAATGGCCCAGCGCACCATTGTTTTATGCGAGTGTTCCATCTCTCACCGATTCGAGTGTAGCACCCGCTGGATGCGAGAATTTATTTTTACTGATTCCTATTGCACCCAATTTAGAAGATTCCGACGCGCTGCGCGAAAAATACTATAACGTCATTATGGAGCGTTTAGAAAAACGAACAGGTCAAACCATTCGCGACAGTATTATTTACAAACGCAGTTATTGTTTGACAGATTTTCAGGATGATTACCACGCATACAAAGGCAATGCTTACGGATTAGCGAACACACTACTTCAAACAGCTTTTTTAAAACCTAAACTTAAGAATAAGCATCTGAAAAACTTTTGGTATGCTGGTCAATTAACCACGCCTGGTCCGGGTGTTCCGCCGTCCATCATTTCTGGAAAAGTTGCAGCCGACGACATTATTAAGCAATTTAAAATGGTTTAAAAAATAATAAAACGAATAATATCCTAAAATTTAAACAAATTTGACGTTTGTTTATTATCTATACACAGAATTTTTTAAAAGAGTAAATGCTCAATCAGCTTCAGTTATACAGCAACGTTTGTCAGGAGTGTAGCGCACACATTACGAAACGTTATTCAACATCGTTTTCGATGGGTATTCGCGTATTCGATAAAAAATTGCGCGGACCAATTTATGCTGTATATGGTTTTGTTCGCTTCGCCGATGAGATTGTTGATACGTTTCACAGTCATGATAAAGCGGCATTATTAAAGCGTTTTCGTATAGAAACCTATCAAGCCATTGATGAAAAAATTTCACTGAATCCTGTTTTGCAATCTTTTCAAGAAGTAGTTAATGAATACAATATCGAGCGCGAACTTATAGATGCTTTTTTGGACTCAATGGAAATGGATTTGCATTTTAGTAATTACCACGACGATTTATACAAGCAATATATTTATGGCTCTGCTGAAGTTGTTGGACTAATGTGTTTGCGCGTTTTCACCGAATGCAATGATGCACAATACCAATCGCTTAAAGCATCCGCTTGTGCTTTGGGTTCTGCATTTCAAAAAATAAATTTTCTGCGCGACATGAAAAGCGATTTCGCCGAGCGTGGACGCGTGTATTTTCCAGGCGTTGATTTTGTGCGTTTCGATAATGAACAAAAGCGCAATATCGAAGCGGATATTAAAGCCGATTTCGATCACGGTCTGGAAGGTATTAAACTTTTGCCGCACTCTGCGCGGTTCGGTGTCTATTTAGCGTATGTGTATTATATCAATCTTTTCAAAAAAATAAAACAAGCTAACGCCGATCGCGTGCGCAACGAACGTATTCGCGTGAGTGATAAACGCAAAGTGTATTTACTTTTTAGTTCAACGGTGCGCGCACGTATGAATATGTATTAAGTACATAAGCTCTTACTGTCCAAAGTTATCCAAAACGGATAAATCGTGTTCAGAACGACCAACACCGCCGTCGCCAATATATTGAATGTTTTTACTCCACGCCATGATGGGTAAAAAAATATACGGCAAAAAAATACAACCAATTGTCCAGCCTGTATCTTTACCATACGCTTTTACAAAACGATTTAACGACCAGATGTACCAAATAAGTCCGATATACGGAATAATCATTAATAAAACCCACCATTCAGGCTTTTTACCAATTCTTAAAGTTATTATGAGGGTGTAAATGGGAATTATTGCTGCCCACCCAGGTTGATTTGCTTTTTCGTAAAGTTTCCAAGTTGCCGCAATGATTAAGCCGGCTATTATTAAAATGAAAGGAAACAAGGCATAAAACATACCTATAAATGCCACTGAGGAGGATTCGTCGTACATGATTAAACCGTTTAAAATAGATTAGACAATCCTTTTTAGAACGCGGTCAATATGAAAAAAGATTCAAACAAGGAAAATATAAACTAAATTATTAGCTGTGATTTTTCTGTGAAAACTAATCCTCACCTTTGTACTGTTAAAGCAATAAAGCATCAACTTAATTTTTAATTTTTTAAAATGAAATTCGCAAAAATATTTGTTATTGTAGCCTTGTTCAGTGCCAGCGTTACACAACGCGTATCCGCTCAAACTGCGCCTACCGCTGATGAAATGAGTACCGACAAAATGAGTACCAACAAAATGTCTCACGACAAAATGGGAAAAATGGGCACCGACAAAATGGGCACCGACAAAATGTCGGCAAAAAAAGCGCACAAAACAAAAAAAACTGGCGACAAAATGAAGGTGGATGACAAAATGTAATCTGCTCAAAAAAAAATTTGCTTAATAGAAATTTACTAAGTGCCTCTACATATTTGATGTACTTTTTTTGTCATGTAATAGTTATGTAGGCTATTTTAATTTCTTTTTGAGATTAAAAATTATTTGAGATTAGATTTTCATTATTTACTCCATCGTTTGATCCGCTAAATAAATAAGTGCTGCTGTTGCTGCTGCGCCAAGTTCGAGTTCGCGTTTGTTAATTGCATCGAACGTGTCGCGCGCGGTGTGATGAAAATCGAAATAGCGCGACGCATCAGGGCGTAAACCCATCAGCAAAACTTTATCGCCATCTTTTAACGGTCCAACATCTGCGCCCGAACCACCTTGCTTGATAACGAGTTCATATTTTTTGAGTGCTTCTGCCCAAATATCTAAAAGTTTTTTTGCCGATGTATTCGCATCATAACTGAAACCACGTGGCGTAAATCCCCCTTCATCACTTTCTAAAGCTAAAATGTGTTGCTCATTTTTATTAAGTTTCGCTTGCTTCGCATATTCTTCTGCACCACCCGATCCGTTTTCTTCGTTCATAAACAGTACGCAACGAATGGTATGCTTGGGTTTATAACCTAGACGTTTAAAAATATGCAACACTTCCATACTTTGCACCGAGCCCGCGCCGTCATCGTGCGCGCCTTGCGCCGGATCCCATGAATCTAAATGACCGCCAACGAGAATAATTTTTTCGGGATGTTCACTGCCTTTTATATCGGCTATTACATTATGACTGTCTGCATCGGCTAACATTTCGCCGTTGGTTTGTATAAATGCACGCACTATTTTTTTATTGCGCAAAGCCAATGACAGTTTTTCCGCATCGTTTGTAGAAATACAAACGCCTGCAATTTTTGGAAATTTTGGATTGTAACGCAACGCACCTGTGTGTGCAAAATCGTCTAACTCCGTAGTGAGTGAACGCACGATAACGGCAACTGCTCCTACTTCAGCCGACATAGACGCGCCATTACCGCGTTGCCAACCCGCTTTGCCATACGCCTCAAAAGTATTGCGCAACGTCCGATCCATACGCTCATTAAAAAAAACAATTTTTCCCTTAAAATTATTTTTATTCGCATTAAAATCACTCATGTTGCGCACTTCAATCACTTCTGCTTCAACGCCATTTTTACCTGTACCAACGGCATTACCAATTGATAGCGCATTGAGCGACATCTCTTTTCCGTCTATACTGAGTCTAACGGTTTCCTTGGCGCCGCGCACCCAATGCGTTACTTTGCAAGGTTGCAATTGCGTTATAAAACCGCACGTGTCGAGCATATTTTTTGTAAAAGCAACAGCTTTTGCTGCATTTTCCGATCCACTTAATCTGCCACCAATTTTAGTGCAAAGGTGTTCGAGCCAAAAATAACATTGCGCCTGTGTGAGTGCATTATTCTGAATAGAATCTATAAAAGCTAAATTTTGCGCTTCCGCATGGAACTTAATAAAAATTAGAAACGCCACTAAAATTAATTTTTTCATACGCAGAAGATTAAACTGATTTATAAATAAAGGAGTAAAACTAAAAACAAAATACTACTTCAACTCAATATCTCTACAATTTCTAATAATTTTTGTGGAATTGTTTTGTGGTATTTGATAGCGATTTCAAAGGGTGTGAACGATATGTCTTGTCCTGATTGTCCAACCATCACGCCTTTTTTGCCATCCATTAATGCGCGAACTGCTTCTAAACCCAATCGGCTCGCTAAAAAGCGATCTGCTGCTGTTGGTCTGCCGCCGCGCTGAATATGTCCGAGTACCGTTACGCGAATATCGGTAGAAAGTAGTAAGTGTTTTATTTTTTCTACAAGCGTAAATGCGCCGCCGACATCATCGCCTTCAGAAACAATGACAATGCTCGCGCGTTTTTTTTGCGTGAAATTATCATTCAGTGTTTCAATGAGTTTTTCTAAATCGGTGAGCACTTCAGGAACTAAAACAGCTTCCGCACCTGTTGCAATGGCACTACGCAAAGCAATAAAACCTGCATCGCGACCCATAACTTCTACAAAAAAAACGCGATCGTGCGAATTGGCAGTGTCTTTTATATTATCTATGGCATTCATGGCAGTGTTGACAGCTGTGTCATAACCAATTGTATAATCCGTGCCGTATAAATCATTATCAATTGTGCCTGGCGTACCCACAATTTGTAAATCCGGGTATTCTTCCATAATCACTTTAGCGCCTGTAAATGTGCCATTTCCACCACAAGCTACAACACCATGAATATCAAACTTTTTTAGGTTCGCATAAGCTTGTGCCCGACCTTCAGTTGTCATAAAACGCGCCGAGCGTGCCGTATGAATAAAAGTACCGCCCAATTGCAAAATATTTGACACATCGGTTTTACAAAGTGGAAAAATATCGCCGTCAATCATTCCTTCGTATCCGCGTCGGATACCAAAAATGTCAATACCATAATACAACGCAGTTCGCACAACTGCACGAACGTGTGCATTCATACCAGGCGCATCGCCACCCGAAGTAAAGACTGCAATATTTTTCATTACTTTAGTTTTTCGTTCTCAAACAAACAATTCTGATTTCAAAAAACGCAAATTAACAAATGAACGCCTATTTTTTTATAAACGTGCATCACCAATTAAGCATTATTGGCGTTAATAAAAGTAATTTCTTGCATTATGAATACTTCTACACCCCTGCGCGTTTGCATTTCGAGTTTGCCTTCGGCAGTTATGCTTAAAATTGTTCCTTCAAAAAACTGATTATCTATACGGCGTTTAAAGATAGCAGGTTCATTCCGTTTGTATAAATGCGTGTGATATTGATCAATAATTTTTTTGGGTGAAGCCAATAACAATTCATAAAATTTTTCAAAGTTGATCGAGAGCCGCTCAACAAGTTGCCATAAATCATGTCCCATATTTGTAATGCTACTCAAAGAAATAGCATCGGGTAAATTTTCAAAATTTGTTTGATTGACGTTTATACCGATACCGATAATGGTTTGAGCAATTGTGTTGCCTTGTGCTAAATTTTGTATCAACATCCCACTCAGTTTTTGCGCATCAAAAAAAATATCGTTAGGCCATTTAATTTTTAATAAATTATTTGCCATAGGTTTATGCAGTGCAATAAATGTTGAAAGCGTCGCGTGAACACTTAAAGCGGTCGCCATGTTAAGTAAAAAAAATTCGGAAGGTTGTAGAGGAACATTTTGCAGAATGAGCGAATAAGCAATATTTTTATCCGCTTCGCTGTGCCAAGTATTTCCGCGCTGACCAACGCCGTGAATTTGATTAAAGGTGGTTAATAGCGTGCCGTGAATGTTTTTTGAAATACTTTTACCGCTTAAATTTTGAAGTAACCGCCGCGCTTCCGCGTTCGTAGAATCAGTCACCTCGAAATGATGCCACTGCTTACCGATAAATTTTGTTGATTTAATCACCGAAAACTTGTTAAGAAGTGTTTTTAGCCGTAAATTAGCGCTTAATTTAATTTTTAAAACAAAATTACTCATTTGAGCACACAAATTGCCGTTTTGCCCACCAAAGTTACTGTTGAAGTTTTAAATAACTTGATAGTTGATGCAATTCAAGATATTAAAGGAAAGAACATCATTAAGATAGATTTAAGTAAACTTTACGACGCACCCGCCGATTTTTTTATCGTCTGCGAAGGGGAATCGAACGTACAAGTGCGCGCCATAACGGATAGTATTCGGCGCAAAGTTAAAGATATGATGGGTATTCCGCCATATCATTTAGAAGGCGGCACACAATCTACTTGGGTTGTGATGGATTATTTTGAAACCGTTGTACACGTTTTTCATAAAGAAGCGCGTTTATTTTACGAACTTGAAGCGTTGTGGAGCGACGGAACGTTTACACAATACGACGACTTAAATTAGTTTAGATTAATTTTACATTAGGGAAAAATAAGCAACGGAAGAACACTATCATAGATTTTGCATTTATCTACAATATGCAGTTAACAATTACGTCAATAAAGTAATTGATCTAATGCGTAATAGTTTTAGCCCAATTTAATTTCACTCACTACAAAAAGTATCCGTCAACAGCGTTATACAGCATGGAAAAAAATGATTTAGATAGCATCAACGGCAATAGCAACAAGCCAACAAAACCAAGTAACGGGAACAATCTCGGTACATATTGGGTCTATGGTTTAATTGCAATTTTGCTCATTGGCATTAATGTGTACATGATGCAAGGCATAGAAAAAACTTCTAAAAACACGAACGATTTAGAAGTTATGCTCCTCAAAAATGATGTAGAAAAACTCAATTTAGCCTACAACGAAGGCAGTCTTGAAATCTATATCAAACCCGAAAGGTATGGAAACTATACCATTAAAGGGAATCCCATTCCGAACCGACCTAACTTTAAAATTAGGTTGCCTCAAGAGGCGTTTACTTCCTTTTGGACAAATTTTTATACAAAAAATCCGACAGTGCCAAAACCGATTCTCGAATACGATCAAAGAACAAGTTTTTTGCCGCAAATTCTGAACGGTTTGTTTTTCTTCGCCATTTTTGGTACGCTACTCATGATTTTTATGCGTCGCGTTGGTGCAGGTGGTGGCGCTGGTTCGCAAATATTTAATATTGGCAAATCGAAAGCGCAAATGTTCGACCAAAACGCAAAAGTTAATACCAACTTTGCAGACGTTGCAGGTTTAGATGAAGCGAAAGAGGAAGTAATGGAAGTAGTTGACTTTTTAAAGAATCCGAAAAAATATACGGCACTCGGTGGAAAAATTCCGAAAGGTGTTTTGTTGGTTGGTCCTCCAGGTACCGGTAAAACGTTATTAGCCAAAGCCGTTGCCGGCGAAGCGAATGTACCGTTTTTCTCAATTTCTGGTTCTGATTTTGTTGAAATGTTTGTTGGTGTTGGTGCAAGTCGTGTACGCGATTTATTTCGGCAAGCGCGCGATAAAGCACCTTGTATTATTTTTATTGATGAGATTGACGCCATCGGTAGGTCGCGCGGTCGCGGACAATTTCAAGGTGGTAATGACGAGCGCGAAAATACACTCAATCAACTTTTAGTTGAAATGGATGGTTTCCCGACAGATAAAGCCGTAATATTAATGGCAGCCACAAACCGCGCCGATACACTCGATAACGCGTTGATGCGTCCGGGCAGATTTGATCGTCAAATTGGAATTGATTTACCCGATTTAAAAGGTCGCGAACAAATTTTCGCTGTGCATCTTCGGAACATAAAAATTATTCCTGAAGTGTTACCTTCCGTTTTAGCGGAAATGACTCCAGGTTTTGCAGGTGCAGATATTGCTAATGTTTGTAACGAGGCTGCCTTAATTGCAGCGCGTAGAAACAAAGTATCAATCAGCATGGATGATTTTAACTATGCCCTCGATAAAGTTATCGGTGGTTTGGAACGCAAGAGTAAAATTATTGCGCCCGAAGAAAAAATTATCATTGCTTATCATGAAGCAGGTCACGCAATTTGCGGTTGGTTTTTAGAACACGCCAGCCCATTGGTAAAAGTAACCATCGTTCCACGCGGTATCGGTACACTCGGCTATGCACAATATTTACCGAAAGACGAATATATTACGCGTACAGAAGCATTGAATGATAGAATCTGTATGACACTCGGCGGACGTGCTGCGGAGGAAGTTGTGTTTGGCAAAATTTCTACGGGCGCGCAAAACGACTTAGATCAGATTACGCGCATCGCTTACGGCATGGTAGCAATTTATGGAATGAATACTTTAGTCGGAAATGTATCGTATTACGGTATGTCGCAAGATTCTTACAACCGACCATACTCCGATAACACTGCAACGTTAATGGATAACGAAGTGCGCAAAATTTGCGAAGCACAATTTGTACGCGCTAAAGATTTACTGCGCGAAAAACGCCACGAGCTTGAACTCTTAGCGCAACATTTGTTAGAGCGGGAAGTTTTAGTAAAATCGGATGTGGAAGCACTGATTGGTAAACGTCCTTTCGCACCAGCATCCCACGTAGCGGAATTAGAAAAAGAAACACCAGTTCTATAAGTTACAAATTATAAACGAAATTAAAACCGCTTCTGTTAAAAGGGAGCGGTTTTTTTTATTACCGTCTGATGTAACGTAAGTTGCAGTATGTTTTAACAACTTACTCCTGTGCACCCATTTGTGGAGTTATTTATTTTCTCGACCTTCATTTTAGAATCTATTATTTTAACCCTTTCCCACCTTGAGGTGTTAGGAAGACAATTTCTGGTACACCATTCACTAAGTTATTTACACTTGTTCGATAAGTAATGTATGTATCTGAGTTTTCGTGCAAAATTCTAACTTCTTCATTCGCATAAATGATGTAAATAAAAATAATGTTCTCATCTGTTGGCGAGGTGCTGACAATGAATAATTCTGTGCCATCTTCATTGGCTGTGAGTTTAGAGGAAAAAGCCAAAATAAGTTCAATTAAAGCTTCTTTTTTTTCGGCAGAAACGTTGTATTTTTTTAAGAGGCTGACTTTTATTGGTTCCATAAAAATATATTAAAGTTGAGAGTTAGTTGATTCAAAATTTTGAATTATGCGTTCCGAAGTTAAATTATTTGTGTTTTTCATTTTAAACTTTAAAATCAAAAAAAGCCCGCCCCGAAAAGCAGGCTCCATAAAGGAAATACACTAATAGTTAATAGCTATAAACTTAGCACTATTAACTATTATGCAAAACCAACATTGGTTTAGAAATATCTGCGAAAGCCATCTCTTGAATTACATTTTTGGTAAATAAATTTTCCCAAAAACCGCGTTTTCGGCTTACAAAAGCCATTAAATCAATTTGATTTTTTAATGCGTATTTTTTTAATTCAGTTACTTTGTTGCTTCCATAAATCGAATGTGTTTCAAAACGCAAATTTGGATCTGTCATAAAAAAGAGTTCACTCCAATTTAAATCATCATCTTCGTTACGGACATCAGAATCAACATCAGCTACGTGAACAAAGTGTATTGTAGCTTTTAATGAAAGCGCGAAATCATTAATTTCTTTTACCATTGTAGGCGATAAAGAAAAATAATTGCACGCGTACATAATTTTTTTAATCGGTTGCCAATGTGTGTTCTCAGGAATTAATAAAACCGGGCAATGCGCACGCTTAGCAACATTGAGCGAAGTTGAACCTGTCATTCGGGTAATAAAATCTTGCAAACCAGTTGATCCAATAACAATTAAATCAGTATCGGAATCATCAGAAAGTTCAATTAAACTACTATCGGCAGAGCCATCTAAAATTTGTGTTTTAATTAAAAGTTTATGCGACGGGAAATAATTATTTAACCTTTCTTTGTCGCTCGCTTCATCATCAATAAAACTTTGAAGCGATTGATTGACTTCTAATTCTGTAATTTGAGTAACATTAACCGAAGCAAGATCATAAGAAGGCATCAAATATTCTTTAACGTGCACAACCGTTATTGTCGCATTTAATCCACCTGCCAGACCTTTTGAATAAGCAAAAGCATTTCTTGAAGTGACCGAAAAATCGGTTGGAACAACAATATTTTTAATATTTTTCATTAGATTTAGGTTTAAAAAAAATTTGTAAAAAAAAATTTTTATAGTATGCTACTTCGTTCTCATCCACTTTTGATGAAATTTGGCTGATTCATTAGTTCAAGTAGTTATACAGTTTCAAAAAGTCTATAATAATAAATAACGCACTAATCTTTTAGGAACATAAACGCCACTGTAATCCATAAAATCACCTTCATTCAGCATAATATCATTCCCGTTTTTTAATTCGCATTCTCCTTACTTTGTAACATGCGTTGCATTCATTGAAGTTAAATTATAGTTCATCGGCGATTCGGTTTCATCTTTTATAGAAACCATTTTATCAGCGCGCATTGCAATTCCTTCTTTTAAATTGTCTATTGCAGGTTTACTAGTAGTATTGCTCATTTTAAAAGTAGATTTAAATTTACCACCACTGTTCATAGCATCTCGCGTTTTTCTATATTCGGTATTTATCTCGCCGTCTGTCTGATCTTTTTTTATTTGAGCATCCATATTATAAACAGTTTTTAAAAAAATGAAACCAATTAATTTTTTATTCTGTTACTTTTTGCTTTTTGCTTTTTGCTTTTTCTATTTAGTGGCTGCTAATTTTTTAAAAGAATCGCCCAAATCATTCATACTTTTATTAAAATTAATTTTAAACGCTTCCCATTTATCCTTTGTATCAGCTTGATAATCGTTAATCTGTTTTTTCATGTCAGAGTTTTTAAGGTCTAACTCGGCAATTTTCATTTTATATTCTGCTTTGGCATCTTGTTTTTCGTTTGTAACGCGCGCTTTAAATTCGGCAATACTCTTATCGTTGGCAGCAATTTTAGCATTGGCATCTTTACGATAATTATCAATTTCTTTCAGATAATCCGCTTTGGCTTTTTCTAAATCAGTGTTGGCTTGTTTCGCAGTTTCTTGTGCTGAAACTAATTTTTCGGTCGGCGTACTTTCGCAAGCCGTTACAAATAAAAATAAAGCCATTGAACAAGAAATTAATGTTTTTTTGGTTTTGATACTAACTGGTAATCTCGTTGGATTAATCATTTATTTTTATGTTAAGGCGTTGTAAATTAACTTTTGCAACAATACAAAGGTGACATTTTTATTTACGCCAAGAGTTACACAATCCTGTTTTTAATTTACATTATTCACAGATTGATCACTCAAATTTAGGCTCTTGGCATTCGGTCGTTTACAAATTGTTTGATTATCAAATCGGTTCAGGCGAACTCAAATTTTTCAAAATCCGATACAAACATCGCTCGAACAAATCCTACTGCAATTTTTAAATTCCTGCTAAGCCAATAAAAGTTACCTTTGTGTTTTATTTGAAATTGATAGGTATGACTTTTGAAGAATTAGGATTAAACAAACCGCTCGTAAATGCTTTGAGTGACTTAGGCTACACTGAGCCTACGTCTATTCAGAATAAGACATTTAAACTCGCACTTTCTGGAAAAGATATAATTGGTATAGCGCAAACAGGTACGGGTAAAACTTTTGCTTATATTCTACCGTGTTTACAGCTTTGGAAATTTTCTAAAGCACACAATTTTGAACCCGAAGTTTTAATTCTTGTCCCTACGCGCGAATTAGTGGTGCAAGTAGTTGAAGAAGTTGAAAAACTTATTAAATATATGCCAGCAGTAAAAGTGGGTGGTGTGTATGGTGGTTCAAACATAAATAGTCAGATAACTTTAATTAAAACGGGATTGGATATTTTAGTTGCAACACCAGGGCGTTTGTTGGATTTAGTCGGACAAGGGCAACTGCGTTTGAAAGACGTTAAGCGATTGATTATTGACGAAGTGGATGAAATGCTCGATCTCGGATTTCGTTTTCAGCTGGTGCGTATTTTTGAATACTTACCAACAAAGCGACAAAATTTGGTTTTTTCGGCAACTATGACTGATAAAGTTGAAGTGCTCATTGATTCTTATTTTAATTTTCCTATAAAAATTGAAGCTGCGCCCACTGGCACGCCACTCGAAAACATTGAGCAGTTTGCTTATTATGTACCGAACTTCAATACAAAAGTGACGTTGCTTAAAAAACTTTTGCACGAAAATGCAGAAATGACGAAAGTCTTGGTTTTTACATCCACTAAAAAATTGGCTGACGTTTTATTTGAACAAATTGATACTGCGTTTCCAGAACAAATCGGTGTTGTTCACGCCAATAAAGCGCAAGCAAAACGTTTCGATACGGTAAAACTATTTCACAACGGAACTATTCGCGCTTTAATTTCAACCGATTTAGTAGCGCGTGGCATTGATATTTCGGAAGTGACTCACGTTATTAATATGGACACACCCGATTCACCCGAAAATTATATGCACCGTATCGGCAGAACAGGACGCGCAGATAAAAAAGGGATTTCGATTACTTTCATTGCCGAAAGAGAAAAAGAACATCAAATCGAGATTGAAACGCTGATGAACAAAACGATTGATATTTTGCCTTTACCCAACGAATTACCAATTTCAGATGTTTTGATTCCAGAAGAATTGCCTGTTATAATGATGAAATCGGTGCGCGCCAAAATGCCGAAAAAAGATGCGACGAACGCGGCATTTCACGAAAAATCGGAACTGAGACAAAAAGTAAATCATAAAATCAGACGCGCAGAAGCGATGCGCATAAAATACGGCAAACCTAAAACGCGCGGACAAAAAATACGTAGCAAAAAATAATGGAGTAATCAAAACGCGGTAATTTTATTTTTTCATCATCCTAAATGATTTTAAACTGCACGCGCCGACGTATTTTTATAAATCATAAAAATATCGTCGTGTCGTTTTTAAAAAAATCATACATCCGTACCTTTTTTTTCGTACTTTTCACAACAATTTGCGCGGTAAAAAATGTTTTTGCTGCCGATACTTTCGTGCAGATTAAAGTGCGCAATGCGTCTGAAAAATTTGTTACGCTCAGTTACGCAGAATCGGACACTTTAGAACGTTTTTTTAAAATTGATTTAGATGCGCAATCATCCACACATTTTGTTTTCGATTTAAAAAATCCCGTTTGGGCAATTTTACGCAATGGCTTGCACGAAGAAATAATTTTTATTCAACCTTCTGACGATTTTTCTATTATTTTTTCGGGCGATAAAGACGATGTGCTTAAACCTATTTTTGGTGGCGCGACAGCAAAAAACAATCGGTTTTATCAGCAGATGATTGAAAAATTTCATTCTAACCCGATTGTTGAAACGCCATCGGAATATTTAAAAACTTTTATTGATAGACCAACCTACGCGCAAGCACATAATTACAGCGCAACGCAATTCAACGCGCTTGTTCGTCGCCGATTCGATGTGGCGATGGATTTACTGTATGAACACAAAAGCGATATCAATCGCTACTTGTTTTCTTATTTATTCAGATTTGAGCAATATACTTTGCAACGCCGGCTGTACAGCTATTTCGTTTTTCACGATTTTGAAGATGCCACCGAAATACGCACTGCACAAGCAGTTATTCCTATCCAGACTTTTACTTTCACTGGTGAACTGCACCAAAATGAACCATTTGTTGCCGATGCAATAAAAATGTTTGCGCATGTTCATGCAAAAAATTTCGGGGTAGAACCACAAAAATTATATGCAACAATCGCAGCAATTGGAACGACGAAACAAATTTACAGTCTTCTTTTAAAATTATTGGAACAGACGCTATCATCGCAAAAAGATAGATCATTCGCAGCGCAAAAATGGGAAAGTTTTGTCTCTAATTGTTCAGATAAGTCTTTGATAAAACGACTTAATGAATTAATGATTTCTCATGGCGAGTCTAAAACAAAGTTTCGGTTAGCCCCGAATTTTAATTTTATTTTACCCGATAACACAGTGCACCAACTTTCTGATTATAATGGACGCGTCGTTATGGTTAGTTTTTGGGCGAGTTGGTGTTCGGCGTGTTTAACCAATTTTAAAAATACGGCTTCTATTCGGCACGATTTACAAAAAAATGGTGTCGTTCTGCTAAATATAAATCTTGATGAAGACATAAACGCTTATAAAAATATTCTGCAAGCATTAAAAATGGAAGGCATTACAGCGCAACCCAATGTGTTAGAACAAGTTAAATCGGCGTATGAAGTTGAAGCATTACCGCATTATGTTTTTATAGATAAACAAAACCGGATGCGCATTTCTGAAAATCATACTGAAACAGCGATCCAGAAAATATGTACACACCTTCTGAACAATTGAACGCCTCGATTTCAGAAGATTTAACAAAAAGAACAGCACAAACACAATTGGATGTTTATATTTGCATTCAAAATTATCCGGACACTCAATTAAAATGTCAATCATGTCAGAAAAATTAACAGAAATAACGGTTATCGGTAAAAAAGCGACACGCGACGGTTTTGGCGAAGGCATATTGGAATTGGGTAGAAGCAATAAAAATGTTGTGGCGCTCACTGCCGATTTAGCAGGCTCGATGAAACTCGATGCGTTTATCAAAGAATTTCCGGAGCGTTTTGTTCAAGTGGGCATCGCTGAAGCGAACATGATTGGTATTGCAGCGGGTTTAGCTGTAACGGGTAAAATTCCGTACACAACTACGTTTGCTAATTTTTCGACTGGTCGGGTTTACGACCAAATCAGACAATCAGTGGCGTATAGCGATAAGAACGTAAAAATTTGTGCCAGCCATGCCGGTTTAACTTTGGGTGAAGATGGAGCTACGCACCAAATTTTGGAAGATATCGGTATGATGCGTATGTTGCCGAACATGACAGTTATCAATCCGTGCGATGCGGCACAAACTAAAGCCGCAACTTTGGCAATTGCCGATTATCATGGACCCGTTTATTTGCGTTTTGGCAGACCCGTTTGGCCTATTTTCACACACGATAAACCTTTTGTAATTGGTAAAGCATTGCACTTAACAGCCGGAACAGATGTAACTGTTTTTGCAACGGGTCATTTAGTGTGGCACGCATTAGAAGCTGCTAAAGCGTTAGAAATAGAAAATATCAGCGTTCAAGTTATTAATATTCATACCATTAAACCGCTCGACACGGAGGCAATTATTGAAGCAGCGCGCGCAACGGGTGCTGTTGTAAGTGCAGAAGAACATCAACGTGCAGGTGGTTTAGGTTCTGCAATAGCAGAAGTGCTTTCGCAACATTGCCCAACACCTCAAGAATATGTTGCTGTTAATGATAGTTTCGGTGAAAGCGGCACACCCGATGAACTTCTCGCTAAATATGGTTTAGGTATCAGCGATGTTGTAACTGCTATTCGTAAAGTATTACTTCGCAAATCAAAATAGCTTTGAGCCATTTGCGATGGGCTTTGAGTGCTCTATTAGGTTTTACTCAAAGCGCACGGCTTAAAGCTCATAGCTTATAGATCAATTATGACTATTTTTTCGGATGAATATTTCATGCAACAGGCATTGAAAGAAGCACAAAAAGCGGCTGATGCTGATGAAGTACCCGTCGGTGCGGTGGTTGTGTGGAATAACAGAATTATTGTGCGTGTACATAACCAAACAGAACAACTTAACGACATAACAGCACACGCAGAAATAATTGCCATCACAGCGGCGGCGCAACATATTGGCAGTAAATATTTGGATGAATGTACGCTTTTTGTAACTTTAGAGCCTTGCCCGATGTGCGCCGGTGCATTAGCTTGGTCGCAATTAAAACGTTTAGTGTATGGCGCGTCGGACTATAAACGCGGATTTATGCGCTTCGGTAAAGAAATGCTTCACCCAAAAACAATAGTTGAATTAGGTATTTGCGAAACGGAATGTGCTGAAATGATGACCAATTTCTTTAAAAATAAAAGATGAGCCTTTTTGTTAGCGCACTAAATTAATAGTGCCGTTTAAAATTTCTGTCTCGCCGTCATCAAAGAGTATGCGCGTAAACCAAGTGTAGGTATCGTTCGGAGATTTAGAGCCATTCACAGTACCATCCCAACCTGTCGTAAAATTATCGGGTGTAACATTTTGTTGCGAAAATACTTGATGTCCCCAACGATTAAAAATTTGAAAATCGAGAACTTTTTTTACACCGTTGCCTACAAACATCATCAGTACATCGTTATTGCCATCGTCGTTCGGTGAAAAAATATTGGGTACAAAAACAGGTCGGCGCTTATCTACTTGTACTATAATATCGTGTGTGACAACACAGCCGAATGAATCGGTTATCGTAACTTTAAACAAGGTTGGTATGCGCGGATTGATATCGGGTGTTGTACAGTTTTTGCAGGAATAAGTAAGTGCAGAATCGCGATTACTAAACCAAGAAATACTTTTCATAACTGATGGCGTATCTAAACTCGCATACAGTTTAACATTGTCGCCGTAATGAATCAGTGTATCGGGTGTAGCGCGTAAATTAATTTTAGGTGGATTTTCAACGACGAAATTTTTTTGTGCTTTGCAATTATTCGCATCCGTGATATTAACGGCGTAAGTACCTTTCGCTAAATTTTGCCATCCGTTGAGTTTAGCATCGAAAACACCATTCGATAACTGAAACTTAAACGGAAACGTGCCTCCAGCAAAACTATCTAAAATAATTTGACCGTTTTTATCGCCCAAGCAACGCGGCGGAATCATTTTATAAAAGGCTTCAATCGGTCGCGGTGCATCCACGTTAACGATGAGCGTATCGCTACAATTATTTTTATCGGTCGCTAAAACTTTAATTTTGCCAGTGCCAACGCCCGTAATATAATCCGTTATTTGTGGCGGATCGGTAAACCAACGGAAAGTAAAATCGCCACCGCCACCCGTTGCGCGCACTTTAATTGCAGCATTTTTAGAGTCGTTACATCGGTTGGCGTAACCGTTGTAAAGTGTATCGAACGTAGTTTGAATAAAAATGGGAACAGGCGAAGGCAAAGTCGCAACTACTTTTACATTGCAGCCTTTCGAGTCAGTGACGGTTAAACCGTAATCATTAGGGCAAGCGTCAACAATCGAATCTTTTGTGCGACCACCTGTCCATTTAAAAGTATAGGGCGCACCAAAACCTCCTGTTGCAGAAGCGCGCAATCTACCATCGCAAACGTTCGCGCAACTTGCTCGACTAATAGATACACGCGGCACGATGGGAGTTGGAGCAAAATTTATTTTAACCGACGCAGAAGTTTTACAACCAATCGTATTGGTTACAGTTACGGCATACACGCCAGACGTTTTAATTTGCTGAAATTGTCCGCTCGTTCCGTTTTGCCATTTATAGGTTGCACCTAAGTTTTTGGCGTCGAGTAAATATGTTAAGCCATTGCAAATTGACGTGTCGCGACCAATATCAATAATCGGCGAAGGTTTTAAATTCACTTTAAATGAATCAGTAGCCGTCGAACAACCATCCCATTGAGCAGTTAAATAAAAAGTGCCACTCCATGTGTTATCGGTTTTTGGGATGACCACACGCGGTTGCTTACTTGAGTAACCGTTGGGTCCTGCCCACACATAGGTAGTGGCACCGGTATTTGTACTGAGCACCAACGAATCGCCGTTGCACGGTGAATTTCCAATTATTTTAATCGTTTTGGTTGCGCATGCTTGCGCACTCGCTAAATTATTACAGTCGTCAAAACTTTCGTTATAAAAAAAAATTCCAGTTGTGTTGTCGTAAATTTTGACGTAATTAACTTCACCCGAACCTAAAAATATAAACTGCGATAAACAAATTGAATTAGCTGCACCAGAATAAATTGTATTTGCCACATTTTTTCCGTTGGCTAAAATGCTGAGTATGCCATTTTTAAAAATAATTTTAAGCGTTAGCCATTTTGTTAAATCAAAAACTAAATCTGTTTTGTTAAAACCCAGCGCAACGCCATTCAGAGTTAAAGCTATTTGAGATGATGCCACACTTTCCGCCACAGAAATATTTAAGATTCCGATAGACGAAAATAAACTTGTTGTTGCAAAACGCTCACCACCATTAATTAAACTGACTGAATCGCGCAGACGCACTTCGTAACTAAAATTATTATTGACGCAAATATTATTCAGCGTATTAAAAATAGAATTAAATTTAGTTGTAGGTGCTAAATTTTGCGGAATTTTCATCTCGCTATTATTTATAAAACTACAAACCGCAATCTGATTCGTTGTGCCACTATTGTTTGTGCTTGTTGCACCAACCCATACCACTTTCTGTGAGTAAGCTGTGCTTACAATTAACAGTGAAAGTAGCATAAAAAAAAAGTGCAATTTTGGCATTTATAAACCTCAAATCAAAATGAAAAAATGACTTTCGATTTAACAGTTATGTTGTACGCTCAAATTTGATACAATTTCATTTAATGTGTGCATACAAACATAAAAATTTGCATTAGCTTAACACAATAACGAAACGATGACAGGTGGGATTATAGACGATTAAATTTTTTAACAACTTAATTTTACAAATATAGATATAATTTACGAAAGACAAAAAAAGCGCTCAGTTTTTCAACCGAGCGCATCAAAACAAAACGAAAAACCAACTTTAAACAAGTATCTTATATTTGTATAACAAATTTAAACAAAGTTTAGTTCGCAAAACTCGGTAAAATATTTACCACATTTGTCATACAATTGTCAAATTATACATCTCAATTAACTTGGTCGCAATGTGAGTTTTATATCCTGAACATCTCCATTCCGAACCACTGTTATTCTGACGGCGTCGCCGACTTTATATTTTAGTAATTTCGATTTTAAGTCTGTTGTTCTTTTAATATTTTCGCCGTCAATTTTTATAATCACATCTTTTGGTAAAATACCGCCAAATTGCGCATTACTTCCATCTTGTACAGCGTCAACAAAAACACCTTCTTTAACATCAACCTCATTAGCTTTAGCGACGCGTAAAAAATCTTCGTCACTTACCATCTGCACACCTAACCGAACACCGCGAGAATTATTATTTTTATTACCTTGAACCAAACCGTTGCGGTTATTATTTGTAATGCCGTTTTTTCCGTTCTTAATAATTTCTTCAACCGTTTTATCTACCAAACTAATTGGGATTGCGAACGAATAGCCTTCATAGCTTCCTGTGCGCGATTGTATTGCAGAATTTATTCCAACCAATCTACCTTGCGCATCCACTAAAGCACCACCCGAATTACCTGGATTTACGACCGCATCCGTCTGTAAAAAATCTTCGATAGCATTCGAGTTATCGCCACGTAATTTTTTATCTTTTGCAGAAATAATACCTGCTGTAACGGTTGTACCGATATCGTATGGATAACCAATAGCTAAAACCCATTCACCGATGCGTAAAACATCAGAATTACCTTTTTGAATGGCAGGCAAACCTGTTGTAGAAATCTTCAAAACTGCCAAATCGCTGCGTGGATCTGTGCCAATTACACGTGCCATAAATTTTCTTTCGTCTGGCAGCGTCACTTTAACCTCGTCAGCAAAATCAACAACGTGATTATTAGTTACAATATAACCATCCGAACTTAAAATTACACCCGATCCCGTTCCGCGTTTTGCAGGTTGTTGAAAACCAAAAAATTGTGTGAAAGGATCATCTTGCCTATTGCGTTGTGCGCTTGCTTCCGATTCAGCTGCCTCAATAAAAACAACTGAAGGAGATGCGCTCGCTGCTGCTTGCGATAAATCTATCGCGCCCGCTGCAATAGGCGTATTTTGAGAAACAAATTGTGAATTAGAACGCGGCGATACATTTATTTTTGGATTTAAGAGTTGTGTTGCGCCTACAACCATTAAACCGCCTATCAATCCCGCTCCTACAAATGAAAATATATTCTTCATAGTTTAACTTATTTGATTTTATAATTCTAATAACGTTTGATTGGGTTTAGTATTTGAGCTGTAACAAGTGTTTAACTAAAATTTAACGCCAAACATTTTTGGAACTAATTTTTGTATTTGGTTATTATAACAAACATTTACGAAAAAAAGTTCTTCTTAGTTTTCAATAGAAAATATTGGAGAAACAGTTATTTTATTTCATAAATTTCTTTACAAAATAATCGGCGACTGCACCGTAAACAGTGACAGCATTTTCCCAAACAAACCAATGGTGTGTATCGTCAACAATCATCAACGTTTCATAATTTACGCCTTGTTTTTCTAATCGATTAATTAAGTCGGTACTCTGATTAAATCGTACATTTCTATCGTCGTCGGCATGAATTATAAGTACAGGCGAAGTCCATGTTTTTATATCCGAAATCGGTGATGACGTTCTTGCAATTTGAATGGCTTTTTCATAATCGGGTGCTTTTTCAGTTTTGCCGTCAAATTCCGACATAATTGATTCTGCCATTCCCCAATCATGCACACCATGAATATCGACACCCGCAGCAAAAAGTTTAGAATCGCGCGCTAACGCCATTGCCGTTAAGTAACCGCCATACGAACCACCATAAATGCCAATTTTTTGCGCATCTACAAAGTTTTGTTTTTGCAACCACTCGCCGGCTGCTTTCACATCAGCATATTCTGCACCACCGCTTGCACCACCTTTTTCTGGATTGTGAAACTCGTAACCATAACCAATGCCTAAACGATAATTGACCGAAAGCACCACAAAACCTAAACTTGCTAAATACTGATTCGAGGCGTAAGCGTTCGAGTAATAATCGGAATAATGCCAACCCAAAAGCATTTGTCGTGGCGGACCTCCATGCACATAAACAATTGCAGGTTTTTTAGCTGCGCCTCCTTCGGGTAAAAATAATTGCCCATGAATAGTAAATCCATCAGCCGATTTAAAAATAACTTGCGTAGGCGTTATGAGTTTTTGTTGTTTAAATTCGGTGGGAACTAAATCGGCACCTAAAAATTTTATCGCTGAAGAGTTCTCTGCTGTTGCTATGGCATTCAAACTTTTAATAGCTATTAAAGGCGAATGCGTCGGCGTAGCAGCAATAAAAGCTGCTGTTTTATTATCATTGGTTAAAACGGGTGTCCATTCTAAACCGTTACCGTTTGTAATTACGCGCATATCCGCTTTATTCACACTAACGATGCAAGCGTGACGGCGTTCAATATCCAACGCATTATTACCCGTGTTGGCACTAAATGTTAAATATTTTTTATCGCTGCTAAGGCTTATATGTTCGCACATAAATTCGCCAGGCGTGAGAAGTAATGCTGCACCACCTTCAGCAGGAATAGAATACAAATGCGGTTGACCATCCTGATAGCTCAGAAAAACGATTCTATCGCCGGTTGCCCAATGTAAGTTTACGCCACCGTGAGTTGTCGGAACTGAGCCGCGCAAAGTTTTTGGTGCTGTGTAAATCAGATTAGCTGTATTAGTCGCAATATCCACGACAAAAATTTGCCAAGGTTGATGCCGATTTACGAGCACCGAATCGGGTGCGCCGCCAGTTCCAGGTCGGCGAACAAAAACAATTTTCTTATTGTCTATTGACCAATGCGGTGAGCTATCATGATTGAACGACGGTGTAATCCACTTTGTCTTTTTTTCTTCAAAATTAAAAATACCTATCAAAGCGTGATCGCCACGCGACGAAACAAAAAGCAATGCCGTTCCATCATTGTTCCATTCGAGCGAATGCACAGTGCCGCGCGTCGTAAATAAATTTTTAGCGACACCAAAACTATCTATACTCGATATCCAAACTTGACCTGATTTTAAAAAAGCTACTTTTTTTCCATCGGGCGAAACACTTGGATAATCGCCCTCAGAAATATATTTTGTTTCTCCACCCGCAAAAGGAATGCGCGCTATTTGCACTTTAAAAGGTTGTACATCGTGCGCCGGATTAATCGGCAAACCCGTTTCCCAATTACCGCCGTGTTCGCCGCCGCGCGTAAACACAACCGAAGTACCATCGTCCGTAATTTTCAAACTTGAAATTTCTTGTCCATCGTCTTTCGTGAAATTGGTAAGTTTTCGTGGCACATAATTCGGACCCTCCGCCACATATACATTGCGCCTGCCTTGCTCATCAAAAGCCCAGGCTATTTTATCACCTTTTTTCCCTGCGCACAATTCACTTGGGAAAGGATATTTTTTAAAATTTGCAAATCCATTGGTCTGTGAACTAAGTTGTAAAGGCAAAAAAAGAAGTAAAAGAAGATTTTTCATAACAACGTGTATTTAACTGAACAAAAATACATTTTTTTCTGAACTATATCCAATT
>JAYVNP010000090.1:0-4213 GCA_043758385.1 Saprospiraceae bacterium
TAATTAATTTTTAAAAACTGTGTGACGGTTTTAAAATGCACTGTCTATAATTTGATTAATAAGTAAATCAAAAATTCATAAAAATAAAAAACATGAAAATCGTATTAAAATCTTTGTTTGTAGCTTTTGCTTTTGCGGGTTTAGCTTCATGCAGTGACGCTCCCTCAACTGTGTCGGGTGCTGTTGATGCTACAAAATCTGCTACTTCAAATGCCGTTGACGCAACTAAAACAGCTGCTTCAAATGCTGCCGATGCAACAAAAATGGCTGCCGACTCAGCAAAATCTAAGATGGGTGCTGCTGCTTCTGCCGCAGGCGACAAAATGGGCGATATGAAAGATAAAGCCGTTGAAAAAATGGGCGATGCTGCGCACAAAGCAGGTGACAAAATGCAGAAAATGGGTGATAAAATGTCTGACAAAAAAACAGGCGATCACTAATTGTGATTGACCTTTAAGATAAAAAATGTGTCCTTCTATATTGACTGAGTGGCAGTTTAACTTGTTAAACTGCCATTTTTCTTTTGTACACCTCAATACTTCATTATGATTATCGCGGTAGATATTGGAACAACCTCGACAAAAGTTATTTTGTTCGATGCAAAAAGCAATGTCATTTTCCAAGTCAGCGAAAATTATCCGACGATCTATACAAATGAATTGCGCAGTGAACAAAATCCAGAACTAATTTTTGCTGCGGTTATAAAAGGTTTAAATGAATGTATAGAATTTAATGCTGAATTGAATGTAATTGAATGTGTGAGTTTTTCATCTGCTATGCACGCGCTTATCGCCGTTGATGCACAGTGTGTAGCACTCACACCGTGTATTATTTGGTCGGATAATCGGGCTTACAAAGAAGCAGATGAATTAAATAGCGATGAAATACTTGCCGATGAAATCTATAACATTTCAGGCACACCCATACATTCCATGTCGCCTCTGACAAAATTACTTTGGTTGAAGAACAACAAACCTGAAATTTTTATTACGGCGCATAAATTTATTGGCATAAAAGAATATGTTTTATGGCGACTGACAGGTAAATTTATTATTGATTATTCTATTGCATCCGCTACAGGTTTGCTCGATATTAAAACCAAAAATTGGTCTGAAAAAATTTTAAATCTCGTTGGTATAAATGCGAACCAATTATCCGATTTGGTTTCACCGTATCATACAGAAGAAATCAACTATCAGCATCTGACTCTGAATAATGAGCACCGCTCGCAGTTCACGACTAAAAGCTCAAAGCTCATCGTTGTTGTGGGTGGTAGCGATGGCGGATTAGCAAATTGGGGTTCGGGAGCACACGCAATAGGTGATGCCGTTATTTCGATAGGTACGAGCGGTGCGATGCGTTTGTTGAGTGACAAACCATTTTTTGACGTGCAAAGGCGCACCTTCTGTTATGTTTTTGATGAAAATTTATATCTTATTGGTGGCGGAACAAATGCAGGTGCTGGTGTTTTACAATGGTTGCACGATTCTTTTTTTGGTTTAACAGATTCTATATCTGATTTTTTAAAATCAGCAGATACAATTCCAGTCGGAAGCGACAATTTATTATTTTTACCTTACATAAATGGTGAGCGCGCACCGCTTTGGGATGCTCATATTCGCAGTTCTTTTTTATGTATGGGTGCTTTGCATACGCGCGCTCATGCTATACGAGCAGCAATGGAGGGTGTAATTTTTCATCTAAATTTATTGAATCACATTTTAAAAGAATCGCACAATATTACACGCATTATTGCAGGTGGTGGATTTGCGCACAGCGCAACGTGGATTCAAATTTTAGCCGATGTATTTAATATGACAATAGACATTACGGAAACCATTGAAATTTCAGCGCTCGGTGCAGCGATGGTTGGCGCAAAAGCTTTAGAACTTTCTGAATTACCGAATCCTTATGTTAATGCGACTTACAATCCTATTCCAAAAAATGTTGAACGATATATCCCTCATCAAAAAAGATTTATTAATGCATACACTTCGGTTAAAAATATTTCAAAATTTTAAACCTGCACGAACAAAACGCCAATTACCAGTTAAATCTTTTTTAGTTTCTACGTCTTTAAATCCTTCCTGCGTAAATTTTTTTGCAACGGCTTCCACGTTTTCAAAATGACATTCGACATAAATTTTTCCATTTGTATTTAAATGCTGCTTTGCAAAATCGGCGATGGCGATGTAAAACTGTAAAGGATTATTGTTTTCGACAAACAATGCCAAATGCGGTTCAAAATTTAAAACATTTGTGTGCATAAAATTTGCATCGCTTTGAGGAATATACGGTGGATTTGAAACTATAAGATCAAATTTTTTCTCGGTATCAACAGAATCCCTATTTAAAACATCGCCGATAAAAAAATCAATGTCTAAATTATTTCTGTAAGCATTTTTACTGGCGGTAATTAAAGCCGCTTCGCTGACATCGAAAGCAGAAATATTCCAATCTGATTTTTTAAATTTCAAAGCACACGCAATGCAACCGCTACCTGTTCCGATATCGAGTACAGAAATTTTTTTTTCCGAATGATTCTCTAAAATCCATTCTACTAATTCCTCCGTTTCAGGTCTCGGAATTAAAACCGATGCGTTTACTTTTAGCTTTAATCCATAAAACCAAGTGCTGCCTAAAATATATTGCACGGGTTCGCTTGCCAAAAGGCGTTGTGTTACGTCTTTGAGTTGCATTTCAAAAAGTGGAATCTCGGATATATCAACACGTTTATTGGCTTCTGTGAGTTGAAAATAATCTATAAAAATTATTTTTGCAATGGATTGTGCTTCACGAGTATCGTAAATCGTCGCAAGTTGGGATTCTAAATCTTTTCGAGCATCGAGCCAAGTTTTCATTTAAAAGTTATTTTTGATTTCATGACATTTGCCTATTGCCTTTTGCTAATTGCCTTTTAAAGAAAATCCCACTGCAAAATTAATTGTAATGGGATTTCATTATCGTTTATAAAATAAATTAACCGCCAATAGCTTTTTTCAATTTGTCGTTTACTGTATCCCAGTTAACGATGTTAAAAAACGCAGCCACGTAATCAGCGCGCTTGTTTTGGTAATGCAAATAATAAGCGTGTTCCCAAACATCGAGCCCTAATAATGGTGTACCTTTTTTTTCTGCAATATCCATCAACGGATTATCTTGATTTGGCGTTGAGGAAATGAATAAATTTTTATTCGCATCAACACACAACCATGCCCAACCAGATCCGAAACGCGTCATAGCCGCTTTAGAAAACTCCGTTTTGAAATTTTCCATGCTACCAAATGCACCATTGATGGCGAAATTAGTTTCTGCACCCGGTGTTGTGCCTAGTTTTAAAATATTCCAGAAAAAAGTATGATTCCAATGTCCGCCACCGTTGTTGCGAATAGCAGGTGCATATTTTGAAATACTACCTAATAAATCTTCAATAGATTTATTTTGCGCAGTTGCATCGGCAGTAACAGCCGCATTCAAATTAGTAACATACGCCGCGTGGTGTTTGTCATGGTGAATTTCCATCGTTTTAGCATCAATGTGTGGCTCTAAAGCACTGAATGCGTAAGGAAGTGGAGCGAGTTCGAAGCTCATAAAATTTTGATTTTGAGAATTAAATAATAAGGTATTTACAATTGGTGATGTCGGCAAAATAAATGCGGAAGCACCTAAACCCACATTTTGCACAAAACTACGTCTTTTCATTAGAAATATTTTTTACGTTTTTGGATTTTACGAAACACCGTTTTGGATTTACGGTTGTGGTTTTAGAATTTACCATAATCACAGAACATATTTTATTGAAACGCTAAATTAGCTATAAGTGTTTTATTTTTAAGTTTCTTTCAAAACTTTTCTTTCAAAAACTTATTACGCTCTTGCAAGTCTTTAAACTTACAAGAGCGTTGCAGGCTACATTTTTTTGAAAATGGGTGTAGAGCGAGGTACACTTATTATCTGTAATATTTACGCTTAAAAGCAAATTAATAAACTTCACTTTAATAAATAAAGGACATAAAAAAAACTTACCTTAATTGCTTGAAGTAGTCGCGTTATTTTTTCTAACTCAAAGAGTTAGTTCTTTTCTAAATATTAAATTTAAGCAGTTGCAACGACAGATCGAGGTAAAAGCTTCACATTAAGCAAAGTATTGGCTAAATTATGGGCTGCGGACTCAATTTTTAATACTTGGGAAAGCGATGCATCTTTATCGCCA